>JAFGCU010000035.1 GCA_016932475.1 Anaerolineales bacterium
CCTTCCCCTTACGGGGAAGGGGGAGAGGGGTCAGGGGTGAGGGGGTTAGGAGAATGACGGCGCGGGAAGGATCGTGGGAATTAATTACAGATGTCGATATTGCCCCGTGCGCTCGTCGGATTTTCGTTTTCGATTTCCTCACGCGCCGGTTATTTTACTTTCTCCGTGACCCTCCGTGGATAAAATCCCGGCCTCCTTCCCGAACCGGTCGAGTTTGGCGCTCGCGAAACCGGGCTATAATAGTTGGATTGCGGAGATAAAGCATATGCATCTTCGAACCGCGTTTGCCGCCGCATTTCTTTTCCTCCTCGCCGCCTGCGCCGTTACACCGGCAACTCCGACCGCCACCCCCAGCCCGGCGCCGACCGCCACCGCCACCTTCGCAGGCGGGAAATTCGGCGGATCCGATATCGACGTCACCTACTGCACCATGGAGGGGCTCCCGCAAAAGCTCGACGTGTACTACCCGAAATCCGGCGGCCCGTGGCCGGTCCTGATCTACATCCACGGCGGGAGCTGGCGCGAGCTGGATAAAGCCGAAGGCGAAGGCTGGCACCACCTCAACGACCAGGGGATCCTTGTCGTCTCGGTCAATTACCGCCTGGCCACCAGCGACATAAAATTCCCGGCGATGATCCAGGATGTCATGTGCGCGGTGCGCTTCCTGCGCGCCCATCGCGCCGAGTACAACATCAATCCCGGGAAGATCGCCGCGATCGGAGCAAGCGCCGGAGGCCACTTGGCGGCGCTGCTGGGGACGGCGGATGCTTCAGCGGGATTCGATGTGGGCGAGTACCTCGACCAATCCTCCCGGGTCCAGGCGGTGGTCACGTTGTCCGGGCTTTCCGATTTCACCCAGGTGGTCGAAGGCGGGGTGAGCATGGCGATCTACTTCGCCTTCGGCGCGCTGGCCGGGACCAATAACACGCTGCTCGCGCCCGCCAGCCCGGTCACGTACATTACCCCCGACGATCCGCCGTTTCTTATTCTTCACGGAGATAAGGACGGCGTTGTGCCGATCCAGCAGGCGCTGACCCTCGAGGAACGATTAACGGCGGCCGGAGTCCCTTCGACCCTGGTGATCGTCTACGGAGGGGATCACAGCCTGAACCCGCTTCCGGGAAAGACCACCGAGCCCACCTGGGAGGAGATTTCACGAATGATCCGGGAGTTTCTCCTGGCAAACTTGTTTTAGCGTTCGGCCGGATTCCCGCCGGGGACGGGGCATTATCCGGATGGTCCGTAGTAACAAGGAGTGGATCATGATTGTTGTCCATCGAACACGCCGCCGGTTAAGGATCGGCATTCTGGTTGCGGCGGGCGCGATCTTCGCCGCCGGCTGCGGCGCGGCCGGCAAAGAAACGCCGGCGGTTATCCCGCCCGCGGCCACCGCTTCGGGAGCCGGGCCGGTGATATCCGACGTGCGTGTGGACCGGACCGAGTTGCCCCGGTATGAGTCGATCGAAATGGTGTTGACGGTCGAGGCGGAGTATTCCAATCCGTATGATGCGCGCGAGGTGAGCCTGGACGGCTACTTTTCCGGTCCGGACGGCATCGAGATGAAAAGCCCCGGCTTCTGGGACGGGCAAAGCGCCTGGCGCATCCGCTTTACGCCCTCGCGTGAGGGGCAGTGGACGTACCGGGTGACCGCGGCGGATAAGAATGGAAGCAGCGTGCCGGCCGAAGGCAGCTTCATGGTGACGCCCTCCCAACTCCATGGCTGGGTGCGGGCCGGGAACCTGGTGGATCCCGCCTACAGCAGCCGTTACCTGGCGTATGACGACGGCACCCCGTTTTACGGCATCGGACATTGCGACGCCTGGAGCATCCTGACCCAGGGTTTTTCCATCGACACGGGTGTGGCCTTGTTTGAGACGATGAAAACCGGCGGCGAGAATTACGTCGTGTGGTGGCCGTTGTACATGATGTCGCCGGTCGGCAGCTCGTACGACAAGTATTCCGTCAACAACCTCGGGTCGATCGACGCAATTGTCAGGGACGCGCAGGCCAAGGGCGTGCAGCTGGTCTTCACCGTCTGGGCCCATCCCGATCTGCGGGACGCCACGCATTCCCTCGCCGGCGGGCGCTGGGAATCCAACGGTTTCCACAAGCTGGGCGATATGGAAACCTTCTTTGCCTCCGAAGAAGCCTGGGCCTGGCAGGCGAACCTGTACCGCTACATGATCGCCCGCTGGGGATACAGCCCCGCGATCGGGATGTGGCAGACCGTTTCGGAGATCAACCTGACCAACGCCTACGGCGAGCTTAATCCGTGGCATGCGAAGGTGAACGCATTCTTTGCGGAGCACGATCCCTACCGCCACCCGACGACGGCGAGCTATTCGGGAGAAGGCCGGTGGCCGGAAGGCTGGGCGAATATGGACATTCCGCAGGTGCATTTGTATGATTTTGCCTTCGGCGGTCAGGATGTCGATGCCGTGCATGCCGCGCAGGTTATTGCCGAATGGACGGCGATGATGTGGAACGCGGAAGCCAAACCGAATTGGGTGGGCGAATTCGGGGTTCCCGGAAACGTGTACTATCCCGAGCTCTTCCACAATTCCATCTGGGCGGCGCTGGCGGCCGGAGCGGCCGCGACCCCCGCGGAATGGAACAGCGGCTCATGGATGGAGATGACCCCCGAAATGCTCGCCGACACCGCCCGCCTGGCGCAGTTCCTGGAAGGGATCCCGCTGGTGAAGTGGAATCCTTCCGCGCTGAAAATCGAAAGCGCCGATCCCCGGATCCGCGGCTGGGGGGTGGCGGGTGAACCGGGCGGGTTGTTCTGGATCCAGGATTTCACGATGGAAGGGGAATCGATCGGGGATGTCAGGGCGTATTCGGCGATCCGGAGCGGGGTGACGGTGGAGATCGCCGGTTTGACGGCGGGCGATTATATCGTCATGCCTTTCGATACCCGTGCGGGAGCTTTCCTCGAGCCGATCGACGTGGCCTGCGGCGGAAGCGGCTCGTGTGGAATCGCGCTGCCGGATTTCCAGGCGGATATGGCGTTCCGGATCGAACGCGCATGACCGGATCGGCGGGCAGCGCGACAGCCGGAAAGCAACCCGGAAAGATTCATGACGAACGGGGGCCGGAATGACTGAAGAATATAAACTGCTCCGCAACGCGTCGCTGGCCGGTGGAACGCTGCTGGCCGCCGCCATACTCGTTTTTGTCTTTAATCCGTCTCCCGCGCTGCTGACGGCCGTTTCGAGCTTCTTCCCTCTGGTCCTCAGCCTGATCGGGACCGGGTTGGCCTTCGGCAACTATCACCGCCAGACTCCGAACCGCGGAGGCGCCGTCGTTTGGGCGGCGATGGGGGCAGGATTGCTGTGCTGGGCCGCGGGCGAGCTGATCTGGTTCCTGAATGAATTGCCCGGGAGCCCGGAGGTTTCCGGAATAACCGCGGCCGACCTCTTCTGGTTGATCGGGTACTTCCCGCTGTCCTTCGCCCTCGCGGCTCCCTACCTTTCGTTGAGGGCGTCTATCCCGGTTCGGGGAAGACGAATATTGCTGGCCGTCCTCGGGGCGATGATGATCCTGCTGATCGGGGTGGTTATCGTGCCGATCCTGTCCAGCCCGGAGGCCGGAACCCCGATGGAGATGGCGGTCGCCCTCGCGTATCCGGGATTGGATTTCCTTCTGCTCTCGGTCGCCCTCGCGCTGGCGATGGTCTTCCTGGGAGGGCAGGTGGGGCTTTCCTGGGGGATTATCGCCGCGGGCATACTGCTGTTCGCCGTCTCGGATTTGTTTTTCAGCTACGGCAGCTGGCACGGATTGTATTATCCCGATGGCCAGCTGAATTTCCTGAGCGGGGCCTTCGATATCCTGTATCTCGCCGCATACATCGTGTTGAACATCGGTTTGTTCCTGCGATTGCGGCTGCCCGAGCCGGGCCGGGATATCGATCTGCGCGCCTTTATCCCGCTGCAGGGGATGGATTACCTGCTGATGGCGGATCAGAAGGGCCGGGTGGTGTTCATCGATCCCGCCCTCCATCCCCTTTTGGGCCTGCGGGAAGCGGGTGAAGGGATCGGGAAAACGTTCGGCCAGTTGTTTGCTCTCCCCCGCGCGTACGAAGATGCGGCGATTCGCAAAGCAGCCAAAACCGGCATCAGTGACGATTTCACGGTTGCCCTCGGCCTCTCGCGGACCAAGTACCGCCTGCGCGTGGTCACCTCGAGCGCCCCGGACCAGTTTCCCGGATTCGATATCCTCCTGCATCCCGATCGTCCTCATCCGGTCCCCATCCCGGACCGCGAGAGCATATTGCTCGGTCATATCGCGAATCGGGTCCAGGATAGAACCCGGCGGTTCTCTCCCGGTGATGATCCGCTGCGCGTGTATTTCAATACTCTTTTTGAATTGATATTCATCCTGGTCAGCCGGGTCGGTGGCGCGGGCGTGGGGGAGGCTTTTGAGGCGGTCGTGAACGAAAAAGCCCGGGCCTTGGGATGCCATTTTGTCGTTACCCACGGACGCGGGGTATGGGATGAAACCAGCACGGATCCCGGACGGTACCGCGACCTGCTGGAGGAAGGGGTCCGGTATGCCGATCGGGTGATGTCCGCTGCGACGATCGGGAGGAAGATGGAGGAGATCGAACGCTTCATGGATCCGGCCGTCGTGCGGGAAGCGGAAGAACACCGGCTGCGAAGGGTGCGCTGGTTGAAGGATGAAACCGGATAAAGAATCGGTATGAACAAACCCGAACTCCGCGGAAAGGCGGCCATCGATGAAAATTGAATCCGGCAGCACATTGGTCATGATCGGCGATTCCATCACCGAATGGGGGCGGGAAGAACCGCTCTCGGACGCACCGGATGATCTGCTCGGCAACGGGTATGTCCATTATGTCGACACCCTGATCCGGGCCGGGTATCCCGGGCACCGCCTCCGGATTTGGAACATGGGCATCGGCGGGAACACCGTCCGGGACCTGGAAGCGCGCTGGACTAAGCATGTCCTCGAGCCCAAACCCGAATGGCTTTCGATTCTGATCGGGATCAACGATGTCTGGGGCCAGTTCGATCTCCGCCTTCCCCCGTCGCGGCAGGTAACGGTCGGCGAATATGAGAGCACCCTCGACCGGCTGCTGCAGGAAACCCGCCCGCGTTTGAAGGGATTGATCCTGATGACGCCCTATTTCGTCGAATCCGAGCGCGCCGTTCCGATGCGCGCGACGATGGATTGTTACGGGGATGTTGTCCGGAAGCTGGCGCTGAAATATCAGGCGGTTCTTGTGGATACGCAGGCGGCCATCGACCGGGTGCTGCGCGATCTTGCCCCGGATGAGCTGGCATCGGACCGCGTCCACCTGAACGCGCTCGGGCACATGATCCTGGCGCGCTCATTTCTCCAGGCTTTGGATTATTCGTGGGAGTAAACATAAAGGCGGGGACAAGCCCCGCCCTGCTCGGGTGGGATTCAAGCCGTCAATATCTTAACCCCCCAACGATGGAAGGATAACTTAACAGGATCTTTTTTCCCCTCTCCCTTCCCCGTGGGGGGAAGGACATACTATGTCAATAGGGAAACCGGGAAGGAGGAATAATTCCCTCTCGGATCAAAACGGGAGTTTTGACCGATGGCAG
>JAFGCU010000036.1 GCA_016932475.1 Anaerolineales bacterium
AGCTCGGCCTTCTCCGCGATCGTATCCGCGGCGATCAGCTCCCAGTAGAAGCGGATCGAATCGTCGACCAGGCTCGAGAGCTGTCCGAGCTTGATCGAAATCGCGGTCACCCGCGCGGCTTTTACGCGTGCGGCATGGTCGAGCGTGATCCGCAAAATGCTTTCGGTAACCACCATCTCATGCATAGGAATTCGGACAAATTATATCAGATAATTACAGCCACCCGGGGGAGGGGAGATATCTCGTCGGGGCCCCTTTTTCCCTCTTTAATCGGTCGATGGTGTCGACCCAGGGGAAGGAAATCCGGATGGCGAATTGCTTGCACCCGGTCCAGTTTACCTTCTATAATATGACCAATATGGGATTGGGGTTCGCCGTCGATGCCGCCGGGCGGATATTTTTCTCTGCGGGGGATCGCCAAATCCAGGGTACATAAGCATCCGTTGTCTTCTCAAGTGCCATTCCAAGTACCGGAGTCGCCTGGAACTTCCAAAAAAGGAGAAAATACATGAAGAAGCCCGCTCTGCTCTTTGCATCGGTCGTTTTGTTGTCTATTGTAATGGCATGCTCCATCGTCGGGGTGGCGGCTCCCCCGACGCCGCAACCCACGCAGACGCCTATGCCTGCTGATACGGTTATTCCGCCGACAGCCACGAGCACATCCAAACCCAAGCCGACGAATACGCCGAAGCCGACCGAAACCCCGATGGTGACCCTCCGCGAGTTTGAAAATGCGTTGAGGGATGCCGGCTTCACGCCGTACGCCTTCTCGGATGGCAGCGGAAATTCCTGGGTTCTGGATAATGTGTTCGAAAACACGTACACGTATGACAACGGCTGGGTCGAGATGGAAGTGCTCAACAGCCTGAAAACCCGTTTGGACCACATGGAGGATAGATTCCAGGTGATGGACGATCTGTTCTCCGCGGATTTCATGGAACAACTCCGCGCGGAAAATGAGGCGTATGCGGCGACGGTCGGCGCCGGTGTGACCGGCAAAGCCGTCGATCCGTACGGCCCCAACCCGGGAGATTTCTGGAAATATCAATCGGCATATTACAACGTTTCAAATATGACGATCGGGGGGTACGACGTTCGGTTCGCGCTCTACTTCCAGCAGTGGACCTGCCCGCCGGAATATATTTGCACTTTCCCGTCTTTCGGTAATCAGGAATTTTCGGGACAGGCGTCTTTTGTCTTCTACGAGGTTTCGCTCAAGTTGGATGTGTAAGCCGCGGTGGTTAGCAGCCCGTGACCCAATATAAATCCCAGGGTCACGCGGGGGATTGCAGGTGTAAATTCATCAGGGCATGCCCGTATAATTTTTCGGCATGCCCTGATGATTTCATTGTCGTCCGCGTCCCGACAGAGGGTCGGGCATCAGGTCTCCACCGCAATGCTCTCGACGGTCATTTCCTCACCGGCGGTGATCCGGAAGCGTTCGGATTTGCAGGCCGGGCAGGTGAAGGAATCCTTCGCCAGCGCGAACCCGGCCGCGCAATCCAGGCACAGCGCGCGCGCCGGGATGCGCTCGAACCGTAGCTCGGCCTTCTCCGCGATCGTATCCGCGGCGATCAGCTCCCAGTAGAAGCGGATCGAATCGAATCGTCGACCAGGCTCGAGAGCTGGCCGAGCTTGATCGTGATCGCGTTCACCTTCGCCGCCTTGGCGCGCGCGGCGTGGTCGAGCGTGATCCGCAAAATGCTTTCGGTAACCACCATCTCATGCATAGTAATTCGGACAAATTATATCGGATAATATCCGATGAAACGCAAAAATGTGTGATTCTCTGTAGAATGATATTAGGGCTATTCCCCTGATAATCATGTTCTTCGAAAGGGTTATTCTAAATTATGGAAGAAATGTTGATTTCCCAGGTCGCAATTTCCGACCCCTTTTGGAGCCCGCGCCTGGAAACCAATGCCAAGGTTTCCATCCTTCATCAATGGCGGGAACTGGAAGCCAGCCGCTGCATCGATAATTTTCGGATTGCCGCGGGGCTGAAAAAGGGGTTCCGGAAAGGATGGTTTTTCGCCGATTCGGACGCCTATAAATGGCTGGATGCGGCCGCCCGCATCTATGGCGACTGGCCTTCGAACGACCTGAAAGCAAGTATGGATGCGCTCATCTCCCTTCTGGCGCGCGCACAGATGGAAGACGGCTACCTGTACACCTACAACCAAATCCATTTTCCCGGCGAACGCTGGGGGAACCTGATGATCGAGCACGAGCTCTATTGCCTCGGCCATCTCATCGAAGCGGCCGTCTCCCACTTTCAAGCCACCGGCGATCCGTCTGCCCTGAATCTCGCGCGGAAAGCCGCCGACCTGCTGGTGCGGGATTTCCTGACGGCCACAGCGGAAAAAACCTCCGGTCACGAGGAGATCGAAATCGCCCTGCTGCGCCTTTATCTTGTCACCCGGCACACGCCTTACCGGGATCTGGCAAAACAATTCCTGGAGCGCCGCGGAAGGGTCCGCCCGTTTGCGCCGCTGATTCTCCGGCAGAATTCCCGGGTTGAAAAACGCAGAAAAATTGTACGGGAACAACGCCGGGCTTTTCTGGCCGGGAATCCGGATCAGCAATCCTTCCAACTACCGCCCGAAAATTATGCGAAGCGGCCATTTTCCGCCAAGTGGCGCTGGTTCCTCAGTGTGCTGAACGGAAAATATTTTCAGCAGCACGCTCCCATCCGTTCCCAGAACGTCCCGGTCGGGCATGCGGTCCGGTTTGGATATTTGGAGACGGCGATCGCCATGCTCCACCGGATCGAACCCGATCCGACTCTTCTGCCGGCGATGGAACAAGCCTGGGAGCACATGGTGCTTCACCGGATGTACGTCACCGGCGGGATCGGCTCACTGCCGGAGTCGGAAGGTTTCGGCCGGGACGGGGAGCTCGACCCCGAGGTCGCCTACGCCGAAACGTGCGCCGCCCTGGCCGGCCTTTTTTGGAACTGGGAGATGGCGCTGATCCACGCGGAAGCCAAATTCAGCGACCTGTTCGAGTGGCAGTTGTACAACGCCGCGGCGGTCGGAATCGGCCTGGGCGGAGACAGCTACCTGTACAACAATCCGCTGCTTTGCCGGAAGGGGATCACCCGGCGCCCCTGGTTCCAGGTTCCTTGTTGCCCGTCAAATCTTTCCCGCACCTGGGCGGCTCTGGGAAAATATATCTATTCATATGACCAGGATGACCTGTGGATTCATCAGTACATCGGCAACGAATTGAGAATGGCGGACGGAAAATGGAAAACGGTCAGCTTGGAATCCAGCCTGCCGTGGGAGGGGAAGATCAGGATTGCGTTCCAGCCGGATCGGCCGGTGAATTTCACGCTGCATGTGCGGATTCCGTCCTGGGCGGGAAATACCTCCCTGAAGGTCAATGGATCTTCCGTGGATGTTCCTGTTAACAAGAATATTCCCTTGCCGCCTCCCGCTTCCGGGTATGATCCCCGCCTCTCGAGTTACATCGCCCTTCCGCGCTGCTGGTCCCCGGATGACACCGTGGATCTGGAATTCGAAATTCCGATTGTCCGGCGAAAAGCCGCCCCGCATCTGCGCGGCTGTAAAAACAAAGTCGCACTCTCGCGCGGGCCATTGGTATACTGCCTGGAAAGCACGGATAACCCCGGTATGGATATCTTTACGGCAAGGATAAACCCGGAAACGATCCACGTGGAGCGGGACCAAAACCTCCTGGGCGGCGTTCAAGTCCTCCGCGGAAAAACGAGGGACGGAATGGATTTCACCGCCATCCCCTACCCATTATGGGCCAATCGGAATGAATCACAGATGACGGTGTGGGTAAATACATAGAACCCGATTTGTTGTGAAAACAGGGTAAGTACTCAGCCTGTCGATCATCATGCCGGTGCCCGCCCCTGCGCCTGTCCTCCGAGCGATGAGCGCCGGCGGTTTCCCGGTGCGAAGTTCTCGCGAGCGGGGGACGCATCCCGGCTCGCTTCTGGTTCTTGAGCCGGGATGAATGCAAAGCGGGGGTGAACTTGGCCGGCATCCATGAAACGCGAAAATTACTGGACCCCGGCCTCGAGCACGCCGGGGTGACGGACGAGAACGACCACGCCGGGGTGACGGACGAAACCGAGCACACCCGGTTCATCCATTGGCGAATTGACCCCGGAGCGGAGTTGCGTCGGCATGATGCGAGAGGAAGGCTGTTATAAAATTGATTCTAAAATTTACCCATTACCTTTATTGTCGGAAAAGGCGGCCCATCGGTTGTTGGAAAAGGTTTGCGGATACGGCTTTCTACTTTCCCGGCAGATAAACTTGTCCGGTCAAATTGGATCGTTTATACTGCCCGAGGGCAAACCGGGACATGGGTCCGCCGTTCATTCGGCCCGATCTGGAAAGCGGGAAAATCTGATTGCATAGGCGGCGTATGAAGCCTCGATCTTGCTGGCAGTACGGCATTCTGGTGCTTGGAATTGCGATCTCCGCGATCCTCGTCGCCGCTTTTCCGGATTTTTACCACCACGGCGATATCGGCGCGTTCATGGATTGGGCGAGGCAGTGGAACCAGGGCTGGAGTGCGGTATACGAATCCTGCCCCTCGTGCAACTACCCCATCCTCGGCATGGCCGGATCGGCGGGAGTATTCAAACTGCTGTGGAAAGCCGGAATCCCGAATGCGGAATGGGTGTTCCGCTTCCTGCTGGCGGTTGTGGACGGCCTGAACGTATTCCTGGTTTTCCTCATCCTTAAGGAACTGAAAATAAAAAATGCCGCGCTGTGGGCCGGGATAACCGGACTGCTGATTTCCTCGTGGGCGGGTGGCGCGGTGTGGGGGCAGATAGACGGCATCAGCCAATTTTTCATACTGGCTGTTTTGTATTGGATTATCCGGTTTCAATTGACCGGAGGAATTCATCCAGTTGTTTTCTTCGTCGCCGTCAGCCTGCTGACGGCAATGCTTCTGTTGACGAAGCAATTAAGCATCTTCAGCTTGTTTTCCATCGAGTTGCTTCTCATCGTCTGCATCTTTTACGGCCGAAAAATCCGCACTGGGTTCCCGTATTTGGGGATGCTCCTCGCCCTGCAGTTCTTTTTCGTGTTCGCATGGGATCTTTTCCTGAAGCTCCCGGATTCTTATCGTTCTCATTTACCGCTGGTATGGGGTGCACGCAGCAATCCCGGCGGCCTGCTCTCGGCCAACGGCATCAACCTGTGGGTCCTGCTGGATCGCGACATGTGGCGTTCGTCCTCTGATCCGCTGTTCCCAGATACCGGCAGCGCGTTCGCAAACCTCCTGACCCCGTATGGCATAGGGATAGTCCTTTTTCTTGTTTTCGCCGCGGGGATAACCCTCTCTCTGTTGTCCTTCCTCCGCCGGCGCCGGCCCGCGAACGTTGCGGGGATGGACCGGGAGGCGTTGTTGAATTTTATTTTGCACCTGGCGTTGATCAACCTGGCTTTCAACCTCTTGCTCACCGGAACGCATGAACGCTATCTGTTCCACTGCTACCCCTTCCTCCTGGCGGCATGCCTGGGGTTGCGCGAGTATGATAGACGGTTTTCCGGATTGATTGCCGCGATGGTGCTCGTCGGCGCAAACCTGTACGGATTGTTCGTGCTGGGTGTGCTGCATGGTGAGTTGGCCTGGAATTACCAGGTCCATAAATACCTGGCGGTGTATCACCTGGGGATGCTGACCGTTCTTCTTTTCTTGACATTGAGGTATCCATGGCGCTCCGGCGGGACCCGCGGAGCACAATCCGTCGTTAAGTAATTCGCACCCGGATGCAGGTGGAAGGATGCGGATGGGAAATACGGGGTGGGGATTTTCATTCTGGGGATCGTTGGAGGCGGGTATGCCGGTCGATGAACGGATGTGGAAAGTAATGCAGAAGCGGCTGGGCTATTCGGACGCGGAACTGGCGGAATTCCGGAAGGAACCGCGCAATGAGGATGTTTTGGAGAAGAGCGGTCTGCTGCAGAAAAAATTCATCATTTTGGAAGCGGTCGAGGCGCATGGCTGCAACAGCCGCCACAAGGTCGGCGACAAATTATATTTTGACGGCGCGGGAAATCTCCTGACGGAGTTGAGCCCGAAGAAGATCTGCGCCTACTCCCTCAACTCGGCCCTGCTCCTGATCTACACCGCCAACGAGATGCTGTATGCCGGGGTCGACCCGAACGAGATGCGCTTCCGGCGCGCCGGTTGCGTGGATGTCGGGCTTCCATGCGGCGGATGGGGGCGCGTGGTGTGGGAACTTCGGGTCGAGGACCGGACCTGAAACCGATGGTCGGCCGCACGCCCTTGCCGATTGCCTCTGCAGGCGCCGCGGATTTCGCGGAAGGCAAGCGATGATCCGCGGAAAAGCCTTTTCGGAAAACGCATCCGAGGGGCGGTAATAAAAAGCAATTCCGGAAAGCGGCCGGCATTCTGAAAAAACCAGGCGGGGCTTGGGATAAAAGTAAGAATGGTCGTCCTTCCAAAAAAATTGTTTTTCACCGGTTGTGATATGTGGTATACAGGGCTTGGCCGCGGGATCACGGCTTTCGTCCGGTCTAGGATGAGCTTGGTTATACGCACGGCGGGAGGGAACGACATGAAAGAACGGATTCTTGTCGCGTCCATGCTTTTGGCGGCAGTCCTCACAGCATGCGAGATGCCGCTGGCCGCAACCCCCGAAGAGCGGGCGGCCAACCAGATCGTACGCGCGGCGTATCAGAAATCGGACGGTCCGTACATTTGGACCGAAGGCGGAGAACCGCAAAAACTCGCCGACAGCGTCAACACCACGGATATCTGCATCTCCGGCGACGGCTCAGCGGTGGCGTACCGGAAGAATGGGGAGATATATGCCATCCGCGTCGAAGGCGGAGAGCCGGTTCCTTTGCTCGGCCGCGCCTACCTGGATACCCTATCGCCGGAAAGCGGCGGTTTTATCACCATTAATCAATTTGATTTCAGCGCCGACAGCCGCTACCTGTACTTCAACACGAAGGTCCCCGACGGCCAGCAGTACGACCTATACCGCGTGGATCTCGACGGTTCCACCCCGGAACGGATCTTTGCGCCGGGCGAGGGCGGCAATTTCAGCTTTTCCCCGGACGGCGAGTGGATGACGGTCTTTCATACAGGGGAGATCGTGCTTGTGCGGCAGGACGGGAAGGATCCAAACGCGGCGTTCGCCTTTCCGGAGAACGCCCCCGTTGGCTCCAACGGGCCGCAAATCGTATGGGCGCAGGATTCCTCCGGATTCTCGGTGGTGTCGTATGGCGCAAAAACGCCTGGCCCGCAGCCGATGACGGTCTGGTTCGTGCCCGTCCAGGGGGAGCCCGAGAAGCGATGGGCCTTCCAAGGATACCCGGGCGCGATCCTTTCGCCCGACGGCAGCCGGGCGGTGTATTTCGACCGCCACGACGGGACAACCGATGTGCACATTGCGGATGCCGCCGGCTTGGATACGCTGTATGCGTCGCTTGGGAAAAGCGCGGATCTCATGGAGTGGGCGCCGGATTCCCGGCGGTTCCTCCTGAATTATTACCAGTATCGTGAGGACTCGCCGGCGATGATCAACGTGCCCTATGTTTGCGCGCCCGGCGAGGCGCTGGTGCGCCTGACCGATACGCCGACGGCCTACCCCGCCCATTGGGTGGATGCCCGCCGGGTGCTGTTTTCGGGCGAAGACGGCAGGCTCTTCCTGCAGGAGTTGGCGAACCCCAGCGTGCTGGTTGATGAAGGCCTTTCGATCAACGCGTTCGATTTCACCCTGCTTCCGGCGGAGTGATTCATGGCCATCCGCTTGCGGATTTTCCGAATCGGCATTTGGATTCGAGGGCGGAATCCTGGACCGGGTGCGGTTATTTCCTTCCTCCCTCCGGATCAAAAGCCTTAATCATGCCTGAAAGGAATACTCTCATGGAATTTCCGTTTATTCCGATCGTCATCCGGGAAAACACCGCCGAGCACGTGCGCTTGGCGGATTTGGCCGCCGGATTGACCGACGAGGAACTTGCGCGTCCGGTGGACGCCGGCTGGACGGTTGCCGCGCTCCTGGCGCATCTGGCGTTCTGGGACGCGCGCGCGATCCTCTTGATTGAAAAATGGAAACGCGAGGGAATCGGCCCGTCGCCGGTGGACGTCGACATCATAAACGACGCGGCGCGGGATTTGTGCCTGGCCATCCCGCCCCGCGCGGCGGCGGAACTGGCGGTTAAAAAATCGCTCGAGATCAATCAGACGATCGAAGCCCTCACTTCCGAGATGGTCGAGGGGATCCAAACGATCGGAACGGCGGTGCATCTGACCCGCTCCGAACACAAACGAATGCATCTGGAAGAGATCGAGCGGGCGCTGGGGAAGGGATGAGGGGCGACCATCGCGGATAACGCACCCCATCACCTTATTTCTCGTTTGGCACAATCTGCGTCTTGAAGGATTGCCAGCGATGGTCGACAGCCCATCGCCCCTCGTCTTTTCGACGGTCGATCGTCGATCGTCGATGGTCAGTTTATAATTGGATCGGTCTCGATTAGTGATAATCCCCCCGCGGCTTCCGCCCGGCGATAGGAGCCACCCATGCGCCTGACCGGCACCTTCCTCGACGAGATCTCGCACGACATCCCGCATCAGAATTGGGGGCCCCAGGAGTGGGCGAAGGATTTCCTCGCCATGCGCACGATCGGGATCGACACCGTGATCCTGATCCGCTCCGGCCACAAGCGCTGGCTGACATACCCCTCGGATATCCTCATCGAACGCGAAGGCTGTTACCGCCCGCCGCTGGACCTGGTAGATCTTTTCCTGACGCTGGCCGAACAGCACGACATGGCGTTTTTCTTCGGGACGTACGATTCCGGCCGCTACTGGTCCGCCGGCGATTTCCGGAAGGAGGTCGATCTCAACCGCGCCGTGGTCGACGAGGTCTGGGGGCGCTATGGCAAGCGCGCGGCATTCAAAGGCTGGTACCTTACCCAGGAGGTCAGCCGCCGATCAAAGGGGATCATCGACCTCTACGCCACGATGGGCCGCCACTGCAAGGAGGTCTCGGGCGGGCTGCCCACGCTCATCTCACCCTGGATCGACGGCCCGAAAGCGGTCAGCTCTTATGATGCGCTGACGGAAAAGGGGGATGGGATCTCGCTCGCGGCGCACGAAGCGGAGTGGGGGGAAGTGATGGCCGGGATCCGCGGCGCGATCGATATCGTCGCCTTTCAGGACGGGCACGTGGATTTCCACGCGCTGCCGGATTTCCTGGCGGTGAACAAGGCGCTGGCGGAGAAGCACGGCCTGCGCTCGTGGAGCAACGTCGAAACGTTCGACCGCGATATGCCGATCAAGTTCCCGCCCATTAAGTGGGAAAAGCTGCTGCTCAAGCTCGAGGCCGCGGAAAAAGCCGGCGCGGAAAAGGCGATCACCTTCGAGTTCCCGCATTTCCTCAGCCCGAATTCCTGCTACCCGCAGGCCGGGCACCTCTTTCGCCGCTATTGCGAACATTTCGGCGTCCGGCCGGGATGGAAAGAACCGGTCCGGCATATTCCGCTATAAAGCGTGCGAACCGCCGGTGTGATAGTGGCTGTCATCCCGGCGCCTGCCCTCGCGCAATATTCCGGCTCGCATTTGTCCTTGGAGCCGGAAGTGTTGTGCCTGCCCGGCGTACTATGAAGGGAAGCGAGGGTGATCCCAGCCGGGATCCAAAGGCAGGCTGCGAATTATCATCCGTAATCTTTCCTTTGACCCTGGATGCCGGCCAAGTACACGCCGGCATGACGATCGCCCTCATCCCGGCCAAGTACACGCCGGCATGACGATCGCCCTCATCCCGGTCAAGTACACGCCGGCATGACGATCGCCCTCATCGCGGCCAAGGACACGCCGGCATGACGATTGCCCTCATCGCGGCCAAGTACATGCCGGCATGACGATCGCACTCATCCCGGTCTGGTACACGCCGGCGAGTGAAGTCATCCTTTCTGGAGGCGTGCATTCCCCATGACCAATTTCTCCGAATACGCCGAACAGTACCGCCGCGCGCTGCTTGAGGATGTGATCCCGTTCTGGGAGAAGCATTCGATCGACCGCGAGTGCGGCGGCTACTTTACCTGCCTGAACCGCGACGGAAGCGTGTTTGACACCGATAAATTTATTTGGCTGCAGGCGCGGCAGGTATGGACCTTTTCCATGCTGTACAACCGCTGCGAAGCGCGCCAGGAATGGCTGGAGGTCGCCCGCCACGGCGCGGAGTTCCTGATAAAGCACGGCCGTGCGCCCGACAGCAACTGGTATTTCTCGCTGGCCCGCGACGGCCGGCCGCTTGTCCAACCCTACAACATCTTCTCGGATTGCTTCGCGGCAATGGCGTTGGCGCAGTACAGCTTGGCATCCGGGGATGAACAGGCCGCCGGCCTGGCGCGCAGCACGTACCGGAATATTCTGCGCCGGCGGGAGAATCCCAAGGGTATCTACAACAAACTCGTCCCCGGCACCCGCCCGCTGAAGAACTTCGCGTTGCCGATGATCCTGTGCAACCTCGCGTTCGAACTCGAGCGGCTGCTGCCGCCCGAAGAGACCGAAGCGGCGATCGACGAATGCATGAAAGCCGTGCCGGGGGAATTCCTCGATCCGGAGAAGAATATCATCCTCGAAAACGTGGCGCCGGATGGGAGCCAGGTGGATTCGTTCGAAGGCCGCTTGCTCAACCCGGGCCACGCGATCGAGGCGATGTGGTTCCTGATGGATATCGGAATCCGGCGCGGCGACCGCGCCCTGATCGAGAAGGCGGTCGGCGTCGTCCTGGCCACGCTCGACCACGCCTGGGACCGGGAATACGGCGGCCTGTACTACTTCCTCGACCGCCACGGGCATCCGCCGCAGCAGCTGGAATGGGATCAAAAACTGTGGTGGGTCCACATCGAAACGCTGATCGCGCTCGCGCTCGGCTTCGCCCAAAGCGGCCGGGCGGAATGCCGGGAGTGGTACGAGCGCGTACACGAATACGCCTGGGAGCGTTTTCCGGACCCGCGCTACGGCGAGTGGTTCGGCTACCTCACCCGCCGCGGCGAAGTCCTCCTGCCGCTCAAGGGCGGGAAGTGGAAAGGCTGCTTCCACGTCCCGCGCGGGCTGTTCCGGTGCTGGAAGGTATTCGAGGGGATGAAGGAGAAGTGAAACAAGGTCTCACCGCAGAGGCGCAGAGAGCGCAGAGAAAAAATTAAATCAAAGAAAAACCTCTGCGTCCTCTGCGGCTCTGCGGTAAAAAAATGTTTGAATTTCAAGATCGCTTCCGCAAAGACCTCCTCGCCCTGGGTGTGCGCCCCGGCGGATTGCTGCTCGTCCACAGTTCATTCCGTTCGTTTACGGATTCGCTTCCGGCTGGCATCCCCCTCTCCCGGTACTTGTCCCGAGCGGCATCGAGGGATCAGCCGGGAGAGGGGGAACGAGGGGGTGGGGCCGGCGGGCCGGAAACCGTGATCCAGGGTTTGCTCGAAACGCTCGGCCCGGACGGCACGCTGCTCATGCCGGCCCTGACCTGGGAGCGGGTAACCCCCGAGAATCCGATTTTCGACATCCGTCACACGCCATCCAATGTGGGGATCATCCCCGAAACATTCCGCACCAGGCCGGGAACGCTGCGCAGCCTGCATCCGACCCATTCCGTGTGCGCCGCCGGGCCGCTGGCCGCGGAACTGATCGAAGCGCACGCGGCCGACAGCACCCCCTGCGGCCCGCATTCCCCCTTCCGCGCTAACGCCGAACGCGGCGGGCAGATTCTGTTCCTTGGCTGCGGCCTCGAGGCGAATACGACCATGCACGCGGTCGAAGAGATCATCGTACCGGCTTACCTGTTCGACCCGCCGATCGAGTACCGGCTGACCCTCGCCGACGGATCGGAGCGGAGAAAATCGTATGCGCCGCGCAATTTCCGCGGCTGGCGCCAGCGTTACGACCGCGCGGCGGAAATCCTGCGGCCTCCGGATCTGATCCGCGCAACCGTCGCGGGCGCCGTGTCGGTCCTGCTCGACGCCGCGGCGCTGTGGGATGCGGCGCTCGCGGTGCTAAGGAAGGATCCGCTGTTTTTCGTGGAGAGGGTGTCCGATTCTTAGGATAAAAAATGGACAGGATTTGCAGAATTGTCCAGGAGTTAACCTAATCTCGCGGCTCCGATCCAGAAAAAACAAATCTCAGTCTTGTGATACAGTAAACGGGTGGTGTGGTTCCTCCAAACCGTTCAAAGAGAGAAGGTTTGACGATGACCAATCAACCGCCCCCTGCGCCGAGCAAAGGAAAAATCCCAACCGTTGTCGTAATCCTGTTGATCCTTCTTGTCTTTTGCATCCTATTGCCTTGTTGCATCATCATCCTCTTGTCCCTGCTCGGCCCCGCCGTCGGCAACGTGTTTTCGAATATCATCCTCGAAATCTAGGGGCCGATCCCCTGAAGAGACCGGCGGCGAGCAGGAATAGGAGAGCCTTCCCGGCAGATGGCATTCTCCGTTCCGGGCCAGCGCCGGACGCGGCGGCCGACAAACGGATGCATAAAGCGAAGCTGCCGGCTTTGGGATAGGGCCATATGTGCGTTATCACCGGAACCGGCGGGATCCGGTGTTGGGAGCTTATCGAATCCGGCCAGGTCGGCGACGGCACGATCGAGAACTCGTACCAGCCCGCGGATGTGATCGGCCTGCCGGGGGAATGACCCTGGGAATCCATTCAAGATGGATGCAAGGAGAGGCCGGCTGCGTCCGTGAAAGCGATGCAGCCGGCTTTATCCATTTCCCATGAGACGGCGTGGTTTTCCTGCCCATCCTCTCACTCGAGAAAATTGCCGGGAGAGTCAAGAAGATCTCTTCCAGCCCGGTGAATAAGGCGGGGCAGGCTACCGGTTCAATCGGACGAGTCCTCCGGGTTCAAGCCGGTCCCGGCGTATCGGAATTGACACACCCCTGTAGCATCCCGGCTACGTGATTCTGTTAGAATTCCCAGCAATGAAAAATAATCCGGTTTTTCAGCGGATTTCAAGCCTCGGCTCGCGGCTGCGCGGGCTGCCCAAACGCCGCCTTTTCCTCCTGGCGGTCCCGCTGGCTTTGGTGCTCATCTGCCTCGGAGTGTATTCCGGGATTCGTTCCTACGCGCCCGCCGCGGCGCGCGTGTCGCAAACGCCGTCGGCCACTCCGTTCCAGCCGGCCACCGAGACGTCCGAAAAAAACGGCCGCTCCCCGACCCGCGGACCGAAGGCGACCGTCGCCACCCTGGCGCCGCTCGCCACGCCGACCGCATCGGGCGTAGCACCCCCCTGGTCGCCCTACGCCGGCCCGATCCACCCGGCCTCGACCCAAATTCCCCTCCCCGCCGAAGTGATCGATCCCGGTCCGGGTACGATCACCATCGCGCTCCTGGGGATCGACAAATCCGAAACCGCCGGCGCCTACCGCACCGACGCGATCATGATCCTCCACCTCAACCGCGAGCGCAACCTCGCCGCCGTCATCTCCTTTCCGCGCGATCTGTACGTATACATCCCCGCTTACGGGATGCAGCGCATCAACATCGCGTTCCAGCAGGGCCGGGAGCTCCACTATCCGGGCGGGGCTTTCGAGCTGTTTCGGGATACGATGAAATACAATTTCGGCCTGCAGGTTGACCATTACGCGCTGATGAATTTCCAGGGTTTCAAGGACATGGTCGACAAGCTGGATGGGATTGATGTGCAGGTCGGCAGAACCTACACCGATTACCGCTACGGGTACGGCAACATCACCGTCGAAGCCGGGGAGCGGCACATGGATGGATCCCTGGCGCTGTGGTACGTGCGCGCGCGCCAGGCCTCCAGCGATTTCGACCGCACCCGGCGCCAGCAGGAGGTGATCGTGGCCGTCGCCCAGCGCCTGCTGGATCTGCGCGCCATTCCCAACCTGCCGGGCTTCTTCAAGATCTTCATGGAATATTTCGAAAGCGACCTGACCCTCGACGACATCACCCCCTTCGCGGATATGGCCGGTTCGGTTTCGCTTTCCTCGCTGCGCCGCTACCGGGTGACGACTCCCGACGGCTGCAGCAACTGGACGACGCCCCAGGGCGGAATGGTCCTGCTCCCGAAATATGATGCGATCCGCGCGATGCTCGAAGCGGCGCTTGCTCCGCCGGAATGAGACCGGCGGGAAGAAATGATCCGCCGGTGAAAATCCTCCCCCGTTTTTCGCACCCTGAAAAACGGGGGAGGAAAGAGGAGGGGGAGTGGATTGGAATCGATATGAAAATCAAGATCAGACTGCCTTTGATCCTCCTGCTGCTTATCCTCCTCGCCGGCTGCGGCACGCTGAAGATCAACGTTGATTTTCGAAATACTCCGGTTTCCGGCGTTGCGGAAATCCCTTCCGGTTTGCCGGAATCGTCGGTTGCGGCTCTCGTATCCACCCCGACCGCCTCTCCCACAGCCGGCGAATCCGCAGCCACTCCGGAACGGGCCGCTCCAACACCGGAAACGGTACATCCCGTCGCCCTGGCCGCCGGCCGGAATTTCACTTGCGCGGTGATGAGCAACGGGGGGGTGAGATGCTGGGGCGACAACGAGCACGGGCAGTTGGGGAACGGCCTCCGGGTGAACACCAACCACCCGGTCAATGTCATCGGTTTGACGGACGTAAAGGCGGTTACGACCGGTTGGGCGCACGTTTGCGCGCTGACCGCCGGCGGCGGTGTGAAATGCTGGGGATACAACGCCAACGGTGAGTTGGGCAATGGAAAAAATGTGGACAGCAATAAGCCGGTGGATGTCCAGGGACTTGCTTCGGGTGTGGTGGCGATTGATTCGGGTGACGATCATACCTGTGCGGTTATGAGCAGCGGAGGGCTGAAGTGCTGGGGGATCAATACCTACGGCCAGCTGGGTGATTGGACAAAGGATGCTCGCAGCGTTCCGGTCGACTCACCGTGGTTCGGGGGCGGCGTGGCGGACGTGCAAGCCGGTTGGGGGCACACCTGCGTCCGCACGACCGCGGGCTGGGCGAAGTGCTGGGGCAACAACCAGTATGGGCAGTTGGGATTCGGCAAACTGACGGATATCCACCTTCCGGCCGAGGATGTGGTCGACCTCAGCGCCAAGATTCTCGACGTTACGGCGGACGGCAGCCAAACCTGCGCGCTCATCGCCGGGGGCGGTGCGTACTGCTGGGGTAACAACCGCTACGGGCAATTGGGGGATGGCACAACCCAAAAGCAATATGCCCCGGTTGCGGTGGCGGGATTATCGACCGGCGTCATCCGCCTCGAAGCCGGCTGGAATCACACTTGCGCGGTGGTCAGCGGCGGCGAGCTGCGGTGCTGGGGTTGGAATTATTTCGGTCAGCTCGGAGAAGGGACAACCCTTAACCGCAGCACGCCTGCGCGCGTGCAGTACCTGACCGATGGAGCAATGGATGTAGCTTTGGGCTGGGGGCACACCTGTGTGTTGACCGGGCTCGATGCGGTGAAGTGCTGGGGCTCAAACTCATCGGGCCAGCTCGGCGACGGCACCTGGACCGACAGCAAGATCCCGTTGACCGTAGTGGATCTGATTTTCGAGGCTCCCCTGACGAAAACGCCCAAGCCGACGCAGACGGCAACCCGCGCCCCGACGGTAGTTGCGTCGCGTGTCTTTGTCTCCCTCTCGGCCGGCCTGAATCATACATGCGGAGTGACGTCTTCCGGAGGTGTGATGTGCTGGGGAGACAACTCGTTCGGGGAATTGGGCGATGGTACGAAGACCAATCGGACCGTGCCGGTGGATGTTGTCGGTTTGCCGGACGTCGCTATCGCGGTGGCGGCCGGCGGAGAACATACCTGCGCCTTAACCGCGTCGGGCGAAGTTTCGTGCTGGGGAAAAAACGAATTCGGCCAGTTGGGGGAAGGGACGACGTCGGATAGTCGGATTCCGGTGATGGTGAAAGGACTGCCGGCAGGGATGCGGGGCGTCGATGCGGGGTATAACCATACCTGCGCGTTGACTTCAACCGAACAGGTGATGTGCTGGGGCGGCAACCTGGCCGCTCAATTGGGCGATGGAACAAGGACCAATAGCAGCGTACCCAAGCAGGCGACCGGATTGAATGGAGTGGAGGTATCCTTCATTGCTACGGGTGATTTGTACACTTGTGTGTTAACGAAAGCCGGCGGCGTTAAGTGTTGGGGGGAAAGCAGCGCCGGCCAGCTGGGAAGCCGGCCTTTCAACAAAGACGGCTATCCTCCGGAGGATGTTTTTGGGTTGTCCGGTGGAGTTGCGGCGATATCCACCGGTGCATCCCGTACATGTGCAATTATCCGGGATGCAGGGGTCAAGTGTTGGGGATTTTATTTTTTAGGGGATGGCACCGGACGCAGCAGCCGGGAGCCTGTGGATGTCGCTAACCTTTCGGGCGGCGCGGTCGATATTGGTGTGGGTGCTGACCAGACCTGCGCGCTGATCTCCGGAGGCGGCGCGCAATGCTGGGGATTTAATCCCGGCGGGGGGGTAGATCTTTTCCCGGTAAGCGTTGTTGGTGTGCACGGACCATGGAAGGCGATTGCCGCCGGTTCTCATCACACCTGCGTTCTCTCCGTCGATGGCAGGGCAAAGTGCTGGGGAAGGAATTGGTACGGTCAACTTGGAGATGGCACAACAATAAACCGCGACACCCCGGTTGATCTCGCGACAGCGCCGCCGTGGAAATAGTAGAGAACGGATTTCACGAACTACATTAAGAAGGAATTCTATGAGACAGAATCCTTTATCTGCTCTGATTATCCTTGCCCTTCTCACCGGCTGCGGCACGCTGGATATCGACGTCGATTACGGATGGACGGCCGCCGCCAGTCCGCATCCGACACGGGCCGCGGCTTCGCCCACGGCGGAAGCGGATACGCCCGCCCCGACCGCTTCCCCGACCGCGACGGCGGAGGAAGACACCCTTATGCCCACCCCGACTTCGACCGTCCCGCTGGTTCTGCATGCGGCCGCCCTCTCCTCCGGCGAGGAGCATACCTGCGCACTGACGGACCAGGGCGGCGTGAATTGCTGGGGTAACAACGAGCACGGCCAGCTCGGGGACGGTTCGATGGTCAACAGCAACATCCCGGTGGAGGTGAAGGGGCTGGAGAACGTCTCGATGGTGGCGGCAGGCTGGGCGCATACCTGCGCCCTGACCCGGTCCGGCGCGGTGCGGTGCTGGGGATACAACAAAAACGGCGAGCTGGGCAACGGGAAGACCGCTGATTCAAGCGTGCCGGTCGAGGTTGAGGGGCTGGCTTCCGGCGTCGTCAACATCGGCACCAAAGAGGATCACACCTGCGCGGTGATCGCGGACGGCGCGGTGCGATGCTGGGGCTACAACCAGTTCGGGCAGCTGGGCGATGGAACGCACATCAGCCGCAGCGTGCCGGTCGCGGTTCAGGGACTCTCCGGCCAGGCCGCGGCCGTGGTGGCGGGCTGGGGCCATACTTGCGTGCTCGTCTCTGCGGGCGGTATTCAATGCTGGGGAAACAACGAGTACGGCCAGCTGGGTTACGGTGAGGAGGCGTTTGAGCGGCTTACGCCGGTGATCATTCCGGAATTGCAGAGCGGCGTGATCGGCCTCAGCGCCGCCGGCGGCCAGACCTGCGCGCTCCGGACGGGCGGCGCGGTCCAATGTTGGGGGAACAACAAGTACGGCCAGCTGGGCGACGGAACGGCGGAAAAGCGCCTGAGCCCCGTCGCGGTGGAGGGCCTGGATCAGGGCATGGCGCGGGTGACCGCGGGCTGGAATCACACCTGCGCCGTGACGGGCAACGGCGAGGTGAAATGCTGGGGTTGGAATTATTACGGCCAGCTGGGCGACGAAACCAAAGCCACCCGGAGCCGGCCGGTGAGCGTCCGCCGGCTGATGGAGGACGCGGTCGAGGTCGCCCCCGGCTGGGCGCACACCTGCGCCGTCACGGCCGCCGGCGGGGTCAAGTGCTGGGGCCGGAACGACTCCGGCCAGCTCGGCGACGGCACCAACCTCGACAGCATCGTGCCGCTGAGCATTGTTGGATTGCGCCCGGCGGCGGCCGCCGCCGGGGCCTCATCCAGAATTTAACCCCGGCCGCTGGCTTGGGGATGAAATCACGCCCGCGAGTAGACCAAAGGCGGCAGGGTGATGCGCCGGGGCGGTAATGCCCACGGCCAGCCGGGCGATGGGACGGCGGGACCCCGGTTTGTTCCGGTGACGGTTGTCGGGATCCAATCCGGGAGGCGGGAGTGTGCCCGCTTTTCCCCCGCTTCCCATCCGGAAATTGGAGAACGAGATCATGCGAAGACCAGCCTTGGCGGCGTTGCTTCTATCGGCGTTCCTGGCCGGTTGCGGCACGTTAAGCGTCGATGTGGAAATGGGGAGCACCCCCTCAAGTTCAGGATCCGCGGATCCTTCCGCCTCGGCAACCATCCCGGACGCCGGGGAAATCCTCCTTGCTGAAACGCCGGGCGCCGCTGTCACCCTCCCGGAATCCGGCCCGCCCGCAGCCACCGCGACCTTGCAGATACCGCGTGTTGTGGATATCGCGCTGGGGAAAGCCCACTCCTGCGCGGTTTTCGACACCGGCCGCGTGAAATGCTGGGGAATGAACACCCGCCGGCAGCTGGGAAACGAAAGCATGGTCAACAGCAATCTGCCGGTGGAGGTGGAAGGGCTCGCGGACGTGAAGGCGCTCACGGCGGGTTGGGCGCATACCTGCGCGCTGACCAAATCCGGCGGTGTGAAATGCTGGGGGTATAACAAATACGGTGAATTGGGAAACGGGCAAAACGCCGACAGCGGGCCGCCCGTGGCTGTCCACGGATTATCCGCGGGCGTAATCGCGATCGAAGCCGGCGACGATCACACCTGTGCGGTGACCGCATCGGGCGCGGTGATGTGCTGGGGCTTCAACCAATACGGTCAGTTGGGCGACGGAACGACAACCAGCCGCAGCGTTCCCGTCCCGATCCAGGCTCCGATGGGCAATGGGGCGCTGGCGGTGGCGGCGGGGTGGGGGCACACCTGCATTCTGACCGCGGATAAAAGCGTCCGGTGCTGGGGCAACAACGAATACGGCCAGCTGGGATACGGCGCGGTGGAGGATTACCGGTTTACCCCGATGGATGTGGCGGGGCTGGCTATGAGCGCCGAGAGAATTTCCGCCGACGGCGGGCAGGCCTGCGCGCTGACGATCTACGGCGGGATCCGCTGCTGGGGCAACAATAAATACGGCCAGCTGGGCGATGGGACAGGCGACACGCGCAGTACCCCGGTCGCGGTTCACGATCCCGCACAGGGAATGCGGAATGTGGCGGCGGGCTGGAACCACACCTGCGGGATTACGCGGGCAGGCGGGGCTCTGTGCTGGGGATGGAATTATTCGGGCCAATTGGGGGATGGCACGAAGGCCTCGCGCGCCGTGCCGGCCGAGGTGTACGGGCTGGGGGAGGGCGCGGAAGTGCTGAGCCTGGGATGGGCTCATACCTGTGCCGTGACGGACTTGGGCGGCGTGAAGTGCTGGGGCGCCAACGAATCCGGCCAACTCGGCGACGGCACCGACCTCGACAGCCAGGTTCCGCTCGCGGTGGCGGGGCTGGGCGGGAAGCCCGATCCGCTCCCGGCGAAAACCGATTCGGCCGCCCCCACGGTGACCCGGACCTCCCCCGCGCCGTCTCCTACCGCGACCACTACACCGACCGCCGTCACGTACGGTTTTCCGCCAAGCGGCATGACGAAGCAGATAAGGACTTAATCCCGCGAGCCGTGAAAAAAAAGAACCGTGAATGTCCCCTTAAGGCTGCTTTATTTTTTTTTTATTGCTGCTCAACCTTTGCTGTCCTAATCCCCACACCCCGCCTTCACCTCGAAGAACACCGAGGTTCAGGCACCCTCCCCTCGCTTTGCTCGAGGACAGGCTCTCCCACTTCCCCGTAAGGGGAAGGGGGAGAGGAGGTTAGGACTGTGTATCATCGGAAGCCTGAGCAATTACAAAAAAACCGCGCACCCTACAGGTGTGGCATTCCCACGCTCCTGCCGTTAATAGAATTTTTTCTCACGATCATTTCGAAGAAAGGGAAGAATTGGTTCTAAGTAATCCGGGAAAGATTTTCAACGGCAGGCGCTGTTACCCCGCCGATTTCGATTTCTGCGGGATGTGGGCCGCGACCGGCAACGTGACGGCGAACACCGTCCCCCGTCCACCGTCGCGGCGGCTGCGGACAGTCACCGTCCCCTCGTGCCGATTCACCACGCGCCTCACCAGCGCCAGGCCCAGCCCGGAGCCCTCGCAGCCGCGGGCGTTCGTTCCGCGGTAAAGCTCCTCGAACAGGCGCGGCAGTTCCTCCGGCGGGATCCCCGGACCGGTGTCCGCGATCTCTACCTGCACGTGGCGGGCCTGTTCGCTCGCCCGCACCTCGACCGTATCCACCCGCCCGGTGTACTTCATCGCATTCTCGATCAGGTTGAAAAAAGCAAGGGAAAGCAGGTCGCGGTCGCCGGTGATCTCCGGCAGCGGCCACGGCACGCTTGGGACGATCAGACGCAGATCCCTTCCACTTACGGAAGGCAGCGCCCGGACGGCTTCCACGGTTTCCTTTAGGAGCTCGCCCAGATTGACTTTCGTGTATTCCAGCGGGATCTCTTCCAAATCCGCCAGCTTGCGCAATCCGGCGGTAAGGCGGGTCAGGCGTTCCACCTGATGCTGGATATCCGGAATAGCCGAAGGAGTCGCCCCGGCCCCGCCGGTGCCCTCCAGGTTGGCGAGTGCCGCCCGGATGCCCGTCAGCGGATTCTTTAATTCGTGGTCCAGCCGGCGCAGGAACCGCCGCTGGGCTTCCGCGTGCTTCAGTTTTTCACGGGCAATTCCATATTCGCGCTGTCGTTTATATGCGTACCGCGTCGGCACAACCAACAGCAGGAGTGTGCTGAGGAAAATCCCGGCAAAGAACGCCAGCAGGCCGAAATCGATCTTGATCGAAAGCAGGGGGAGCGGGCGCATCAGTTTCTGCAGAAGGATCATCGCCGCCAGGCCCAACGCCAGCGGCAGCAGCGCCAGCCCGATGCGCAGCCTCATTGCTCGCCCTCGACCGGCGCGCGGAACCGGTATCCCTCGCCGGTGACGGTTTCGATGAATTGCGGCTGCTCGGCTTCATCCTTCAGCGCCCGGCGCAGTTCGGCGATGCGCGTATCGACCGCGCGCGTACCGGCCGGGTAATCCCATCCCCAGACCGCATCCAGAAGGCGTTCGCGCGTGATCAGTTCATCCGGGTGGGTCATCATATACTCCAGAAGCGAGAGTGCCTTGGGCGTCAGCGTCAGCACGTTCCCCGCCAGCGCCGCCCGCCGTGCGCGGCGGTCCAGCACCAGCCCGGCGGAGGTGATTTTCCAGGCCGAGGAAAGCGCCACGGGCGAACCCTGCGCCCGCCGCAAGACCGCCCGGACGCGGGCCAGGAGTTCGCGCGGGTCAAACGGCTTGTTCAGGTAATCGTCCGCGCCTTCCTCAAGCGCCATCGCGCGCTCGCCGGCTTCTCCCACCTGGGTCAGCAGGATGACCGGCGTGTGATTTCCCTGTGACCGCAGCGTGCGCAGCACGGCCCGCCCGTCCATTTCCGGCATGAGCACGTCCAGGATGACCAGCTCCGGCTGGGTTTTGCCGACCGCCTCGAGCGCCTCCTGGCCGTTGGAGGCGCATTGAACCGTGTAGCCGGCGCGTTCCAGAAAGGCGCTCAGGTGCTCCGTGATGGACGGTTCATCATCGACCAGGAGAATCTTGGGGTTTGTGGGGGGCATGGACTTGCCGTCCTTTGTTCGGGATGGATGGGATATATCATACTGAAATCGCGGGATTCTGTCATTTGGATCCTCCGCGGCACCGCCCCGCACCCCAAGGGCGGCGAAGGGTCCCCCGCGCCCTAAGAGAATTTGCGGCGCTTGGATTACAATACGGTTTACGGATGGATCGATAAGGTCTTCATCCGACGGAGAATCCCGCGCAGAAAAGCGATTTGGAGGATCCATGCCTCACCCAAAACCGTTCACGTTTGTTGCGCCGCTTCTATTCCTGATCCTTTGCACTTCTTGCCAGACTGCGGCCGGCGCGAAAGCGTCCATCATTGCCGCGGGCGGCAACCAGACTTGCATTCTGGATTCCGGCGGTGTGAAATGCTGGGGAAAGAACGACGCCGGCCAGCTCGGGGATGGCACAACCGAGGACCGCAAAACCCCGGTGGCGGTCACCGCCGTTCCCGACAGGGTTACGGCGATTGCCATGGGGTATAACCACTCCTGTGCGGTTACGGAATCGGCGGAAGTAATCTGCTGGGGAGGGCAGCCGTCGGACCAGTCCAGAATCAAATCGGATTCGGGCTTCACGGCGGTGAGTGTTGGTTCCATGCATTCCTGTGCCTTGACCGCCCAGGGCGGGTTGAAGTGCTGGGGCGCGAACAGCTTCGGCGGGCTGGGCGACGGAACCACGGAGGAGCATCTTTCGCCTGTCGATGTACTCGGCCTGTCCGGCGGTGTCACCTCGGTCGCGGCGGGCGGCAATTTCTCCTGTGCGGTGGAGAAAAGCGGCGTTAAATGCTGGGGATCCAATCATTCGGGCCAGCTCGGCAACGGCGGTTACGAAAGCAGCGCCACCCCCGTCGCCTTGCCCGGTTTGGAATCCGGAGTCGTGGCCATCGCCGCGGGCGTTTTCCATGCCTGCGCGTTGAAAACCAACGGGGAAGTGTGGTGCTGGGGCGAGAATTTTGCCGGGGAGTTGGGTGATGGCACCAATAAAAACAATCCGATCCCCGTCAGGGTTCTCAACCTGGAGGATGAAATCCAATCCATCGCCGTCGGCGGCAGCCATAGCTGCGCGTTGACCAAAGCGGGCGGGGTAAAATGCTGGGGCGGCAATTCCGGCGGGCAGTTGGGCGACGGGACAACGACTGACCGGAATTCGCCCGCGCAAGTGTCGGGCCTTGCCAGCGGCGTCTCGGCGATTGCCGCCGGAGGCGGACATACGTGCGCGGTCCTCGGCGATGGAACGGTTAAATGCTGGGGATCGAACGGGAACGGCCAACTCGGAAATGGATCCAATACGGACAGCAGCGTCCCGGTCGATGTGCGCATGTAATTTTTCTTCCCTATCCATCCCCCGGCCCCTATCCTTTTCCGGAGATTCGGGAGAGGGGGGCTGAAACCTGGAGGTCGTCCGGGTTGAAGACGGGGTGAGGGGATTGGGACACGGTTGCCAGTCGGGCTGTTAAAAAAAATAAGACCGGAAGCGTTTTTCACAAGCTTCCGGTCTTATTTTTGTTCTTCGTGCAATGATTATTACGCCGTTGGCAAATAGCGTTTGAACGCTTCCATTTGATGCAGGACAAGTTCGGCTCCCAGCGCCAGGCAACCGACCGGTTCCTCGGCCAGGTAGGCGGGAATGCCGGTGGCGTCGGTCAGGTAGCGGTCCACGCCGCGCAGAAGCGCGCCGCCGCCGCACAGCATGATTCCGCGGTCGATGATATCGGATGTCAGCTCGGGCGGCGTGCGTTCGAGTGTGGCCCGGACGCAGCCGACGATTTCCTCCAGTGGTTCTTCCAGTGCTTCGACCACATCCGCGGTGGAGATGGTGATGGTGCGCGGGAGGTTGTTGACCTGGTCGCGTCCCTGGATTTCCAGGTTTTCGTTCGGGTCAACCGGGGCGGCGGCGCCGATCCGGAGTTTGATCTCTTCGGCGACCATTTCGCCGACCACCACGCCGTATTTGCGGCGGATGAATGCGGCCAGCAGTTCGTCCAGCCGGCGGCCGCCGACCCGGATCGTGTTGGCCACGACCGGGCCGTTCATCGTGATCACCGACGATTCCGTCACGCCGCCGCCCATGTACACCACCATGTTTCCGGACGGAGTGGAGATCGGCAGCCCGGCGCCGACCGCGGCGGCCAGCGTGCGCGTGACCAGGAAGACTTCCCGGCAGCCGGCGCGCAACACCGCTTCGCTTGCGGCGCGGCGTTCGACGCTGGTGATCCCGTGCGGAATGGTCACCATCGCCCGCGGTTTGAACGGGCTGACGGCGCCGCACACCTTGCGGATGAACCAGGTTAGGAGCACCTGCGCCACTTCGAAATCGGCGATCGCGCCGTATTGCAGCGGATGGACGACTTCGTACCCTTCCGGAACCCGGCCGTACATGTGGCGGGCCTGCTCGCCCACTTCCACGACTTTCTGCTCGTCCACATCGATCACCACCATCGTCGGTTCGGAGAGGACGATTTGCCCGCCCTCGGCGATGATGGTGTTGACCGTTCCCAGGTCGATTCCCAATTCCTTATAGAATAATGCCATAAGGTGTCAGACCACTCTCCCGGAATAGAATTTGGCTGTTTTCACGAGAACGATGGATAATTGTACCCCAATAGACGGGGGCGGATGCGGTGGACGACCCGTTGGACCGCCCTTTCGCCGCCCCGGTATGAAAACCGCGCCGGTCCGGATTCGATTACAATCGGCCCATTCCGGCCGGTTTGGCCCGTATCGGGAGCGAAAATGAGAGTTCGATTCACCCTGATCCTCGCCGCGGCACTTGGCGTGTGGCCGGCATCCTGCGGCCCTTCCGGTGATGTTTCTCCGACGGCTATGCCGGACGCGAAACCCGCCACCCCGACCGCCCGCATCGTGTCTCCCTCCCGAACGGATCTCCCGGAGGAATATTCCGCCGATTCCCCCATGGCGCTCGGAGCCAGCCATACCTGCGCGCGTACGATCGGAAACGGAGCGGCCTGCTGGGGAAACAACCGTTACGGGCAGCTGGGCAACGGGACGATTCTCGGGAGCAGCCTCCCCCAGCCGGTCAGCCGCATGACCGGCGGAGTGAAATCGATCGCCGCGGGTTGGTCGCATGCCTGCGCGCTGCTATCCGGCGGCGGGTTGGAATGCTGGGGCTCGAACACCAAGGGACAGCTGGGAGACGGCACCACAACCGAAAGCCTCTCGCCGGTCGCGGTGCTCGGGCTTGCGGAGGGGGTGAAGGCCGTCGCAGCCGGGCACCGGCATACCTGCGCGCTGATGGAAACGGGCGGGGTGAAGTGCTGGGGGGAAAACGCATCCGGCGGTCTGGGCGACGGCACCACCATAAACCGCAGCATACCTGTCGATGTCCCCGGCCTCGAGGCCGGCGTGAAAGCCGTGGCGGCCGGCGCGGGGCACACCTGCGCGCTGATGCAGGATGGTTCGGTGAAATGCTGGGGATGGAATCCGAGCGGCCAGCTGGGCAATGGGACCCAGACCAACGGCCTGCTCCCCGGCGATGTCGGCGGGCTGTCCGGCCCGGTGCGCGCCGTCGCGGCCGGCGATCAGCACACCTGCGCATTGCTTGAAGACGGATCGGCGGCATGCTGGGGCGCAAACGCCAGCGGTCAATTGGGCGACGGCTCGCGCATTCGCTCGAGCGTGCCGGCCGGGGTGAAGGGCCTGTATTCCGCCGCCGTGCAACTGACGGCCGGCGGCGCGCATACATGCGTGCGACTTGAGGGCGGCGGTGCCGCCTGCTGGGGAGACGATCAATCCGGGCAGCTGGGCGACGGCGGGTACGAGAATCGCACCGTTCCGGTGGAGGTGACCGGGCTGGCGGGTGATGTGGAATATATCGCCGCGGGGTACAGCCATACCTGTGCGCTTCTGCTGGATCGCCGGATTCAATGCTGGGGTTGGAATGCCGAGGGCCAGCTTGGGGATGGAACCGCAAAAGGCCGCCGGATCCCGGGAGATGTCGCCGGCTATGCCGGCGGCGTCGCGGCCATCGCGGTCGGATGGGCGAATACCTGCGCGCTGGATTTGACCGGTGGGGGGATACGCTGCTGGGGATTGAACGGCGGAGGGCAGTTGGGCGACGGCACCTTCGACGACAGCCTTTCGCCGGTGGAGGTGGATGGACCTGCGTCCGGAAGAATCTCGGTTGCGGTCGGCGGCGGGCATGTGTGCGCGCTCTCCGCCGCCGGCGGGGTGAAGTGCTGGGGCCGGAACGATCGCGGCCAGCTTGGCAGCGGGACGGCCGCCGACCGGAATACCCCGATCGATGTCGCCGGATTGCCGGAGGAGATCATTGCGATTACCGCCGGGAAGGAGCACACCTGCGCGCTGACCGTCCTCGGCGGGGTGAAGTGCTGGGGCGCGAACGGATCCGGCCAGCTGGGCGACGGCACCACAAGCGATTCCGGCAAGCCGGTGGATGCGCTCGGGCTCTCCGAAAACGCAAGCGCGATCGCCGCCGGGAGCGGGCATACCTGTGCGCTCCTCCGCGGCGGCGCGGTTAAATGCTGGGGATCGAACAAATACGGCCAACTGGGAGACGGCACGCGCGAGGAACGCGCCGTGCCGGTCGATGTGACCGGCCTCGCCGCCGGAGCGGACTCCATTGCGGCGGGCGGATCCCATACGTGCGCGATCGTCTCCGGCGGCCAATTAAAGTGCTGGGGATGGAACGCTTATGGCCAGCTCGGCGACAGCACGCCGACCGACAGGAACACTCCAGTGGATGTCCGCTGGCTGGCGGGGACTCCCGCCTTCGTCTCCGCCGGCGCCGATTACACCTGCGCGATCCTGCGCGCCGGAAACCTGCGCTGCTGGGGGAACAACGAATTCGGCCAGCTCGGCGATGGAACCGCCGCGGTCCGCCATACGCCGGTCAATGTCCAGGGGCTTAAGGGCAAGGTTCTTCTGCTTGCAGCGGGGTATTACACGGCCTGCGCGGTGACGGCCGACGGGCGGATGATGTGCTGGGGCAACAATCTCTACGGCCAGCTCGGCAACGGCGCGACGGCAAACAGCAGCCTCCCGGTGGCTGTGACGGGGTTGGAGCTGTAGGGGCGATCCATTGGATCGCCCCTGCTTTTATGCCATCCGGCGGATGCGGATTTCTATTTCCTTTTCGTCTTTCATCAAAGCCGTCAGCAGGGAAAGATCGGTCTCGCCATAATGGTACGGGTAGAAAATCCGCGGGCGGATCATCCGCGCGGCCTCCGCCGCCATTTCCACCGACATGGTATAGGGCAGGTTTACCGGCAGGAAGGCGATGTCGATTTTGCCCAGCCTTTTCATCTCGGGGATGTTTTCGGTGTCGCCGGCGAGATACACGCGCCGATCCCCGAATGCGAGGATGTATCCGTTGCCCTCCCCCGGTATGTGGAACGGCTGGCCGTTCGGCCGCTTGTGGGCGATGTTGTAGGCCGGCACGGCTTCGATCGAAATCCCTTCGAAAGTCCGCAAATCGTCGTTGCACATGACGATCCCGCCGGGCCAATTTTCGGCGCAGATCGCGGTGCATACGATTTGCGTTTTCCCGGTGCGGATCGCGGCGATGGCCTGCGGGTCGAAGTGGTCTGAATGGTGGTGGGTGACAAGGATCAAATCCGCCTTTGGAAGCGCGGAATAATCCGCCGCTTCGCGGAAAGGATCCGCGTATATTTCCTTCCCGCCGAAGGTTAGCCGAAGGCTTCCGTGCCCGAGGAAGTGAAGCGCCAGTTCGCCCAGAGAGGTGGAAAATACATCCTTTGCATAGCCGTTTTGGTTGGACATGTATATTCCTCCAATCCGATAACGCCTTGGATTTTTCGAATGCTTACCCGGTGGATCCGAGAAATTCAAGAACGGATTTGTTTATTTGATCCGGCTGATCCGAATGCAACAGATGCCCGGCATTCGTCACCAGCTCCGTCTTCACGTTCGGCATCCGCTTTTTGGCCTGACCCAGAGCGGTTTGGGCATCATAGAGTATCTCCTGTTCCCCCACCAGCAGCAATACGGGTGTTTGCAGCCGGTTCCACTCCGTATCCCCGATCACCGGCCGCATCATGCTCCTGGAACGCAGGGCGGTTGCCCCGGCGATGAACGCTTCCTGAACAGGATCGCCGCGGATAAAGCCCTTGACGGAGGCGCCGGCCAGGAACCATTCCACCGTGCCCCGCGACGCGAAAAGCATCATCGGCATCCCGCGGATCATCCAATGGATGGTGAAGGGCGCCAGCGGCAGGCCCGGGCACAGCAGCACCAGGCGGTGGAGATGCTCCGGAAATTGCAGGGCGTAATTGACGGCCAAAAAACCGCCGTACGACATCCCCAGGAGATCCGTTTTTTCGATCCCCAGCCCTTTGCGAAGTTCGTCGAGCCAGTCCGCGTAATCCGCGCGGTTGGCAGGGAGCCGCTGCGGGATGCTTTTTCCGGCGTCGCCGATCACATCCACCGCGTATACGAGGTTCGTTCGGACCAGGCCGGGAATAATGGAGAACCAATCGGCGGAACTGGCGAAATTGCCTGGCAGGAGAATCAGGGGAGGGGCGCCGGGAACACCGCTGACATTGACGTGAGTCCGGCCGAAGCGGGTGGGGATGCCGACCGCCTCGTACGGCACCGGCCAGCGGTTGAATACATTATCGTATGCCTGCAAAAAAGCCGCCTCACCGGCCGGGTTCTTGAACGGAGAAATGGGTCGCGGCATGAGAATGCTCACGGAATAGTCCTATTCCCGGCCAATATATCATATCCCCGGAAGGGATCGGCGTTTGCCGAAGCAGGGATGTCGTTCGCGTTCACCCGGAACAGATCAGGGAAGCGCGCCTCGCGGCTTTGCGCCGCGCGAGATGGATCCGCTTTTCGCGGATAATTGGGCCAGGTAATTCCCATCTTCCTGCTGGCGGATTATGCGGCATTCCCAACCGGCCGGTCCGGCGTGATCGGCGAGCGTTTCCGCATCCACATGCAGCCAGCCGAAGAGCGGCCCGCGCACCCCCTTGTATTCGAATTGCATCCGGATTTCCCCGAAGTAGCGTCCCGCCCGGCGGTTGGCTTCCTGATAGGCCCGGTGTTTGGGGTCATCGGTCCGCCGGACGTCGAGGGAATCCAGCAGGAGCCGGCCATCCTCCTTCACAAGCGTGCGGGCGTGGCGGAGGAACCGGTCCAGTCCGGAAAGCGTTTCCACCATCCCGATCCCGTGCATCATCATCAACAACGTGTCGTAGGGGCCGCCGTGGAGTTCGTATACGTTCACAAGCCGCGTCTTGGCTACTCCGCGCTGTTTCATGATCTCGGCCGCCTGGGGGGAGATCTCAATCGCCAGAATATTCGCACCCCGTTCCTGCAGGGCCAGGCTGTGGCATCCGGTGCCCGCGCCGATGTCGAGCACATCGCCCGTGCAAAGCTCGATCGCATCCTTTTCGATATCGGAGAAGCCGGCGGGTTTGCGGAAGAAAACGGCGGCCGGCAGCGGGCTGACATACCCGTCATCGCGATGGACGGTTATCGTCGCCGACGGTCCGCCGTTGTGGAAATCGAGCAAAGCCTGCCCGTACGGATCCATCGATTTCGAATCCATGATTCTCCCTCAAACGCGCTCGCCAGTGATGTGGAATCGGATTCCGAAACGTTAATCCAGATCCAACGCGGCCGCCGTGCGCGGCATCTTCCAGAGGATCAGGGCCAGATTAACGAGCAGGACGACGGTGAAGACCGCTTCCCCGCCCTGGACGGGAAAATTCAAAAGCCTGGCATCCTGGATGAGATTGAAGACGAAATGGAATCCGAGAACCCACCCCAAATTCCCGCGCCGGACCACCACCTCTCCGAAAAGCAACCCGATCAGAAAGGCGTAGAGAAATGCGAACACATAATAATCCGGATTCAGCAAATGGAGAGCCGAAAACAACACCGCCGAAACGACCATCGCGGTCCGAACGCCGAGCGGGTGCTTGAGGATCGAGAGCATGTATCCGCGGAACAGGCTTTCCTCGGTGAGCGCCACCAGCAGCCAGTAGAGGAGCATGCCCGGGATGGAAAGCAGGGTAAAACCCTGCCAGAATTCCCCGGAATTGATTTCACGGGTAAGGAACACCATGGCCGCAGCAACCAGCCCGATCGAAACGCCTCCCCACGCCAATCCCGCGAGGAAGTCTTTCCAAAAAGCGCTTTCCTTGAAAGTAATTCCTATGAAGGCCGGGGTTTTATGCGAGATCATCAGTTCCATGCCGAGTGCCGCGAGGATCGCCAGGTTGAATGCATAGCCCCCGGCGCCCTCGATGTTCAGCGCGGACGCAAGCACGGCGATCAGGATGGCGAAAACGAACGTGAGCATCATGACGCGCAGGATTTTCCACCCCGAGCGCAATTCTTTTTTATTCGTCAGGAACAGATTCATATTGGGATTCTCCGCCGGATGGATTTGGATATTGCCGCCCGGCGCCGGATCACCGCCGACACGCCGAAACCGGAATGCCGTGCCCCGGAGCCGCCGGGACGACCAAATTATATGAGAGTAATATCCCGGATCTGTTTCATGATCCAAGACTATCCCCCATAATAATCCTTCCCGGCGTTTTCCACATCGGGTGGAAGGCGGCCGCCGATCCTTGCGAGGGGGGCTTCTGGAATATGTGGCAGGCTGCCCGGAGGAAAATTTATTGGCGAACCGCGTTTTCCGTTGACGCCGCGGACACATTCAGAAACCAACAGCCATCATGAAGGACCGCCTTGCCGGTCGCAAAGGCAATCCTGGATTGAAAGATCGGGCCGCCCGTCACCACGGTGTGGTATTCGCCTGTTTCGCCTGATGGGTCGATCCCAAGCTTCTCCATCTCCGAGAGGGCGCGTGCATCGATTGTCCTTCCCAGCCAGTCCGGCCCCATTTTTTCCGCTTTCGTGACGATAATGGTTGCCGTAAACCCAAGCCCGATGAATTCCTCGAGCAATTCCCGGCGCGGACGTTTCCACAATGGGTGGCGGGCGCGGATGCCATGCGCCCCGCACACGCGCAGGCACCAATCCCGGTGATCCGGAATGTCGATGTCTCCAAAGACGCCGTCTTCAATACCATCGGCCCGGAATTCTTCCAGCGCGGAAGAAAAAACCTTTTCGTATTCAGCCCAGGACGCGGATCGAAAAACGATCGGGCACCCGATTTGCCGAGCCTGTTCCTCCAGGAGCGGACGCGGCAGCCCGTGCGAACGCGACCCATGGCCGTCTTCGGACATCATCGTCAGCAAAAACCTGGGCGCGCCCCCTTCCTGAATTGCGTAATGCAAGGCGAGGGTTGAATCCTTCCCGCCGCTCCACGAGCAGAAGAAGGGCCGGTCTGCGATCGAAGGATGTGCCGAAGTAATCGTATCCATATCACAAATGGGAGGGCGGACGGCCGTCCGCCCTTCCTGCACCGGTCCCTATTCTATCGCGCCGCGTCGGATTGGAAGCGCAGGACGGCCAGCGCGTAAAACGCCAGCGCATACAAAACCAGAATCGCGGCCGGTCCCGTTACGGTTTTCCAGCCCGCCGCGCGCAGGATAATATCCTGGAATCCCCGGATCGCCCAGGCGCTGGGCATCATCCGCCCGACGGCTGCGTACGCTGCTCCGGCCAGATCGAGCGGGAAAAAGGCGCCGCCCACAAAGCCGAACACCAGCGTGGCGCCCATTACCAGGAGCACCACCTGGTTTTCGTCTCGGGCCAGGGTACCGATCAGCAGGCCGAAGGCCGCCGACCAGAGCGCAAGCACGCCGGCCATGAGCAGGAGCGCGGCCGGATCGCGCCAGTAATCCAGGCCAAAGGCCGCCTGCCCGAACAGGGTTAAGAGAATCACCTGCAGGAAGCCCGCCACAAACATGGCCAGGGTATGCCCGGCGATGATCTCGGCCCGGCGTATGTCCGTCGTCAACATGCGCGCCAGAGTCCGCGAGCGGCGCTCGGCCAGCAGCAGGTACCCGGGGGTGATCATCCCGATCGTCGCGAAGAAAACCATCATCCCCGGCGAGGCCTGCGCGAATCCGTCTGCTGCGGCGTTGCCGGTGCCGGCCGGGCGGGCGGTCACTCTGACGAGCGGATCGCGCCAAGCCCGTACCGCATCCGCAAGCGACGCCAGCAGATATTCCTGCCGCGCGGCTTCGCTTCCGAAAGGACCATGTGCCTCCGCGCCGAGACGAGCGGTTTGAACCGCGCCGAGCAGCCGGGTAGCCGCGAGTTGGATCGCGCGGTCAGCCGCCTGGCCGGCCGGCGCATTGCGGTCGACGATCACGGTCAGACGCGGGGATTCTCCCGCCAGGGTTTGGCGGCTGAATCCTTCCGGGATGATGACCGCCGCGGCGGCTTTCTGGGAGCGGACCAGCTGTTCGAGCGACGCCGCGTCCGTTTGCCCGGGCGCCGTCGGATGGATCGTATCCGAATACCCCAGCAGCGTTTCGTAATACGCGCCGAGCGCTCCGGCATCGCGCATGGCCAGCGCGACCGGCAGGCGCGGATCCTCCTGCCCGTTCCGGGTGAATACGGCGCCGAGCAAGCCGGTGAACAGAACGGGCAGGATCAGGAGAAATAACGCCGATTTCTTCTGCCGGATGATTTGCGAGAGATCCTTCATGGCTAAGTAGAGGATGCGCATGGTGTTGCCCTTTCTAAAAAGGATGATTCCAAAAACACTTATGGCACCTTTCAACACCCTTAGGGTGCCGAAAGGTACCTCCACCCTAAGGGTGTCAAAAGGTACCGTCTAGGCGAATTTCGCCTTCAACTTGTGGACGCCGATCCAAAGGAAGATCAAACCCAATCCCGTCCCCACGGCGGCTGGAACGGCCGCCTCTATGGTGCCGCCGCCGCGCATCGCGGCGCTGAACCCGCGCAGGATCCATCCCTGGGGCGTGAACAGGTTGACCGTCTCGAACAGTGCGGGCGGATTGACAAACCATGTGGTCATCGTGCCGCCGGCCATCCCGGTCAGGATCACCGCGCCGCCCATGACCAGGAAGGCCTGCCGTGTGGTGCGCATAAAGGCGATCAGCATGATCCCGAAGCCGCCGGCGGCGACGACCAGCGCCGATCCATTGAGGATAACAAGTATGGGATCGCCCCATGCAATTCCAAAAAGCGCCTTCCCGATCCCGATCAACAGGATGACTTGCAGCGCCAATAGAATTTCGACGGTGGCGAATTTGCCGGTCAGGATTGCGGTTTTCGACGCGGGGGTCCGGAACAACCGCGCCAGCGTTCCCTGTTCCGCTTCGTGCAGCAGGGATTGGGCGGAGATGGCGCCGGTAAAAAAGGCGAAGAAGACCAGCATACCCAGCATGATCGGGCCGATCTGCGCCTTCATTACGGATTCGGATGGCTGCACCCGCGCCGAGGCTTCGTAGCGGACCGCCGGATGGATGCCCTGCCCAAGGCTTTCTCCGACACCCTGAGCCCAATCCCCGTAGCGCCGCATAATTTCAAGGCGGGAGTTATCGTCCAGCAGCGCCCCATCCTCCGCGGCGCGCCGGGCGGCTGTGTCGGCCGCGATCAACGAGCCGGCGAAACCGTCGAGGAAGTTGGTGACGACGTCGCGCACCACGGCCGGGCCGAGGGTGAGCGCCGGGTCGTGATAAATCTCGATCTCCGTTCGTCCCTCCCCGCCAAACAGCGCGGCGGTGAGGCCGGACGGGATGATCACGGCGACGTCCGTCTCGCGCGAGTCGACGGCGGCGCGCGCGGCAGCTTCGGAATCCCCGACTGTTGTGTCGAGCAGATCCCCCAGTTCGTCATTCCGGAACATATCCGCCAGCAAGTTCCCCGCCAGAAAATCCGGATATTGCTCCACGGGCCGGTCGAGGTTGACGAGCAGCACGCGCGTGGTCTGCACGGGAAGCCCGGAAGAGAGGTTGGAAAACGCCAGGTACGGGAGCCCGGCTTCCAGGAGCGGCAGGATCAGCATGAACGCCAGGGTAAACGGACTGCGCAAGGAGCGCATCAGGTCTTTCAAGGCAATGTAAAACATATTATCGTTGTCTCCTGATCCGAACCAACCGGGAAGGCAGAATTTGCTCGATGGCGGCCACAAAGAACACAAGAAACACAAAATACACTACGAATAATAAAAGTCCTTCCGAAATATTTTTGTGTCCTTTGTGCTCTTTGTGGCGATAAGCACCATCATCGACCCGGATAAATTGCCGATCCCTCGCTGCGCTCGGGATGACTTATCATAAAAGTTTCGCTTGGAATGTCATGCCGAGCGAAGCGAGGCATCGGTTGGTTTGACTCGCTTCAATCCCGCAGCGCCTTGCCCGTCAGATGCAGGAAGACCGCTTCCAAATCCGGCTCCTGAATATCCATCCCGGTGATGTGCGTCTCCTCGCGGGCGGCGGATTCGAAAAGGGTGGGGAGGACGCGCGTGCTGTCTTGGACGAGCAGGCGGACTCGCTCCCCCTCTTCGCTGACCGAATGGACGCCGGCCAGCATCCGCCACAACGCAAGCAATCCGGCCGGTTTGCGGCTGAGGGTCAGGGTGATGCGGTGCAGCCCGCCGACCATCCGCATAAGTTCGTTGTGCGTGCCCTGGGCGATGAGCCTGCCGTGATCCATGATCGCAATCCGGTGCGAAAGCTCCTGGGCTTCCTCCATGTAATGGGTGGTGTAGAGGACGGTGACGCCGCGCGCGTTGATCTCCTTAACTCCGTCGAGGATGCGCCGGCGGCTTTGCGGGTCGATCCCGACGGTCGGCTCATCGAAGATGACGATCCTAGGTTCGTGCAGCAGGGCGATCCCGATGTTGAGCCGGCGCTGCATCCCGCCGGAATACAGCCCGGCGCGATCGTGGCGGCGGTCGGCCAGGCCGGTCAGGTCGAGGACTTCGTCGACCCGCCGGGAGAGGCGGCTCCCGCGCAGCCCGTACATCCGGCCCCAGAAGACCAGGTTCTGATGCGCGCTCAGGTCGTCGTAGAGAGCGATCTCCTGCGGCACCACGCCGATCGTCCGTTTGACGGACCCGGACGCGCGGGTGATGGAATGGCCCGCAATCAGCGCGTCTCCACCGCTCGGCGGAAGCAGGCAGGAGAGCATCGATATGGTCGTGCTCTTCCCGGCTCCGTTCGGCCCCAACAGGCTGAAGATCTCGCCTTCGCGGACGGTGAATTCGAGGTTGTGAACGGCCGGGAAACCGTTGTAGTTTTTTTTCAATCCTTTCACTTGGATGGCGTTCGTCGAAGTCATGGTTGGTCCTTTCCGTATTGCGTCCATGGTAGCCGGGAGGGGGGTGATCCGTGCTCACCCGATCGGGTGAACGGGGAGGGTGGTTTTCCAAGGGTGGTCGAGTAGCCCCGCGCAGGGTTTTCGTCCGGGCGTAGCGAGACCCGGTGCTTGTATTCGTTGAAACATTTCGTCGGCAAGGTTGTCTAAACAGAAGTGGAAAAGACCTTAACGAGCGGAGATCAAAAAGTGAATGCTTTGGTTTCTTCAACGGGAAAAAATCCGGCCGTCGGCGGACCGGTCCCGCAATATTCCCTTCCTAAGATATTATTCATGTTCGCCTGGCCGGCGGCGGTGTTCCTTCTACTGATTTATATTGCCGGCCCCGTATTTGCCCCCCCGGACGGCCCCGTCCCCACTTGGGTATACCTGACCATATCCATGCTGGCGAACGGATCGGAGTTGCTGGCGGCGGTCATCATCCTGCGCCGCGAAGGGTATTCCCTGCGGTTCCATCGAGCCCTCCGCGCCCGAATCCACTGGCGTTTTCCGTCAACGTGGAAGCAATGGGGGATGGCGGTATTGGTTTTTATCCTGGTCTTCGCCGGGATTAAAACCCTCGGAGCGCTGACCCCGCACATCGCGGCTTGGGCCGATCTCCCCGCATGGATGCCGGGTTTTTTGAACCCGTCGCTTCCTTACATGGATATCGCCGAAAAATACCGGGATGTTTCGCTCCCCGGCAACATTCCCTTTCTGATGATTACTCTGATTTTCCGGAGTTTTATCTTTAATATCATGGGCGAGGAACTGTATTACCGGGGAGTCCTTCAGCCGAAAATGAAGGGGGTTTTCGGGAGATGGGCATGGGTGGCCAACGGATTCCTTTTTGCGGGGAAGCACGCCGCATTGTTCTGGATGATTCCCACCCTGATCCCTGTCGGTTTGGGATTGGCGTTCTTCTTTGATCCCCTGGGCAGCCTTCCACTCGCGATTCTCGCGCATTGGATCGGCAATGATCTGGATTTACTCCCCGAGATGATCATGGCTGTTTTTGGATCGAGCGGATAGGCCGCCGCAGCAATGCGCGGAGGAATGCAACCCCCTTTATCCGGGATAAAAACGGATCGCCGCGCGCGATCGCAAGAGAGTACAAATATAGTACAACCTTTGCGTCCTTGGCGGCTTTGCGGTGAGAAAGGTTTAGATCAGCTTCAATTCCTGCGCTCGCAGAAGCGCCTGGCTGCGGTTGTGGACCCCCAATTTGGCGAAGACACTCTTGACATGAGCCTTGACCGTATTCAATGAGATGTACAGCGCCTCAGCGATTTCGGGGTTCGAGCGGCCGGCCGCGAGCAGACGCAGCACGTCCAATTCGCGCTCGCTGAGCGGTTCCGGCAGCGCGGATGGCGCGGCGGGCACGGCATGGGTGATGCGTTCGGCAAGCCCGGATTCCGGCGCAAGTTTCTTGATCATTGCGGCCGCGGATTCTCCTTCGTCGAGGTAGATCCGGGTGTAGCCTTCCGGCTCGGATAACGCCAAGGTACGCGCTAATTCCACCTTTGCCTGCGGATCGTCCGGGTCCCGCGCTGAAAAATTAATCGCCCGCAGGAAGCCCGCCTCGATCTCGGAGGAGCGGCTGCCGCATTCGGATGCGGACCGCTGGATCCGCGCCAACAGCCGCTCGGCCGCGTCGAAGCGTCCCTGCGCGGTGAGCACACGCGCGAGTGTCAGCAACCCGGCCTCGCGGTGAAAGACGGGCTCTTCCTCCTCGGAATAACCGCTCTCCATAACCCACCGGACGGCATCCTCCAAATTTCCCGCTACCAGCGCAATCCGGGCCTGCTGCAGGAGCACCGAATCCAGCGACCAGGCCGAGATCTCGCTTGCCACCCGGCGGGCTTTTTCCAGCGTTGCGGTTGCGTCTTCCAATTTGCCCCGCCCGCGCTGGATGCGCGCCAAAACGGTATAGGCGGTCATCAGGATGTCGGCCTGCCCGAGCAACTCGCACATCTCAACACCCCTGGCCGCATATTCCAGCGCTTCGTCCAACCGGTCCCATTCGCGCAGGATGTCCGCCAGGTGGGCGAAAGCGTAACCCGGTGCGAGCATGACGGATGCCCCGGTCAGGCGCAGCCCGTCCTGATAAATCTGATACGCGGCGCGCAGGCGCCCGAGCGCGGCGGTGATCTGGGCCAGCGCCACGCTGGCGAGCATTGCATTGAATTGATTGCCGCCGGCCAGGCTCAGGGCCTTGGATTGTTCGAACGAACGGATGGCTGAATGGAAATCGCCGGCGTAACTGAAAGCCGCTCCCTGGATCAGCGCGGTGGTGGCGCTGATGACGAAATCCTCCGCCGTCAGCTGCGCCAGCGCTTCGCCGGCGTGCGCGGTCGCGGCGGGGATCGCGCCCTGGATGAAATCCGTCTGCGCGCGGACCGCCGCAATATACCCGCGAATGCGCTCCTGATCGGCCGCGGAGATTTCAGCTCCCGGCAAAGCCGCCTCCGTATCCTGCAATCGGGCCGCGATCTGATCGGCTTGACCGGTTAGGATGTACAGCCACGCATCCAGCACGCACAGCCACGGGCGGCCCCGGATTGTTTCGTCGGGAAGCGAGCGCAGCCATTGGATCAGCGTCCCGAGTTCGCTGCGCGCCAGCAGGTCGAGGAAGATCCGTTCGAGGATTTGCGCGGCGCGCTCGTTGTCTTGCGCGGCCAAAGCGTGCCGGATCGCTCCGCCCGGGTCGTTGTTTTGCTCACACCAATCCGCCGCGCGGCGGTGCAGGCCGGGCAGGGCGCCGGGGGATTCTTCGCGCAGCTGGCGGGTCAGCAGGTTCGCAAACAGCGGGTGGTAGCGGTACCACCGCCGTTCCTGATCCAGCGGAAGCAGAAACAGGTTGGAGGATTCGAGATGTTCGAGCATGGCCTGCCCGTCCCGCCCATCCGTCAGGGAATCACAAAGCGGGGCGCACAGCTGTTCGAGGATCGAGGTGGAAAGAAGGAAGGAGCGGACTTCCGCCGGCTCGCGCTGCAGGACTTCCGCGAGCAGATAATCCAGCACGAAACGGTTGTTGCCGGTGAAGGTCTGAATAAAACCGGCCGGATCCGGATTGCCCTGCATCGAAAGCGCCGCCATCTGCAAACCGGCGATCCAACCCTCGGTTTGCGCATCAAGCGCGGCGACATCGGCCGCGGCAAGCGGCAACTTCATGGCCCGGGTCAGGAACTCGGAGGCCTCCTCCGCTGTGAAGCGCAGGTCCGCCGGCCGGAGCTCGGTCAGTTGCGCGCGCGCGCGCAGCCGCGCCAGGGGCAGGCTTTCGGGGTCGGCCCGTGTTCCGATCACCAGTTTGAGCGGATCGGGCATGTGCTCGGTGAAGAAGGTCAAGCCTTCGCGGATCGGCGCCGTCGTTATGAGGTGCAGGTCATCGAGCACCAGCAGGCTGGGAGAGGACGGCTGCGCTACGGAAATTTCGTTGATCAGGATTGTCAAAAACGCCTGGGGAGGGACCGGGCGCGAGGCGGTGAGTATCGGTAGGATCTCCCGGCCGGCCTCCGGCCATAGCCGCTGCAGCGCGGCGGTGAAATAAGACCAGAAGCGGGCGGGATCGTTGTCGTCCTCGTCCAATGCCAGCCACGCCGCAGGGCGGTTGGGATCGCTGCGCACCCAATCCGCGATCAGCGTGGTCTTGCCGAATCCGGCGGGTGCCGACAGCAGGATCACCCGGCCTTCCAGGCCGGCTTCGAGTTTTTCAAACAGCCGTGCCCG
>JAFGCU010000037.1 GCA_016932475.1 Anaerolineales bacterium
CGGAGGGAGAGGGATTCGAACCCCCGGTGAGGTTGCCCCCACAGCTGTTCTCAAGACAGCCGCCTTAAACCACTCGGCCATCCCTCCTCGACATTGCGGGCAATCCTCGCCGAGCGGGCGGATTGTACCACGCGCGCAATCGGCATGTCAAAAATGGGGAACCCGCCGTTACGGCGTGGGTGTGGGAGTCCCGTTCGGGGTTTCTTCCGGCGTGACTTCCGGCGTTTCTTCCGGGGTTACCGCTCCGCCCGGGGTCGGTGTGTTCAAACCGAAATAATGAACATACGCCTCGGTCTTCCAATATTCGGTAACGCCTTCCAGTTCCATCAGTTCCTTCCAGAGGGCTTTGGCACGGTCGTAGTTCTTATACGCTTCGTACGACAGTGCCAGCCAGCCCATCGCGTCCGCTTTTTCCTCCACGGTCGTCGCCAGCTCGATCGCCCGGGTCAGCGTCTTGATGGCTAGGTCGATCCGCCCGGCTTCCAGGAGCGCGCAGCCGTAGGGGAACTGGGTGTAAAACCAGTTGGGCGCCTTGTCGGATGCAATCTGCAGATCCGCCACCGCCAGCTTGTATTCGCCGATGATCCGGTAGACCTTGCCGCGGCAAAGCCGCGCCTGGACCGAATTGACATTCAGATCCACCGCGCGGGTGCACGAGTCGACCGCCTGCGGGTATTGGCCTATGCCGGTGTACGCCTCCCCGAGCCGGATCCACCCGAGGATTTCCTCCGGATCGTACGTGGTGTAAATGACCAACGGCTGGACGGCCTGCGAGTAGAGTTTCAACATATCATATGCTTCGCCCAGCGCGAGGTAGCCTTCCAGGATGGTCGGATCGATGATTTGCGCCCGGATGATGTTGTCGAGCGCGCTGTCGGCCATCCCGCTCTGGATTTGAGCCCGCCCCAGCCGGATCAGGACAAGCGCATTCTCCGGCGCGATCTGATTGGCGCGCTCCAGGTCGGTCAGCGCTTCCGCCCATCTGCCCCGCCTTCCAAAGAAGTAGGCCCGCTCCAGGTAGGCGTCGATGTACGCGGGATCCCGCCCGATCGCCCGGTCGAGATCCTTGTCGTAGTCGTTGTCGGGATTATTCTGCTTGCTCCACATCGCCCGGCCGAAATACGCCGGCGCGTAATTCGGGTCCAGAGCGATCGCCAGTTCATATTGCTCGAGCGCTTCCTTCATTTTCCATTGCTTGCGGAAGCACTCGCCCTTGAGGTAATGCGCCTGCGCGGATTTCGGCTCGAGGAACAGCACCTGGTCGAGGGAGGCGAGCGCCTCGTCGTAGCGTCCTTCGTTGAAGGCCTTGACCGCATCGTCGAGCGCGCCGGTCAGCGCCATCGGGGTGAGGCCGTACAGCGCGGTCGGCGTGAGATCCGCGCCGACAAACGTCGCGAAGGGAATCCGGACGGAAGGATCGACGGTGCTTTTAAGCGTGGGGACCGGCTGATAGGTGGTCTCGGAAGTGGCGCCCGCGGTCTCGGAAGGGGCGGCCGTCACCGAAGACTGCACGCCGCCGAAGAACGGGAGCTTAATCGCCGCCAGGTCCACCTGCAGAAAGGCGATGGCGACCACGATCGAGACGGAGGCGATCCCCAATACGCTGAGGGCGATGTTTTCCCGGTTCCGGCGGACCTTCCACCACTCCCCCATCGAATTGATGCGTCCCGCAGATTGGTGCGGCATCGGCGCCGAGCGTTGCTGCCGGACCGGCACCTCGCGTTCCTTCCCCAGCGAAATCTGCCCCATAACTCCCAGGCCGAGCCGCGCCAGCGGATGGTTCGGCTGCATTTTCGTGATGGATCGCAGGCAGTAAACCCCCTCGCGTTCGCTGTCCACCACCGCGCTCATCCACAGCCAATAATCCGGATTCGCCGAATCCGCCCGCAGCAGGCGCGCCAAAAGATCTCGCGCACGGACGACTTCTCCGGCACGCGCCGCTGCCACCGCTTCGGAAAACATCGTATCTTCGGCCATATCTCCAGACTCCTGTATTTTAGCCCATGCCGGCCATGCGGGTAAAGTATAATCATCGAAGATTTACCGGATTTTTACTCCCGCAACGGCGGTTAAACCGATGAGCCTTCAAAAAACGTTCCTGGCCCTCCTGCTGGGCATTCCACTGCTGGCCGCCTGTTCCTGGGGCGATCTGCAATCCGTGATCGCACCCGCCCCGACCGATACACCGACGGCCACGCCCACCTTCACCCCCACGCCCGTTCCGCTTGCCGCGCGGGTGAACGGCGAGGGCATCCCGCTGTCGGAATTCGAAAAGGAAACCGCGCGCTATGAGCTCGCCCAAAACCGGCTCGGCAGGGATTTGAGCGCGCTCGGGGACTACCGCAGGTTCGTCCTGCAATCCATGATCGAAGAACGGGTGGCCGCCCAGGCGGCATCCGCCATGGGCAGGGCCATCCTCGACGAGCAGGTCGACGCCGTTATCGCCGATGCCCGCCAGGCCCGGGGAGGCGCTTCCGGATTGGAGTCCTGGTTGAAAGAAAACTTCTACACATTGGACGAATTCCGTGAGGCGGTCCGGCGGCAGCTTCTGGTCCAATCGGCAACCGATGCGGTCGCCGCACAGGTCCCCCTGACCGCCGAACAGGTGCATGCCCGGCATATCCTCGTCGGAAATTTGGAATTGGCCAATGCCCTGCGGGAGCAGATCCTGGCCGGAAAAAATTTTGGGGAGCTGGCGCTCACCTTCTCGCAGGATTACAGCACCAATGCCAGCGGCGGGGATCTGGGCTGGTTCCCGCGCGGCATCCTGACCGCCGCGGAGGTGGAAGAAGCCGCGTTTTCCCTCGCGGAGGGGGAAACCAGCCCGGTCGTCCAAAGCCGGCTTGGCTACCATCTGATCCAGGTGTTGGAGCGGGATGCCGCCCGGCCGCTTTCGGCGTCCTCTCTCGAGACCCTGCGCCGCCGGGCGGTCGAGGGCTGGCTGGCACAACAAATGCAAACCGCCCAGGTGGAAATATTCATATAATAGAAACGGTTGCGTTCCGCGGCGGTTCCCCCGCCGCGGCCGTCCCCGCAGCCGGTGAAGCGGAGGACGAATGCGGGAATCGCTCATGCGGTTATACCCGCCATCCGGCGATGCGCATCGGCAGAGGGGATAAAACCTGTGAGATCTGGAGGTTTCGCGATGAACGATGAGCTCCCGTTGGAGAGTTCCGTTTCAGGCCCGGCGCTGAAACCGATCCTGTTCAACATGCTGTCGATTTTTTTCCTCGGGCTCTCCTGCCTGTGCCCCGTGCTATCCCTGATGATCTTCGCCGCTCCCTCTTCACCCCTCAACCCCCTGCCTCCCGGAGGAGGATTTGTCGCCTCGCTGACGCCGACCTTCACCCAGACGCCGATCATCGAGTTCCCCCCGACATGGACTCCCACGGTTTTGCCGGAAACAAACACGCCGGCCACGCGCGCGGCTTCCCGGACCTCCGGCCCGACCGATACCCCGGTTTACAATCTGAATCCGCAGGATACGCCGAAGCCGTTCTTTCCGTTTATCGTCGAGGGCGGGAATCCCACCTATTCGGCCAGCCCCAAAGGGTGCTCCTGGCTGGGCGTGGCCGGCGCGATCTACGATCTCTCCCATAATCCGCTCGACAACCTGCTCGTTCAACTCCAAGGGAAGCTTTCCGGGAACACCATCGAACTGGAACAGATCACAGGGCAGGCAGCCGAAGGACAGGGCGGCGGATTTGAATTCCAGCTGGCCGATGAACCGGTCCTTTCCCTTAACGCCCTCCGGATTCAGGTGCTGGATGGGAACCGCAATCCGATATCGGATAAAATCGTATTCAATACCTACGCCGCATGCGATAAAAACCTGATCACCGTGGTGTTCATTCAGGTCAATCCCTGATCGGAGAGGGCAAACATGGCAGATGCAGTGGAGACACTTTTCGGAACACGGATTCGTCATGCGGCGATCCGGACCGGATTCGCCGCGGCCGCCATGATTGCGCTCGGTCTGCTGGCCGGTTGTTCCGGTGCGGCCCCGGGAACGCCGGAAGGCGCCGCTCCCCCGATCGGCGGGCTGGACTCAACGGCCCCCGCGGACGCCATGGGCGTTTACCCGCCGCCGGTCGGCGGCGTCGGCGCCACTGCCGACCCGAAGGCGCTCCCGAAAGCGGCGGGCACGAACGCGGTCTACCTTCCCGCGATCATCAATGAAAAGCCGCCGACCTACCCGTTTGACATCCAGCAAACCGGGGTGCTGGCCGTCCAGGGATTCTTCGGATGCAACTGGAGCGGCGTGGCGGGCCAGGTATTCGACCAGAGCGGCGCCCCGCTGCAGAACCTCATCCTGCACCTGGAGGGATTCTGGAACGGCAGCGCCGTCGCGAGCGAAGTGCTTTCAGGCAGCGCCGGCCATTACGGGCCGGCCGGCTACGAATTCATCCTCGGCACGCAGACGCTCGACAGCACCCAAACGGTATGGATCCAGGTGCAGGACGCCGCCCACAAGCAGCTATCCCCGCGCGTCTACCTCAACACGTACAACGACTGCGCCCGCAACCTGATCCTGGTGAATTTCGTCCAGGTGCGTTAAGTCTTTTTACCGCAGAGACGCAGAGATCGCAGAGGAAAGAATGTATTCCTCTGCATCCTCTGCATCCTCTGCGTCCTCTGCGTCTCTGCGGTGGATATTTATTCCTTCATTGATATAATCCTCTTCGTGACCTCACTCACCAACTGGGAAGAATTTATACAATCCAAACATCCCGATGCGCATCTGCTGCAGACGGCCGCTTGGGCGCGCCTCAAATCGGGCTTCGGTTGGCAGGCGGAAACCGTGCAATCCGCGGATGCCGGCGCAATGGTGCTTTTCCGCCCGCTGCCGCTCGGCGTTTCGATCGCCTACCTTCCGCGCGGCCCCGTTCCGGCGACGATCTCCGCGCTGTCCGCGCTTCTCCCGCAGCTGGATTCGCTCTGCCGCTCCCGCCGGGCGGCCTTCCTTAAAATCGAGCCGGATATCCGCGGCGATCCTGCCGCCGCCGAAAGCCTTGGCCGGCTGGGATTCCGCCCCAGCCCGAATCCCGTGCAACCGCCGCGCACGATTAAGATCGACCTCCGCGGCTCCGAAGACGAGATTCTGGCCCGCATGAAACCCAAGACCCGCTACAACATCCGCCTGGCTATGCGCCACGGCGTCACCGTATCGGCCTCCGAGGACCTGGCCGCATTCGAACGCCTGATGAACACGACCGGCGCGCGCGATGCCTTCGCGGTCCACGCCGGAACGTATTATCAAAAAGCGTTCGCCGAGTTTGGGCCGCACCGCGGCGTTGAACTGATGCTGGCGGGTTATGAAGGGGAAGCGCTCGCCGGCCTGATGGTCTTCGCCCAGGGGCGGCGCGCCTGGTATCTATACGGTGCGTCGTCCGATGCGCATCGCGAGGTCATGGCGCCCTACCTCCTGCAGTGGGAGGCGATCCGCTGGGCGCGTGCGCGGGGGTGCGCCGAATACGATCTGTGGGGGATCCCGGATGCAGATCCGGAGACGCTCGAAAAGGAGTTCTCCGCCCGCCAGGATGGATTGTGGGGCGTTTACCGCTTCAAGCGGGGATTTGGCGGGCTGCTTTGGCGCTCAACCGGCGCATGGGACCGGGTCTACAATCCGCTCCTGTACGGGCTTTACCGCCTGGTGGCCGCCGGCCGGCCGGGGAACCTTGGATGAATTCACAACCGGTCATTGACCCCGAAGTCTGGGATTCCTCGATCGCCCCTCTGCCGGGCGCGCACGCCCTGCAGGCCTGGGATTGGGGCGAGGCAAAATCACGTTTTGGATGGAGCGTCGAACGCCGGACCTGGGACATCGATGGATCCATCGTCGCGGCAGCCCAAATTCTGCGCCGGAGCGTCCGCGCCGGGCCGGTATCGGCGACGCTGTTCTATGTCCCCAAAGGCCCGCTGCTCGATTGGCATTCGCCCCGGATCCGCAATGCGGTCCTGGCGGACCTTGAAGCGATCGCCCGCCGCGCGCATGCGATCCAGATAAAGATCGATCCCGACCTGATCATCGGGCGCGGCGTCCCCGCTTCCGCGCCGGAAAAAACGGACGAGCCCGGATGCGAAGCCGTTCGCGCGCTGGAAAACCGCGGATGGCGGTTTTCCCCGGAGCAGGTTCAATTCCGGAATACCGTCATCCTGGACCTGCAGCCGGAGGAAAGCGCGCTGCTGGCGGCGATGAAACCGAAGACGCGATACAACATCCGGCTCGCGCAGAAGCATGGAGTCTCGGTCCGCGAAGGCGCGGAACAGGATCTGCCGCTTCTGTACCGGATGTACGCCGAGACGGCCGACCGCGATTCGTTCGTCATCCGGTCGGAAGAATATTACCGGGATGTATGGGGCGCGATGATGCGCGCCGGCCGGGCCCGGCCGCTGATCGCCGAGGTCGAAGGGCTGCCGGTGGCCGCGCTCATCCTGTTCCATTTCGCCTCGCGCGGTTGGTATTTATACGGGATGTCGCGCGCGCTGCACCGCGAAAAGATGCCCAACCACCTGCTGCAATGGGAAGCCATGCGCTGGCTGAAGCACCGCGGCGCTTCCGCATACGACTTGTGGGGCGCGCCGGACGTGTTTGCTGAATCCGACCCGATGTGGGGCGTGTTTCAATTCAAGACGGGATTCGGCGGACAGGTGATCCGGTTTTCCGGCGCCTGGGATTTTGCGCCGTCGACGCTGCGGTATTCCGCTTATCACCGCATTCTTCCGCGGATCCTGGATTTCACCCGGATCCTCGCCCGGCGCCGGACGCGCAAGCTGGCCGGCGGGCCGGAGGGCGCCCCATGAACATTGATTCGCTGCCGCGAGTCCGCCTGGCCAGCCTGCCGACCCCGGTTGAGGAAATGCCGGGGCTTTCCAAACACCTCGGCCGCAAACTGTGGATCAAACGCGACGATCTCACGGGGCTGGCGCTGGGCGGCAATAAAACCCGCAAGCTGGAATTCCTGTGCGCGGACGCCCTCCGCCTCGGCGCCGGCATGCTGATCACGACCGGCGCGCCGCAATCGAATCATTGCCGCCAGACGGCCGCCGCCGCGGCCAAACTCGGCCTGGGGTGCGTCCTCGTGCTGGCCGGTGATCCGCAGCCCGCCGACGGCGGAAACCTCTTGCTCGACGCGCTCGTCGGCGCGGAATTGGTATGGGCCGGGAAGAACGGCAGGGATCAGGCGCTGCAGGATACGTTTGACCGCATGCAATCCGCGGGAAAGAACCCCTACCTGATCCCGTACGGCGGGTCCAATCCCCTGGGCGCGGCTGCCTATGCCCTCGCCATCCGCGAATTGCGGGACCAGGAAATCCGGCCGGATTGGATCCTCTTCGCGTCTTCCTCCGGCGGGACCCAGGCCGGGATGGTGCTGGGCGCGCAGTGGTTCGGGTGCGGGAGCCGCATCCAGGGGATCAGCGTCGATTGGAAAGCCGCGCCGCTGCGCGCGAAAATCGCGGCCCTCGCCGCGGAGACGATTCACATGCTGGGGGAAGGAGAGGCGGTTCGAGCGGATTCCATCCGGATCGACGACCGGTTCCTGGGCGCCGGATACGGCCAGGCGGGGGACCTGGAACGCGAAGCGATCCACCTGTTCGCCCGCCGCGAAGGAATAATCCTGGATCCGGTGTATACCGCCCGCGCGGCCGGCGGGATGCTTGCGATGATCCGGCAGGGCGAAATCGGCGCATCGGAATCGATCCTCTTCTGGCACACCGGCGGAACTCCCGCCATTTGGGCGTATGCAAGGGAAATACTCTGACTATCCGTAATCGTCATTCCCGCGTGGGCGTAGCGGGAATCCAGGGCTTTCGTAACAGGATGCACTCACGCCGTTCCTGGATACCCGCTAAGTACACGCGGGCATGACGAACACATTCCTGGATACCCGCCAAGGCCAAATCGGGCATGACGAACAAAGCCATCCCGTCATTTCCGCGTGGTCGTAGCGGGTATCCAGGGTTTTCGTAACAGGATGCACTCACGCCGTTCCTGGATACCCGCCAGGTATACGCGGGTATGACGAACACATTCCTGGATACCCGCCTAGTGCACCCTCGCTTTGCTGTCATTCCCGCTCAAGAAGCAGGTACGAGTGGGAATGCTCCCCCCACTTGCGAAATCTTCGCGTCGGGAGATCACCGGCGCTCATCGCTCGGGGGGACAGGCTCAAGGTATATCACCTGGTAAATATACAATGAACAGCCAATCCATCACCACGGTCTTCTTCGACCTCGACGACACCCTCTACCCGCCGGAGCGCGGTATATGGGGCGAGATCGCGCGCCGCATCAACCGCTACATGGTCGACCGTGTGGGCATCCACGAACGGGAAGTGGAAGCTTTGCGCCGGAAGTACTTTGCGGAATACGGCACAACCTGCAACGGGCTGCGCCGCGAGCACGGGGTGGAGCCGGAAGACTTCTACCGTTTCGTTCACGACATTCCCCTGGACGAATACCTGGCGCCGGACGCCGAACTGCGCCGGATGCTGCAGGGGATGCCGCAACGCAAATTAATTTTTTCCAACGCCGACCGGGCGCACATTGAACGGGTGCTTGCCATTCTGGATGTGTCGGATCTATTCGAGACAATCGTGGATATTTTCGCGACCGGTTTTGCCTGCAAGCCGCTGGAGGATGCCTACCGGATCGCCATGCGGAAGGCGGGGTCTCCCGCGGCGGGCGGCTGCCTTCTGGCGGACGATCTGGCGCGCAACCTCCTGCCGGCGCGCGCCCTGGGCTGGACGACGGTGCTCGTGCACAACCGGGCTCCGGCCGGAGCCGCCGATCATCAGATTGAATCGATCCACCGGCTAGCGGGACTGCTGGAGTGATGCGATCCCGCGCAATCCGGTTTTCCTCCGCCGGTCCGCATCGGGGAAACCGAACCGGGAATTCCCTCATTTGAGCCGATGCCAAACCCGGTGAAGGCCGTGAATTTTGCGCCCGGCTTTCTTATCCTTTATTTATTCAATTTGTGGTACTAATATCGGCTATGATGGAAAATGCATCCCGAGGAGATCAATCTATGCAGCCGGAATTCACCCCGCCCGCGGCGCCGGATCGGAGCATTCTGCGATGGATCCTTGTCGCGGCGGCCGCGGTTTGGCTTGTCCTGTGCCTGAGCGCCACGTCCGCCGGCGTCGGGTTTCTCGCCGGCCGCTCCGGCCTCGCCGAAGGAGATGACGCCTTCGGGCCGTTGTATCAAACCTGGGAGATCATCCATTCCAAATATGTCGATCAGCCGGTCGACGACACAAAGCTGATCCAGGGCGCGATCGACGGGATGATGCAGTCCCTGGGGGATGATAATTCCACCTATATGGATCCGGCCACATTCGAATCCGCGACAAGCTCGCTGGACGGATACGAAGGGATCGGCGCGACGGTAGACATCACCGGGGAGTATTTGAAGATCATCGGCATCTTCGCCGGGTCTCCGGCCGAAAAGGCGGGCCTGAAGCCCGGGGATGAAATCATCAAGGTGGACGGCGCGGATATGACCGGGAAAAGCCCGTCCGACGCGCGCGATCTGCTGCTGGGTCCGGCGGGCTCCAGCGTCCAGCTCGGCGTCCGGCGGTCCGGGGAATCGGAACTGCTGGAATTCGATATCGTCCGGGCGAAAATCGATCCCCCGGTGGTGGAAAGCCGCATGCTGGAGGATGGGATCGCCTACCTGTACCTCGGCATTTTCTCCGAATCGGCGGTGCCGCAGGTCCAGGAGGCGCTGTCCGATCTGTTGGAGCAGGAACCCGCCGCCCTGATATTGGATCTGCGCGGGAACATCGGCGGGTATGTTTCGTCCGCGGTGGAAATCGGCTCCCAGTTTCTGCCGAAAGGCACGATGCTATTCTATGAAAAATACGGGGACGGCAGGGAGGTCCCCTACTATGCCAAAGGCGGCGGGATCGCCACCGGCATCCCGATGATCGTGCTAGTCGACGGGCATTCCGCGTCCGCCGCGGAGATTATCGCCGGAGCGATCCAGGACCATGCCCGCGGCAGGTTGGTGGGGATGACCACGTACGGCAAGGGATCGGTGCAGGAGTGGATCCCGTTGATGAACGACATGGGGGCGGTGCGCATCACCGTCTCTCTTTGGTACACTCCCAACGGCAGACAGATCTCCAAGGAAGGCCTGGCTCCGGACGTGGAAGTTCCGATCACGGAAGAGGAATTCGAAGCCGGGCTGGATCCTCAACTGGAGCGCGCCATCGAGTTGCTTCGATGAAGAAAGGAGCTTAATCCTTGAATTACGATCCGATCTACTTATGCTTCATGCTGCCCACGCTGCTGTTTACCATGTTTGCCCAATGGCGGGTCAGCAGCGCCTATTCCAAATGGGGCAAGATCAGGAATTCCCTGAACATCACCGGGCTGGACGCCGCCCGGCGCCTGCTCTCGGCCGCCGGGAACACCGGCGCCGTTGTTGGGAGCGGCGCGGGGCTGGCGAATGTCCGATTGGCGGGAGTCGGCGGCACATTGACCGATAATTACGATCCGTCCAAGAACACGCTCTACCTGTCTCAGGCGGTGGCGCAAAATCCGTCGGTCGCCTCGATAGCCATCGCGGCACACGAACTCGGCCATGCCAGCCAGCAGGACGAGGGATACGGACCGTTGCGCCTCCGCAGCATGCTGGTCCCCGCGGTGAACATCGGATCCTCGCTGGGATGGATCATGATCCTCGGCGGGTTGTTGCTGAACATCATCCAGATCTCGTGGCTCGGCGTGCTGTTCTTCTCGCTCGGGGCGGTCTTCGCCCTGTGCACGCTGCCGGTGGAACTCAACGCCAGCAAGCGCGCGCGCGCGATGCTCGCCAACAACGGCATGCTGGCCAGCGAGGAAGACGCCCGCGGCGTGAACGACGTCTTGAACGCGGCGGCGCTGACGTATGTGGCCGGATTGGCCACGGCGATCATGCAGCTCTTTTACTTCATATCGATGGTCGGCGGCCGGCGCAGAAGCTGAAGGGGCTCAGCCTTTGGAATGCCGGATGGCCGCGCCCACAAAACCATGAAACAGCGGATGCGGGCGGTTCGGCCGCGAGAGAAATTCCGGATGGAACTGGCTGCCGACCATGAAGGGATGATCCTTGATTTCGGTGATCTCCACCAGGCGGCCGTCCGGGGACAGCCCGGAAAAGACCAATCCCCCGGCTCCCAGCCGTTCGCGGTAGGCGTTGTTGAATTCAAAGCGGTGGCGGTGGCGTTCCCGGACTTCCCTGCGGCTTCCATACGCCGCCGCCGTTTTCGTCCCCGGCTGGATCTCGCAGGTGTACAACCCGAGGCGCATGGTGCCGCCCATATCGGTGACATCGCGCTGCTCGGGCATCAGGTCGATCACCGGGTGCGGCGTGTTCCGGTCGAATTCCGTCGAATGGGCGGATTCATCCTTGAGCATAAATCGTCCGAACTCGACCACCATCACCTGCATCCCCAGGCATAGCCCGAGGTAAGGGATTTTCTTTTCGCGGGCGTAGCGCGCGGCCTTGATTTTCCCCTCGATTCCGCGCGCGCCAAATCCCCCCGGAACGACGATCCCGTCGGCTTGCGCGATGACATCCCACCCCTTGTCCTTCTCCAGGTCGGTCGAATGCACCCACAGGATGTCGATATCGTGGCCCAGCGCGACGCCGGCATGCTTGAGGGATTCCCGGACGCTCATGTACGCATCCTGCAGCTCGACGTATTTGCCGACCAGCGCGATCTTCACCTTGGGGCGCTCGCGGGTAAGCTCCCCGACCAGGTGCCTCCAATCCGTCCAATTCGGACGTTTGCGGGATTCCAACCCGAGCCGGTCGATGATCAGATCCCCCACGCCGGCTTCCTCGAGCACCAACGGCGCCTGGTAAATGGTCGGGAGGGTCACCAGCGGGACCACCGCGCGCGGCTCCACGTCGCAGAACAGGGCGATCTTGGATTTCAATTCTTCATCCATCGGAAGATCGGAACGGGCGACGATCATGTCCGGTTGAATGCCGATCCCCCGGAGTTCGGCGACGGAATGCTGGGTCGGCTTGGTTTTCAGCTCGCCCGTGGCGCCGATGTGCGGGAGCCAGGTGACGTGGACGAAGAACGTATTCCCGCGCCCGACATCCGTCCGCATCTGGCGCAGCGCCTCGAGGAACGGCAGGCTCTCGATGTCGCCGACCGTTCCGCCGACCTCAACCAGGACGATCTCGGCGTCCAGGTTCTTCGCCACCATCCCGATCCGGTGCTTGATCTCGTTGGTGATGTGCGGGATGACCTGGATCGTCCCGCCGAGAAAATCCCCGTGGCGTTCCTTTGAGATGACTTCGGCGTACACCTGCCCGGTGGTCACATTGCAGACCCGGCTCTCGCTGATGTCGATGAACCGCTCGTAATGCCCGAGGTCCAGGTCGGTCTCCGCCCCGTCGTCGAGCACATACACCTCGCCGTGCTGGTAGGGGCTCATCGTTCCGGGATCGACGTTGATGTACGGGTCGAGCTTCTGGACGGCCACCCGGAAGCCCCGTTCCTTGAGCAGCAGGCCGATCGCCGCCGCCGTGACTCCCTTGCCGACCGAACTGACCACGCCGCCGGTGAAGAATACATATCTGCTCATACCGACCTCCTGGGGGGATTAAAAAGGCGGTGGGGAGGCTGACAGTTCCAGCCTCCCCACCGGATTTTGTAGTTGGGGTTGGTGCGGGGAAGTGTGAGTGTGCTATCCCACCATCTGCGTGAGGTCATCTGCCGCACGTCGAATCTCCAGGAACACCAAACCAAGCTTGGCGCTTTCCCGCGCCAGCACCGTCAGCACGGCTTCCGCGCCGACCGCGGTGAGCAGCACATACCCCTTGTCCCCGTGGATGTACACCTGCGAAAGCGTGCCCCGGCCCAGTTCGCCCGCGATCCGTTCACCGAGCGAAAGCATCGCGGCCGACATCGCGGAAACCCGGTCCTCCTCCACGCTTTGCGGAAGCGAGGAGGCGATGATCAACCCATCCACACTGACCACGGCGGATGCTTCCACATCTGGAGTGCTGGCTTGCATATCCCGCAAGCGGGTCACCATCTGATCAACTCGGGTCTTCTGGACCATTCACCGCCTCTTTCTACAGCAGCAGGTAATGGAAATATCGGATTGATAATACCATATCCGGTGCGCACGGGCAAGCATCGGCGCGCTTTTCAACCAAAAAAGCCGCCGCCGGAAGCCCGCGCGACCCCGCTTCGCTTGACATCCCCAACCCGCTATGCTACATTCCCCCGCATCGATTTTCTTTTGCGGAGCGGTCGGCGCCTTCCATCGCCGCAGGAAAATTTCTTCCAAACCGGATGCTGTTCCCTTTTCACCGGGCATTGGAAGAAACGGCCGGACGGACCGCTGCGGCGCTGATCTGGCTCCGTGCGGAACCTGTCCGGGAATGATTACCCGCCGCACAGGAAGACCTGCAGAAGGCGGTCGCGTCGCGCGCCCGCTCCGCGCGGTGTGAGTCCATCGAACGGGAATGCGGCCAAAACAGCCCGAGCGGGATCCCCGCGCGGCGCGGCCGCGCAGCACTTTTCCAGGCTCTGCGCCCGGCGGAAGCGATCGTCGCTCCGGACATGCCGCGGCTGCTCTCCCCTTCCGGTTCAGACCGGGTTGCGGAAGGTTTGGCGCGCGTCGTCCGGCGGCCGGGAGCCGTGAGCGATAAGGAATCCCGCGCGGCCGCCCTGCCGCAGGGTTGTCGCTTTCATATTTCCAAGTGCCCGGAATGCATGACGCGGCGGAGGGGTGGAAAAATGAGCCGCGGCGCGCCGGATTGGATCGGGATCGATCCGGAGATCCCCGTGACCGGAATTGCGCGCTCCGCCGGAGGCGCCGACGGCTGTGATTTTTCCATCGCGGGTGCGTTCTGAGGGAAGGCCATGGCGGAAAAACCGCTGTTGTTAATCGTGGAAGACGACCCGGGCACGGCGAGTTTGCTCGAGACGTATTTCCAATCCCAGGGATACCGCATCCAATGCGTCCGTCACGGCGAGGAAGCGGAGCCCTTGTCCCAGGAAACTCGCCCGGACATCGTGCTCCTGGATGTCCGCCTCCCCGGGATCGACGGATTTGAAGTGGCCCGCCGGCTGCGCCGGCACCGTCGCACTTCGAAAATCCCCATCCTGATGCTGACCGATATGCAGGAGCGCAGCGACCGCCTGAAGGGCCTGGAGGTCGGCGTCGACGATTACATCGCCAAGCCCTTCGACCTGCAGGAGATCGGGTTGCGGGTCCGCAACACCATCGAGCGGGCCGGCCGCAAACGAACCACCAATCCGGTGACCGATCTGCCGGAAGGCAAGCCGGTCGAGGATGCCCTCCAACGGGTCCTGCTGCAACCGGAATGGTCGATTGTCACCATCCGGATCGGGGGATTGGATGCCTACCGCGCCGGCCGCGGCTTCCCCGCCGCCGACGACATGGCCCATGCGATCGGCCGGGCGCTCCAGAACGCGGCCGCCGCCCAGTTAAAGGTAGGCGCCATGGTGGGGCATCTGACCTTCGACGAGTTTGTCATCCTCGGCGACATGCCGTCGCTCCTGGAATTCGCGCAATCCGCCGCCGCCAAACTCAAGGAGACCGCCCAGGCGTTCTACCCGGTCATGGCAAAAGCCGATCCCGCCCAAAAAGCGGCCGAAGTGACGCTCCAATTCCGTTTCCTGTCCTCCTCCGACGGCACTTTTCCATCGCTGGATGCCCTCCAGAATGCGCTGGATCAAACCCCCTACAGGACGTTATGACCATTCGATCCCTGGCGATTGTCATTCCCACCTATAACGAAGCGAAAAACGTCACCGCCATGGTGACGGCCCTCCGCGCGCTTCCCTTTCCCGACCTCGGCATCTTCATCGTCGACGATAATTCGCCGGACGGCACCGGGGCGCTGGCCGATGAACTGGCGGCAAAACCGGAGAACCGCCTGACCGTGATTCACCGGCCGGGAAAATTCGGGCTGGGAACGGCCTACCAGGCCGGGTTCCGCGCCGCCATCGCCCGGCGCACCGAAGCAATCGCCCAGCTCGATTGCGATTTTTCCCATCCTCCGGACGCGCTGATCCGCATGGCGGAACTGCTCGGTTCCTACGACGTGGTGGTCGGATCGCGCTACGTTCCCGGCGGCGGGCTGGACAAGCGCTGGGATATCGGCCGGAAACTGCTTTCCCGCTGGGCGGTTTTTTATGCCAAGACCATCCTCGGTCTCAAGGTCCATGATCCCACCGCCGGGTTTAAACTCTGGCGCCGGGAAACGCTGATCGGGGTCAACCTTAACCGGATCCACTCGAACGGTTATGTCTTCCTGGTCGAGATGGCCTACATCACCCAAAAACTCGGATACCGGGTGTGTGAAATTCCGATTACGTTCGAAGAACGGCAGACCGGGAAATCCAAGATGAGCATGGGGGTAAAAATCGAGGCTGCTTGGAGAGTCTGGCAGTTGCGCTTGCGGCACAACCGGCTCCAACCCAGGGATCGGGCGCTCGAGCCGTAAAGGAGAGGACAGGATGCCCCTGACCGATAAATGCCCGTTCTGCGGATCGTACAACGACGTCGAAGCCGCGGTGTGTTATTTCTGCCACAAGGACCTGCCGGATACCCCCGGTCATAAAAAGAAGCGCGGCCCCAAACCCGAACAAAACGCTTCGATCAGGCTACCGCCTTCCTACGTCGTGAAACGAAAATCCCCTCCCGGCTGCCTGGTCAGTCTGGTGACCGTCATTTTCCTGACCTGCCTTTTCGTCGTCTTTCAAGCCGTCAACGGCATCTATAAATTCTTCACCTGGGAAATTCCTTTTCCGCCCACCGACGCCGGAAGGTATCTCGCTTACTTTCTCAGCGGGCTGCTGAGTTATATCGATACGCTGCTTAAATTCCCGATCATCGTTGCCGCATCGGTGGTGATGCTCCTGATCCTCTGTTACGGGCTGCTGAACCTGAAGCGATGGTCGCGCGTGCTGGCGTTGATGCTTCTGGTCATCCTGCTGCTCGCCCTTTTCTGGTCTTTCGCGACGTTCGTGATGCACTTTGTCAGCAACCCCGTTAACAACATCGGCTTTCTGTTGCTGCTGTTCGGCATAATCCTGAACATCTATGCGCTGGTATGGTTCTTCGAACACAAGAAAATGTTCGAATGACGCCGTGTTCCTGGGCCGGCATCCGGCCTGTGTTCGTCATGCCGGCGCGCACCAAGCCGGCATCCAGCCCGTTTTTTCCATGACGGATTGGTGACGTCCGCAGCGAGTGTGAAGATATGCTGACTCAGCAATGCCCGCATTGCGGCTCCAAAAACGCAGAATCAGCCGCCGTTTGTTATGTATGCAAAAAAGAGTTGCCGAGAAGCGCCGCTTCGCCGCAGTCCCCGGCCGCCGCGGCAGCGCCAAACCGTGAAAAAACACCGGAGGACTCCTTCCCCGGCTACCGGCGTCCGGGCTGCCTCACCGCGTATGCGCTTCTGATTTTTCTTTCCGGCATCCTGGGGATTTGTTCCGCGCTTTACCTGCCCGCGTTTGTCGCCAAAGATCCGATGCTGCTGGCCGGCGAGTATCCGGAAATCCGGGAATTGGATCCGCAGGCCCTCGGGATCTTCATGGGCTTCCTGAAATATTATTTGGTGTTCTTTTTCCTGTATTCGGTCGGGATGCTGCTGGTCGGATGGGGATTGTGGACCATGCGGAACTGGGCCCGGATCATCATCCTCGTCGTCCAGGGTTTTTCACTGGCGGTCAGCCTGCTGGCTCTTTTCTACAGCATCGCCGTTTCCGGCGTCAACCTGTTCGTGTGCGGGGTGTACTCCATCTCCCTGATTTTTCCCGCCTGGGTCTTCCTGTGGTTTTTCCTGAACCGCCGGCATTTCCGCTGACGCGAACGCATCCGCAATCCGCAGCCACTCCTCCACCGTTATCGTTTCCGCGCGGCGCCCCGAATCCACTCCGGCCTGCCCGAGGATGCGCGCGGCCTGCGCGGGCGCCAGACGCAATCCCGCGGAGATGGTGTTGCGCAGCATCTTCCGCTTCTGGGAAAAACCGGCCCGGGCGATCCGGAACAGCCGTTTCGTCACATCCGCGTTGCGGTCCGGAGAAGCCTCAAGATCCACGCAGACGATCGCCGATTCGACGTCCGGCACCGGAAAAAACGAATCGGCGGAAATTCTCCCCGCCACGGACGGCGAGCCGAAATACTGGACCGATAGCGCCAGCAGGCTCATCTTCCCGGGCGCGGCGCAGATCCGGTCGGCGACTTCCTTCTGGACGGTCAGGACGATCCGTCCCGGCCGGACGGCGGATTCCATCACATGGCGGATGACCGCCGAGGTGATGTAATACGGAATATTCGCCGCCACCTTGAACGCGCCGGGAGCGACGCCGCCCACCAGTTCCGCGACCGGCTTGGCCAGGATATCCCCCTGGACGACCGTCACATTCGGATGCGGCGCAAGAACGGATTGAAGGATCGGGATCAGGAGCGGATCGATCTCGACCGCCACCACGCGCCGGGCGGCCGCCGCCAGATGACGGGTCAGGCTGCCGACCCCCGCCCCGATCTCGAGCACCGTATCCTGCGGCTGCAAATCGGCGGCCGCGGCCACCCGCTCCAGAGCGCTTTCGACAATCAGAAAATTCTGGCCGAGGGATTTGCGGGGGCGCAAACCCGCCTCGCGCAGAAGCCGGCGGACATCCGGCGGCGTAGAAGGGGGCGGAGATTTGATCAGGGGAGTATCCACGGAACGTTCGCCGGAACCGGTGAGAGGAAATACAGCGTCGTGAAGCTGTGCCAGCCGATGTACTCGTCATCCAGGTACGCCAGGTCGATCCAATACGGCGCATTCGGCCCAAGCCCGGAATCCGCCACGGTCGCCGGGCCGTAGCCCTCCACGTACACCGGCTGGCCGTGGAACAGCAGATACCAGCTGTTGACCATCGCGATCAACCCCTTCTGCATGGCCATGCCCGAGCGGGTGACGTAGCTGCAACGCGGGGGCGTCACCCCCAGACGGCAGGGGGAGTACGAGGTGGCGTAGACCGTGATCGCGCGGTAATACTCGAAGGTTCCTTCCGGGGTGGACACGGTCCGCAGGACAACCCGGGTCCCGTACCCGATAATCCGCGTCTGCGGCTCCAGCAGGACGTGCTGCCCCTCCGATGTGCGGCGGACTTCCCGGCCGTCCTCCCAGCGCACACGCACGACCGATTCGAGTATGCCGAAGGCTCCCGGTTGAATTACCTTGGTTTGATCCAATTCCAATTCCGCATCCGGCTGGGTGTCCCGCTCGAACGGTATTTGCGATTGCTCGCGCAGGATCTCCTCGCGCACCCGGACCACTCGGATCCTTCCATCCGGCGGCAGCGGATCCGCCTCCGCCGGGATGCTGTAATCCAGGCCGGTCAGCGCAAACCCCGCCCGGGCCAGGGCTTCGCCGACGGTTTTACCGGCCGAGCGGAATCCGGCCTCTTTGCCGTCCGCCCGGATGGTCAGCATTCGCGAACGGACGATCTCGATCACAACCGGAGTCTGCCCGATGGATTCCAATTTCGTCGAGGGAACGGGCAGAACGACATCCGCGGCGTAGAGCGTCACGCCCGCCTGCCAGAGCGCTTCGCCGACGGTCGGTCCGGGCGCGCTTAAGCGTTTCGTCTCACCCCCGTCCAGAAGCAGGAATTCGACCGCCGAGCGGACCTCCATCCGGCGCGGAGGAACGGTCAGGACGGTGTCGGGCGGGAGCGCAACGCCGTCCGCGAACACCCACTCCGCATCCTCCAGCTCGATTCCCGCCGTCGTTAACAGCGATCGAAGGGAGGCGCCTTCTTCCTCCGGAAAAGTCACGTAGCGAGTCTCACCGCGAACCTCAACCGGGATCGCCCGCCCGGACGGCACCTCGATCGTCATCCCCCAGCGAATGGGAGAATCCGGTCCCGGGACGGTTTGCGCACTACCCTCCCAGGTTATTCCGGTCTCACGAAGCAAGACCGCCACGGACGAGGCGTGGGTAAGCACCCGCTTCCATTCGCCGTTTTGATGCAAAAAAACGGGCTTAAGGGAAACTAAGTAGACGGCCAGGACGAGGAAAACAGATAAAAGAGGAGCGCTGATTATCTTCAGATTCTTCATGTTTTAAGTGCCCGACCAGGCTTCCCGACGGCACCCGGAAGATCCGCCTTACCGTTGCTTCCTTTCGGACCTGGCGGGGTTTAGCGGGTTCCGCCGCGTCGGACCCGGCCGGGCAGAAGGATGGTACCCGAGAGGGAATAGATAGTCAATATTTTGCAAGGTATTTGGTCATTGACCGGGCTTAAAAGAAGCTATACTTAATAATACCGACCAGTCGGTATCTTTTATATGCAAACAAGAAGTATTGAAACCCGGGCAAAGATCATTCAAGCCGCTCAGGATCTCTTCTCCCAGACGGGGTACGAATCCGCATCCGTCTCGGAGATTTGTACTCGAGCAGGGATAAGCAAAGGCGCGTTCTACCACCACTTTCCATCCAAGCAATCCGTCTTCCTGGAATTGCTCACGGGCTGGCTGAAGGGGATCGACTTGGGCCTCGAGGCATTGCGAAGCAGCCCGCCCGGCCCCGATCAACCCCTCGTCCGAATGGCGGAGATACTGCCCGAAGTCATCCGAGCGGCGGAGGGCAGGCTGCCGATTTTACTCGAATTCTGGGTGCATTCCGCGCGCAACAAGGAATTATGGGATACGGCGGTTGCTCCCTATCAGCGGTATCGGGATTATTTCCGGAAAATAGTCAGCGAGATGGATCCGGCCGGTGAACTCGATCCGGCGAGAAAAGAAACGGCGGCACTGGCCGTCATGTCGCTGTCCATCGGCTTGCTGCTTCAGGGTGTGGTGGATCCGAAGGCTGCGGATTGGGGAACCGCCGGCCGGGAAAGCATCCGGATGCTGCTGGAGGGGATGACACGGAGGTCGTCATGAATTTGGTAACCGGCGCAACCGGGCACATCGGGAACGTCCTGGTCCGCAAGCTGCTGGCGGCCGGCCAATCGGTCCGCGTGCTCATCTTTCCGGGCGAGGATACCCTTCCGCTCCAGGATATGCTGCTGGAGATGGTGACCGGCGACGTGCTGGATCCGCTCTCGCTGCGGAAAGCCATGCAGGGCGTGAAGCGCGTGTTCCACCTGGCAGGGCTCATCTCGATCCTGCCGGGCCGGAGCCGCATCGTGCACCGCGTCAACGTCGAGGGAACGAAGAACATCATCGCCGAAGCCCGCCAGGCGGGCGTGGAGCGCCTGATCTACACCAGTTCGATCCACGCCATCCACCGCGCGCCGCAGGGAATTCAGATCGACGAACAGCTCCCCTTTGACCCGGAAAACACCACCGGGGAGTACGATCGATCCAAAGCGGAAGCCTCGCTGGCGGTGCTGGAAGCCGTGCGCGAGGGGTTGGATTCGGTGATCCTCTGCCCGACCGGCGTGATCGGCCCGAACGATTACCGCCGCTCGGAGCTCGGCCAGCTGATCCTGGACTGCGTGGATCTCAAGACCCAGTTTTATGTCGACGGCGCGTATGATTTTGTCGACGTGCGCGACGTGGCGGAGGGCATCATGAAAGCGGCGGAGAAGGGCCGCAGCGGGGAAACGTACATCCTTTCCGGCGAACGGCTCACCGTCCGGCGGATCATCGATATCCTCTGGGATCTGACCGGGCGCAGGTTCGCCCGGATCTACATCCCGTTTTCACTCGCCCGCTTCGCCGCCCGGTTCACGCCCCTGCTCTATCTGCATCGCAAGGTCAAACCGCGGTTCACCTCCTATTCCCTCGAAACGCTGCGCAGCAACGCCGACATCAGCCACGCCAAGGCCACGGCTGAACTCGGATACCACCCGCGCCGCCTTCTGGAAACGATCACCGACACCGTGGAATGGTTCCGCAAGAACCGCCGCTTGCTGCCGTCCTCAAAATCCGCCTGAACCCGGATCATTGCCGGCGGCTCCACGAATATTTTATAGCCGGCATTGCCTGCCGCCGCAGTCCCTGGAGTTCTGTCGGCGTGGATATTTGCCATCGGGAACCGCCAAACCAAACCGGCGGATTCGATTTATCTCTATTCGCCGTAAAAACCATCCCCGGGTAGACGCACGGGAAGAATGCGGAGTGGGAATGTGATGATCGGGGCGCAAACCATTTTGCGAACCGCGGGGTGGTTTGACGCCCGGGAAGAATGCGCTTTCGCAACATAACCCTCAAGGCGTCAACCCGCCCTGCAAATCATCCCGCCTTGTGGAAAATCAGGACACAAGCTTCGAAAAGAATCCGGCCGCCACGGTCCCCGGACCGCCGTGTGTGACAATTGCCGGAGGCAGTTCGTAGATCGGTATCTCCTTCACCCCCATTTGCCCCTTCAATCCGTCGGCCAGCTCTTTGGCGATGTCCATCGCATCGGCCTGCATGATGCACAGGAACGACCCTTCGCCCTTCGGGCATTCCGCCGCGACAAGTTCCAGCAGCCGGCGCAGGGCGCGTTTGCGGGTGCGCTGTTGCTCGTACGGTTCGACATGGCCGTCGGATATCCGGAGGATCGGTTTGACCTGGAGCATCTCCCCCACCAGGCGTTTGGCGCCTCCGATCCGCCCGCCCTTGTGCAGGTATTCGAGCGTGTCGACGACAAAATACGTCCGCTGCAGGGGCTTCAATTCCTCAAGCCCGGCCAGGATCTCCCCGATCGGCTTTCCCTGTTTCACCCAGCGGCCGGCCAGGAGGACCGCGGCGCCCAGCATCCCCGCGATGCTGCGCGTGTCCACGATGTGAATCGGCGCGCCCGGAAAATCCTGCGCGGCGACTTGCGCGGACCGCAGCGTTCCGCTGACATCGCCCGACGGGACGAGGATCAGGATCGTATCGCCCCGGGCGAGCATGTCCTTCAGAACCGGCGTGTAGAGCGCGGGCGGCGGGGCCGCGGTTTTGGGAAGGACCGGTGAGGCGCGCAGCTTCTCGAGAAACGCGGCCGTATCCAATTCGGTGTCATCCCGGAAGGTTTCCTCCCCGAAAATTATGATCTGCGGCATGACGTGGATGTTCCACGAGCGGGTAAGCTCTATCGGGAGCGCGCAGGTCGTGTCGGCGATTATCCGGATCATCCTATCCTCCGTGACGGACCGTTGATTTTTACACCCCCCGCCGGTGGTTACAAATACTCGTGAAATTGTACACTAAATCCCGCCCCATCCCCCGCAAGGGCACGGCGACGCCGTGCCCTTGCGGGGGATGGGGCGGATATTTTTCTTTGCGTCCTTGTGGATTTTGCGGCGGATAATCTGATCCACCCGTGATATCGGATTTCGGGCCGTCAAACCCGGCGGATTGCCTTCCCCGTCCCCTCTCGACTATAATCCCTTCACCCTTTTGGAGGTCGGATGCCTAAGAGTAAACCTTCCCGCGCCGAGCCCGTTAAGGCGCGCAAATCGGCGCTGAAATCCGGCGCTCAAATTCGCCAGGAATTCCTCAACTTCTTCGCCGAACGCGGCCACACCATCGTCCCTTCGGCTTCGCTGGTTCCCGGCAATGATCCCACCCTGCTCTTCACCAACGCCGGGATGGTCCAGTTCAAGGACGTATTCCTCGGAACCGACAAACGCTCCTTTGTGCGGGCCGTGGATTGCCAGAAGTGCATGCGCGTCGCCGGCAAGCACAACGACCTGGACGAGGTCGGGCGCGACGACACCCACCACACCTTCTTCGAAATGCTCGGCAACTGGTCGTTCGGGGATTATTATAAAAAGGAAGCCATCGCCTGGGCGTGGGAACTCCTGACCAAGGTCTGGGAACTGCCGGCGGACAAACTCTACGCCACCTACTTCCGCGACGAGAAGGACGAGATAGCGGCGGACGAAGACGCCGCCAAGGAATGGAAAGCCCAGCCCGGGATGGACTCCTCGCACGTTCTGCCCTTCAGCCGCAAGGAGAATTTCTGGGAGATGGCCGACACCGGCCCGTGCGGCCCGTGCAGCGAAATCCACCTGGATCGCGGCGAAGAGACCTGCGATAAACAAGCCGTCGCCGGCCACATCTGCCGCGTCAACGGGGACTGCCGCCGGTTCACCGAGCTGTGGAACCTGGTCTTCATCCAATACAACCGCACCGGGCCGAACACGCTGGAACCCCTGCCTGCCAAGCACGTCGACACCGGGATGGGATTCGACCGGATCGTGGCGGTGCTGCAAGGCGTGAACTCCAACTACCGGACCGATCTGGTGTGGCCGCTCATCCTCGCCGCGCAAAAAATGACCGGCCACACCGACAAGCAGCGCGAGGCGGATTTCACATCCTACCGCGTGATCGCCGACCATGCCCGGGCCGCGGCTTTTCTGATCGCCGACGGCGTGGTCCCGGGCAACGTCGGCCGCAACTACATCTGCCGGATGATCATCCGGCGGGCGGCGCTCTTCGGCGGGAAACTCGGGCTGAGCGAGCCCTTCCTGGCCAAAGTTGCCGAGGCCGTCGTCGAGGGATACGGCCCGGCGTACCCGGAACTGATCCAGCACCGCGAGGCGGTTTTTTCGGCGCTGACGCTCGAGGAACGCCGCTTCCGGACGACGGTGGACCTGGGGATGGAATATCTCCAGGAGATGCTGGCCGATCTCCGCCAGAAGAACGAAAAGATCCTTCCGGGACGGCGCGCCTTCGACCTGTATGCCACCTACGGCCTCCCGCTCGAGATCACCCGCGACGTGCTGCGCGAAAGCGGCGTGGAAGTGGACGCCGAGGGCTTCCGGCAGGCGATGGAAGAACACCGCGAAGTCTCCGGAGCGGCGCAGGCGATGGGCGAATTAACCGGGCAGGATGCGATCCGCTACCGGGATCTGCTCGAGGAACTTCAGCGCGATGGGATGCTGCCGGAAAACGGGGTCGAATACGATCCCTATTCCACGTTCCAGATGGACGAACCGGTCCTGGCCATCCTGCGCGACGGCAAGCGGGTGAAAAGCGCCCAGGAGGGAGATGCGGTCGAATTGGTCCTCCCGCGCGCCTGTCTGTATATCGAATCCGGCGGCCAGGTGGGCGATAACGGTCTGCTGTGGAAACCCAAGTCCGAAGGCAGCGACGAGGCGGTCTGGGAAGTCGAACTCCAGGAAGCCCGCCGGCCGGTCGGCGGATTGATTATTCTGCGCGGCAGGGTGAAGTCCGGCCGCCCGGCGCAGGGTGATCTGTCGCGGGTGGAGGTCGACGAAGAGCGGCGCTGGAGCGTCATGCGCAACCACACCGCCACGCACCTCCTGCACGCGGAATTGCGCTACGTGCTGGGGAATCATGTCCGGCAGGCCGGCTCGCTGGTCGCGCCGGACCGGCTGCGATTCGATTTCACCCACCACAGCATGGTCAGCCAGCAGGACCTGGAAAAAGTCGAACGGTTCGTCAACGAAGCCATTCTCGCCAACTATCCCGTGGCTTCCACCGAAGAAGCGCGGGAACAGGCCGTCGGCAGAGGCGCCATGGCGCTGTTCGGCGAGAAGTACGGGGAGACGGTCCGCACAATTTCCATCGGCGAGGAGGAAAAACCATTCTCCTACGAGCTCTGCGGCGGCACGCATGTATCCCAGACCGGAGACATCGGGTTGTTCCTGATCCTCTCGGAGGGCAGCGTGGCGGCCGGGGTGCGCCGGATCGAAGCCGTCACCGGCCATTCGGCCGTCACTTTGGTCCAGGAACGCAACCGGATCCTGCAGCATGCGGGCGCCTACCTCGGAGTCCCCGCCGAGGTGGTCGACCGGAAAGTGCTCGAGCAGATGGATGAACTGGACCGGTCGCGCAAGGAGAACCAGCGCCTGCGCCAGGAGATGGCCAGGACCCAATTCGAAGCAACGCTCACCCGGATCGAAAGCGTCTCCGGCGTGCCGGTCCTCACCGTCCAGGTGGCGCAGGCCGGGGCAGATACCCTGCGGATTCTCGCGGATACTTTCCGGCGGGCGCACGCCAGCGGGATCGCGGCCATCGGATCGGTCGCCGACGATAAACCGCTGATGGTCGTCACCGTCAGCGACGATCTGATCGCGCGCGGGCTGCGCGCCGACGAACTGGCAAAAACCGCCGCCAAGCTTATGGGGGGGGGCGGCGGCGGCCGGCCGAACATGGCGCAGGCCGGCGGCAGCGACCCCAAGCAACTGGAGGCCGCGCTTCAATTCCTGCGGGCGGCCATCGCGGAAAAACTCGGCTGATCCCGAAGCCCTTTTCACCGCAAAGCCCGCCCTGGTCGGGCTGAGCCAGGGACGCCAAGCCCGCCAATTTTTTTCTTGGCGATCTTTGCGCCTTCGCGGTGAAAACGGTTTTTGAGACTCTGCCGCATATATATATGATCATCCTTCATCCACCCAGACCGATTTTATGAAGGAACAAATCCTCACCCTGGATCCCGCCGACGACCTGCACACCGTGCGCGATAAAATCGCCCGCGCTCAGGCCGGGCGCCTGGTGCTGCTCTGGGGTGCATTGGAGCAGCCGCTCCGCCGCCGGTTGGATCTGGTGCTGATGAAGCGCTGGGCGGCAATGGCCGGATCGGAACTGGCGATCGTGAGCACCGACGAGGAGATCCGGCGGCTGGCGCGCCGGACGGGAGTGCCTTGTCATCCGAACCTGACCGCATCCGCGCTCGCCGGACTCTCCACCCGCCCGCAAAACCCGGGAAGCCGGCGCCCGTTGCGCCATGCCCGGCCGATGCCCAGGAGGCCCTCGCGTCCCGCCCTCCCCCGCCCGATCCCCGCGCCTCTCCGGATCGGATTATTTCTGGCGGCGATGCTCTCCATTGCCGCGGTCTTCCTGCTCCTGCTTCCGTCCGCCCGGGTGCACGCGCGATTTCCATCGCGGGGAGTGGAAGCCGCCGGCCGCCTGGATCCGGATTTTTGCTCCTCGCTCCACACGCAGCTGACGCTGTCGGAACGCCGGCCGACCACTGGCAGCATGCTCGTCCCCACCGCGTATGCCGCCGGCAAAGTCAGGCTGACCAACATCTCCAGCCGGGCGCTGAACCTTTCGTCGGGATTGCGGGTAGCCTCGGAAAGCGGAGTCGCATTTGAAATCCTCGACGGATTTCCGCTGGCGCCCGGAAAGTCGATTTCTTTGCAGGCTCGCGCGGTGGAACCGGGAACGGCCGCCAACCTCGCCGCCGGGAAGATCACCCGCGTTCTGGGGCCGCTGGCGCTTTCCCTGAAAGCGGAAAATCCGGAACCCATGTCCGGCGGCGGTGAAGCCTGGCGCAGCACCGTCACCCGATCGGATTGGGAGGCGCTGCAGAATTCGCTTTCGGAAAAAATCCGGAGCCAGGCCGCCGCAAGCCTTGCGGCACTCGCCGGCGAAGGGCGGATGACGGTGGAGGAATCCCTGCGCGTGGATTTTGACCCGCTCGACGAGCCGGACCTCCCGGTGAACACGCCGGCGGATACGGTCGGCCTGACGCTGCATGCGGCCGCCTCCCTGCGCGCCTGCCCGGCCGACCGGGTGCGGACGCGCGCGATGGAATTCCTTGTGTCGCGTCTGCGGCCCGGCGAAACCCTTTCGGCGGATGATCTGAGGATCCGGCTTGCGGAGAACGCCGAGGGCGGGATTGATGTGACCGCGTCCGGAACCGCGCTTGAAATTCCCGACCCCTCTGCAATGACATTGGCGCTGCGCCTGCAATCCCCCGCCGGAGCGGCGGCGATCCTGCGCGGGCGTTTCCAGGCGCTCGAGGTGACGGAGATCGAACTTAACCCGGCCTGGCTGCCCGTGCTGCCGCTGTTCCCCTTTCAGGTGGAGATTACGGCGGCCGGATGAAGGTCCTCGCGGTGGACCCCGGCTTGCGGAAGATCGGGCTTGCGGTGAGCGACGCCACCGGAACAGCCGCCCGCGCGCTGACCGTATTCGAACACGGATCGCTGCAGCAGGATTGCGCGCGGATCCTGGAAGCGGCGCACTCCGAAAAAGCGGAGCGCATTCTGATCGGGAGTTCGCACGAGGCGGGTACGAAGATGAACGGGGAGGCGCGGTTTACGCACAAATTGCTGGCCGCCCTGCGCGCCGCGGCCGATGTCCCGGTCGATCTGTACGATGAATCTTTCTCCACCCGGCGGGCCCGCGAAGCGCGCCTGCAGCGCGCGGAGCGGCGCAAGGCGAGGCGCGGCGCGGATGATGCGCTCGCGGCCGCCGCATTTCTACAGGAGTACATCGATGCCCAGGCGGAGTAACGGTTGGAAATCCCCCTCCCGCGCGACAGGAATTTTTATCGCGATCTTTCTGGGCGGCCTGATCCTTTCGCTGGCCGCGTCGGGTTCGATGCTGCTCTTCAGCGCGGAATCCGGCGCGCCGCTTCCGAAAGCGGCGGAAGATCTCTCCACCGCCGATCTGCTGTATTTGCGCGCATACCTGCGCCTGAATTACGACCGTCTGCGCTCCGCATCGGCCACCGCCGACGGGGTGTTCGAGGTCTTCGAGGGTGAGACGGCGGCCGGAATATGCGAACGGTTGATGCGGGAAGGCTGGATTCCGGACGCCAGACTGACCTGCAATTACCTGCGCTATACCGGCGGAGACCGTTCGATCGGGTCCGGATTATTCCTGGTCCGGTCCGGTCAGAGCCCGATGGCGATCGCCGATTCTCTGGCGAGCGCGGAAAGCAAGATCCGGGTGTTCACCGTCTTTCCAGGCTGGCGCCTGGAGGAGATCGCCGCGGCCCTGCCGGAATCGGGCATCCCCATCCAGAGCGCGGATTGGCTGGCGTCCGCCTACGGCCGGCCCGACAGCGGAAGCGGCGTCAGCGCGTTGTACGCGGAGATCCCAACCTGGGCGGGTTTGGAGGGATTCATCCTTCCGGGGGAGTACCGGGTTATCCCGGGTGAAACGGCGGGGCATCTGGTGGAACGCATGGCTCTGAATTTCCTGCATTCGCTACCGGATGGGTGGATCGCGGCGGTCCGGCAGCGCGGCTGGAGCGTCTACCAGGCGGTGACGCTGGCATCGATCCTCCAGCGCGAGACGCTGGTGGAAGAGGAAATGCCGTTGATGGCTTCGGTCCTGTATAACCGGCTCAACCAGGGCATGCGCCTGCAGGTGGATCCGACCGTGCAATACGCGGTGGGATATCAAGCCGGGCGCGGCGGATGGTGGGTCAATCCGCTATTGGATGCGGATCTGGCTCTGGATTCGCCATTCAACACGTATCTGTATTACGGACCGCCTCCCGGCCCGATCTGCAGCCCCAGCGTTGCGGCGCTCGAAGCGGTCGCCTACCCGATGACCTCGACTTATTTATATTATCGCGCCGCGTGCGACGGCTCCGGGAGGCACAACTTCGCGGAGACGTATCTTCAGCATCTGGCGAACGCGTGCGGGGGATGAAGCCCTCATCCCTGCCTTCTCCCAGCGCTACCCCCAGATAGATCCACAACGCTCGCATGTATTATATGAATCTATCACGGAGCGCTGGGAGAAGGTGGCCAAAGGCCGGATGAGGCTGAGACGCGGGCAAGACGAACGTATACTGGATGCCGGCCAAGGACACGCCGGCATGACGAACATTCGCCGGAACTGCTGTTCCTTACCCCTTCTCGGAATCATTCATATTAAAAAACACCAATCCGGAAAGCGGCTTGGGGTAAAAATGCGTGGACTTCTGGGGCATCTTTTCGCGGTTATCGGCGACCGTCATGATCTCATCCAATCCGGTATGGTTGAGGATCCACGCCGATTGCATCTCGCCCGAGCGCACCTTTTCGATCGCCAGCTGGATCTTGGGCGTGTAGTGCACCGTGACCTGGGGTTTGATCTGTTCCTCGGTCAACCCGAGCAGCATTTTATAAATAATCGATTTCAGGAGTGAGACATCCAGCAGCCGCAGGGTCAGCGAGCCGCTCTCCCCCTCCACCAGGCGGGTGGCGCGTTTTTCGTCGATCTCCAGGAGATAATAGGTGTTGACGCCCGTGATGGCGACTCCGAACTTGTGATCCCGCGGATCGGCGTTGCGCAGTTCGCGCAGCCACATTTCGCGGGCTTCCCGCTCGTCGTCCTCGCCAAAGGAATAGATGCGCACCAGGAACCCCAACTGAACGGCGTCGCGGATGGTTTGTTCGCTGACCGGGGGCAGCCCCGTCAGCAGGCGGTGGGTCCCGATCGTCGTCAGCCCCTCCTGGTTGGCGGAGACCAGGTACATCATGATGAATTCCCAGGGCGCGTCCGGGCCGGCCTTGGGGTGCAGTTTGCGCATCTCGTCGCGGATGGTCAGCATCGTCTGGTAGCGGTGGTGCCCGTCCGCGATGTAAATCCGGCGGCTGGATACCGCGCGCGAGACCGCCTCGCACTGTCCGGGATTAACCAGCCGCCACAGCCGGTGGCGGAAGCGGGTGGTCTTTTCGGTGTGGTCGATCACCTGAATGTCGTGGTCGCAGGTGGCGAGGATCCCGTCGACCGTGTTGTGCGGATCCGGGTAAATGCTCCAGATGTATTCGAACTGGGTGTGGGTGGTGCGGGTCAGCCGGATGCGGTCTTCCAGCGGTTCGCGGATGATATTTTCATGGGGCAGGATCCGTCCGCTCTCGTAATCCTGGAGGCGGACCAGGCCGATGAAACCGGCCACATGCCGGGGCGGCAGGCCTTCCACCTGAAAATCCTGCTCGTAAACCCAGAACGACGGCCGCCGGTAGGAAACGATCGTCTGTTCCCTGCGCCAGGCTTCCAGCAGATCCCGGCTGCGGGTGTAGCGGTTGTTGGATTCGGAATCCCCCGCCTCGATTTTATTGAGGATCAGACGGACGACGTTGTACGGATGCTGCTGGTAATACTCGTTTTGTTCCGAGGGGCTGATGACATCGTAGGGACGGGAGAGGCACAAGCCGATGTTCTCGACCTTTTCGGGATTGTAATGCTCCGCTCGAAACGGTCTGACCTCGTTGATGGCTTCCGACATTCCCTCTCCTCCGCGGTTCTCCGAACTCCCGTTGGCGGATCCTAAGCGGTCATGCGCGGATTTTTCGATCCGCGTAAATACCTTGTCCGCTTGTCAAAAAACAAAACGCCGGCTGATCGATGTCTTCACAAACGGGGTTTTGGAAATTATACCGCCGTTTGAGAGCAATATCACAATTCGCCCACCGGGATTATCGGGCTTCCGTCCGCGAGTGAATATATTCCAGCAGCCCGTTCAGGGCCAGCTCGTAACTCTGCCGGCCGAAACCGCAGACCGACCCGATGCAAACCGGGGCGATCACCGAACGGTGCCGGAATTCCTCGCGCGCGAAGACATTCGAGAGGTGAACTTCCACCGCCGGCAACCGGACGGCGCGGAGGGCATCGCGGATCGCCAGCGAGTAATGGGTATAGGCGCCCGGGTTGAGGATCAGCCCGCCGGCCCAGGTGCGCGCCTCGTGGATCGCATCGACGATCGCCCCTTCGCTGTTGGATTGCATGGTTTGGATTTCAATTCCGCGTTCTTCCGCCAAACCGGCCAGCCGCTTGTCGATATCCGCCAGAGAAGTGCGTCCGTACACTTCGGGCTCGCGTTCGCCGAGCAGGTTTAAATTCGGCCCGTGGATCACCAGGATCTTCATCAAAATGCCCTCCCTCTTCACCCATCCGCCGCCCGCCCTCTGCCGGACCGCAGTTCATCCCTGGCAGCCGATCGACAGGAGCGCCCGGCGCACATCCTCATCCGCCACGTCCAGCCCCACCCGGACTTTCCCCGCCGCGACCGGAAGCGCCCACTTCACCCGTCCGCCGCGCCGCTTTTTATCGGATTGCACAAAGGAAAGGATCTTTTCCACCGGCGCGGCGTGCCGGATCGGCAGGCCGTAGGCGGTCAGGATCCCGGTCAGGCGCTCGCACAGGTTCGTTTCCGCCACGCCGATTTTTTCAGCCAGCGTGGATTCCGCGACCATGCCGAGCGCCACCGCTTCGCCATGCGGAATCTGGAAATTCGAATTGGATTCGATCCCATGGCCGAGCGTATGCCCGAAGTTCAACGCTTCCCGCGGGCCCCGGCGTTCGAACGGATCCTCCTCGACCACGCGGATTTTCACCCGCGCCGCGCGCCGGACGATCCAATCCAGTCCGTCGGCGTTCACCTGGCCCGCCAGGCCCTCGATCTTCCCGAGCAGTTTGGAATCCCCAACGACAGCGGTTTTAATCGCCTCGGACATCCCCATTTTCATTTCCTGCGCCGGAAGTGTGGAAAGCGTATCCAGGTCCTCCACGACGAGCGCCGGTGGATAAAAGGACCCGATCAGGTTTTTCCCCTGCGGCATGTCCACCGCGGTTTTTCCGCCGATCGCGGCATCCACCATCCCGAGCAGGCTGGTGGAAAGCGCAACCCACGATACGCCGCGCAGGTAGGTGGCGGCCGCAAAACCGGCCATGTCGGTGACCACTCCGCCGCCGAGGGCAAGAATTGTCCCCCGGCGTTCCATCTTGAGGCGGTAGAGCTCCGAGTATATGGATTCGAGCGTGCGCAGATTTTTCCCCGATTCCCCGGCCGGGAAGACGATCGATTCGACCGGAGCGGGCGCCAGCGCGTCCCGCACCGTCTGCAGATAGAGCGGCGCCACGTTCGAATCGCTGACCACGACGAACGGCGATCCCAGCTTGCGCTCCTCCAATTCGAGCGCCAGCCGCGGAAGAATCCCGCGCCCGATCAGGACGTCGTATCCGGCCCCCATGGCATTGACGTGGTAAATGCCGGCCAACAGCTGCGCCTTGCGGACCACATCCTCGGGCGCGAGCGTTGTGGTATCCAGGTTCAACGGGAAGGAAGCATACAGCGCGGCGCGTTTGGCCAGCAGCGATTTAAGCCGCTCCAGCGGACCGGCTCCAACCAGGAGCGGACGGGCATTCAACTCATCGCCCATGCGCTGAAGGATAACCTCCGGTTCGCACATCAGGCAGACCACCGGCCCGTCCTTTTCCACCAGCGCGCGGTTTTCCGGGTCCACCAGTGTCCCCCCGCCCAGGGCGACGACCGTGCGGGTGGTTTTTCCCAGTGTTGCCAGCAGCGTTTTTTCCCGATTGCGAAAATCCGCCTCCCCCTTTTGCAGGAATATCTCCGCGATCGGCATGCCGGCTTCATTCTCGATTATCTTGTCGGTATCGAGGAAATGCCATCCCATCCGTTCGGCGAGGAGCATGCCGACGGTCGTCTTTCCGCATCCCGGTGGACCGTATATGAAAAAATTCATCTCAATCCTCGGCGGCCGACCTCAACCCCTTCATACCACAGGGCTTGCAAGACTTGCCATGGAAAGGGAGAGGACATCAGACCGTGCGGCGGATTGTATCCAAAAAACGGCATCCATGGAAGCACCCATTATCCCGGCCCTCCCTCCCATTCCGTCCCAACCTCTACTCCCCGTTCCTATACTTCCCGGGTTCCGGAACCGAAGAGAGAGAAGCCAAAGTCCGTGCGAGCGGGTTGGGACGGGGCATGCGCAGGGGGGAGGATGGAATGGAAACGCGCCCGGACTTTCCCGCTACGGGCGCGTCAGCAATTCCATGCCATCGGGCAAAAATCTCTACCAGAATATCTTCGGCTTCGGATCGAGTTGAAAATCACCCATTGCTCCGCGCGGAAGGCGGTCGAACCGCGCCCGGAGTTCGTCCATCGAATCCCCGCCGCACTTTTCCAGCACCGCTCCGGCCAGGACAAAGCAGATCATCCCCTCGGCCACCACCGCGGCGCGCGGGACCGTGCAGAAATCGGAGCGTTCGTAACGGGTCTCGGTTTTTTCTCCGCTGGCGAGGTCGACCGATTCCTGCGGGGAAATGGTGGTGGCGATCGGCTTCATCGCCGCGCGCAGGATGACCGGCTGCCCGTTGGAGATCCCGGCTTCGATCCCGCCGGCATGGTTGGACGCGCGCGTCAGCACATCACCCTCCCGCCGGATGGCATCCTGCGCCTGTGTACCGGGAACGGCCGCTATCGCAAACCCATCGCCGATTTCCACGCCCTTCACGGCCGGGATGCCGAAGAGCGCGGCCCCCAGGCGCGACCCCAACCGCTGCTCCCAGGCCGCAAATCCGCCCAGCCCCGGCGGCACGCCGACCGCCGCGACTTCAAAGACGCCGCCGACCGTATCCCCGGCTTTCATCGCCCGGTCGATCTCCATCTGCATTTTTTCCTGCGCGGAGGCGTCCGGACAGCGCAGCGGATTTTCCTCGGCGCGCTTCAACCGCTCCTCGAGCGCCATAGCCGAGAGGCCGGCCCTGATCGATCCGATCTGCACGACGTAACTGCCGATGGAGATCCCGAGCGCGGCGAGCAGCTTGCGGCATACGGAACAGGCCGCCATGCGGGCGGCCGTTTCCCGCGCGCTGGCGCGCTCCAGCCCGGGCCGCAAATCGTCGAACCCGAATTTCATGGCGGCGGTAAGGTCGGCATGCCCGGGCCGCGGGATCGTCATGGAATCCACCGCGCGGCCTTTCCATTTGGCGTGATCGGCGTTTTCGATCAGCAGCGCGATCGGCGCGCCGGTCGTTTTGCCGTCCATCACCCCGGCCAGGATTCGCGCCCGGTCGTGTTCAAGCTTCATCCGGGGGCTGGCGCCGCGGTACGGCCCGCCGCCCAGCCAGCCGGTCTGCCTGCGGATCAGGTCCGCCTGCAGATCATCCGGCTGCAGCGGCAGCCCGGCCGGAATGCCCTCGAGGATCGCGGTCAGCGCCGGACCGTGGGATTCGCCCGCCGTCGTCAGATGGATCATGCCGCCTCGCTTCCTTCCAACGCCGTCCGCGCCGCCTTCATCATTACCGCGCGCGGCACGCGGGCGCCGGTCCATAATTCAAACGCCAAAGCACCCTGCTCCACCAGCATCCCCAATCCGCTGGCGGTCTTCGCCCCGCGGGATCTGGCCTCCCGCAGAAAGCGGGTTTCCAGGGGATTATAAACAAGGTCGTAAACCGGAATCGATCCCGGCAGCGGGATTTCCTCCGGCCACGGGGATACGTCCGTCTTCGGCCACATCCCGACCGGCGAGGTATTCACAATCAGCGCCGCGCCGTTCGCTATCGCGGCGAGGCGGGGGTCGTCCCAGCCGAGCACCTCCACCCGTCCGCGCCCGAGTTCGGCAGCCAGCGCGGCCGCCTGCTCGCGGATCACCGCCACCAGGCTGACCGTGCACCCGCTGCCCACCAGACCGAGCACCACGGCGCGCGCCGCGCCGCCTGATCCGATGACCAGCGCCGGTTTCCCGGCGGGATTCATCCCGTTCCGCTTCAGATCGGCGAGGAATCCCGGCATGTCGGTGTTGTGCCCGATCAGTTGCTCCCCCCTGCGGACAATCGTATTCACGGCTTTCAGTTCCGCAGCCGCGCCCTCAAGCCGGTCCAAATGGTCGATAACCTTTTCTTTATAGGGAACGGTGACATTCGCGCCGATCCAGTCCGGATCGGCCTTCAACGCGGATAATGTTTTTCCAAGATCCTCCGGATGTTCCACCGGCAGCAGCGAATACTTACCATGGATTCCAAGCTCCTGGAAAGCGGCATTGTGCATCGCCGGCGAAATGGAATGACGGATCGGCCAGCCGATGAGGACGGTTTTCATTCCAGCCGCGCTCCGAGCGAATTAAAAAGCCGCGCAAACCCGGGGAAGGATTCGGCGATGCACTCCGGCCCCTCGACCGCCACTGCGTTTTGCGAAACCATCCCGGCCACGGCGAGCGACATCGCCAGGCGGTGATCGCCATGGCCGTCCGCGATCCCGCCGGGGAATTTCACCGGACCCCGGATGGAGAATCCATCGGGGGATTCGGCAATATCGATTCCCAGTTTGCGGAGTTCGCCCGCCAGGACGGAAATGCGGTCGGATTCCTTGTGGCGCAGTTCGGCCGCGTGGCGGACTTCGGTTATCCCTTCGGCGCAGGCGGCGGCGACGGCCAGGACCGGGAATTCATCGATCATATCCACGACCTCGCCCCCTTCGACGACCGTTCCCTTCAACGGACGCGCGCGCACCCGCAGATCGCCGACCGGCTCGCCCGCGGATTCCGTTTGCGCTTCCGCGGTGATCTCAGCGCCCATCCGGCGCAGTACGGCCAGCAGCCCGGTTCGGCGCGGATTTAATCCGACACCCTGCACGAGGACATCCGACCCCGGGACGATCGCAGCCGCGGCAAGCAGGAACGCCGCCGAGGAAAAATCTCCCGGAACCTTGAATGTCAGCGGCGGAAGCGGTTCCTGGAGTGGAAACACGCGCGCCCGGCACTGCCCGGCTTCCACGCGCACGCCCAGCCAGGAAAAAAGCCTTTCCGTATGGTCCCGCGAGGGCGACGGTTCTTCGACAAGTGTGGAGCCTGATGCGGATAGCCCCGCGAGTAAAACCGCGCTTTTCACCTGGGCCGAAGCCACCGGTGTCCGGTATTCGATTCCTTTTAAAGGGGATTGTCTCAGCGCGAGCGGGGCGCAGCCTGTGCCCTCAATTGACCGGATCTCGGCGCCCATTTCGCATAGCGGTCCGATTACGCGGTTCATAGGCCGCTTTTGAAGCTGTTCCGATCCATCCAAAATGAATTCCGGACGGATGGAATTGGAAATCCAACCCGGTTTTCCGGCCAGTGCGCCGCTTAACAACCGCATCGTCGTTGCCGAATTGCCGCAATTCAGCGGCTTTGCCTCCCCCGCCCCTTCTGCGGATGGGGATTGGAATCCCCTTCGGCCGGCGCCTTCGACAACCAGTGCCTCCCCTTCCCAACTCCACTCAATCCGGAGGCCGGTCAGCGCATTAAGCATGACCTGGGTGACTCCGGCGCGCAGCATGCCGTCGATCCGGCTGCGGCCGGCCGCCATGGCGGCCATGAGCGCCGCGCGGTGCGATATGGATTTGTCCCCGGGCAGGCTTACGGCGCCCCGCAGAGGGGCGGCTGGTTGCGACCGAATGCTCATTCTTTCCCCTTGGGCGAAGAGGGTTCCAGCAGCTCCTGCCGGGCCCGCCGGCCTTCCGCCAGCAGGACCTTCAAGCGCGCTTCATCGCCTTCGCGGACGCGCTGAGCCAGCGCTTCCAGCCGGTGAATGTATTCTTCCAGCGCCTGCAGGACATGATCGCGGTTGGTCAGGAGAATATCGGTCATCATCTCAAGGTTGGAGGCCGCCAGGCGCGAGGTGTCGCGGAAGCCCGGTCCGACCAGGGCGGAGGCCGAAGGCAGGCGGCGCGCGGTCTGGGCCAGTGCGACCGCGGCCAGATGCGGAAGATGGCTGGTCGAGGCGATCAGCGTATCGTGCTCGGCGGCGGTCAGTTCCAGAGGACGGGCACCGAGCACCTCCGCCAGTTGCCGTCCGAGCGCCAGGGCGCGCGGCGAGCTGCGCGGGATGGGCGTGAGGACAAACGCGGCATTGCGGTATAGCGAAGCATCCGCATGGCGGATCCCCTGCACCTCTCGGCCGCAAATCGGGTGGCCGCCGAGCGGGTCGTACCCCTGCCCCAGGGCTTCCATCGCCTTCACGATGTCGCTCTTGGTCGAGCCGATATCGATCACCACCCGGGCAGCTCCCTGCGGCGGCCGGATTTCGGCAAGCTCCTTCAGGACCGCCAGGATCGTCCGGACCGGCGCGGCGAGGATGATCAGATCGCATTTTTGCACCAGGTCCGGAAGATGGAGGGCCAGTTCGTCGACCGCATTGCGCTCAAGCGCCGCCGCATCCGCACCGGGATCGGAATCCAACCCGATCCGGCGGCGGCATTTTCCGGCCAGGCCGAGCGCGAGCGATCCGCCCATCAGCCCAAGGCCGACGACGCCGACGGTCAAGCTTCCTAATTCGTGCTGAGATTCATTTCCAGAGGGCATATTTGCAAATATTGCCTTTTTCCCACTCCCTCATCCGGCCTTCGGCCACCTTCTCCCGGCATATGCTGGGAGAAGGACGGGATGAGGGGGAGGGTTTGACCGGTTGCGGACTCGTGACGCAATATTCATTTTATCCGATTGCACTTCCGGTTCCCAGAAAACGTCCGCCTCGCGGCCCGCTTATTTCCGCCCGACGGCGGCGGCGACCCGCTTAATATTCACGACCGCCCCCGCGAATGCTTCCGGCCGCAGGCTCTGCGCGCCGTCGGAGAGGGCCTCATCCGGGTGCGGATGAACCTCGATGATCAACCCGTCCGCCCCGGCGGCGATCGCCGCGCGCGAGACCGACTCGATGTATTCGTTCTTGCCGGTCGAGTGACTCGGGTCGACGATCACCGGAAGATGGGAAAGCCGCTTGACGACCGGGATCGCGTTGATGTCGGTCGTGTTGCGGGTGGCCGTTTCGAACGTGCGGATTCCCCGTTCGCACAAGACAACGCGCGCGTTGCCGCTGGCCAGCAGGTACTCGGCCGCCATCAGCCATTCTTCGATCGTCGCGCTGATCCCGCGTTTGAGCAGCACCGGATGCCCGCTCCTGCCGACCTCCTGGAGCAGCGGGAAGTTCTGCATGTTGCGCGCGCCGATCTGGAGCATGTCCGCGTAGCGCGCCACGGTTTCCACCTGCTCCAGCGACATCACCTCGGTCACCACCGGCAGACCGGTCGCATCCCGGGCTTCGGCCAGGAGTTTCAATCCCTCTTCGGCCATCCCCTGGAACGAGTACGGCGAGGAGCGCGGTTTATAGGCCCCTCCGCGGAGCATGTGCGCCCCCGCCGATTTGACCGCCCTGGCCGTTTCGATGATCTGCTCGCGGCTTTCCACAGCGCACGGGCCGGCGATGAAGACGACCGCCTCCCCGCCGATGGCCACCGGGCCGACGCGGACGACCGTGCTATCCGGGCGCGCGTCGCGCGACGTCAGCTTGTACGGTTTGAGGATGCGAACCACCCGCTCCACGCCCGGCAGCAACTCCAGGTGCTCCCATTCGATCTGGCGCTCATCGCCCAACACGCCGATCACGGTGCGTTCCTCGCCGCGGGAGACGTTTACGCCGTACCCCATCTCCTTCACCCGGCGCACCGTTTCGTCGATCGCTTCATTGGCCGCATGATCCTGCATAACGATAACCATGGTGTCTCTCCTTTTCCCAGCATGTATGGGCGCGGCATGCCGCGCCTCTTCCAGGCGGATTTCCGGCAACCGGCGCAGCGCGGCTCCGGTTGCGGTCATTCTTCGTTCCCCAATGTCCGGGTCGGATACGACCCCAGTTCGCGGACGAACTCGGTGTGCGTGCGCATCTCTTCCAGCGCTTCCACCACCTTCGGATCCGCGGCATCGCCCTCGAAATCCAGATAGAACAGGTAATGCCACGGCTTCTTGCGGTCCGGGCGGGATTCGATCTTGTTCAGGTTGATGCCGCGCTGCGCGAGCACGTTCAGGCAGGAGTGCAGCGCGCCGGGTTTGTGGCGGGTGGCGAAGATCAGCGAGGTCTTGGACGGCTTGCCGATCGGCCGAGCCTCCTTCGAAAGCAGGAGGAAGCGGGTGTAATTCGCCTGGACATCCTGGATCGAGCGGGCGATGATGTTCAGCCCGTAGATTTTCGCCGCCGTTTCGCTGGCGATCGCCGCGCGGTCCGGCCGTTTTTCCTGTGCCAGAATTTTTGCCGCGCCGGCCGTGTCGTACACCGGGACCGCTTCCCAATGCTGGGAGGAGATCCAGCGCGCGCACTGCTCGAGCGCCTGCGGATGGCTGATCACCTGGCGGACCGTATCCACCTCCACCCCCGGCGGCAGCATCGCGCATTCCCGGACCGGAAGGATGAATTCCCCGATGATATGCAGGTCGTATTCCAGCAGCAGATCGTAGGAGGTGTGGATCGAGCCGGTGGTGGAATTTTCGACCGGCAGGAGGCCGGCTTCCACGCGGTCGCTCGTCACCGCCAGGCAGATTTCCTGGAAGGTCCGGCAGGGTGTGCGCGAGGTTTCCGAACCGATCCCGAGCAGAATCGCTTCCTCGGAGAAAGCACCGTGCTCTCCCTGGAAGGCGATCGAGGCCGGGGTGCGGTACGCCTCAAGCGCCGGTTTTTCGGCCGGCGGGCCGGCCAGATCCGGCCGCAGCGACTCCGCCTCGTGCAGGTAGACATGGCGGATCTCACCCGGGGTGCGTTCGGTATTCCAGAGGATCAGGACGCGGATGCAGCGCGGAACGCTGCCGGCGACGTCGATCTCGTGCGCGCACAGCATCGCGGTATCCCGCCATCCGATCTCCCGGGCGGATAACGCCGGGAAGGCGGCGTTCAGGTCCGGCGTGGTGGTGAAGATGATCGCCGCCAGATCTTCCGGCAGGAATCCGTTGCGCTTGTGGATTTCCAGAAGCAATTCCTTGGTCCGCGCCGACAAGTCCTCGGATTTATTGCTGGGCGAGGTTGTCGCGCCTCGAATTCCCCGGACGGCCATGATGTTCCTCCGAATTTTCAGGTTTCCCTCCCGGAGGCCCGGGGCCTTTTCAGAGGGGTGGATAAAAAAAAACCGCGAGGCCGTTTGGCCTCGCGGTATGTGTTGGGCGTGTTACCGGACTTGGACCCTTCTCAACGCGAAGCGACGGCTGCCTTAGGGGCACCGTAAAAATACGCGTAAAAGAAGAAGCCCAGGTTCGATTGCATAATGTAAGGCATGTTAGCATAAGCGGCAAATACTGTCAAGCTCGAATTCTTAATTCAATTTGTAATGGCATAGGCCATAATTCAAGACGCTTTCGATCCGCTTGTTCGTTCCTAAGCGTCACAATTTCACCTACTTTTGGCCAGCCAGCGAAAAATAAATCTTCCCCATTATTCTCCAACCATTCTTCTAGCTGCGCAATTCCGCGAGATCTCTCAAATTCTGCAACCCTTCGTCTTCAAGTTTGTTTGAGATGCTATCAAGGGTTGGAAATTGAGCTGTAAAATCATCATCCGTAAAAAGTACGATATCTTCTAACCCTCCAAGAAAACCTGCATTTTTTCTTCCGATAAGTTCCTTTATCTCATCAAATTGATCTGGATTCGTTTCACAGAAGCTAACCGATGTCAAAAGATGACCTTCCTCGAGCGGAAGATGATCGAAAACGTCAAAGCCCCCTTTCGTGATTTCCGTGATTGGAACGCGATCTGCGCATGGGCCAGGGGAATTGCGGATGCGTTAAAATAACACACCGAGTGCCGCCATTTTGGAGCGGATATTCAGTCATCCTTAGAAAGGTTCCTCATGACCCAAACCTGGACCGCCGAGAACATTCCCGACCTGACCGGAAAAATCGTTGTCGTCACCGGAGCCAACAGCGGCATCGGTTATGAAGAAGCCCGGGCGCTGGCCGGCAAAAAGGCAACTGTGATCCTTGCCTGCCGCAACGAGGAAAAAGGCCGGGCCGCCGCCGCGCGGATCGTTGCGGAACATACACAAGCCGGTGTTGAGCTTATGCGGGTAAACCTATCCGACCTGGCTTCCATACGCCGCTTCGCCGGCGAATTCGCCGCCCGCTTCGATCGGCTCGATATCCTGATCAATAACGCGGGGATCATGGCGGTTCCGCCCGGAAAGACGGCGGACGGCTTCGAATTGCAGTTCGGCACCAATCACTTGGGACATTTCGCGCTTACAGGGCTCCTGATCGAGCGCATCCTCCACACACCCCGCGCCCGAATCGTCACCGTCAGCAGCGGCGGACATCGTTTTGCCGCAATGGACTTCGGCAATCTCAACGCAGAAAAAGGCTATGACCCGCAAAGAGCCTATGCCCAGAGCAAACTTGCCAACCTGCTCTTCACCTACGAGCTGCAGAGGCGTTTGGAATCCGCGGGGGCGGATGCCATCTCCACGGCGGCCCACCCCGGCTGGACGGCGACCAATCTCGGACCGGATTGGCGGATGGTCAGGTTTATCAGCAAGTTAATCGCCCAAGAGGCGGCGATGGGCGCGTTGCCGGAGTTGTACGCCGCCACCGCGCCGGAGGTCCGCGGGGCCGATTATTACGGCCCGGGCGGCTTCCAGGAAATACGCGGGTATCCGGTAAAAGTCCAATCCAGTAATCGATCCCACGATCGGGATGCGGCCTTCAAGCTTTGGAAGGTTTCAGAAGAAATGACCGGGGTGCGGTTCCTGGATTCAGGTGCGTCCACCTGATCCAATAATCCAATAGGATCGATAACATCCGTCCCATCCGGCCTCTTCGGCATCCGCCGGGTTGTCTCTTCATCATCGTGCTGAGTGCCGCTCGTCACCTACTGCCAAAGGCAGTGGTTTTGAAACCTAGTAAAAAAACTCCGTCCCTCACGCTGAGAGCGCCGGTGTTTTTGATTGACAGCAGCGGTCTGAAGCGCCGCCCGCAGATCCGCTATCCGCCGCCGCACAGGGGATGGGCCGCGGGGGTGATTAAAGGCAAAGCGGCGGCGGGCCGATTACCATTCGCCCGCCGCCGCCGATTTGCCCGGACGGTTTTTAAATATACAGGTCGCGTTTATTATAGAACCAGTATGCCGCCGCCACGCAGACGACGACGATCGTCGCCGAAAGCAGCAGGTACGCGCCGTCCAACGTGCCGGTCTGTAAAAGTTCCCCCGCGTCGAAATATTTAAACGGCGTGAAGTATTTCAAGAAATCCAGGTCTTTCTGCATGGCGGAGATGACCGACATGAAGTAGGTAGCCAGGATGATTCCAACGGCGGCCGATCCGGAGAGCTTGTACTGTTTCATCGCGCAGCCCAGCAACAGGCCGATGGCCAGGAAGATCAGCTCTATGGCAAACATGGCCTGCATCTCGAGCGCCAGGAAATCATAGAAAGCTTGGTCGGGGCTGTACGAGCGCACCGCAAGAAGCGAGATCGCCCAGGTGATCAGCACGAAGGCAATGCAGTTGACCAGGGCGGTCAGCGCTTTGGCCGTGATGACTCGGCTGCGCGACACCGGCAGCACCAGCGAAAATTCGACTGTCTTGTCGCGCTCCTCTTTTGAGATGATGCCGCTGCCCCACATTGCCGCCGCGATGGCGCCCATCAACCCAAAGTAGATGAACATGATGCCGTAGAAACCGGTGATCGTGGTCAGGTTGAAGGCGCGCATGCTCAGGGCATCCAGCACTGCCGGGGGCATGGAATCCATAATTTTCGCCATCTCGGGGTCGCCGACAAAACCGGAAAATTTTGCCGCCGCCATAAAGATCAGCAGCCCGATAATAAAGCTCCAGATCAGCAGCGATTTAACGTTGGCTTTCAGTTCATAAAAAAAGATGTTCATCAGGCGCCTCCTTACGACACCGCTGAAATGTCGCGGCGGGTGTACAGCCAATAACTTGCCGCCACCGCGATCACGGTGACCGCTGCGTTGAGCAGGACCAGCGGCGCATTATATGCGCCGTGCTGGACGATGTACGCGGCATCCAAGTGTTTAAAGGGCGTGACGAGTTCCAGCTTCACATCGCCAAGGATGCCGCTAAATGCACTTAATACGTACATCCCGAACCCCAGGCCGAGGGCATACGGCGTCACGCTGCGCACCCGCTTGACCAGCAGCGAAACCACCAGCCCGACACTCAAGAAAAAGAGCTGGAAGATTAGGATGCCGATCAGCAGCAGGATCAGCGTGCCTGGTTCGTATGCGTGCTCGCCGCGGAAAAGCGTGATCGCGGTGAAACTGGCCGCCCACACCACCAGGTTGGTGATGGTCAGGCTGGTCATCGCGGCCAGCAGTTTACTGGTCAGAATCTGCCCACGGCTTACCGGCTTGGTCATCAGAAAATCGGCGGTCAGCTCGCTCTCTTCGATCGAGACCAGCCCAAAGCCGTAGTTGCCGGCTTGGATAGCCAAGCAGAGCTGGACGAACATAAGGACGAAACTAAAAAAACCCAGCACGGTGGCAAGATCCATTCTGTCCATGCCGAAGGCAACCCGCAATTCCTGCGGGTACTTTTCCATAAATTCGTTCATCAACGCCGCCTGGTCGGCGAATACCGGGAACATGGCAAAAAAGAAAACGATCAGGAATGCCATAGACAACGACCAAATGACGATCGATTTTAGCCGTATGAGAAATTCGTGTCGGTAGATGGTTGCGCTCATCGCTGCCGCCTATTCGTAGTAGTGCATGAAAATTTCTTCGAGGGTCGGCTCTTCGATGGTCACATCTTCCAGCTTCATGCCGCCGATTTTCTTGACCACCGCGTTGATGTCGCCCTTGAAGAAGAAGCTCACCGTGCCATTGTCGGTTTGCACATTGGTCACGCCCGCCATCTTGACATCGGCCGGTTTCAGTTCCTTGGCCGTCACGCACACCTTTTTATAATTGTTCTTTTGCAGGGCGCGGATGTCGGAGATCTCCACGATCTTGCCCTCGCGGATGATCCCTACCCGGTTGCACAGCCGCTGGACTTCGCCCAGAATGTGGGAGGAGAAGAAGACGGTCACGCCGCGCGCGTTTTCCTTGCGGATCAGATCGAAGAACTTGCGTTGCATCAGCGGATCGAGCCCGGCGGTCGGCTCATCGAGGAACAGCAGTTTGGGGCTGTGCAGCAGTCCCTGGACGATCCCAACCTTTTTCTTGTTGCCATAGGAAAGGTCGCTGATGCGCCGGTTCATTTCCAGTTCCATGTACTCGGATAGTTCGCGCATCCGCTGGGTGCAGTCGCCGTCGAAGAAACTGGCGGAATACTTGAGCAGATCGATGACTTTCATGCCTTCGTAGTAAAAGACCTCGGAAGGGAGATAGCCGATGTCGCGGCGGATCTCCGGCCCGTGGGTGGTCACATCCTTGCCGAAGATTTTGGCGCTTCCACTGGTCGGGTGGATCAGGGATAGCAGCAGGCGGATGGTGGTCGACTTCCCGGCGCCGTTCGGACCGATGAAGCCGAAGATTTCCCCCTGTTCTTCATTGAAAGAGACGTCCACAATGCCGCGGGATTTGCCGTAATACTTCGTGAGTTTACTGACTTCGATGACGCTCATAGAATTGCTCCTTTGGGCGGGGAGAGGTGAAAAATAACGGTTTGGGAGTATCCAATCCAGAAGATTATATATCCAGAATCATGAAAAGGAAGGTTCCGAGGTCGGTTTTTACGCGTCTCCGGCTCCAAACCCCGCCGGAATGGAGAGGCCGACGCCGGAAAGCCTGTCCGCCGGCTGCTCTTCGGCACGTTTTTCCGGATTTGGATACAATCCGTGAATAGGCAAATCCGGACAAATACCAGGAGGATATGGCATGCATACCCAAAAGGGCAAACGAAGGCTCTATTCGGTTATCATCGTCTCCATCCTCGCCGCGCTGTCCTGCACGTTTCCCGTCGGCACGGAGACCCCATCCACCCTCACCGTGACGTCTCCCGCCTCCACGGAGTCCGCCACGCCGACCGTATCCGCGGCCGCTCCAACCGAACCCGGACCCATCCATACGGTCGCCCCGTCGCCCACCCCCACGCAGACGCCCGTTCCCCCCACCCCCACCTTCGATTTCTCCGGCTGGCTCGCGGTGGTCGGCACCTGGTCCGGTTGCGTGGACGACCCGGCACCCGGCGTGCCGTATCCGGCCGCGCACTGCACCGCCCCATCGGGCAATTTTGTGACGCTATGGATTAAAAACACCTGCGTCATCGGCGAATATTGCGGCAACTACGTTAAAGCCCGGTTTGAAAGCGAGTTCATCCTGTTGAAACTGACGCTGCTCGGCATCCAGGGTCCCGTCGTCTGGATGCACGGGGAATCCAGCGCTATGTACCCGGATGCCACGACGGATGTGGCGATCCAGCGCGAGGGGAACACGGTGAAGGTCACCGAGAAGGCGGGGCACAGGGAGATCCTTGTCCTGCCGCGCGGATGTGATTCGGTCATCGTCGGGAACACCGGGATCGGGTGCTTCGACTACTTGGCATAAGGCGCCTTGCGGCTTTTTTCCATCGACCGCAAGCAATCGGGGTAGGAACGGGAAGTCCAAATATCGGAAAGGAGAGGGAGAATACGATCCCTCTCCTTTGTATATGCGATGCACCCGGCGCAAATCAAGCGAGGGATGAATGGTGAATCTCTATCATGTGGATGCATTTACCGATACGCCATTTATGGGCAATCCGGCCGGCGTCTGCCTGTTGGATGAGCCCAGAAGCGATAGGTGGATGGCGCAAATCGCCCGCAGCGCATGGATGCCGGCGGGTGTGATTTAAACCACCAAGGCGCCAAGGAACAAAGAAAACGTAACCGCCGTGTTTTCTTTGTTCCTTGGTGCCTTGGTGTCTTGGCGGTGTTATGTGCCGCCCTGCTCTTTTCCCGGATCTTCCTCGAAGTGCAGCCGCAGGGCGTCCCGTCCATGCCGGATTTCCATCTCCGGCGCACCCATGTCGCAGGTGCAGTACAGATTATCGTAATGCCGGAAGCCGCTTAGGGGTTCTTCCCTGCCGTTCACCAGCAACGGAAACTGCCACCCGAAACTCAGATGATCGCCGCGCAATCCGGTAATTTCCACCTGCGCGCCGTCAAACTGGACCGGAAGCCGGAAGACCTTCTCCTGGAATTCCGTAAACGACCCGTCCAGCGCGGCGCGTCCCATTTGGCACAGCCAGATGTTGGGGGATCCGCTCGAACGCAGTTCGCGGCAGGCGTTGTCGCCGCTTGTCTGAAATTCCATACCCCGCGCGGCCGCCAGGGCGATGTAGCCGTCGCCGGCCTTCCCGAAGGCCCATCCGTCGCGGATCTCGTAAGCATCCATGGCATGCACGGGGAAATAGGCGTGCGTGAAGCCCATCCGGTCGTCATCCGGGAATTGATAAATGGCGATCAGCATGTCCTTCCATTGCGCCACACGCGGCAGAACGGCGTTGCCGCTCCAGGCATCCGGGCGACGGCCGTCGCTTTCCGAGGCGCACCCCGGATGGGTGGTGAACACGGTTGCCATCGGGCTGAGTGTCGCCTGCCAGATGTGCTCCCGGCTGCCCGGTTCGCCCGGATTCCAATCCTGCGCCGACGCGAGCATGCCATCCGGAGATTTATACGTTACTTTATTGACGGTAGCGGCGGTTCCCTCCCCTTCGGAATGCTGCTCTTTGCTCCATATTTCGTCCGCCCTGTCCGCGGCGATGGCGGCGAGGATCGGCGGCAGTTCATACGTGGAACAAGCCAGTCCGACCGCGCCGAGGATATGGTCGTTGAAAATTCCCATTCCCCACAACAGGCGGGTGATGCCGGAGGTGGGCTGGCGGTACCCGGTCCGGATATCCGCGGCGGACGCCCGGGCATGCGTGGAGCCGAAGACACCCTGAAAGGAATTGACGGCAAGGGTGAAGCATAATTTATCCAGCACCAGCGAAGCCATTTCCAGAATCTCCGGATTTTCCGCCAGGCTGGTGAGGGTCGACAGGCCAAGCACCATCTCCTCAAAGGCGGCGGGCGAATCCCATTCCCGGAAGCCTCCCCCGGCGCGTTTTTTCATCCATTCCGATGCCAGCCGCTCTCCCTGCTCGCGGTGCCACCGGCCGTTTTTTCCGGAGCCGGTAAAAACTTCGTCCGGATGAAGCTGACCCGCCAGGATTTCGCAGGTGTGGAACAGGATGCTGCCGCTCTCGCCGCGGAAGTTCATGATGTCGGCGCCCGGTTCGTCGTCCCCGTATCGGAAACCAAGCGTACAGGCAGCCAGCGGTGCCCGCACTTCCGCCGGGAACCGATCGTTTTCCGCATAGCGGCAGCGCATCCCCAGCAATCCGCACAGCAGGCGTTCCGATCCGGCGCTTCGCGCATTCACCTCTTCGATCGCCTTTTCCACGGTTTGCACAGCCACATCCTTCCACCAGCCGCCCTCCATCTTGGCTATTTCACCGAAAAGGTTGTTCTTCCGGCCGGCGGCGTCCTGTAGGCATTCAAGACGCCGATCCGGATACGAGCCGTACGGCAACGGGGAGAAAACATTCGTGGCCGCGTAGAACTCGCGCCACCGGCTGATGCGGACATTCTGTTCGTAGAATTCAACCGGAGGCGGCATGAAACGCAGCTGGTAACTGCCTTCCGGCGATTGGTAAGGGAACCCCAGCGGCTGCCGCGGCTCGGTTTTGCGCCCGTCGCGCCTGGCTTCGGCGAAAATCGAGCCGCCTTTGGTTTGCATGCGGATGTTGAAGGGTGTGGTTACCGCCGGACCCTCCGGAAAGTGAACCGCAATCTCTTCCATGCGCGCGTACACATCCTGGCGGATATGGCAGGTCTCGAATAGTTCCTCCATCTTCAACCGGTACTTCGCGGAGGGGGCGCAGGTGGGGATGAGGACGACCCTGCCTTCGGCTCCCTGTTTCGTCTGAAAATCGACGAGCTGCAGCGCCATCCCGAAGGCGGTCTCACGGTCGGCCGCCGTTTCGAACCGGACCATCACGCGATTGGCGCCCTCCTTCAACCGGATCGGAAAACGCACCCGGTCCGGAATGCGGCCCTGAAATTTTTCCCGGCGGTGAATATGCCGGTTCTGGATCCAGACGTCCGCCGGCCCGTCGGAGAACAGGACGGCGCCGGCCTCCTGTTCCAAAGGGCTTTCGATTTCCACATACGCCCAAGCACGCAGGTAACGCGGCAGCGGATGGAAGGCGGAAAGATCCACCAGGTGATCCGGACGAGTCCGCACATACCGCCATTTTTCCTGTGTATCGCCGATCCGGCAATCGCCGTATTCCACCGGATCGCCGTCGATGCCCAGATTGGGCTGGAAATGCGCCTTGGCCATCTGCAGCTTATCCGGCGGATGGCCGAAACGCCGCAATTCGTCCACCGGAATAATCTCCGGCCCGGCCAGGAGCCAATGGTCGATATATCCGTTTTCCAGCGGGTATCCGAGAGTCTCTTGATTCATCCAATCCTCGCGTAACGATGTTTGGCTACCGGAACGGCGGTTTTAATTACTTTCTCCCGTCCAGCCGTCCAAACCCGTTCGGTCGCCTCTTCCAGTACTTCGCAAGACCAAGCAGGATTGCTCCCGCCAATCCTTCTCCCCCGATCAGCGCGATGCCAAGCGCATCGGCTGGGAAAAATCCGTACAAGGTCAAACCTGCCTGGCCAAGCGCGATCAGCCATAATTGCGCGCCGATCGTAATCGACGCCGCTTCGAACAACCTGCCCTCGCGGACGCTTCGGTTGAGGTATTCCATATCGATGATGAAAAAGGCCACCCACAACAAGCCTGCACCGCAGTAATACGTAATGTGAACCAGCGGCACGGCGTATCTTCCCCACCCGAGGGTATTCACGACGAACACCATCAGGAGTTCATGCCAGAGCAGGACGATGACCAGCGTCAGGCCAAACCCGATCAGCCACACCGCGAAAATCCGGATGCTTGTGAGCCGCTTGACGGGCATCGCCAAGATTCTCCCAACGAATCGTTCCGCCTGAGAGTCACCCGTCGCGGATCAGGCGATGGAAGCTTTCCGGCGGACCCAGGTAACTCGGCCGCAGGCCGCCCTCATCCACGACGATTTTTTGCAATACCACGCCCGGATCGACCATCCAGAATTTTAGAACATGCGCGCCGGGTTTTTCGAGCACGTGCTCGGTAACCGTAATTTTAATATTCTCGGCCACCGCCTTTCCCCAAGCCTCTTGCGATTTATCCGCGCAAATGTCGACCACCTGAGGCGGTTCCCCATCGAACGAGACGGCATAGCGCAGCCCCTTGGCCCGGAAATCGAGGGTCGGCGACAGGTAGGCATGGACTTTCACCCGTCCGCCGGCAAACAGGTGCATCCGGTATTCCAGGCGGGGGGTTTCTCCGCCCGGCGTCTGACGGGGGGTGGTGACCGGGAACGGCGTCACCGCCGACAGAGTCCGTCCCAGTTCCGGAATGCGCTGCCAGCGGATGCCGGCCGTTTCCACGGCGCGGGTGTAATGTTCCGCTTCGACCGACACATATCCGCCGCCTGCCACAAATCCCCGGACTTCGTCCGGTCTGGGAGAGGCGGGATTGTGGATGACGGCCTGGACGACAATCCGGCTTCCCGGCGGACCGGATATCGCGATCGGCGCGCGCCGCGTTCCGGCCGGCGCTTTCTCCCAATCCACGCGGACCGACAACCGCGATTCTTTTTCGATCCTGCCCATCGCCGGCTCCACGATCAGCCAGGACTCTCCGGCTTCCGCCTTGAATTCAAACGGCGCCCCGCCCCGGTTGAATACGTCGATGCCGTACGTTTGCTGCTGGAACACATCGAAATCCGGCAGCACCGGTTCGTCCTCAGCCTGCGGCCACCATTTTTCCGAACCCTCGACCGCCAACCCCATCTCCGCGCCTTTCGGCACATCGATTTCCTTCGCTTCGGGCATGCTGTTCTCTTTCGGCTGCTGCCAAGTGGTGTAGCCGATGTGGGTCTGATCCATCATGTGGCTCCACTTGCCGTCGGCAAGAGCCTCATTGTAATAGCGGGAGTATTCGGCATCCCGCGCGTAAAGGAACCGGACCCTCGCGGCCAAATCGTTGGTTTCCGACCGCCCCTGCGCCGCATAGAGATGATTTAACCCGGCCGTAAAATACAGCTCGTGCAAATTGGCGCAGGCTTTCACCGGGTGCAGCACCAGCTGGTAGTACGCATCCCGGTACTCCGGGGACAGGGCATCGGAGATCCGTTCGGCGTCTTCGGCCAGTTTTTTATATTCTTCGACGACCGTCGCGGCCTCGCGGTAATTCACAAGGCTATACGTGTCCGGCGCCAGCATCTCGGGCTTCCGGCGGCCGTTGATCCGCGTATACCCGGAAAGGATGCGGGCGATCTCCTCCGCGTACGGCGCGCCGAATTGCTGCGCGGCCCAGGCCCGGGTGTATTCGGGCAGGCGTTCCGCCGGCCACGCATCCGGCGACCAGGCATAATCCAGGAAGAACTGCGTCGGAAATTCCAGCGGCTTGATGTCGCCCACGTTGACGATCCAGATCCGGTCCACCCCGCTGCGGAACGCCAGGTGCATCTGTTCCCAGGTGCGCGCGAGCGGGCTGGTGTTGAGCCATTTGTAGTTGCGCGGATCGCCGACGTAATCGAAGTGGTAGTAGATCCCGTATCCGCCGGGGCGCGGCTTCGCGCCGGGTTCGGGCAGCCGGCGGATGTTTCCCCAGTTGTCGTCGCACAGGAGCAGGGTGATATCGTCCGGCACCTGCATGCCCCGGTCGTAATAATCCTGGACCTCTTTATAGATCGCCCACAGCTGGGGGATGGCGGCGGGGTCCTTCCCCGTCACCCACGAGAGAATTTCCCGCTGATCCCGGACGATCCGTTCCAGAAGAGCGGTGTTTGTCTCGGCGGTCATCGGCATGTCGCCGTCACCGCGCATGCCCACGGTCACCGTGACTTCCCGGCCTCCGATCCCGCGCGCGCCCTGCTCCCAGAACTCCCTCAAGACTTTCTCGTTCGCGGTGTAGTTCCAGTCTCCGGTGCCGTACCGGGCCCACTCCGCGTGCGCCCGCATCATCGGCTCGTGATGCGAGGTGCCGATCACGATCCCGAATTCGTCGGCCGATTGCGGATTGAGCGGATCATCGTCGTGAAACGCGCTGCCCCACATCGCCGGCCAAAGGTAGTTCCCCTTCAACCGCAGGATCAGCTCGAACACTTTCTCGTAGAAGCGGTGATTGAAACCGCCGAATTTCTCCAAACTCCACTTGGAAAGCGCCGGCGCTTCGTCGTTGATGAAGATCCCCCGGTAGGTTACCGCCGGCTCGCCGAGGGTATGGCGTCCCGGCCGCACATAGAGCGCGCGCTGCTTCCGCGCCGGCACGTCCGCCCACCAGCACCAGGGCGAAACGCCGATGCGGGTGGAGAGATCAAGCATCCCGTACAGCGTTCCCCGCTTGTCGCTGCCGGCGATGACCAGCGCGCTGTCCACCTTCGGCATCGGATTGCGGATCACCTGCAGGATGAACTTCTCGCGCTTGCCGGCGAGGTCGGAGACGTCCAGTTTGCGTTCGCGCGCCAGCGCGTCGATCCACGGGCTGCGCCCCAGCGTTCCGATCAGGACTGTTTCCCCAGCGGGCGGGATCCCATCCAGGTTGAGCGCGGGTTCGGCGTCCGTCACGCGGGCGATATCCGCCTGAAGCATTCCCGCCACCCGGATCACCCCGGGGTAATCTTCGCGGCTGACGCACAAAGGCGCCGACCGGCCATTGCTGGAAAGGGGAAAACCACCCTCCACTTCCACGGTGGAAATATAGGAATTGGCATCGCCGGCATCCGTCATCTGTTTATCGGTTGGCATATCCTGCCCTCTTGGATCGTAACATACGCGAGCCCCCGGCACTGCCCTGGGAAAAAAAGGCCGCGACAATGTGTCCGGCTATCCTGGCCTTTTTGAAAGCAGGCGGAAAGACCCTGCGGGGTAATAGGGTTCGCCGCTTATTTGTACAGGACGCAGCGTACTTCGTGCCCCTGGTCCACCTTCAGATTCGGGGGTTCTTCCCGGTCGCACACGTTCGGCACGCGTTTCGCGCAGCGCGGGTGGAAGGGGCATCCTTTGGGAAGGTTGTAGGGATCCGGGACCGAGCCGCGGATCGAAGCCAGGCGTTCGCCGCGCCGCTTCTTCGCCCCCAGCCGCGGGATGGATTCCATCAGCGCCTGGGTATACGGATGCAGCGGCTTGTAGAACAGCGTATCCACGCTTGCGGCTTCGACCACTTTGCCGAGGTACATGACCGCCACCCGGTCCGCCATTTGCGCGATCACGCCCAGGTTGTGGGTGATGAACATAATCGACATGCCCAGTTCGTCCTGCAGTTTGCGCATCAAGGAGAGGATCTGGGCTTCGGTCGTGACGTCCAGCGCGGTGGTGGGTTCGTCGGCGATCAGGAGGCTCGGATGGCAGGAGAGCGCCATGGCGATCATCGCCCGCTGGCGCATGCCGCCGGAGAGTTCATGCGGGTAGCGGTCGATGGTCCGCTTCGGCAGCGGCATGCCCACGTGATCGAGCATCGCGATCGCCTTCTCGCGCGCCTGTTTCGGATCCAGTTTTTGATGAAGGGAGATGACCTCCCCGATCTGATTGCCGATGGTATGCACCGGGCTGAGCGACGTCATCGGCTCCTGAAACACCATCGATATCTCGGCACCGCGGATCGAGCGGATTTTATCCCCCTGCGGGTCGAGCATCGCGAGATCGATGACCTCTTCCTTTTCGCTCAGCCGGCGGTCCGTCCCGGGCTTGCACAATTGGTGATGAAAGAGGATTTCCCCGCTGACGATCCTTCCGCCTTTGGCCACGATCTGCATGATCGACCGGGCGGCGACGCTCTTGCCGCAGCCGCTTTCCCCGACCACGCCGAGCGTGCTGCAGGTGCCGAGCTCAAGGTCGGCGCCGTCGACCGCCTTGACGGTGCCTTCGTCGAGGAAGAAGTAGGTTTTCAGATCCTTTATTTGAAGCAGCGGGTTGCTCTCGTTCAAAACGGCCTCCTACCGCGCGTAAGGATCGGCGGCGTCGCGCAAGCCGTCACCCAGGAAATTGAAAGCCAGTACGGTCGATATGACCGCCACCGCCGGCCAGAAAACCCACGGGGTGAGCGCGATCGACCGGACGTTCTGCGCCTCCGCCAGCAGCACCCCCCAGCTGACGGCCGGCGCCCGCAGCCCCAACCCGATGAAACTCAGACTGGTCTCGCTCAGGATCATATAGGGAACGGCCAGGGTCAGGATGGCGATGATGTAACTGAGAAAAGAGGGCACCATGTGCACCAGGATGATCCGGCCTTCGCTCGACCCCGTCAGGCGGGCCGAGAGAATGAAATCCTCCTCGCGCATCGCCAGGAACCGCCCGCGCACCGTGCGGGCCATGCTCGTCCAGCCGGTCAACGAGAGGATCATGGAGATGGCGAAATAGACTTTCAACACCGGCCATTCCAGCGGCAGCGCCGCGCTGAGCGCCATCCATAACGGGATGTGCGGGATGGAACGGATAAATTCGATGACCCGCTGGATGAAATTGTCGATGGCGCCGCCGTAGAACCCGGATATCCCTCCGATGACTATCCCCATGCCCAGGCTGAGGGCCACGCCGATCAGGCCGATCGAGAGCGAAATTCTTGCGCCGTAGACCGTCATTGTGAGCATATCGCGGCCCACCCGGTCGGCGCCCAGGAGCATGACACGCTGCTCCTCGTCCGCCACACCCAGCCCGAACAAATGGATGTCGGTTTCCCAAAGACCCCAGAATTTATAGGCCGGACCCGTGGAGAAGAGTTTAATGGGATACCGGACTTCGGTGTTCTCGGTATAGATGGCGCGGCGCGTCACCGGGTCGCGCGACATCTCGGTGAGATACACGAAGGGCGCGTGCCATTTCCCCTCCACATCGACAAGCCGGATCGTCGAAGGCGGGGCCGACATGTAGCGGGCCGACGTCGCGTCCGGCACGCTGGGAGAAACGAACTCGCAGAAGATCGCCAGCAGATACATGAACACGAGAAAGACGGTGCTGATCACCGCCGCCTTGTGCTTGCGGAACTTCCACCACATCATGGTGGCGGGAGTCGCGACGGCGATCTTCTCTTCGATCTTGGCTTCTTCGTCCACGGGAATCTTGGGCTGATTCGTCATGCTCCCTCGCGTCGGGATGGAAAAACAACAGAGGCGCAGGCCTCCGGATTATGTCATGCGAATGCGCGGATCCACCCACGCCAGCAGAATATCAGACACCAGCGTGCCGACGACCGTAATGGCGCTGAGCAGGAACAGGAAGCTGCCCGCCAGGTACATATCCTGCGCGGTCAGCGCGTTCAAGAGCATCGGGCCTTCCGTCTGCAGGTTCAGCACGATCGAAAGCAGGGTGGCGCCGCCGATCAGGTTCGCCAGTTCCCACCCCACCGTGCTGAAGAAGGGGTTGAGCGCCACCCGCACCGGGTATTTCCAGATGACGCGCCCTTCCTTCAGCCCCTTGGAGCGCGCGGTTTCCACATACGGTTTGTTGAGTTCGTCCAGCAGATTGGCGCGGGTGGTGCGCAATCCGCCGGCCGTGCCATTAAATGCCAGGATGGCGATCGGGATCCAGATGTGTTTGGCCAGGTCGATGACCTTATCCCACGACCACGGCGCCATGATGTATTGACTCGAGAACAGGCCGCCGACCGTGAGGCCCATGTAGTTCATGGCCACGTACATGACCACCAGCCCCAACAGAAAGCTGGGCGTGCCGATCCCCATAAAGCTGATGAAGGTGACGATGTAATCAACAAGGGAGTATTGATGCGTGGCGGAATAGACTCCCAGGGGGATCGCGATGAACCAGCCGACGATCAGGGAGACGACCGAAAGCACCATCGAAAGGGCCATCCGCTGCCAGATCAGGTCTTTGACCGGCACCTGCAGCGACATCGACTGGCCCCAATCCCCGCGGGTCATGATTCCCCAGATCCATTTGGCATACTGGACGTAGATGGGCTGGTTGAGGCCGTAGCGCTCCCGCATGACCTCCATTTCATCCTCATCGATGACTTCCCCCTGCGCCCGCAGGCTGGCGGCATACGAGGTCAGGAAATCCCCCGGGGGAAGCTGGATGATGATGAACGTCATGATCGAGATGACGAACAATGTGGGGATCATGATCGCCACCCGGCGCAGGATGTATCCGAGCATCAGCTACCTCCGCTAAACAACCAGCCGCCTGTGCGGATGGCGATGTGTTCCCCGCGGGAAAAACCGAAGTGCTCCGGCACGGCATTCCCCCTTCCCGGATGGGAAGGGGGAATGCCGTTTGCGTGCCGGTTACCGCCTAGTCACCCATATGCTCCGCGGGATTCTCCCAGAAGAGCGTTTCGGGGTTGCGAACATATTCGTCGCAGGTCGTATCGTCGTTGGGGCTGGACGCGAAGTTCTTGAGCCCGTTCTTGACGACGGTGAGGGCAGGCAGTTCGCCCACCACGCCGATCATGGGCAGCTCCTCGGCCCAGACATCGAGCATCTGGCGGAAGAGGTCGTTCTGCTTGTCCGTATCGCCGGTTTCAATGATCTGAGTCCAGAGGCTGTCGAGCTTGCGGACGTAGTGATCCGCGGGCGGCTCGATCGCGATCGGATTGTCGGGATCGCTCAGGAACTTGTTGTAGGCATCGACGAACGGCCGGTCGCTGGCGACGCCGCGGAAGATCAGTCCTTCGGCCGCCAACGGGACGACGGTCCGGTCGGCGAACGTCCAGGCGGCATCCATGTCGTTCGAGGTGTAGTGGGTGTTGTAGAGGGTCTGCTCCACAAACTTGTACTCGCACTTGATGCCGACGGCTTTGAGCATCTTGACGACCTGCTGGCCGGCGTCCTCGTCGGATGTGCCCGATCCGTAGGTGCCTTCCAGGACGAAGAAAATCGTTTCCTCATCCTCGGCGTCGGAGTACTTGCGGAAGCCGTCCGCGTCCTTGGCGCCGTATCCGGCTTTGTCGAGCAGTTCATTGGCCTTGACCGGATAATACGTCAGGTAAGCGTTGGTGAGCTTCTCGTAGTACTGCGGCGACATGGAGAGCGGGCTGTACTGGCGCGGGGTGCCCAGGCCGAGGTAGTTGAGCTCGTTGATCCCTTCGCGGTTGATGGCATGCGAGATGGCGATCCGCACGTCGCGGCTCATGAAGAACTTGCGCAGCTTCTCATTCTTGCAGGCCTGGTTGAGCACGACCACCATGTGCTTGGCCGCCGGGCAGACCACAACCTAGTAGTCGCCGCTGGCTTCGTTCTCTTTCAGGTAGGTGTAATCGCCCACCTGGACGCGGCGGGCTTGGAAATCGATCTCTCCGTTGGCCATCCACAGGTTGAACGTCTGCGCATCCGAGAACAGCCGGCTGTGCACGCCATCCAGGTAAGGCAGCTGCATGCCGTCCGAGTCGACCCCGAAGAAGTAGGGGTTGCGCTCGATGATCCACTTCTCCGCGTTCAGGTCATTCTTGGCGTTCCACGGGCCGAAGTGCGGCAGGTCCGGGTTCCACATCCAGAAGCGCCGGTTATCGATGAAGTATTTATCCCAGGATTCGAATCCCGCGGCGGTCACCTTGGCCTGCAGGCCTTCCTTATCGCTGGTGGTATCCATGATCCAGTCTTTCAGGTAGTGCTCGGGCGCTCCGATGCCTTCGCGGCCGATGACGTAGATCAGCAGCGGCTTGGGGGCTTTGTACTTGAAGGTGAAGGTGTAGTCGTCCGGGGTTTCCAGTTCCATCACCTGTTTATCCGCGGATTGGCCGGTCCACCATTTCCCGTCCATCGCGGGGAAGAGGGTCGCGTTGCTGATCACCTTCTCGAACCAGAAGCGGACGTCTTTGGAGGTGAATTCCACGCCGTCGGACCACTTGGTGCCCTTGCGGATATGGAAGGTGTACTGCGAGCCGTCCTCGTTGACTTCCCAGGATTCGCACTGGCGCGGGCGCATGACCAGGTCCAGGTCGAACCAGACCATGGCGCGATCGCACAGTTTGGACATGCCCCATTTGTCGCCCGGGCCGGTGTACGCGCGGCGGATAACGCCGCCGGAAACGCCGTTCTTATCCAGCACCGGAGCCACCCACGGATTCTCGGGGAGCCGCTCCGCCACCGGCGGGAGCTTGCCTTCGGCGACAAGCGCCTCCAACATGGCGGGCTCTTTGTACTTGGCGGCGGTCGAAGCCGTCGCGACCGGGGCTGTGGTCGGGGCCGGGGCCGTGGTCGGGACGGGCGTCGTCGGGGTGCAGGCCGCCAGCGTGCTGCCGCCTACCGCCATTGCAGTGACCTGCAGAAACTCGCGTCGAGAGATCTTCCTTCTGTTACCCATGATTTCTTTCCTCCTTGGCTTGGCCTAGGTTGTGCTTCGAAAGGACCGGTCCGTGCCAAATTCCTGGTGCGCTGGTTCCTCCTTTCTATAATTGCGGATGACGTGGCATCCCAATCATGGTTTTTGCCTGTGGCCGGCTAGGGTGCCGGCGCCGTGGCGGCGAGTTTGGTGACGCCGGCCAATGTGAGTTCATCGGCGCGGTGACAGCTCACGTAATGCTCGGGGGCGATTTCCCGCAACTGCGGCGCCTCCATCTTGCACCGTTCGATGCAAAATCGGCAACGCGGGTGGAAGTAGCAGCCGCTGGGCGGATGGGCCGGGTCGGCGACATCCCCCTGCAAGACGATCGGTGCGGTCCGCAGACGCGGATCGGGCTTCGGGACGGCCGAAAGCAGGGCTTCGGTATAGGGATGCTTGGGGTTGTAGAACAGCTCCTCCGTCCGGGCATGCTCCACCAATTTTCCGACATACATCACCACCACGCGGTCGCTGATGTGTTCCACCACACTCAAGTCGTGGGAGATGAACAAGTAGGTCAGGTTGAAATCCTTTTGCAGGTCCTGCAACAGGTTGAGAGTCTGGGCCTGGACCGAAACATCCAGCGCGCTGACCGGCTCGTCGCATACCACCAGCTGCGGGTGAAGCGCCAGGGCGCGCGCCACGCCGATCCGCTGGCGCTGGCCGCCGGAAAAGGCGTGCGGGTACCGCACCATGTATTCGGGCCGCAACCCCACCACGCGCAGGAGTTCGGCCACCCGGTCCTGCAATTCGCTGCCCCTGGCCACGCCGTTGACCAGCAGCGGCTCGCCGACGATCTGGAGCAGCGTCATGCGCGGGTTGAGCGAGGAATACGGATCCTGGAATATCAGCTGCATGTTCATCCGGATCTGGCGGAGCTGCTTTTTTTCCAGCCCGGCCACATTCACCCGGCCCATCCTGCAATCGTCGAACCAGATCTCGCCGGAGGTGGAATCGTAAGCCCGCATGATCAGACGGCCGGTGGTGGTCTTCCCGCAGCCGCTTTCGCCCACCAATCCGAGCGTTTCGCCGGGGCGGATGAAGAAACTGACGTCATCCACCGCTTTGACATGGCCGATGACCCTGGAAATAATGAAACCTTTCTCGATCGGAAAGTGCTTCTTGAGATTTTTGATTTCCAGCAGGTAAGGAGCAGCCACCGAATTCTCAGGTCTCATTGTTCATGCCTTTGAACCATAAATGCCCCGCGGCGCCGGCAGGATGGGCGCGCAGGGAATTGATATCGTTGGGAATTGCAGGACGGGAAAGGGGGAAAACCGACGATAAGGAGATTTCATGCGCTGTCCAACCGTCAAGCCCGCGCGGTTTCCCGCGCTCCGGGCCGGGGATGGCCGCGAGGCCGGTGGACGGCGCCATTACTGCCATCGTGCCTTGCGCCCGGAGCGGACATGTCGGGGTGATTTCTTTTGGGTAACCGAATCTGGCTGATGGTCTGGACTTCGCCGGGTGTGTTTTTTTTGCGCGCGGCGTTGATTGGCATTCTCGCCGTGCACGGCAGTATTCCTTGCGCCATACCCTGTGCGGATGTGGTGAAGGAACGGGCTTCCCTGCCGGCGGTTGGGCAATTGTCGCATTGCGATTAAACTGAGGTTTGCCATGTTGGTTCGGCGGCGAACCGGCGGTAATTCCCCCAGTTGAATTCTTCCCAACATCCGGTGCGGGAATGCCGACGATGTTCATCTTTCTTCCGGCCGGGAAAGATGCCTGATGATTGATGAAAAAAAGCTTTCCGGCGTATTCTTCCTTCTGTCATGCAAACGCGTACACAGCCTGACCCGCTCCACGTCCCTCAACTCGAAAAGCAACCCTGCCAAGGTTGGTTTGCCAGTTTGAGAGACAATAATAATCGGGGAAAATGAAGTTGCTGAAATTCAATTACGGCAGATTTTCTTTTCGAAAAAAGGAAAACCGTAATTAAAAATGGAGGCGTTTATAAAATCGATAATAGCATCATCAAATAGGCGAGTCAAGCAAGGTGCGCAAAAAATCAACAAATCAAGTCGGTTTTCTTCAACGCTGAAACGCCTGTAATTCAGGCGTTTTTTCACTTTTTTTTATTGCCTTCCGTCCTCCAAGCTGCAGCGTTTCTCCTCATCCGTTTTTTCTTGCTCTTTTTTATTTCGGCAAGACAAATAAAAATGCACGATGATGAAAGTCGACTCGACCCTGGCGATTCCTTTCTCTCCCGTGGTTGGCTGCGGATTGTGTCTGCCGCAGGATGGGAGACGGATACCCCGCCCCGATCATTGTGCGAGCGAAGCGCGGTTCCAATTACGAAACCCCCGGTATGGACAGGCCAATGACTTTAACCGGCATGCTGCTGTCCTGGTTCGCCTGGTTCCCAAGCTGGCCGCTATCATTAAATCCCCAGCAAAACACCTCGCCGGTCGCGAGAATGGCGCAGGTATGGCCGCCGCCGCCCGCGATGGCAGTGACAATCCCATCCAATCCGACCACAGCAACCGGATGGTTCCGGTTGGCGGTCGATCCCTCGCCGAGCTGGCCGTAGAAATTCCATCCCCAACACCGGAGGATTCCACCATTAAGCAATGCACAGGTCTGGCCCCAGCCTGCCGCGACGATGCCGGCCGCGCCCTCCAACCCGGTCACCAGCGAAGGAGTGGATTCACTCTCAAACGTCCCATTCCCCAACTGCCCGAATTTGTTCATCCCCCAGCACTTAATCTCACCGGAACCGGAAAGGACGCAGGTATGTCCGCCTTTCGCGGTCAGGGCGGCGATTCCGCCGGCCAGCCCGCCGACAGTGCCCGGATCCCCGCGTGAAGCCGCTTCGGATCCGTCACCCAACTGGCCCTGTTCGTTGGTTCCCCAGCACCGCACTTCCCCGCCGGCTGTCCGAACACATGTATGCGCCGTTCCCGCGGCGACCGCCGCCACACCGCCGAGCCCGGCGACATCCACCGGTCCGGTGCGGGTTTCGGTTGTTCCATCGCCCAGCTGGCCGGCGTTGTTGTATCCCCAGCACTTGAGCCCGCCCTGGGCGGTGACGGCGCAGGTGTGATAATCCCCGGCCGCAATCGCCACAACATCCTCCAACCCGGGGACCTCCACCGGTTCAGTGCTGCGCTGTGTCGTCCCGTTGCCCAGTTCGCCGTCTTTATTCCGGCCCCAGCATTGGACTCTGCCCTCCTCCGTGAGGATGCAAGTGTGCCCCCACCCGGCGGCGACGGCCACGGCGCGCTCCGATAAATTCTTGACGCCGACCGGTTTGCTGCGGTTCGTTCGCGATCCGTCCCCCAGCTGTCCCTCTTTGTTGTTACCCCAGCACATCAATCCTCCCTCGCCGGTGATCGCGCAAGTGTGATTCCATCCCGCCGCGACCGGCACCGGCGTGCTTTCCATCCCGGCGGGCAGCGAGGGTGTGGGCGAGACGTTCGGGGAAGCGGTGAAGGTGAGGCTCGCCGTCGGGGTCTGCGTGAAAACCGGCGGCAATTCCCACGCCGTCGGCGTGGCCGACTCGGTCGGTCGGTTTTTTCCGGACGCCCCCGGACCGCACGCCGCCAGCATCGCCAGCGTCCATACGGCCAATCCGTTTGTCACCATTCGGAATTCACGTTTCATGCATCCTCCACAGGCGGCTGCCGCAATCGTCAACGCGGGGTTTATTTTAGCATCGCCCGGAGTTCGCGTGAACGCAATCGGAAGTCCGGGGTCGCGGCGCGTCCGGTTTCTCTCCTTTTTTCCCGGCGCAAGATCCGCCGCCCGTGCTACAATCGGGCTATGTTGGAAGGCAATCCTTTCTATCACCGCGGACCGGTTTCCGACCCGGGTTTCTTTTTCGGCCGTGGCCGGGAACTCTCCTACCTCTTCGACTTGCTGCGCAAGGGGCAAAGCGTCGCCGTATCCGGCCCGCGGCGGATCGGAAAGACGTCGCTGCTGATGCACCTGATGAATCCGGCGGTGGCCGCGGCGCACGACTGCGCGCCGGAGGAGATGGAGTTTCTCCTGCTCGATGGCGGCACGCTCGACGGCCTGGGGGAAGAGGATTTTTACGGGGCTGTCGGCCGTTCCCTCGGCGGAGAATCCGCCTCCCAGAATTACTCGGATCTCCTCGAACGCATCCGCGGCGCCTTTGCCGGCAGTCGGCGCTGCCTTGTGATCCTGCTCGATGAATTCGAGCTTGTGGCGGCGAACGCCCGGTTCGGTGCCGCCCTCTTTAACCGCCTGCGGGGATTATCCGCGCAGTATCCGATCCGCTTCGTCACCGCCTCGAAGAATCCGCTCTGGAAACTCGGCCGGACAAATCCGGAGACCCTCGCATCCCCCTTCTTCAACTTCTTCGCGCCGCTCACGCTCGGACCGATGGAGGAAGCGGAAGCGCGCGACCTGCTCCTGCGGCTCTCAAGCCGGGCCGGGAAACCCTTCCCCGATCAGGCGCTCGAGCCGATTCTTGCGCTGTCCGGGCCGCACCCGCTGTTCCTGCAGGTCGCCGGCTACCGGGCGTTTGAAACCGTCTGCGACGGCGGAAACCTATCCGTCGAATCGCTCCCGGAAATCCGCCGGCGGATGCTTGCCGACCTGGAGCCCCATCTGCAATATTATTGGAACGAGCTCGATGAAGAGGATCGTTATGCCCTGGCCGCGCTGCCGATCACCGGCGGGGAGAGCCTGAGCCTGGTCGAAGCCGGGCTGGTCCGGAACGGAAAATACATCGGTTCGATCCTCGAGCATTTCGTCCGCCGCCAAAAAGTGCCGGGGCTTCTGCAGGGCGGCCCTTTCCTGATCGACCTGCGCCGCAGCCAGGCGACGGTCGGCGGCCAGTCGGTTCATCTGACTCCCACGGAGTTTTCCCTTCTTAAGGTGTTCCTCGAGAAACCCGGACGGATGCTCACCCCGCAGGAGATCGAAACCGCGCTGTGGCCGGACGAAAACATCCTGGATCCTGAACGCGCGCGCGGCGTCGTCAAAAAGCTCCGCAACGCGCTGGGAGAAGCCGGCGAATTGCTGGTCAACCGGCGCGGCCAGGGATACCTCCTCGCACTGGATTGACTCCTCGCGATGCGCTCCCGGCGTGGTCCTGGCCGGGACACCCCGGCGGATATTGGCCGGGGCCGGAATGGATGCCGGCCAAAAACACGCCGGCATGACGATCTCCGTCATCCCGGCGTTCCCTTAACCGGGGACCACTTCCTCCCCCTACAATACCTTTCTGAATGCAAACCAAAGCCATTCCGGCATGACGATCTCCCTCATCCCGGCGTGGTTCTGGCCGGGACAACCCGGCGCGTAATTGACCGAGACCCGCAATCGACCCGCAATCGGCACACAACACCCCCTTCGCCAACCTACCAGAATGCCCGTTCAGCGGATATGCTGGGGACAGTATGAACATGCCTTCGATTCGTCAGCGGTTCGACTTCCTTAAACCGGCTTTCCGAACGGCGGACCGCCGTCTGCTCTGGGCGCGGATCGTCTGGATCGTTCTGGCCCTGGCGTTGACGGGGATGGTGATCTACTCGCTCGCCACCCACGCGAGATCGGTCGATCCGGATCTGCCGGAAGTGGAACGGGCGCTACTGAGCCAGGTGGGAATTTCCCCGGTTGCCTACGGCATGTATCTGGCCGCCATGGAATGGATCGTCGCGCTCGCCTTCGGCGCCGCGTCGCTGGTGATTTTCCGGTCGAAGCGGGACGACGGGATCGCGCTGCTGGTTTCCTTTGCGCTCATCAGCTTCGGAGCCACCGTTTTCCCGTTCATCCGCAGCGCGGATCTGCAATGGGTCGTGCGGCCGGTCCAGATCTTCGGCATCGCCGCCGCCGCTCTCACGATTTTCCTTTTCCCCAACGGCCGCTTTGTGCCATCCTGGACCCGCCAACTGGCGTTCGGCCTCGGGATCTGGCTGGCCGCCCTGCTGGTGTTTCCGGAAATCACCGGCGCCCTCGGCGGAGACGAACAACTGGCGCCGGTTCAGACCGGATTGCGCTTTATCGCCTGGCTGCTCGGCACCGACATCTCCGCCGATTTCACCGAACAGGTGGTGAACGCGTTGCGCATGGTCGGCATGCTTTCCGTGCTGATCGGCGGGTTCGGAGCCGGCGCGGCTTCGCAGGTGTACCGCTACCTGCACTCCGCCGACGGCCAGGAGAAGCAGCAAACCAAGCTGGTGGTGCTCAGTCTGACGATCGCAGTCATCTCCTCGCTGTTTTATTATCTCCTGCCGGCGTTTTTCCCGTCGCTGCGCGATCCCGGCGCCGCCCGGCTGGTTTTCCAAGCCACCGGGCAAACACTGTATTCCGTCGCCCTGGTGTTGATCCCGGTCTTCCTGATGATAGCGGTTCTCCGGTACCGATTATGGGATGTGGACGAGCTGATCAACCGCACACTGGTCTACACGCTATTGACCGGGTTGCTCGGAGTTATGTATCTAGCCGGGATTTTCGTCGGCCAGGCGATTGTTCGGGCGGTCACCGGCCAGGGTTCGGATCTCGTCATCGTCGGCTCCACCCTCGCGATCGCCGCGCTGTTCCGCCCGCTGCGCGACCGCCTGCAGGATTTCATCGACCGCCGCTTCTACCGCGAGAAGGTGGATTTCCGCCGTGCCTTCACCGATTTCGGGCGCGAACTGCGCACCCTGCTCGACCTTGCCGAACTGCAACGGACGATCGTCCAGCGCGTGCTGGACCTTTGCCACATCGAATACGGCGCGGTCTTCCTGCGCGAGCCCGGCGGCAAGTTCAGGCTAACCTATTCACTGCGCTTTCCGGATGCGCTCATCGCCGAGCTTCCCGCTCGAGCGGACATTTTCCATCGGCTGGAAAGCGGCTCGATCGCGGCCAAACGCAGCGCCGTCCCGTTCCCTTTGCTGGTTCCGCTGATCGCCCCGCGGACGGGGGCAAACGACCTGGTCGGCATCCTCGCGCTCGGGCCGCGGCTTTCGGGCGAGGATTATTCGCGCGAGGATCAATCGCTCCTGCTCGGGCTTGCCGACCAGGCCGGAACCTCGATCCGCGTGGCGCAGCTGATCGAGGAGAAACAAACCGAAACCCGGCAGCGGGCGGAGGTCGAACGCCAACTGGCCGAGCATTGGAACTCGCCGCTGGGGCGCGCGGAAGCCACCGCCGACCGGATTCTGCTTCACCCGGAGCAGGCGCTTCTGGAATTCCACCGCCTGACGCAGGAAGCCCGCGACAATCCGGAATCCGCGGCGCTGGTGGCCAACCTTCCGAACGCACTGGACAACGTCAAAGCCAGCCGCCTGGCGCGGCTCGCGGAAGGGTACGGGTACCTGCTGGAGAGCCACACATCGCCCGAAATGCTCCCCGTCGCTTTGCGGACGGTCACGGTCCAGCTCCAGGAGCTCACCGATTCCGGGAAAGCCCCGCGCGGTACGGCCGAGGCGCTGGGCGCGTATTCCGCCTGCACCGATGCGATCGCCGTACGGTCCGTCTCGGAGATCGCCGGTTGGCATTGGGGCTCCGACGCGCCGGAAGGCGGGGAGGATTTTCTTTCCGGATTGAACGCGATGCTGGCGGAACTGCATGCCGCGGCGGTCTCGCTGCAGGCTTTCGAGCGGGTCGACACCGTCCAGGACAAGCTGGCATACCTCGCGGGCGCGATCGAACGCCTGGGAAGGCTGCACCACTCCGCGGCGACCGCGCTCGGCGCCGCCGACCGTCCTCTCGTGCGCCGGATTGCCGAGCATTGGATGGCGGTGGCGACCGGGGCGATGGGCGAGCTGCAATCCCGGGCGCAGATCGTCTGCGAGCTGCTGACCCGTCACACCTGGCAGGAGGACGTCGTCACGATCGCGCTGGCGCTGCGCAACACCGGCCGCGGCGCGGCGGTCCGCGTGGAGGTGCGGCTGCTGCCTTCCTCCGAATATAAGCTCATCGACGAGACGGCGCAGCTTGAGCATCTTGGACCCGGGGAGGAAGCGCAAGTCGGTCTGCGGATCTGCCCGTCGGGTGTGCGCCGCTTTCGCGCACTGTTCGAGATCCGCTACACCGACCCGCGCGGACCGGATCAATGCGATAGTTTCGCGGACGCCGTCCAGCTCCTGGAAACCTCGGGCGAATTCCACGCCATTCCCAACCCGTACGTCATCGGCACGCCGCTGCGGGCGGGATCGCCGCTCTTTTTCGGCCGCGAAGACGTCATGACCTTCCTGCTCGACCATCTTACGGCGGCCCACCGCAACAACCTGGTGCTGATCGGCCAGCGGCGCACAGGCAAATCCTCCCTGCTCAAGCAGCTGCCGCTGCGCCTGGGAACAGACTTCCTGCCGGTGTATCTGGATGGGCAGGCGCTCGGTCTGGACCCGGGCATGCCGGCCTTCCTGCATTCGATCGCCTCGGAAATCGCATTCGCCATGGAAGATCGCGGTCTGAAGGTCGCCGCTCCGGCGCTCGCAGACTTTGCCGAGAACCCGACCTCCCATTTTGAGCGCGGATTTTTGCCCGAGGTTCGGCGGCAGCTCGGTTCGCGCCCCCTGCTCCTCCTGCTGGACGAATTCGAGGAGCTCGAATCCTCGGTGCGGCGCGGGACGCTCGACGCGGCGGTATTTCCGTTCCTGCGGCACCTGATCCAGCATTCGGAAAACCTGAGCGTCGTGTTCTGCGGCACCCACCGGCTGGAGGAACTGGCTTCCAATTACTGGAGCGTGCTGTTCAACATCAGCCTGTACCGGCACATCGGCTTCCTGAGCCGCGAAGATGCGAGCCGGCTGATCCAGGAGCCGGTGGCCGAAGGCGGGATGCAATTTGACGATCTGGCGCTCGATAAAATCTGGCGCGTGACGGCCGGCCATCCGTACTTCCTGCAGCTGGTCTGCCACAATTTGGTCAACCTGCACAACCGTCAACAGCGCAGCTATGTGACGGTGGGCGACGTCAACACCGCGCTGGACGAAATCCTCACCACCGGGGAAGCGCACTTTGTCTATCTGTGGATGGAATCCTCCCCGGCCCAGAAGCTGGCCCTTTTTGCGATGAGCCAACTGGGGAGCGCGGGTTTTCTCACGCCCCTCCAGGCGGCGGAGGATCTGGCCCGGCGCGGGGCGCCCGTGGAGCGGCCGGAGTTGATCGGCGCATTCCAGCGGCTCGCCGCGCGCGATATCTTCTCGGTGGTCCAGCGCCCGGATCAGCCGTTCGGAGAGGCGTACGGCTGGAAACTGGGGCTCCTGGGGATGTGGGTCGAAAAAAGCAGGACCCTGCGGCACATCCTTGAGGAACGCAATCCACCGGAATAGGAAATTCCGGAAATCTATTAGTTAACTTTTCAGAGGAGAAAAACATGAACACTAAAACGCGGAATTTATGGTTTCGAATCCTGTTGGCCATGGCGATGGTGTCGGCACTCGCCCTCACCGGCGCGCAGACCGTGCGCGCCATGGAGATCGACGACGACGGCAAGGTCGGGGCGGACGAGGTCATCCAAGACGATCTCATCCTTTCGGAGGAGACCGTTGAGATGGCCGGGACGGTGAACGGCAATCTGATCGCCTCGGGTTCGACCGTCGTCATCAGCGGAACCGTCAACGGCGACGTCATCGCCGGCGGAGCGACCGTTATCGTCACCGGAACGGTGAACGGCAACGTCTTTGCGGGGGGCGGAGAAGTGCTGATCGACGGCAAGGTCGAAGGCAGCCTGTTCTTGGGCGGCAACACGCTGACCGTCGGACCCAACGCGCGCGTGGGAAGCAACATGTACGCCGCCGGCTTCAGCGTCAGCCTGCAACCCGGATCGGTCGTCGCCCGTGATATCGCCGTCGCCGGGTATCAGGCGATCCTGGCGGGTGAGATCGGCCGCGATGTCCACGCCGATCTGGGCGCACTCGAGCTGACCGGCAAGGTCGGCCGCAACATCATCCTGACGATCGGCGAACCGACCGAGGACCGGGAAGAGACAGCCTACATGCATTTCCCGCCGTTCTCGCGCGTCTCCCGGATCGTGCCCGTCGGCCTGCATATCGGCTCCGAAGCGGTGATCGGGGGCAAGCTCGAATACAGCAGCCCCGTCGAACAACAGGCCGGCATCCAGGCGACTCCCGAAGGCGGAGTGGTCTACCAATACAAACCTTCGAAAGACGCAGATACCCTGAGGGATCTGGAAGATGTACGGAAGGACTTCACCGTCCGCGTATTCGACTCCGGCGGGATGTTCATGAGCTACATGTTCCACGTGATCCGCGAGTTCCTGACGCTCGTTCTGTTGGGAGCTCTGGCAGTCTGGCTGATCCCGTCCATACTGACCCGCACCGCCGGCACCCTGCGCGCCAAGCCGCTGCCCGCGCTGGGCTGGGGCTTCCTCGTCCTGGCCGTGGGAATGGCCGGGTTGGTGATGGCCTTCTTCCTGGTCATCCTGCTGGGCCTGGCCATCGGCGTGGTTACCTTGTTCGGTTTGATGGGTGTGATCTTCTCGATCGGTTTTTCCGCGACCGGGCTGGCGACGGCGGTCTTCCTGGCCCTGGCGCAGTACGGCAGCAAGCTGGTGGTGGCGCTCCTGATCGGAGACTGGTTCCTGCGGCTGTTCCGCAAGGATTATTCCGCAAGCGCCTTCTGGCCGCTGCTCCTGGGTATCCTGATGATGGTGTTGGTGGATGCGCTGCCTGTCCTCGGGGTGCTGGTCGGCTTCTTTGTGGCCATCCTGGGGCTGGGGGCTATGTGGATGGTCTTCCGCGACTGGTGGAGAGCCCGAACCGCAAAGGCCTGACGGCAGGTTCATGCAAACCGGCCCTTGGAGCAAGACCAGGGGCCGGTTTTTTCCGTTCTTCCTCCGTCCGGGTAGAAATGCACCCATTTTGTACAACCCGGTCTGTTCGGTTACTCTTATAATTGCCTTATTCTCAAAGACGGGTGCCTGCCATGACGGATCAATCCAATCCATATCTCTCCCGCGGACCGGTCCGTCTGCAGGAAATGTTCTTCGGCCGGAATCACGAGCTCCGGGAGATTGCCAATTTCCTCAAGGGCAATCAATCCGTTTCGATCGTCGGACCGCGCAAGATCGGGAAGACCTCGCTGCTCTTCCATCTGATGCGGCCGTGCGTCTCCGAGGAACTGGGGATCGCCTCCGGGACGCTGATCTGCTATCTGGATTGCGAGGTGCTCGGGACTGAATCCGCGGCGGAGGTGTTCCAGCAATTCGCCGCCGAACTCCGCGCCGAAGTGGAATCCCGCGGGCTGCCGGAGGAACCTGCGCTCGAATCCGCCTGCCACACCCCTTCCCGGCTGGCCTTCGAAGGCGCGATCCGCGCCCTCAACCGGCGGGGTCTGCAGGTGGTGATGATCCTCGACGAGTTCGAGCGCCTGAGCGCCAACCCGCAGCTGGACGTGAATTTCTTCAACGCGCTACGCTCCATCGCCGGCCGGTTCCAGCTGGTTTTCCTGACCGCTTCGGCCAGTCCGCTCATCGAACTGACCTACTCCAGCCGCTCGCAGGATATCCTTTCCAGCCCCTTCTTTAATATCTTTGCGCCGATCTTCCTCGGCCCGTTTCCGGAAAAAGACGCCCGCGACCTGATCTTCAAACCCTCCGAGCGCGCGGGGAAACCGTTCCCGCTCCCGATCCAGAATTTCCTGCTGGAATACTCCGGCGGGCATCCGTTGATCCTGCAGGTCGCGTGTTTTCACGCATTTACGCTGTCGGTGTTCCGCGATGAAATCGAACGCCGCACGGCGCAGGAGATGCAGGCGCATTTCGAATATTCATGGCGCAATCTGAGCGAGGAACAGAAGCGCGTGCTGAGGGAACTCCCCAAAGGAGCCCAACGCCCGCCCGCGACGACTTCGGGCGGCGCGGTCCTCCGCGAACTTGAGTTCAAATGCCTGATCCGCCAACGCGAGAACCGGTATGCATACGCCTCCAAGGCCTGGGCGGATTTCCTGGCGCAGCAAGCCTCCCCCGCCGCGGCGGCATCACCGATCCATAACATCATCGGGTGCAGGCTCGGGCAGTATGAAATCCTCGAACCGATCGGCAAGGGCGGCATGGCGGAGATCTATAAAGCGCGCCATATCCGGCTGGACCGCCCGGTGGCGGTGAAGATCCTGCCTGCCCGTCTGGCCGAAGAGGGGGATTTCCGCGAGCGGTTCGAACGCGAAGCACGCGCGGTTGCGCTCCTGAAGCATCCCAACATTGTCCAGGTTTACGATTTCGGCGATTGCGACGGGCTGTATTACATGGCGATGGAATACATCCCCGGCCGGGATCTGGCCTACCGGATGAACCAGCTCAAGAAACTTCCGCTGACACAGGTCTGGTGGGTGGCGAGCGACCTGGCCTCGGCGCTGGATTACGCCCACGGGCGCGGGATCGTGCACCGCGATGTGAAGCCTTCGAACGTGCTGCTCGAGCCGATCTCCAAGTCGGACCGGCCGGCGGCGAAACACGCCTCCAAACTGCAGCGCGCGATCCTGACGGATTTCGGCATCGCAAAAATTCTGGAGGGCGGAGAAAGATCTACGCGCGGGGGGATGTTCGGCACCGTGGAATACATGGCTCCGGAGCAGATCCGGGCCGAAACCGAGATCGACGGCCGGGCGGATATTTACGCGATGGGCATCATGTTGTTTGAAATGCTGACCGGCAGGCTGCCGTTCACGGCGGAGACCCCGAGCGCGATGGTCATCGCCCATCTGGATACCCCCCCGCCCGATCCGCGCGAGTTCGCACCGGAGCTTCCGGAGAAAGTCGCGCTGGCCGTCCTGCGCGCGATCGCCAAACCGCGCGAGGCGCGCTTCGCCACCGCCAAGGAATTCATCCGCGCGATGCGGTAGGGATAATAGCGGAACGCAAAGACGCAGAGGCGCAAAGGCGCAAAGACACATTTGTAATTTAGAGGGCTTCTTTACGACACTGCGGCTTTGCGTTTGGGGCTTGTTTTCATCTTGTATGCAAAGAGCGCCCTCCCCGCGAGGCGCGCTTCGCCACCGCCAAGGAATTCATCCGCGCGATGCGGTAGATCATCGAGTACTTTTCCTTGGGGATGATAATCGTAGTCAGTTTTATACGACTCGATCTAAACTGATCCTTGGATAGACTTCAATCCTATCCGGACGTTCAGATGTAGTCATCGCAATTAATAAATCCACTCTCTCCCTAGGCTCCAAGGAAAAAGAGTAGTCGTTTGTATACACTTTCAGTTCACCAGCAATATACCATCCTCCAGCCCCAATTATCATACCCTCTTGATCATACAATAATCCTATTGCCCCATATATATCTTGAAAGGTAAATTCTTCAGGATTATAAAGAGTGCAAGAAACATTGGGAATATCCTTTTTTATAAGCCATTCAACATTTTCAACGACTGGTAATTCAATATTCATATTCCGCAGATTACCTCTATTGTATGCAAATATATCAACACGATAACCTTTTTTCCAGCCTGCTTCTTCAATGGCTTTGTAACTTCCCCATCCAGCACCGATACCTAGAGGCGGGATTGCAATTGTTTCATGGTCGTGTTCAATCCCAATTAGTCTTCCATCTTTATCATAAATATCAGCATGCCAATATATCGATTGAATCCATTTCTCTGAATTTCCATTTTCCACAGTAAAGGCATAATAACCACGATCCTCATTACCTATACTTGGGTTTTGCCAACCACCAGATTGAATTACTTTTAAGGGCTCGGGAAAGAAAAAACCATATCTTTCGTCCTCACTAGAAGCATGGTCTGGATTTTCGCAGAAACTATATCCTTTAGCAATCGGGAATGCCTTTATTTCTTGGGCATGGTTATATACACCAGTATCTACATATATGTAGAAACCCATTTTCTTTTGCGGTGGAATCGGCAGGCTCTCTCCTTCGCGGTCGGATAATTCTCTTATTCCCATCCCGATAATCGTATTGTTGTAATCAAACGCTAAAGTAATGATTTTCTCAACCACGCAGGGATAGAGTGATGTGTTCTCTACCGTTATATATGAATTAGTAAGGCGATATGCTGGGGACTCCCAACTTTCTTTCATCACCTCGGTTTTCCAATTAGGAACCTCATGATTATTATCCGTCAGCACCATACCATTTACTTCATATTTTATGGTTACTTTCGTAATGGGACTGCATACCAGCGTTTCGGAGGCCGTTTGCAGGAAAACGGCTTCACCATGCGGCGCAAGAGGAGGCACATCCGCGAGGAAAATCTCCGAAAATTTTCCCCCCGCACATTCCAGAGTGACGACTCCGCCATTTGGGGCAACGATCCCATAATCGGAGTTGTTTTTTATAATTGCTACAAAGTAGGTCCTTCTAAAATAAAATGTCGGAGGCACAAAAGCCCAATTTGTAATTTCCAAGTCGGGCTGGATTGGTGTGGGTGTATTTGATATGGTTGGTGAAAGGGTTGGGGTATTTGTATTTGTTGGAGTCAATGTGACGATATTCTGCGTTTCAGTGGGCAAGTAAGTTCCAATTGTCTGTGGAGTTACCTCGGGGGAGCAACCCGTCATCAACGGAATGAGAATAAGTAGACCACAGACAATTCTATATCGGTTCATCGATCCTCCCCTTATTTTTAGCGGCGAGTCAGTGTAATAATCTTAGCACAAAGCTCGCATAAATTGGTCGAACAAAGGAATTTAATAAACTTTGGGTTTTCCTTGCGGCTTTGCGGAAAAGGGGTTTTTTACTTCGTGGTGAGTGCAGCCTTCAGCGCGGGCCAGTCGCCGGTCGCGAGATAGGCTTCATAGATCGCTTCCAGCGCCCCAAAGAGGGGATCCGGATTGGTTGCCATGAACACGGCGCTCGCCGCGTGCGCCTGAAACATGGCCGCCTTCGCGCTGAGCGAATCGGTCTTGCCGGTCTTATCCCGGTCGCGGATATCGGTGCCGATATGGAACCCATCCAGAGCCGCCACCAGCTTGCCCAATTCCGCAACCTCGGACGCGCTCAGCGGTTTGTCATCCGCCATTGCCGTCAACGCATTGAGGATCGCAGGATAGAGCAGATCGCTTTTCTCCACGGCGTAACGGCAGGCTATCAACGCCATCCGCCGGAGAGAATCGTCCGATTCGTGAAGCAGGCGGGTATAAAATTCCTTATCCAAGCCGGACAGCCGCGCATTGGCCATATGCTCACCTTTGCCTGAATCCTGTGGATAGTATAAATAAAAACCGATAAATTTACCCCCACAATTCGCTTCCGATCAGACGAGATTCATCCCATGCGACCGGTAACGTAATCCTCGGTCTGTTTGTTGGCGGGACGGGTGAAGATCTTCTTGGTGTCGTCGAATTCGATCAGTTTTCCGAGCCAAAACAGGCCGGTTTTATTGGAAACCCGCGCCGCCTGCTGCATATTGTGGGTCACGATCACGATGGTGAATTCGGAGACCAGTTCGTGCATCAGTTCCTCGATCCGCATCGTGGCGATCGGATCCAGCGCCGAACACGGCTCGTCCATCAGAATGACTTCCGGTTCCACAGCCAGCACCCGGGCAATGCACAGCCGCTGCTGCTGGCCGAGCGAGAGGCCGAGGGCGGAATCCCGCAGGTGATCCTTCACATCCTCCCATAGCGCGGCTCGCCGCAGCGATTGTTCGACCCGCTCCGGAAGGCGGATGGACTGGTCGAGGCCAAGGACCTGGGGGCCGAACGCTACGTTCTCAAAGATCGATTGCGGGAACGGATTGGGCTTCTGGAAGACCATCCCCACCCGGCGCCGAAGAACAGCCACGTCCAGTCCGGGGGTCTGGATATCCTCGCCATCGAGAAGGATTTTCCCCTCGGCCCGCGCTTTCGGGATGGTATCGTTCATGCGGTTCAGGCAGCGCAGGAAGGTGCTTTTTCCGCATCCGGAAGGGCCGATCAGCGCGGTGATCTCGCGTTCGGCGATCTCCATGGAGATGTTCTCGAGGGCCTTAAACGACCCGTAGAAAAAATCCAAGTCCTCGATCAGGAATTTGATTTCGGCCTGGCCCATGCCCCAATTCTACTCTGTTTTCCGGAGTTTCCTGGCTCGTCTTCTGTTACAATTAGGGGTATGAGAAGGGTGTCAAGGTGGTTCCCGCTGCTGATTTGCCTTGCGATTTCCGCCTGTTCCCCTTCCAACTCCCCGAATGCCACCTCCCCAAAAACCATCATCAATCGCGGCTCCGACACCATGGTCAACCTGGCACTGGCGTGGGCGGAAGCGTATGCCGAGGTTCAGCCAACGGTCTCCATTTCCGTCTCCGGCGGCGGCAGCGGGACGGGGATCACAGCCCTGACCGATAAAACGATCCAGATCGCCAACGCCTCCCGCGCCATGAAGCAGGAGGAGATAGAAACCGCGCAGGCCAATGGGGTGGATCCGAAGGAAATCACCGTCGCCGGGGATGCCATCGCCGTGATCGTCCATCCCGATAATCCGATCGATCAACTGACCCTGCAGCAGGTCTCCGATATTTTCTCGGGGAAGATCAACAACTGGAAGGAGATCGGCGGGGAAGACCGGCCGATCGTGCGGGTTTCGCGCGAAACAAACTCCGGGACGCACGTGTTTTTTCTTGAGTCTGTTATTCGTCTGGGACGGAACGACGATAAGACCATTTTTTCAGCCGATACGCTGTTGCTCCCCTCTTCGGAGGGGATCACATCCGAAGTGGGGCAGAACCTCAACGCGATCGGGTACGACGGACTTGGCTACATCACGCCGGCCGTGAAGATGTTGAACCTGGCGGCAAATCCCGCCGGTCCGTTTGTCGGGCCCAGCAAGGAAACAGCCCTCAATGGAACCTATCCGATCGCGCGCGACCTCTATATGTACACCGACGGGGAACCGACAGGCTGGGTGAAGGAATACCTGGATTGGATCCTGAGCGCCGAAGGACAGGAGATCGTCGCGAAACTGGGTTTCGTGCCGATATCCTGATTTCTCATACTCCATGGCCAAACGACGGAAGCTGTTCGAAACCATCATCCAGTTCCTGATCCGCGCATGCGGCTATTCGACCGTTCTGTTTGTGGCGGCGATTTTTATTTTCCTCCTGCAGGCCGGGCTGCCGGCGCTGTTCGAAGCTTCTCCGGCTTCCCTGCTCGGATTGCGCTGGTACCCAATCGAGAGCTTGTACGGCCTGTTGCCGCTGCTGTTCGGTTCGCTGGTCGTCACCATCGGCGCGGCGGTTTTTTCGATCCCGCTGGGAGTCGCGACGGCGTTGTTTATCGCCGAGGTGGCCCCGCGCTGGATGCGGGAAGTGCTCAAACCTTTTGTGGAAATCCTCGCCGGGCTGCCGTCCGTGGTGCTGGGCTTTCTCGGCTTCCTCGTCCTGGCTCCGCTCATCCGGACAACGCTGAACCTGCCCACCGGGTTGACCGCATTAACCGGCTCGATCCTGCTGGCGGCGATGGCGCTGCCGACGATCGTCTCGGTGGCGGAGGACGCACTCGACGCCGTCCCGAAAAGTTACCGCGACGGCGCGCTCGCCCTCGGCGCGACCAAATGGCAGACGATCTGGCGCGTCACGCTCCCGGCCGCCCGGTCCGGCGTGCTGACCGCGGTCATGCTCGGGATCGGCCGGGCGATCGGCGAGACGATGGCGGTGATGATGGTCACCGGCAATGCGCCCCAGATCCGCTGGGACGGGCTTTTCTTCCCGGCCCGCACGATGACCGCCACCATCGCGGCGGAGATGGGCGAGGTGGCCGGCGGCAGCGCCCACTACCATATGCTCTTCCTGGTGGCGATTCTTCTGTTCCTGATCTCATTCCTGGTTAATATCATCGCTTCCTCGATGCTCTTCCGCGCCAAAAAGCGCGCCGAACGGATGCTTTCCTGATGCGCATCCCACGCAGCGTTGTCCAGAAGATCGCCTTCTCCGCCCTGACCGCCATCATGGCCGTCACGATCCTCACGATCCTGACGATCATCACGTTCATCTTCTGGAACGGGCTGCCCGCTGTTTCCTCCGAATTCCTCTTCTCGATGCCCCGCGAGGGCATGACGGCCGGCGGCATCTGGCCCGCGATCGTCGGCACGCTCTATCTGACTCTCGGCACTGCCGTCATCGCCGTGCCGATCGGGCTGCTGGCGGCGATCTACCTTTCCGAATACGCGCCCGATTCCACATTCACGCGCACCATCCGGATCGCGATCATCAACCTGGCGGGGATCCCCTCGGTGGTCTACGGCCTGTTCGGGCTGGCGCTGTTCGTCCTCTTCCTGCAGCTGGGATCCTCCATCCTTGCCTCCTGCCTGACGCTGGCGATTATGACCCTGCCGGTGATCATCTCCACCGCCGAGGAAGCGCTGCGGGCGGTGCCGCAATCATTCCGGGTGGTGAGCATCAGCATGGGCGGCACACGCTGGCAGACCATCCAGCGGATCGTGCTGCCGCAGGCGCTGCCGGGGATCCTGACGGGCGTGATCCTCGGCCTGGAGCGCGCGGCGGGCGAGACCGCGCCGATCCTGTTCACCGGCGCGTCCTTCTTCCTGCCGCAACTCCCGCAATCGATCTTCGATGAGACGATGGCCCTGCCCTATCATCTCTTCGTCATCTCGACCCAGGTGCCGGGGATGCCGGTCCGGATCCAGTATGGGACCGCGCTGGTGCTTCTGGTTTTCGTCCTGGTCATGAACCTGAGCGCCACGCTCATCCGCAGTTATTTCCGCCGGAAGCGGCAATGGTAGACGCGGCCACGAATCCGAAGTTTCTCGTGGAAAGCCTGTCGGTCCACTATCCCGACGGGACCGAATCACTTCACAATATCTCCCTCCAGATTCCGCGCAATGCGATCACGGTCCTGTTCGGGCCGGCCGGCGGCGGGAAAAGCACGCTGCTGCGCACCTTCAACCGGTTGAACGATATGGTGGAAGGGACCCGGTATTCGGGGAAAGTCCTGCTCGACGGGGAGGATATCCTCACCCCGAGCCTCGACTTGGTCGCGCTGCGCCGGCGGGTGGGGATGGTGTTCGCCCAGCCGGTGCCTCTCCCGATGAGCGTCCGCGAAAACATGACCTACGGCCTGGAGCTGGCGGGCGAGCGGCGGCGCCGGAACCTGGACCGGGCGATCGAGGAGGGATTGCAGGCGGCCGCACTGTGGGATGAAATGAAGGACCGCCTGAATGAGCCCGCCCACGCCATGTCCGGCGGTCAGCAGCAACGCCTGTGCCTGGCCCGGGTGCTGGCCCAGCAGCCGGAAGTTATTCTGATGGATGAACCGACCTCCGGTCTGGATCCGATTTCGACCGCAAAAGTGGAAGATTCCCTGCAATCGATCAAGAAAAAATACACCATCATCATTGTTCCGCACAGCGTCCAGCAGGCCGCACGGCTGGCCGATTGGGCGGGTTTTTTATATCAAGGGGATTTAATCGAATGGGGGGAAGGGAAGAACTTGTTCATCGCGCCGAAGGTAAAACGGACCGAGGATTACGTCACCGGCCGGTTCGGATAGGCCCCCATTCCCTCCACATTCCCCTTCCATAATTAGAAAAATGAAAATAAATATCCGTATCTCAGGCTGGGAAAGCGTACATCGATAATCCCGTTCGCACGTACCGCTCACGGGGCAGGCGCGGATTCGAGCCGACTCCGCGGATCATTCCTACTATGGAATTCGGCGCCTTCAGCTCTACTTGATGCTTCGGCGCACCCGAAGGAAAATCGGGCGGAGCCCATACAACCATCCTTGACAATTGCAATGATTTTTGTATACTAGTATACATTGTAAACCTGTATACGAAAGAAGGCCACTATGACGGTTCCCCAATCCTTGATTTCTCCCGTACCCGTCGATTCTTTTTCCGACCGCGCCACGCGCGCCTGGTGGACGGACGGCCTGTGGGAGCTGGCGATGGCGGGCTTCTGGGCAATTACCGCGCTCTGGCTCCATCCGCTGGTGCAAACCCTGGCGTTTCCCTCATGGACCTGGCCCTGGCCGTTTATCACAGAGGAGCACATCAATCCCCTCCGCACACAGATCGCACTTTGGGTAATTGGGCTTTTCTTCATATGGATGACGTATATTTTCCTCGCCCGGTTGCTGGTCGACCGCATGAAGAGACGTCTTGTGGCGCCCCGACTGGGGGATGTCCGGCATAAATTTTTTCTTCCCGTGGGGAGAAGCTTCGGACTGATTTTCTTCGCCGTCTATGTTCTGGGGTGCGCGGTTTTAACCATCTTGTTTTGGAAGGGCAAAGGCGGTCCCCATTTGTTCAGCGTGTTCGGGATCGCCTCCTTTGCCGGGGCGATGTATCTGGTGGGAAGAAAATACGATCTCCGCCGTTTTCGATGGGTTTCCATCGTCGGATCCGTTCTGTGTGTAACGGCGGAAATGCTCACCACCCACGCCGTTTATCTGGACGGCCCGAAGAATTTTATGGACGTTTCACCGCTATACGGAAATCCTTCCCTGATCTGCCTGATCTGGGCCGGGATGATTTTCCTGAGCGGGTTCATCGCCCTGCGTCAGACCCTGGGATTACCCCATGCCGAAGCCTGACACGGATTACACCCAGGTAGCGGAACTCGATCGCTGGATTCACGAACCCGCCCGGCTGGCGATCATCGCCACGCTGGCAAGTTGCGAGTACGCCGACTTCCTGTTCCTTCTGAACACCACCGGGTTAAATAAAGGCAACCTCTCCGCCCAGGCCATCAAGCTCGGCGAAGCAGGGTATATTGAGATTCGAAAAGAATTCCTGGGCCGATCGCCCCACACGGTCTATCGTCTCACCGAGAAGGGACGTAAGGCGCTCAAACAGTACCGGTCGCAGATCCGGCGGCTGATGAGGCAATTGGGGGATTCCGGTTCGAAATAAACCATTGGCTTATCAAGCCGCCGGCGGAAGAAAACCAAAAAATATCTCGTATGCCGGCCGGCAAAAGTCACTGCTTGTTAATTCGTTCGGTGGCTTGGACGCCGAGGATTTTCCATCCGCTAAAACAACCGCATTTGGGTGACAATTTTCCTCCCGTCAACCAGTAAAAAATCCGAAGCCCGTGGAGTGTTTACGCCCAGACGCTTGAGATCCTCCACGGAGCGGATACGGGAACCGCCCCGGCGCGCGTCGAGGATCCGGCCGACGGTGCGCGGGCCGATCCCGGGGATTCGAAGCAGGTCGCGGCGATCGGCCCGGTTAATTTCCACCGGATCCTCCAAAAGAAAGATCCGCGCATACGATAATTTCGGATCGATATGAAGCGGCAGCCGGTCGCGGCCCTGGAGCAGTTCCTCGGCGTCGAAACCGTAATCCCGGATAAGGAAATCCGCCTGGTAGAGCCGGAAACTTCGCTGAGGATTTTCCGGCGAAGCTTCCTCGAGCGGCGTTCCTTCGGCCGGTTCGAAGGTCGAATAATGCACGCGCGCCAGTCCCGCCTCGCGGCGAAGGCGCTGCGCCATGCCGAGCAGATCCCGGTCGCTTTCCCCGCCCGCGCCGACGACGAACTGGGTGCTGGAAGACGGCCAGCGGCCGTTCCAGCTGCCGCGCGGTTCGATCGACCTGCGGATCTCTTCGATCCAGCGCAGCGGCTCGAACAGCGCATCCGCGTTTTTCTTCGGGGCGATCGCCGCCAGGCTTGCGGCCGTCGGCGCTTCCAAGTTGATCGACACCCGGTTCGCGAGGCGCATCGCCTGCATCACCTGCTCCCGTTCCGAACCGGGCATGATCTTCAGATGCAGGTACCCTTTGTACCCGCGGCGGCGGATGATCTCGGCCGCGGCGATGAGTTTGTCCTGGGTTCGCACTCCCCCGCCGGCGATCCCCGAACTGAGGAACAGGCCCTCGCACGCGCCGACCCGGTGTAACCGCAGGAAGAGGTCCGCCATCTCATCCGGAGAAAAGGTCACCCGCCGGGAATCCTTCGCCCAGCGGATTCCGCAGTAAGCGCAATTATTTTCACAAACGGAGGTAAGCAGGGATTTTAAAAGGCGGATGTTCCTTCCGCCGGATACCACGGCGTTGAAGATGGGGAGGTTATCGCAGGTTAGAGGCCCGGAAGTCTGCCTCCCTTCCTCCGGATCCTCCATGCGCGCCGCCAGGGACACCGCCTTTAATTTCTGGAGAGAGTCCACGGAACTATTATAGCACACTTGTTCTATTCCATGGGGTTGATATTGGATGAGTTCAATCCGAATAGATAGGGCTGAAAAATGAGAATATTGGGATGTCAGACCTGACAGGTCTAAGACCTGTCAGGTCTATTGTACCTACCGCCTCATTTATGGATTGTCCGGGCCGGGTTCGAGCGCAACTTTTTTCAACCGGATGATCTCCTTGCCGTACACATCAACGAACGCCTTGACTCCCGTGTGCCCCGCGTCGACGGGGATCAGCACCTTGGGTCGAGTGCCACCGGGGCGAAATGGATATTCTTGGATCCGTGGCAGAGGATGGACGAGGTGCCAAACCAATGCAACTTCCCGACTGCAGGCGGCAGATCCGATGCCGGGTTGGGAATCGCGGATGCGATCGGTTGCGTATCCTGCGGAACCGGCGGTTCCGTCGTGGATGGGACGGCGCATCCTGCAAGCAGAACCGCTACGGGGGCAATCCACAAAGCAACGAATGTTTTCTTTTTCATGGCTCCACTCCATAAATAAGATTAAGCTCAGGCGGACGAAAGGGGAAAAGCGTTATTGCCAACCGTCCGTTTTTTTAGCCCCCATTTCCGGTCTGTTCATCGTTTATCACAAAAATCCACAGAATCCGATCGGGGGGAAACGCGAGTGCTTTCCGGCATCCGTTCCCCGGCGCAGGCGCCCGCGCGAGTCCGCAACGTGATTGCCTTTGCATTTTTATTTTCACCCTCCCCCGCCCTTGTGGACCGTCTCCGTGTTCGGGTAGAATCCAGTTCTCAGGATTCTCACAGGCGGCCGCGGTTTCCAAAACGGTACAATCGTACGCAGGTTAATCCGAGCGGTCGCCGGATCATCGATCATCCCGGAATTTACTCCTTGCGCGCGCAAATGGTACGAATGCTCGGGTCCTTGGTGCTCGTCGTCCTGGTCGGATGGAGCGGCGGTTGCGGAATGCTCTCCCGTCCGGAAAGCGCGCCGACCGATACCCCCCAGCCTTCACCGACGCACACCTCCAAGCCGCTCACCTGGGATGATCTGGCGCTGACCCCGCCGATGGGCTGGAACAGCTGGAACCATTTCGCCTGCAACATCAGCGAAGCGCTGATCCGGGAGACGGCCGACGCGATGGTGTCCAGCGGCATGCTCGCCGCCGGGTATCAATATGTGAACATCGACGACTGCTGGATGGCTTCCGAGCGGGATACGGATGGAACCCTACCACCAGACCCGGGGAAATTCCCGAGCGGGATGAAAGCCCTGGCCGATTACGTTCACGGCAAAGGATTGAAACTGGGGATCTACCTGGATCGCGGAACGGAAACCTGCGGCCACTTCCCCGGAAGTTACGGGTACGAGGTCCAGGATGCCAATACGATCGCGTCCTGGGGTATTGATTATCTGAAATACGACAATTGCGCGCCGGCCCCCGGCAGCAGCCTGGTTGCGGACTACATCAACATGAGCAATGCGCTCAAGGCCACCGGCCGCCCGATCGTGTTCAGCATGTGCAGCTGGGGTTTCCCGGGCTCCTGGGTGGCCGGCCAGAAGGTCGCTCACCTTTGGCGCACCACCAGCGACATCCAGGATACCTGGGAAAGCATCCTGAAGATCATGGATGCCAACAGCGTGCCCGCCGTGTTCGCCGGTCCGGGGCACTGGAACGATCCGGACATGCTGGAGGTCGGAAACGGCGGGATGACCGACACGGAGTACCGCTCGCACTTCACGATGTGGGCGCTGATGGCCGCGCCGCTGATCGCCGGCAACGACCTGCGGGGGATGCCCCAGGCGACAATCGACATCCTTACGGCGCCGGAAGTCATCACCGTCAACCAGGATCCGCTGGGGTACCAGGGGCGGCTGGTCGGGAACATCGAAGGGAAAACGAAACCGGAAGTCTGGTCGAAAGTGCTCTCCGGAGACAACGCGCAGGCGGTGGCCCTCCTGAATCGTTCCGACCGTGCGGCCGAGATCACCGTAAAATGGGCGGAGCTCGGCCTGCCCGACGGTCCGGCCAAGGTGCGGGATTTGTGGATGCGGACCGACTTGGGAACGTTTGCATCCGGGTACACGGCGAGCGTCCCTTCACATGGTGTGGTGTTGATTCGGGTGGAATCGGCGGAGGGGAAAATCCCGGCGGTCACGCCGGCTTCGTAAGCGCCGCGGCCGGAAAGGGAGTCGAGCCCGGCGGGATGATCCACGCCGCCGCATTGGACAGGATGGTATCGTCATCGATCGGTTATTGCTTGAGAAGTAAAACAGGGCTGCATTTCCAAGACGGTTAAGATCCTCGCACCGGTTTTCTTCTCTGCCCTTTTTCTGTGTCCGGTCTGGCCGTGACACTCCATGTCTGTATGGCATCCGGGTCCGGATGCCTGACGCCGGGAGGCGGCATTTCATGCAAATCACCAAAAGCGGGTTTTCTATCCGGGAATGGCTGCACCGGCCGCGCGGGCACCTCACCATGCGGCAGCGCGAGGGGCTGGTGGGCTTTCTGTTCCTCCTGCCCTGGGTCCTCGGCTTCGTCCTTTTGAAGGCCATCCCCATCCTGGCCGCGCTCGTTTTTTCGTTCACGGATTTCAAGATGCTCGACCCCGAGAACACCAAGTTTATCGGGTTGACGAATTATATTAACATTCTCAGGGATACCTCGGCCGGCAGCAGCCTGTTCGGCTCAATCGCGGTACTCGTACAGGCGGTCCCGATCGAGCTGGGTGTGGCGCTCGGCCTGGCGGCTGTGTTTTCCAGCGCGCGCGTACGCCTCAAGGGACTATTGCGGACCTTCGTCTTCATGCCCAGCGTGATTCCTGCCATCGCGCTGTTCATCATCGTCTTCGGCTTGGTCTCGCCCGGCAGCGGCTGGATTGAACGGCTGATCCTCGATCCGCTCCACCTGCCGCCGATCGCCAACCTCTTCAGCATCTTCCCGATCCTGCTGGCGCTATGGACTATCGGCCCCGGTTTCCTGATCATGTACGGCGCGATGCAGAGTGTTCCGCCGGAAGTGTATGAGGCGGCGCGCGTGGACGGCGCGGGACCGATCAACCGCTTCTTTTCGATCACCCTCCCGATGATCTCCCCCGCCATCTTCTTCAGCCTGGTGATCAACATGATCAGCTCGTTCGGCGGGGTGGCGCTTCTGGACCGCGGGCTGCCCTTTAGTCAGAGTCTTTCACCGATGGAATCCTACATCAACGCCCAGATGTTCTCCTACTCGAAGCTGGGCTATGCCAGCGCTCTGGCGTGGATCATGTTCATCGTGGTCATGGTGATTACGCTGGCGGTGTTCCGTTCGGCGAAATATTGGGTGCATTTTCCCGAGGAGGAAGATAATGTTGAATTCTAGGCTGCAAGGTTTCCGCCGCCTGTTCAATGTTTCCACCCTGACCTTCCGGCTGTGGAATTTCACCGGTACGGCCACGGTCAACCTGCTTCTGTGGGCTGCGATCCTGGCCTACCTGTCGCCGCTTTCCTATATGTTCGCCACGGCGCTGAAAACCAATTCCCAGCTCTCCGACAGCCTGGCGCCGATTTACCCCGCGACGGCGATGACCTACACATTCCAAGGAAACAGCTATGACGTGTACGAGGTGCCCACCGAGGGCGGCGTAAAGCAATGGGCGCTGGTTAATCCGTCCCGGAAAGAAAGCGAGTTCATCGATCCGGCCCATCCCGATTTAGGGCTGATCCACTGGGACGGATCATGGCGCAGCCTTCACAAGGCCTACCGCCCTTCCGTGACCTTCAATAACTTCGTTACGCTCTGGAACAACATCGATTACCCGAACCACTTGCGCAACTCCCTGATTGTGGTCGTGCTGGCGGAGCTCGGGGTGCTGTGCTCGTCGATCGCCGTAGCTTACGGATTCGCCCGCTTCCGCATCCCCGGCGGCAGGTTCCTATTCCTCTTGTGCATCGCCACGATCATGATCCCGGACAGCATCACGCTCGTGCCGAGTTTCGTGATCTTCACCCGCGTGCTGGATTGGAACGGGACCTTTCTGCCAATCATCGTCCCGCACTTCTTCGGCAGCGCGATTTACATCTTCCTCCTGCGCCAGAACTTCAAGACCATCCCGCGGGAAATGGACGAAGCGGCGATGCTCGACGGCGCCGGCCCGCTGCGAACCCTCCTCTCGATCATCCTGCCGCAGGCGGTCCCGGTCGTGGTCACCGTGGCGCTTTTGCAGTTTTTCAACATATGGAACGAGATGCGCATGTCCTCCCTCTATCTGAGCTCGGCTCTGGATTTGAGAACCATGCCGTTCACCGCCCAAGCTTTCGTCAGCTACGGCTTCACCGCGGAAATGCTGCAGGCCAGCGCGCTGATCCTGATTATCATCCCGGTCTTGGTCCTGTTTACGGCCCAGCGATTCTTCATGCAGGATATGGTCGTCACCGGCATAGAAAAGTGAGCCCCCATGACAAAAATATCGTTTCGGAATATCGTCCTGATCTGGCTGGCCTGGGTGGTGATCGTCATCGGCTTCCAGGGCCTGGCCACCGCGCGGTTTCAGCCGCAATGGCCGGACCGCTCGCAGACCTGGACCGAAACCTACACCGAGCCGGATGTCTACCAGGTGGGCCGCCCGTACCTGGTGGAGCCGTTCATGAACAACCAGGTGGCCTGGGATTCGGAATACTACATCGGCATCGCCATCGGCGGATACGACGATCCGAAAATGCCGCATCTGACGCCCTTCGGCACCACCACGTTCGATTACCACGTCCTGGTCCAGGGCAGCGAGTACTACGGTGAATCCACGTCGCTCGCGTACGCGTTCTTCCCGATGTACCCGTGGATGATCGCGTTGTTTTCCATCCCGCTCTCCGTCTTCGGCCTGAATCCGGTCGCCACGGCGACTCTCGCGGGCGTGGTCGTCTCGGCGCTGGGGGCGCTCGGCGCCATGCTGGCGCTCTACGATATGAGCGAGGATTCCCTCGGCGACAGCGGCGCGATGCGCGCCCTCTTCTACCTGATCATCTTCCCCACCGGCTTTTTCCTCGTCCAGATCTACACCGAGGGGTTGTTCGTAGGGCTGGCCTTCGGCTGCCTGGCGATGCTGCGGCGCCGGGGACGGTTCCTGATCCCGGCGGCGATTCTGGGCGCCGCCGCCACCCTGACCCGCGCCGTCGGCGTGGCGCTCATCATCCCGATGGCGATCACCTGGTTTGGCACCGGCGACTGGCTTGACATCGATATGGAATGGAAGCAGATTTACTACTTCATAAAATCGCCCAACCGCAAGGTGCTGGTCTCGTTCGGGAAGATGATCCTGGCCTTCGCCCCGTTGATCACTTTCCTGATCTGGAAATTCTCCTGGCTCGGGATCAACTTCGATTTCGTGGAAGCGCGCTATTTCGGCCGCGGCTTCCTGGATTTCGGAACCGCCTTCTACCTATGGTCGGACGCGCTTAAGAATATCTTCTCGGCGATCCCCGCCCGTTCCGCGTATTTCCTGACGGAACTCATCGGCCTGATTATCGGGACGGTGACCTGCATCGCCTGCCTGAAGCACAAGCCGGAGCTCGCCTGGTTCAGCCTGGCCGTGCTGATCATCTCGTGGGGCAGCGGACCGGCGCAGGGCATCCAGCGCTACATCCTTGCCGCGCCGGCGGTGTTCTACATGCTCGGCTATTGGGGTAAAAATCAGGTATTCGACCGGGCGTGGACGATATTCAGCACCCTGTTGATGGGCCTGCTGGCGATGTTGTATGCATTCAACATGTGGGTGGCGTAGGGGATACAATCATAGAAGCATTGATATTTTCGAGGTTTTTTTGGGCCGGTAAAGTTCCAAATATTTATGACCGCCAAGACACAAAGTCACTAAGCTTTTCCTTCGTGACTTTGTGTCTTTATGGTAAATAATAGAGCGTCGTTTATCAACAAACCATTTTCCTTTTCGGGGGGATTTATTACTTGCAAGGGAAGAAAAAAGCTTTTTGACCACCAAGACACCAAGTATTTCCTTTGCGTCTTTGCGTTTTGTGGTTTTCCTGACCTTATGGTTATTGAAAGAACTTCGAACATCCACAATTTATGTGTGTTTTCCTTCGTGTTTAGGAACCGGTCCCGGTCCAGCTGTTTACCCCCAGATCCCATACTTTATAGGTCAGGGCAAACAGGCCTATCCCGATCAAGGGAGCCAGGTAGAAGAGCGGGGAGATTTCCGCCGGGCGCAGGAAGAACTGCGCCGGGTAGAAGGCGATGAAGCCGATCGGCAGGATGAAAGTGAAGGCAAAGCGGAAGATGCCGTCGAAAATGGTTATCGGATACGGGGCAAACTCCCGCACCTTCCACGCCAGCGCCAGCACCGGATAGGAATTGACGACCCAGAAGGCGGAGGAACCCGCCATCACGGCGATCGAAATCAGCACCAGCGAGGCGCTGAAAACCGCAAGGATCAGGATCAGGACCTTCCCGACGGGCCACACCAATCCGAGCCGGATCGATGAGTACGCCAGCAGCGCGATCCCGGCCGCCAGCTGGGTCAATCCCTTGAGATCGAACCGTTCCGACATGAAATAAAACATGATGTTCATGGGCCTGAAGTAATACTTCACGAACTCCCCCGATTGGATCTTATACCGGAGAAACCAGACGGCATCGAACAGGATTTGCATTGGGGAGATGGCGATCATATAGAATGCATAGATGAACACCATTTCCATCAGGCTCCAGCCCGCGAGATCCGGGATGGAGTTGAACAGCACCACGAAGATGCTGAGCGTGGCCAGGCTGCTGAAGAACATCCCGACCGAGCTGATCAGGAAATCCGCCCGGTATTGCATCTGCCCTTTGATGTACTGGGCCTCGATCAGGAAATACAACCGGATGTACTCGCCAAGGGTCAGCATCTCCTACCCTCCCGCCACGCGCAGCACTTTAATGGCCTGGTTATAGAGCAGCCGGCTGGCGACGTACGTGACCGCCGCCCACAGGGCCTGCACGGCCAGCATCTGCAGGAACACGCCCGCGTTCTGGTCCGGTTTGGTCACCATCATCAGCGGCGTGAAAAACATGGCCTGGAAAGGGAGAACCATCAGAACCTGTTGGACAGCCGCCGGAAAGAATTGCAGAGGCAGGAGCGCTCCCGAAAGAACGGAAACGATGATCTCCTTGGTGGTGCTGATGCCCCAGATGGATTCTGTGTAAAACGCGCTCAAGCCGATGGCGTAATCCATGTTGAAATTGATGATGAACGCCAGGAGCAGGCTGACCGGGAAGAACAGGTATCCCGCGCCAAGCACGAACGGAATCCGGAACACGAAGAACAGCATGAAAATCGTCGGGAGCGTAACCGTGAGAATGCTGGTCGACGCGAAGCCGATGGTGGAGAAGAGGTTGTAGAGCTGGTAATCGATCGGCTTGGTGAGGTATACCGAGATCGTCCCGCTGCGGATCTCCTCCGCCATGCCCCAATCCGTGTAGGTTTTCAGCAGGATGAAGATCGTGCTGCCGAGCGCGATATACAGCAGCGCCTGGTCGAACGTCAGCCCGTTGAGGATTTCCTTCCCGGCATAAATGCTGCGCCAGAGGAAGTAGGCGATGATCATGTAGACGATGTTGCCCAGGATGGTGAACAGGAATCCCAGGCGGTACACCACCCCCACCAGCATCGCGCCGCGCAGGAAGGCGAAATAGCCTCTCATTTCAGCGCTCCGTCGTAGATTTTGCGGACCACGTTCTCCATCGAGATCTCCACGATCCGGACGTCTTCCACGGTGAAATTCGTCATGATAAAAGCCAGGACGTCCGCCAGCGGAGTCCGCGCCTGATCGATGGTGACGTCGGTCCAGCAATCTTCCGTCTGGGCGATGGTTATGCCGTGCCCGGCGCCGAACGTACCGGTCAGCCGGTCCTGCAGCGCGGCCAGGGTGGCTTCGGAATAATCCTTGATCTGCAGTTTCAGCGTACGATACGCGCCGAAGAGCGCGTTGACCTTTTTAATGTCGCCGTCGTAGAGGATTTTTCCCTTGTCGATGATGATGATCCGCCGGCACAGCGCTTCCACGTCGCCCAGGTCGTGGGTGGTCAGGATGATCGTGGTGTTGCGGGTGCGGTTCAGCTCCAGGATCAGCGACCGGATCTTGGCTTTGATCGAGACGTCAAGCCCGATGGTCGGTTCGTCGAGGAACACGACCTGCGGATTATGCAGGAAGGAGGCGGTGATGTCGCACAGCATCCGCTGCCCGAGGGAAAGAGTCCGCGCCTGCTGGGAATACAGCGCCTTCAACCCGACCAGTTCGTGGAACATCCCTAGGTGCTCGTCGAACATTTTCTGATCGACTTTATAGATCTCCTTGAGAATCTTGAAGGATTCAATCACCGGAAGATCCCACCACAGCTGCGTCCGCTGGCCGAACACCACCCCCATGATCATCGCCTGGCGTATGCGGTTGTCGTACGGAACCAGCCCGTTGACCTGCAGCACCCCCGCGCTGGGCTTGAGAATCCCCGTCATCATCTTGATGGTGGTGGATTTGCCGGCCCCGTTCGGGCCGATGTAGCCGACGATCTCCCCCGGTTCGATGTCGAGCGAGATTCCATCCACCGCCTGTACGGTGCGGTAATCTCCGGAGAAGAGGTCGCGCACGGCGCCCTTTAATCCTTCGTGGCGGTTGAGGATTTTAAAATGCTTGGACAGGCCTTGGATATGAATGAGTGTCATGATAAATTCCGTGTCGGTATGGGTCCGTTCATATTATCATGATCCGGCGGTTTTTTAAGGCATCGGGAAGGGGGATTTTTATCGATTCCATTTTTCATATGAGATTCACAGAATCAGGAGTAAAATACATTAAGTGGGTTTTTTATTATTTTCTTCGTTGCTGCAATCCTATCACCGGCGGATCATTTTCCCTTATGACTTCTTTTCCGGGCTTCCGATTCCGCCGCCATGACCGCTGAACGGCTGCCGACCTTTTGTGGATCGGACGCCTGGCTGTTGTGCGCCATCGTCATCGGAAGCGGCCGTCATGGCGCATCCCTGCGGGATATCCTCGCCGCAGGCGATTACATCAACCACGCCATCCTGAGCGGACCCCAGATCCGTCGCGGATTGGCCAAGCTTACGCACGCGGGCTTCGTCCGGGAAGCGGCCGGCCGGTTCCTGGTAAGCGGAAAGGCAAAATCCTTCTGGAAACGGTTGCCGCAGAAGCGAAAACCTGTCCTGCGGTATCTGTATGATTGGGAAAAGTTCCTCGCTGTGCCCCCTCCCCCCGAACCGGACCCGCACCGGGAGGAAGCGGAGTGGCCGTATCCCGCCATTACCGAGGATATGGTAAAAAAAGCGTACGAGGAATATGTCGCGGGTTTTTAAGAAGGTGGAAGAAACCCGGCTGGAAGTTCCTATATCCATCGCTGTCGAATTCCGGGAGGTATTGCGATGATCGAAAAAATGCCGTTCGGAAAAACCGGGCACGTGAGCACGCGGGTATTGTTCGGCGCAGCGGCTTTTTCCGGCGCGGACCAGCCGACCGCCGACCGGGTTCTGCCTGTTCTGCTCCAGTACGGCATAAACCACATCGACGTCGCCGCTTCCTACGGCGACGCGGAATTGCGTATCGGCCCGTGGATGAAATCACGCCGGGCGGATTTTTTCCTGGCCACCAAAACGACTGAACGGAGCCGCGGGAAGGCGGGCGCCGAGATACGCCTTTCCCTCAAACGGCTGCAAACCGATCATGTGGATCTCCTCCAGCTGCATGCCGTAACCGCCTGGGAGGAGTTTGAGAAGGCTATGGGACCGGACGGCGCGCTGGAAGCTGCGGTCGATGCGCGTGCGAAAGGCCTGACGCGCTTCATCGGGATCACCAGCCACGGACTCGAGGCACCGTCTATCCTTCGGCGCGCGCTCGAGCATTTCGAGTTCGCTTCGGTCCTCCTCCCGTACAACTACCCGATGATGAATAATCCAAATTACGCGGAGGGCTTCAACCGGCTGGCCGCGCTGTGCCGCGAACGCGAGGTTGCCCTCCAGACGATTAAGTCCATCTGCCGCCGCCCTTGGGCCGAAGGGGCTGAGCGGACCACGACGACCTGGTACGAAACCCTGACCGGTCAGGATGAGATCGCAAAAGCCGTCGGGTATGTCCTCGGACAGCCGCAGCTTTTCCTGAATTCGGCATCCGATGTCACCCTGCTACCGATGGTTTTGGAGGCTGCCAGCCGTTTCACCTCCGCGCCGGCCGACTCCGACATGCGTGCGCTGCTTTCCTCGCGGGAAATGTTCCCGCTCTGGCGCGAGTAATCTTCGGCGCCGGGCGGCAGTCGCTCCTGGGTCGGCCGAATCGGGTTCCCCGGGCCTGGTTTTGGGATCCACCGGAGAGACCGCTGTTATTATTCCCCCAATGCCCCGCAGGGTTTACGATTGCGCGCGAGGATGATCAGGCTCCCGCGGCTCCTTGATAAAATCCCCTTGGAGATACATGTATCATGGCACATGGAATGCGATTATTAATTCCACATCGGTATGCCATGCAATCCGGATTGCTCCTGATCGGTCTGCTGACCTCCGGCTGCCATAGTCTCCACCCAGCGCCGGCATCGATGGATGGCATCCCGGCTGAAAACCCGGCAGGCTGTCCGGCGGGCGACCAGATCGGGGAAATAACCTCCGGCGGTATTGTCCGCGAATACCGGATCCATATTCCCGCATCGTCCACGGGAACTGGACCGCGCGCGCTGGTCCTGGGTTTTCACGGCAACGCGGGGACGGCCGGCATGTTTGAAGCGTACAGCGGCTTGTCAATTCTAGCGGACCGGGAAGGGTTTATCGCCGTGTATCCGCAGGGAATGGGGGATATTCCAACTTGGGAAATCAATGCCGTCGCGCTCAATTTGGATGTGCAATTCATACGCGACCTTATTGCGGTTTTGGAAGTGCGCTGCCTCGTGGATCCTTCCCGCATATATGCAACCGGGCATTCGCGCGGCGGCGGGATGGCCAATCGCCTGGCGTGCGATCTTTTCGATCGCATAGCCGCGATCGGTCCGGTTTCGGGCACCTATCCCCCAGAGGGCGGATGCAATCCGGAAAAGCCGGTTGCGGTCGTCGCCTTTCACGGTGTTTCGGACCCGGTGGTCCCCTATGACGGAATCGGCAATCAGGGCGGGCCGCCCGCGGCGTATTTTGCGATCGGAATTCCGATCCCGCAGTGGGCATCCGCTTGGGCCGTCCGCAACGGCTGCGGCTCCGTTCCGGCTTCGATCCCGCATGAGAATTCCCTCACCGGCCAGGCCTGGAGCGGCTGTCGCGCCGGCGCGGACGTGATTTTATACGCCATCCCCGGCGGCGGACACGGCTGGCCGGGCGGACCGAATTCCGCCCCGGGGGATTTCAATACGGCTCAGATGATTTGGGATTTCTTCGACGCACATCCGCGGAATGCGGGAAAATAGCACGTCTTGCCCGCGTGATGTACGAAAAGTGATCGTCATTCCCGCGTGGTTTTAGCGGGAATCCATAGCATACTCTAAAAATACCGTCCTCAATCTCAATGCAGGCCCTACAAGCACCTATGTTCCGCCAGCATTCTCATGGATGCCGGCTGCGTGCACCTCACTCCGCATACATTCCCACTCAAAAATCAAAATCGAGTAGGAATGCTCCGTGAGGGCAGGCGCCGACATGACGATTGGCTTCCCTACTGCCAATCCTCCGCCAGCCAGAGGAGAAAGGCCGGGAAATTCGACACCCAGTAGGCATACGTGTGATCCCCCTCGCGGAAGATCTCCATATGCGTGATTTCATATTCATCCAGAATGGAGATCATCACAGTGGCGCGATCAAGCATATAGGTGTCCGATAAACCGGTGTTTAAAAATACGCGCGGTTTGTCGGATTCGTCCATGGCCGCCAGCCAGTCGCGTATCCGGTTTTCCTCGCCGGAGGTCGCCCCATTGCCGAAGATCCCGGCCATTGCGAAACGGGCTGGATCGCGGAAGACGATCCGGTAGGCGGCGACCCCGCCGAGCGAAGCTCCCGCCACGGCATGGTAGCGGCGTTCCGGCCGGATCCGGTAGGATTTTTCGATCTCGGGTATCAGGTCGAAGTGGATAAGCTCCGCGTTGAGGTCGCTGTCCGTGTCACTGGTGGCAACGAGGAGGAATGGTGGAATCTCGCCGGCGCGGATCATGTCGTCCGCGATCTGCGCGGCGCCGGCGGCAAACCACGCCTGGTAGCTGCTGCTGCGTCCCGGGATGAGGTACAGCACCGGATACGCGGCATCGGGCTCCGACTCGTAACACGGCGGCAGGTAGAGATTGTATTCATAATCGTACCCCCGGGCCGGTAAATCCAGCACCATGCGTTGGATCGTCCCGGGATCGCCGCATGCATCCATCGGCGGTGCGGGCAGGTTTTTCTCTCCCGGTCCTCCGGCGCACCCCGCCATCAGAAGCATCCACGGCAGCAGGATATATTTCCCGGCCATTGGGTTTATCTCCAATCCACCGATAACCATCGGAAGTAATCCGGAAAATTGCCGATCCAATAATCGCCGGAATGACCGCCCGGGCTGAAAATCTCGGCATGGGCGATCCCGGCTTCCTCCAACAGCGGGATGAGCACTTTGGCGCGCCGGAGCATGTACGTGTCGTTTTCGCCGACGTTGAGAAACACCCGCGGCGTCATCCCCTCCGGGATGGCCGCCAGCCAGGCGCGGATGGATTCTTCCTCGCCGTCCGCCGCGCCGTTGCCGAAGATCCCCGCCGTCGCGAACAGGTCATAACGCCGGAAAGCCAGGTGATAAGCAACCGCCCCGCCGAACGATCCGCCGGCCGCCGCGCGGAACCGCCGCTCCGGGCGGGTCCGGAATTGGGCATCCACATATGGAAGGATCCTTTCGATGACAGCCCCGGCGTCGATATCGGGAAAAACCCCGCCGACGCCTATCAGGATGAAGGGCGGGATTTCTCCGCTGAGGATCATATCTTGCGCGATCCGTTCCGCGCCCGATCCAACGAAAGCGTCCTGCATCCCGCCAAACCCCGGGAAGAGGTACAGGACCGGGTAGCGCTGATCCGGATTCCCGGCGTAACACGGCGGCAGGTATATGTTGATCCGCGTCGAGGCATCCACATCCGCGGTTTGTATGGCGCCGGAATCGATGCAGGCCATCGGCGCAAGGGTCGGGCTCGGTGTCGCGCGGATCGCCGGGGAGGCGCAACCGGCCGCAGCCAGCATCCATACCGGTGCCAGAAATAATTTATTTGCCATTAATGCTGTCTTATTCGGATTCGGTGTCGGTTGGTGGAACTGCCTTTGCCAACATCCAGACGAAGCCGGCGGTGGCCTGCTCGATCCAATACTACACTCCGGCCGGCACGGACTCGACCGCTCAGGGTTTGGCTCCGCAGACATCGGATGCAGAAGGATATTGTTCGTGGTTTTGGAATATTGGCTCCCGGACGAAACCCGGCACAGGCAGAATTGTTATAGCCGCGAACGGGATGAGCAATCAATTCCCAATAACAGTCACCTAACCGATGGAACAGCGGAACCTCCTTCGCCACCCATTATTCCTTTCACAGCTTTGGGCGCTTTCCGGATTTATTTGTTTTTCCTGCATGAGCTTTGTCCTTCTCATATCACCTCCATCCGCAGCTGCACAACCAGGTACGGCGGCCGACATACAGTCACCGATTATTCAACCGACGGCGTTCATCCCGCGATCGTCCACCGTTACCATGGAAGCGCCGACATCGGCAATATCAGCCTCTTCATCAAACAAGAGCTCTCCAGAACCTGCGGAAACGGCTTTTGCTCTTGGAGCAGGGAGTCTTCAAGTAATCTTCATCGATGTCGGACAGGGTCTATCTGTTCTAATAATCGCTCCCGATAGAGAAGCAGCGCTTTTCGACGGCGGACCCGCGGATGCTGGTTCCGTGGTGTTGTCGACGCTTGCGAAACATAAAATTGAAGCCCTTGACATCATGTTCTCCTCTCACCCACATGAGGATCATATTGGCGGACTTATAGACGTGCTCCATCAAATACAAGTTGATAAAGTCATCACCAATGGACAATCGCACACCACGTCAACCTACGAGGATTTCCTGGACGCGATACTGGCTACGGACGCGGAGTATATAGAGACAGGCCTGGGGGGATCATTCCCAATGGGATCTATTGCCTTCCAGATATATTGCGCCTCCCCCCATTTGACGGACACTGAGTTAAGCCTGAACGGATAGGCGGCGCTCATATTCGTCCGGGGAAAGATACCCCAACG
>JAFGCU010000004.1 GCA_016932475.1 Anaerolineales bacterium
CGATATGTTTCATGATTTCTCCAATTTGAAAAAGATTTCTACTATATATAACACCGAAAAACGGAATAGTTTTCACACAGGCTCCGGAGGGAAACGACGATCCGCGTTACATCGACGGCCTGCGCCAGCGACCACGACATGGGTATAAACGAGCCGGGCAGCGTCGATCCGCTGAGCTTTTCCACCGGCAGAATGCAGGTGCCTTCCCGGATCGCGCCGGCTGCCCGCCATTTTTCACAGATGGCGAACAGCGTCGAGTGGCTGGGCGTGCCGGAAAGGTATACGGCGCCGAATGCCAGCGCCGCCGGGATGTACAACAATCCGGTCCACAAGGCGGCCTGCTTGAAGCCGCGCGGGGCATTCCACCCCAGGACTGTCAGGGAAATAATCCCGTGCAACGGCACAAACAATAGGAAATTCCCCTCGTGGATGAGGATGATCGCCGGGAGGAGGAGCGCGGCAATGGGCAGCAATCCCCGGATGTAGCGCCGGACGATCCCCGCCGGAAGCGCGGAGCGCGCGCCGGGCGGAAACGTTTTTTCGACGACGAACAGATGCAGAAGCAGGGTGGCGTAGCCGAGAATTTCCTTCCGGGCGATGGCGTTGTGGTCATGGAGGTAAAAAAGGAACAGCGAAGGCAGGAACAACAGCCCGAACAGAGTCAACGGGTGATAATCCTTCCATGAGCGCGTCAGCAGCCGGAGATAGCCGCACACGACGGCTAGGATCAGGATCCAGGAAAATACTGCGATCGAGGCTTTCGGTGGGATCCCGGCTGGAACCAGGCGCCAAATTTCACCAGACAGCCCGCGGCGGATAAACCCCTGGGAATAATCGATCAGCCAATCGGTATAAGCCCAATAATTCAGGCCGGCTCCGGAGGAATCCGGAGGCAGCCAATACAAGAGCGCCCGGATCCATGCGGCGGAGAAAATAAACAACAACAGTGAATTGAGAATGAAACGGGGTTGGCCGGGAATGGACTTGGTCCGCGTAATGAAGGGCATCGGCAGGGCTCCATGGCGGTAATCCGGTGCCGCCGCCGGACCGCCCGGCAAAAACCTGTTTACCGCAAAGCCTGCCCCGGTTGGGGTAGGCCGGGGGCGCGAAGCTCGCATTTATTATTTTTAAAAAAAAGAAACCTTTGCGTCCTTTGCGGCTTCGCGGTGAAAAGGTCTTGATCTTCCCTAGAATAACCCCTTCTGCGCGGCGAAATACACCAAACTGATGATCAGGATGAACACGACAAAGACCAAAATCGGAATTCCGGACGCCTTCTTCTCGAGCGGCTTGGGCGGCTCGGTGTAGGAGGCGGCGGGTTTCGTCGTGGCAAACGGCGAGACGGCGGGTGCGGCGCTCCCTGCCGGAGGGAGGGGGGTGCTGTCCGCCTGGGGAGTCCACTCCAGCCGGCGCCGTTCGGTCGGGATCGCGCGGAAGTCGAGCGCGTTGGTGGCCTCGGAGTCGTCGCTCATTTCTGGAAAGGCGGAGCCCGCGGCGGCGGGGATTTTCCCCGGCGCGAAGGAATCTTTGCGGGTGGGCATGTCTTCGCCCCGGGCGGGCTCGCCCGCGCGCGACGCGCGCAGCGATTCGAACGAGACCGGCGGCGCGGATTCGGTCGCGGGGGCGGATGCGGAGCTGGATCCCCATCCAACCGGCGCCTGCGGGCGCGCGGGTTCCGGGGCGCCGGAAGCCGCCCGATCCACGTCTTTGGCCATCTCGCCGGTCGTGGCGTACCGGTCGGCCGGCAGTTTCGCCATGCCGCGCTCGATCACCTTCTGCAGGGCGGCGGGCAGATCCGGCGCCGTGGCCGCCAGTTGCGGGATCGGATCCGCGACGTGTTTCATCAGGAGCGCCATCGCGTTGTTGGATTCGTAGGGCGGGTTGCCGGTGACCATGTGGAAGAACATCGCGGTCAGCGAGTAGACATCCGCCCGGCCGTCGATCTCCTTATCCCCCTGGCACTGCTCCGGGCTGGTGTAGGCCGGCGTGCCGAAAAACTCGCTGTGGGTCAGCTGGACGCTGGATTCGACCATCTTCACCAGGCCGAAGTCGGTGATGTAGGGGTTGTCTTCCAGGTCGAAGAGGATGTTCCCGGGCTTGATATCGCGGTGGATCATGCCCATCGAGTGGGCTTTATCCAGCGCCGAGGCGACGCGCCGGATGATCGTTGCGGCGGCGGGCAGCGGGATCCGCCCGTGGGTCAGGCGGTCCTTGAGCGAGCCGCCCTGCATGTAGCGCATGACGAGGAACAGCTGCTCGCCGTCCTGGCCGTAATCGTAGACCGGGACGACGGCGGCATGCTCGAGCGAGGCGATCGCCTTGGCTTCGCGCCGGAACCGTTCGCGGTTGTCGGGATCCTGCCCGAGGTGGGAGGGCAGGACCTTGACCGCCACCTGGCGCTCGAAGACTTCCTCCTGCCCGAGGTACACCACGGCCATGCCGCCGGCGCCGACCTTGTCGAGGATCCGGTACTTGCCGATGTTTTTTGGAAGCATGGGATGATTATAATGGCCTATCGTTTGAGGGGCAACGCGGGAAAAGCAGCGGACCTATCCGGGCACGGTTCCCAAAGGGAAATCACCGTTTTGCCGAATGCAATACGCGGAGGGTATCCGCTCAGGCCTGAAATGCGCGCATGGAAATTACCGAAGCAGGCCGAAGACACCGAACCCTTTTTTTATCTTTTCCCGGTGTTGTCGGCTCTTTTCCGCGTCTTCCGTGTACAAAGTAGGAAGCCCGGCTGAGCAGTTGCAGGTAATCCATAAAAGTTACGGTGCAACAATCGCGCTGCAGCGGGTTTGGCCTTCGGCCAGGGGTCAAGGCGCCTAGAGTCTTCGATAATAGGAAGTATAAAAACAGGAATATTAAATGAAAGAATGCAACTGCTCCGCCGGCGATCGTCATGCCGGCGCCTGCCCCCGCGCCTGCCCTCCGGGCGATGAGCGCCGGCGGTTTCCCGGTGCGAAGTTCCCGCGAGCGGGGGACGCATCCCGGCTCGCTTCTGGTTTATGAGCCGGGAAGAATGCAAAGCGGGGGTGAACTTGGCCGGCATCCATGAAACGCGAAAATCACTGGACCCCGGCCTCGAGCACGCCGGGGTGACGGACAACACCAGGAACCCCTGTGACGCTCAGCCGGCATCCATGGAATCGCGGAAAAACACTGAACCCCGGCTTCGAGCACGCCGGGGTGACGGACAACACCAGGAACGCCTCTGACGCTACGTTGAAAAAAACCGTGAAAAATTCGGCCTGAGCAAATACGAAAGAATAGTGTAGAAGTAAACGGGAAAAGAAGAAGAAAAAGCAGAAAGACCGTTGAAAAAAGCCCGGCCGGGCGCTGCCCCGATGTAAACTCTGGCTCAGAGTCTTCGACGGCATGCACGTCAGGTGCGTTTCGAGTAGAATGTTTCTATTCTTGCGCGGCCGGCCAATCGGCTGAGCGCCGGATCGTTGGGCGAAAAGAGGTGTGGATGAATAATAAAGATGAAATAATGGGAAGGATCTTCGATATATTCCACAAATTAAATTCATCACGGAATACTTTTACCGATAACCAAAATATTTATGCAATATCTGGAAATATTACGGAAATCACTAAAATGGTACACGATGAGATATTTCGAATAATGGAAACAGTAACAAATGAAAAATTTGAAATAATCCATTATGGCGCGAATTATTTGAATCCCGCATTCCTGGTATTTTGGGTATGTGTTCGGAGCGACAAAGAACGGGATAGATTAAAACGTGACGCTGCTTTGCGGAAAATGCTCAGAAAATCATTGGACAACAACCATTATCCGGAAGAAGGACGCGATGGTGTGGTGATCGATTTCGAATCACAAGAGACTGTGAATAGGAAGTATGGCGGAGACTGGCAGGCGTTTTTCAAGTAATTCTTCCGCTTGTCCCGCGGGGGCGGGCTCCGGCCTTCGGCTTGACGGCTTTGTTGGTATGTTCTTCGGCGGCGCGGGAAGCAGATTGAACCCGGTTCTGCGCAACCGGCCAAACCGCTGAGCGCCGGGCGGCGGTGGGACAAACACAATTCGTCGGGAGAAAAAATGAGCGACCCAATCATTCTAATAACAGGCGGCAACTCGGGGATTGGAAAGGCGGCAGCCATTAAATTTGCTTCTCAGGGCGCGAAAGTCCTTATCGCGGTTCGGAATCCCGAACGTGGAAAAGAAGCCATATCGGATATCCGGAAAAAAAGTGAAAGTAATACTTCATCCATGCTGACGATGGATTTATCCTCCATGAATTCCATACGCGCCGCATGCGAAGAATTTCAAAAAACGAATACCCGGCTGGATTGCCTAATTCACAACGCTGCCGACTTTGACATTGGCCGAAAGATGCCCGAATATTCCGAAGATGGAATCGAAAAAATCTGGGCAACGAACCATCTGGGGCCGGTAAGGTTGACAAAACTTTTGGAAAAAGAACTTGCGCGAAGCGATAAGGGGCGGATTATCACGATTGCTTCAAAGGGGTTGATGGTGCATCCATTCCTGAAGGTGCGTATGGATGACCCGGAATTTAAAAAAGGCGGGTATAGCGTGGAGAAGGCTTACTACCAGTCAAAATTGGCGCAAATCATGTATACCTATTGGCTGGCAGAGAAGTATCAAAAAACCTCGATCACGGCTAATTGCATTCGAGTTACAAATGTGCGGATAGATATTTCAAGATATCCGAATATATCGCCCATCGCCAAGAAATTATATGCCTGGAAAAGCAAGTATTCGATATCGCCTCCTCAAATGGCGGAAGTCTATGTCTGGCTGGCGACGTCACCGGAGGCCCGGAAATATTCAGGCGAGTATTTTGATGAAAAGTGCCGGAAAGTATCCTCGGGAAAATACAGCAAAGATCCGAAAAATATACACGAGCTTATGGAAATAACCGGAAAATATATTCCGGAACTTCTCTTGGAGAAGTAAGCGCACCCGTTCATCCCGCGGGTGCAACCGACCCCGGCTGGAATCATGCGGGGGCGGGCTTTGTACATCCGCTCCGCAACCGGGATTGATCAAAGACCAGGAGAGAGCAATTCCGCTTCGCGAGGGCGGGCATCGGCCCGGGGTCAAGGCGCTGGTGTCTGCGTTGGCGCTTGTTGTATACTGGCCCTGCATAAGCTCCGTTGGCCAGGCGGCTCCATCACAAGCCGTTGGGCAACAAATTACTGCGGGATGGGGCGGGCCTCGTGGTTCATAATTCCAGACGCGAGCCAGGCATTCCCCAACCCCGCTTTTCCTTTCAGGAAATGTAAAATAAACGCCGTGAACTACCGATCGCGGTTATTCTATCCTTCTCAGGAGACGAGAAATGGTCATCCCAATCGATCCAACGCGGTTCTTGAAAAGCCCCGTTTCGCCAGCCGAGCCCATACGGCCCCAGGATATCGGGCACATACTGGATGCGGAAACGGGCTACGTTTATAACCTGGTTACTTACCCGAACCGGCCCGAGTCGTCATTTCTCACGATCGACGGCGGGAATGGCCAAAAAATCAATGTCAAGGGAAATGCGGCCAGGGAAATCTGGGCCGAGCTCAACCACTCCACCCCCCGCCGGTATTTACAGCTTTCTGACTCCGCCGAATTCGCCGGCCAAAAACAGTTTTTCGATCTTGGGAGCATCGTGCTGTACCTGTATCGTCCGGGAGGCCGGCTGACGATCTTCCGGCCAACAGGCGGATCCGAGATCACGATCGCGGAGCAGGCGGAAGCGCTCTGGAATGCGCTGTGCGAGAAGGGCAACGCCTGATCGGAACCGTTGCGAAACAGGATCGTATGGAGGTATTGCCGGAGAGTAACCTATCGAAAGACGATGGCAAAGCGCCTATGGTGTTATGGTGAAGCCCTCTTTTCCAACAAGCAGCCACGCAATCTTCTGAAGATTTCTGTTGGATTGGCACTCGCGCATCGCGGGTATCCTAAGCCTGCGCTCGCGAGAGCGCACAGGTCCGCGTAGAGTTACACCCTTGTGCGGTTGCGAAGCGAGGTCCGGCCAGGCGGCTTCACCCCGGGCCGTTGGGCACTTGTTTCCATCACGGAAGACCAGGCGCAACAGAACCCAACCATGAGAACCGAAATTCTATTGATCTTGCCGCTGATCATCAGCGCTTGCGCTGGTCCCGCCGCTTCTCCGGCAGCGCCGGCGTCTTCGCCAACCCCTGAGGCCGCAACGCAGGCTCAACCGTCTGCCTCGCCGCGATTCGAAACACTCCCTGCGCCCGACAGGCAGCCCTACGCGCTCGGGATCAGCCTGGAAGCCGGCTCTTATGGAGCGCGCGCCTTCGCCAATATCTTCAAAAACGATGCGCGCGTCTGGGTTCCCGGAACGATGGACCCGGGCCCGGTGGATGAACGGGGGATGCCCGTCAGCGATTTTGATTTGTACGCGCTGGATGGCGCCTACATCCGCGAAACATCCGGCTTTAACGGAACCTACACCCTTTACTTCAACGGGCTGGCGGATGTCGACGCCATGAGTGGGACCGTCCAGGACCAACACTACGATGATGCACAAAACCTGACGAAAGCCCGCCTGCTCGTCACCGAACCCTATCCAACAATTATTCTTTATTTTCGCAACACGCAGCGCACCGCGGAGAGCGCGGTCGATACGGGGGTGACCGGATTGAAGCTCATGCGCCCCCTGGGCATTGGCGGCGGCGAGAGTTACCCCCCGGACGCAATCTTCACCGCCGAATACCTGGAACTGCATGCGCGCGGGGAAGTCCTGCGCTTCATGGACTTCACGGCCACCAACGGGAATATCCAGCGCGCGTGGGCGGACCGCAGCACTCCGGATGACCTGACCTTCTACGGCGAAACCCCCGGTTACTGGTGGCAGGGGAAAGGCGCGCCCTGGGAATATGCCATATTGCTGGCAAACACGCTGGAGAAAGACATCTGGATCAACATCCCCGCCTTCGCCGGCGACGACTATGTTGCGCAACTGGCCGACCTGCTCTACACCGCACTTGATCGAGATCTCAAAGTCTATGTCGAGTATTCCAACGAATTGTGGAATTTCGGCTTTCCGCAGTGGACGCACATGGAGGAGCTGGTGGACCGGGATTTGGCCGGCAACCCGCATACCAGCATCAACTTTGACGGCCTGGTCAGGAGTGCCGGCGGCGAAACCGACTACGGTTTGGGCGTGCCGCGCTACTGGGCGCGGCGGGTGATGGAGATCAGCGGCAATTTTCGCGACCGTTTCGGTGGCGACGCCATGTTCAGCCGGGTCCGCCCGCTGTTCGAGACGCAAGCCGCATGGCGGCACTGGCTTGCGACCGGCTTGCTCTTCCTGGATATGTACTACAACAACGCCGACGGTGTGGCGCATGTAGACGACCCGCATCCGGTCAACTCCTACTTGTGGGGCGGCGGCGGATCTGGATACGTCCACGGGATGCCCGAAGAGCTGGCCGATGACCCGAATATCCGCGTCGATGATATTTTTGACGCGTATGAGAAAGCCTGGCCCGAACACTACAGCACGATGGCCGCAGATGTCTACTGGCTTTCGGCGTTCGGCCTGAAGCGCGTGGCGTACGAATCCGGTCCCGGCCTGGACGATTTCGCCGATAAGGATAGCGCCGTCCAGCAGGCGCAAATCGACCCGCGCATGGAATCTGTCTACCGGCGCGCTGCGGATACGTTTTTTGAGGCGGGCGGCGACCTGTATGTCACATTCCTGGGTGTCGGCCTGGCGCACGGGCTCCTCCCCTATGATGCGGTCATCGGCTCGCAGCCAATTCCCAAATTGAAGGCCTTCGATGCCATGCTGGCGGCAACAGAACGCCCCGCGCCCACAGCCGGCTATCGGATTCCGGGTGCCATTCCCGGCGGGCGCTACCACATCCGCGAAGATGGCTGGAGTATGGGCGACCACGATGGATCCATCCGGTTGGAAGGCGCGTATGCCTGGGCAGGCTACACCATCCATGCCGCGACGGCGGGCCAATACAGCATCACACTCGAAACCGCCAACAGCGAGGGCGGACAGGCAACCCTGTGGGTGGATGGAGCAGCCGTCAGTACCGGGCTGTATTGCCCCGATGGCGGCGCAACCGAATCCGCAACGGTGACTTTGGCTCCCGGCGTTCACGCCGTGCGTGTGAAAGCCAACGCTGGCGGCTTCGAATTGAATACTATCCGCGTAAAATTAACCGCGACTGCCCCGCGTTTGCAGGCGGCTTGGCCTTCTGGCGGCGAAAAAATGTTGATTTGCGATTTTTCCTTTTCGGATAGAATGATTCTTGGATCAAGAAGGAGGCCAAGCGACCCCGGCCTCGCCCGATGAAGCCGGAGCGGGGTTGCAGGCTGCTGGAGTCTTCGCAAATGTATGATGTATACTGACCCCGCATAAGCACAGCCTGCCCTCGCGGGAGTGAACAAGTTCGCTTTGACTTAAAACTTGTGCGGTTGCACAGCGATGGCCGGCCGGGGCGCTGAGGGGCGAACCGTCGGGCAGAGTATGAGAAGTATTGCTAAATGGAAGGTGACTGCTCAATCCAGAGGAACTAGTACGCGGATTTCGCGGAATCCCTCTGTAAATAAAACCCTGAGAACATTCATGCACTATCCGTGCAATCCGTCTTTTTCCGGGAAATCCGTATACTTTCTATCCAAACACAATTACACCCCCAAGCAGTTCCAAAGGAAATTGATATAGAATGGAAATTCATCGTAACAAAAGGTGAATAAATGGAGAAACATGCACTGGGTGGCCGGCAATCCCGCATACATAAATTAGTGTCCCGGGAGTCGCGCATGTCTATTCCACGGTGGATGAAAAACCTCAAAAACCAGGCAATCCTGATCATGGCGCTGACCCTGGTGCTGCTCGTGGCGACGGAGCCCAAGATCGGCCTTACCTGGGACGAGCCGGATTATATCGTCGCTTCCGAAGCCTATACCTCCTGGTTCGGCAAACTGATCACGCAGCCGGCCGCCGCTTTGTCGAAGGAGGGCATTGACGAAAGCTGGTCGTCCAATCACGAGCACCCGCCGCTGGATAAAATCTGGTCGGGGATCGTCTGGTCCGGAGCCCGTTTTGTCTTCAATGATCTTACCGCCCACCGCCTGGGCAACATGATCCTGGTGAGCGTCATGGCAGGCCTGCTTTTTCTGCTGATGGCCGAGTCCTACGGGCAGGCGGCCGGATTCGCTGCCGCCGCGGCGCTGCTCACGCTGCCGCGTTTCTTCTTCCATGCCCACCTGGCCGCCCTGGATGTGCCCGCCGCCTGCGCCATTTTTTTTGTCACCTTCCTTTTTTGGAAAACCAAGGAAAACCTGAGCTGGAAATGGACTGTTCTCCTTGGGCTGGTTTGGGGATTGGCCTTCGCGACCAAAATCAATGCCGTCTTCCTGCCGCCCACTTTGTTCCTCTGGGCGCTCCTCTTCCGCCGGCGATGGATGTTGTTCATCCGCATAGTCGTCATGACGCTGATCGGCATTCTTTTCTCTTTTGCCATTTGGCCCTGGCTCTACCCGGATTTCCCCGTCCGGATGATTGACTACCTGGAATGGATAACCGCGGAACACTGGAAGATCGGGCAATGGTATTTGGGAACGATGTATATGCCTCCTCCCTGGCATTTCCCGTTCGTGATGATGTGGGCCGTCGTCCCGCTGACGCTCACCGCGCTGTACTGGGTCGGCATCTTCCGCGCCGGATGGAAGTGGCGAGAAGCCAACAGCTTGGGCGGGCTCCTGTTTATCAGCGCCCTGGTGCCGCTCCTGGCTTTGACCACCGGGAAAAGCATGGTCTATGACAACGATCGCCTGTTCATGCCGGCCTTTCCCTTCCTGGCTGCGCTGGCCGGCATGGGGTTTGGCTGGCTCGTGGCCGGAGTCCGGAGGACTGCCGACCGAATGGGTAAACCGCTCTTGGTAATGCCGGCGACCGTCCTGGCTGCTTTCCTGGTCTTTCTGCCGCAAAGCATCAGCCTGGTCCGGCTCTATCCGCATTTGCTTTCGTATTATTCCGAAACCGTCGGCGGGCTGCCCGGCGCCGCCCGCCTGGGTTTGGAAACCACGTACTGGTGCGAATCTTACGCCGCCGCCATACCTTACCTGAATGAACATGCCAAGCCGGGGGATACGATTTGGGTCGATCCATGGAGTCACAATGTTATGATTTACTACCAGGTCCATGGCTGGCTCCGCTCCGATATCAAGATCGCATTTCCGCCGTATGCGCAGGCGAGTCTTTTCCCCGAGTACGGTCCGTCGACGTTCGCGACGCATGCCGCTTCCGATTTCATCGTGGTCCAATACCGCCAAACCACCACCGAATCGACCCGGGAGAATCCCGGCCGTGAATCCTTCATCCCGCACCCGGATCCCCAATGGATAGGCGCTCATGAACCGATTTTTCAGCTGAGTTACGACGGCGTGCCGATCATGGAGATCTACGCCAATCCGGCGGCTCAGGCCTCCGCGAAGGAACAGATATCCGGATCGGATACGGGGCAACCGGTTCAGAATCCCGCGAATATGCAGCCGTTCACGTCCGCGGCGGGGAACTTTACGGTTCAGGTTCCCGCCCATCTCGAGTTCGCCGAGACCACCCGGGATGTGGATGACGCCGGAGGTCTGCGCCTGAACATCCTGACGGGCGTCGGCGAAGGCAACTCGATCTATAACATCATCTATTTCGACTATCCGGAAGAATGGGCCGCCGATCCCAATGCTTCGCAGGCCCTGCTGCACGGCGCCCGGAACGGCTGGTTAATGCAGATCCAGGGAACGCTGATGGAAGAGCATGCCATGACCCTGGGGAATTATCCGGGTTTGGAAGGTATTGTCGAAGCGTCCGACAACAACCTGCCGGTTAAGATCAAGTACCGCCATATCCTGGTGCGGAATCGCTGCTACCAGATCTCGGTTTGGATTCCGAAAGACGGGACGTTCACCGCGGAGATGGAGGAATTTCTGCAATCGTTCGCGATAGTAGAGGATTTGTAACTTCTCATGCTCCGTATCTGCTCGGGCTGGGAAAAGCGTCCATGGACGGGTCCGCTCGCGTATGCCGTTCGCGGGGCGGGCTCCGAAAACACCCGGCGGGAGGAGTATTGGAATATTTTCGTTCGGCGGCATCGGTTCTTTCGGTGAAATCCCTGCAAAAAAAGGAAAATCCGGCTGGGTGGTTGCGTAGATTGCGGTTTTTCGGTTTCGGATGTTCCTCCGGCCTGCCGAGTGCATGGAGCCGGCTTGGCCTTCCGGCCCGGTGCCGGCGTTGAAATGTTCTTCGGCGGCGGATAAAGTATACGGATCGTAATCCTGCATGGCCGGCCGTTCGGCTGAGCCCGGACCGGTGCGCGTTGTTGTCATGTGACCAAGGGAGGTGGATGGTTATGTTGGATTATATAATCTCACAAATAGAGAATATGTCGCAAGCGGCACGCGAAACCTACGGCGTCGACCCAATCATATTTTTAACCATATACATAATCAGCGTCCCGATATTCTATTATTCATTATTTCGCACTTTGCGGGCGATCGCAAAAAAGCTGGGCGGGGAAACCATGCTCTGGAGCACATTATTTCTTTGCGCCACTGTCGCACCGTTTTTGTATGTGCTTTTATTTGGGAGAAATATCCCCTGGTGGGTGTATATCATTATCACCATAGTGGCGGGTCAGGGCGTGTTCTCATTTATCAGGAGGCTATCAAAGAAACCGGAAAAAGAATCCAACATATTGATTAAGTAGGGAATAATCATGGATTGCGATCAGCCAGGTGCTTTGCCCTGCCCGACCTTCGGTTTGATGCCGTGGCGGTATGGTCTTTTCCTGCGGTTAATGTTTACGTACTCCGCTTTGGCATAACCTTCTTGGCTCACGCACCGTCGTTGCGCGCTTTGCCGGTAAGAGGGAAAAGAATGCCGGATAAAAAAAGCCCCAAATGTAAATGGCGGAATTCTTGAAACGCCGAAATTTGCGATTGCGGATACATGTTCCCCATCATCAGAGCCGGGGATATGAAGAAAGTGGATGCGCACAAAATCGGGAAAAATTCCGAAAGGGGAACGCCGGAGAGAGAAGATCCGGGAGTGGAAATATGCCCAAATAACAGCGAGCAACTGTTGGGAAACAGCCAATTATTGGAAGCGCTGTCGGAATGTGAAAAGGCCATCGCCGTCGATCCGAAAATGAACTTCGCCCATAATTTGGCGGGATATACCCAGGTGCGGCCGGGGGGATACGATGAATCCATGGAATCAATTAAATCCGCCATACGAATATCCCTGGATTATTTTGGGGCAGGGGAAAATCTTCGAAATGCAAGAATCGAAAAATAAAAAGAAACGCAACTGCTCAGCCAGCGATCGTCATGCCGGCGCCTGCCCTCCGAGCGATGAGCGCCGACGATTTCCCGGTGCGAAGTTCTCGCGAGCGGGGAACGCATCCCGGCTCGTTTCTGGTTCATGAGCCGGGATGAATGCAAAGCGGGGGTGGACTAAGCCGGCACACATTGAATCGCCGAAAAACACTGGAACCCGGCTTCGAGCACGCCGGGGTGACGGGCAACACCAAGGACGCCTATGACCCTACGTTGAAAATAATCCGTGAAAAAATCGGCCTAAGCTGTTACAAAGAAACCTAAAAACAATTAGCCCGGGGTAATTTGGAATACCCATTGGGCTATGATATTGAGGGAAAGGTGTATGGAGAATCGGAGCTCCCGGGAAATTATTATTTGGGAATTAATGCATTTATGTGTGGAGGATTCCCGGGGCGCCGGAATCTTCCCGGGAAAAGCGGATATGATCCAATGGATACCTATAGGGAACAGGGGTTTATGGGAGGAGCCCTGCTTGTTAAATTCGAGGCTCTTGTCATTTCCATATCCATTGGTCTCGAACAAGATGATTGCGCAATCATTTTTGCGCATTTATGGTAGAAACTTAATCCGGCTCACAATCCGCCCAATCCACTTAACTGATACCGCCGAAAAAACCTGCCATAAAAAATTGGTCTCCCTCGTGGTTCAAATGCTTGCCTTGCATAGATGAAAGGCGGAAGCCAAATTTGCCGGTGAGCAGGAACGATTAATGTAAATAATCGATTCCACCGACAAAAAAATTAAAACGCCGGTTTATGCCCTGCGGGAGTTATCGCCGGAGGATATTGCGATTGTGGAAGGCGCCAATCAGCCCATTAAATGTAAAAGCCAAATACCAGAGGGGGGCTGGCATTCGGCTCTTACGCCTTTATTATACACCCATTTGTTCAGCTGTCTATATATAGAAGGGTGTGGAAAAGGCAGAGGATGTCATCGCAAGCACAGCCTCGGCTTCGCCGTGGAGGGGTCGGGGCTTCCCGCTCCCGGAACTTGCCCTAAGTGCGACCAAAGGCTCATTCGCAATATCTCTTGTTTATTCTTTTTTCAAAACCATGATAGCTAAAAACAATTCGAGGCTTGAGAAAAACTCCAGGTGAATACTTGGTCGAGAGGAACGAGTGCATGGATTATGCTGAATACAAGGGTTTTACGGAACATCTTTTTGCGCAAACCCTGAGATCATTGATAAATCATTCGCGCAGTCCGGCGTTCTCCTTGGAATTCCCGTTCGGTTTATCCCGTCACTTGAAAATCCCTGAAGCACTTGCTCCATTCCTTGATTATGGATACCCGGTATTATTTCGACAACGGATTTTGCGCCGTACAGCGCCGTAAAAAACTTGTCCCGGCGGCACGGCTCATCCGTGGGGGATTATCGTGGAATCCGCCAGATATTGGGTGAACCCGTTCGAATAACCATTTCAGGAAAAATAGAAAATATCGAGAACTCTCTGAATTTGGAATTCCAACGAGCCTAGATAATAAAAAACCGCCGCCAAAGGCGGTGGTTTTTACACGCCGCACCTGGAAGGTGCGCTCATACCAATATTTTTCGAACAACTGCATTGCATGCCCGCAAGGTCCCCCTTTCCGCCTTTTCATATTTACACATCGGGGGTATTGGGTGGACAGTACACACCGTCTTCGAACAGACTCTCGGCCGGTGGAGCGGATGAAAGGGAACCTCGATGCCTGTGCCCCTTCCGCATTTACTGCTGAAGATCGTCGTGAAGAAGGGCGGCGGTTACCCCGCCGGCTTGCGCGCCGCCGCTCCGGACGATTGCAGCACTTCGTTCGCCGCCAGCCGCATGGAGACCCGTTTGGAGCGCGCCTGCTGCTGGATCTCCCGGTAGGCCTCCTCCTCGCTCCGCCCGTGCGCCATCAGCCAGGCCTTGGCCCGGTCGACCGTCTTGCGGGATTCCAGGTCGTAGCGCAGCTCCGCCGCTTCGCGCGCCAGGACCTGCGATTCGTCGAAGCGCGCGGCGGCCACCTCTATCGCGGCCGCCAGTTCGACCTCGTCGACCGGCTTGATCAGGTAGCCCTGGATCGGCAGCGCGGCGGCGCTTTCGATCAGGCTCTGCTCCCCGAAGGCGGTGAGGATCAGTATCGGAAGCGGGCGGTGGCGGTACATCGCCTTGGCGGCCTCCAGCCCGTCGGTGAACGGCATGCGGATGTCGAGGATCGCCATATCCGGCGCGCGGGTGTGAAAGATGTTCAGGGCCTCGTGCCCGTCCGCGGCTGTCAGCACCTCGTGGCCGAGCGTGCTTAATATGGTTTTCAGCCCCATGCGGATCAAGGATTCGTCGTCGGCGATCAGGATTTTCAACCGTCTCATTCTGCCTCCTCGAACGCTTCCGGGAGCGGGATGCGCACCACCGCCCGCGTTCCGGCGGTGTCGCTCAATAATTCGATCTTCCCGCACAGGTCGTCGCGCACCAGGGTGTTTATAATCTCCATGCCGAGCCGCCGGCGCGGGGCGTCCGGGGAAAACCCGGTTCCGTCGTCGCGCACTTCCACCAGGGTTTCTTCCGGCGTGCGGGTGATGAGGATCCGCACGCTGCCGGTGCTGCGGCCGTGAAACGCGTGCTCGAGCGCGTTGTGAACCAGTTCGTTGATCACAAGCGCCAGCGATGTGGCCGGCCGCGAGGGCAGGAGCAGCGATTCGCCCTCGACCGTGATCGCCGCCTTCAGGTCCGGGCGCACCATGTGCTGCGCGGTCAGGCGCGCGATCCGCTCCGCCACCGGAAGGATATCCACCAGCCGGAATCCCTGCCGGGAAAGGATCTCGTGCACGGCCGCGATACTCAGGACCCGCCCGATGCCGGCCTCCAGCGCCGCGTCCGCCGGGCCGCCGCCAGCGCCGTCCTTCTGCATCGCCAGCAGCATCGCCACCGTTTGCAGGTTGTTCTTGATGCGGTGGTGCATCTCGCGCACGACCGCGGCGCTGGTGGCCAGGCGCGCGTTGTCGATCGCGAGCGCGGTCTGGTTGGCGAGCGTCGCGCACAGCGCGATCCGCTCGCGGGAGAATCCGGTCGGCTCCCCGGTGTAGCAGTTCATCACGCCGATCGTCTTGCCGCGCACCAGGAGCGGCACCGAAAGCATCGAAGCCAGCCCTTCGCGCCGGGCCATTTCGCGGAAGCGGTAGCGCGGATCGGTGCGGACATCCTCGACCACGACCGGTTTGCCGCTGCGGATGACCTCGCCGACGATGCCTTCGTCCGGCCGCAGGCGCGGGCGGCGCCGGTAATCGGCGCTGCGGCTCCAGGCCGCGCGCATCACCAGTTCGCCGCGTTCCTCGTCGATCAGCTGCAGCGAGCAGACTTCGGTGTCCAGCGCGCCGGCGGCCATTTCGGCCACCAGCTCGAGCATCTCGTCCGGCACCATCGGGGATGTGACCGTCCGGCTGACTTCCGCCAGGGTCGTCAGTTCGTCCAGGCGCTGGTGCATGCTGTCGTACAGCAGCGCGCGGTCGAGCGCGCCGGCCGCCAGGTCGCCGATCAGCTGCAGCAATTCGGTTTCGTCTTCGGTGAAATCGCGCGGCGCGGCGGTCTGAACGTTCATCGCGCCGATGATCCGCCCGCGGTTGGTGAGCGGGACGGCCAGCAGCGAACACAGCGCTTCCTCCCCGGTTTCCGGGAGCAGCTTGAAGCGCGGGTCGGATTGCGCCTCGCGCACGGCGGCCGGCCGACCGCATTGCGCCGCCCAGCCGGTCAGCCCCTCGCCCAGGCGCAAAGATGCCCGGCCGAGCGATTCGCGCGCCAGGCGGGTGGACGCCCGCAGGCGCAGGACCTCGCCATTCGGATCCAGGAGGTACAGCGAGCAGGAATCGGTCCCCATGACGTGGTTGGTGCGCCGCGCGATCAGGTCGAGCGTGGTGTCCACATCCCATTCGGCCGAAAGCGCCTGGGCGATTTCGCGCAGGGGAGTGAATATGGCGTCACGGGGAGGAGCAAGGTCGGGTGTCTGGGTCGCCATCGTCGTGCCTGGGCTTTCATCGGCCGCGGCGCGGCCGTCGCGCCCCTGTTTCCGAGCCGGAAGAGCGCCTGTGGAAAAAACAACGGCCTGAGCAAGGGCGGGGACATGCTCAGGCCAAATGGCATACCGGAGCCTGTTCGGACCTTCACGGTACACCGACATCCGGATATATCAATTGCATGCCCAGTGTATTCCCGGCTGTTCGGGCTGTCTTCCCGCATGCAGGCCATTCGCGGATACCCCGTTTGGGGTATAGGCGAGGGATCCGCATCCGCGAAATGAGTGGGATTTATTGCAACGATCGCTTCGATACTCGAAATTGACCCATCCTAAAATTTTTGCTCTTTGTGTTCTTTGTTGTCACTCATTGCCACAAAGGGCACAAAGAAAAAATCAAACAGAAATCCTGTCTATTAATTTCCAGCCGCGCCTTCATCCATCGAAGGCCGCGGGGCTACAGGGTCTCGGCTTCCAGCTCGTGCTTCGGCACCATCGTCCAAATTCCGCTCGGACAGGCGGCCGCGCAGAAGCCGCATCCGGTGCACAATTCCTCGTCCACCGTGAAGGAAATCTCTCCGTTCTCCACGATCCGCCGGATGGCGCTCTGGCCGCAGACGGAAACGCAGATGGTGCAGTCGCGGCAGGTGCCGCATGAGATGCATCGGTCGGCTTCGGCCAGCGGCTCGGAGGGCGGGTAGCCCGGCTGCGGGATGAAGTATTCCAGGTGCAGCCGCTCGCGCGGAATGGCTTCCTTGCGCGGCGGACGGAAGGGTTCGCCGGTGGCGTCGGCGTGCGCCGCCAGGGCGGCGGTCCGCCCGCTGCCGATCGCGTCGGCCAGCAGGCCGGGCTTGACCGCATCCCCGGCCGCGTAAATTTTCGGATCGGCCGTCCGGCCTTCCCGGTCGGCGGCGAGGTAGGAATTCTTCACCCGCCCGAGATTCTCCGGCAGCCAGTCCAGCTCGGGGATTTCCCCGACCGCGACGATGACGGCGTCGGCGGGCAACGGCTCTCCGTTTTCGAAAGCCAGAATGCCGTCGCGATACTCGCGCACGTTAAGCGGCCAAAGGATGCGGGTCCCCAGCGCGAGCGCGGCGGCCCGTTCGCGGCTGGAGGAAGCCGGCGCGCGCACGTCGACCGCGGTAACTTTTCGCGCGCCCTCTTTCCATGCGATCGAACAGGCGTCCATTCCCACATCGCCGGCGCCGATCACGGCGACCTGCCTGCCGCGGAGGTCCATGGGGAGTGCGCCGGCATTGGCCGCGCGCAGGAATTCCAGCGCGGAGACGGTTTGTTCGTGGCCCGGGAAGGAAAGACAGCGCGGCTTGGTCGCTCCGGCGGCGACGATGACTCCATCGTGCCGGCGGCGGAGGTCTTCGAACAGCTCCCGGTCGATCCGGACGCCGGTGCGAACCTCGACCCCCAATCCCAGCAGGCGCTCGATCTCCCGGCGGACGATGTCCTTATCCAGCCGGTCATGCGGGATGGCCGAAAACATCTTTCCGCCGAGGCTGGAATCCCGTTCATACAGGGTGACCTTGTGCCCGCGCAGCCCAAGCTGCCAGGCGGCGGAAAGCCCGCCCGCTCCCGAACCGACGACCGCGAAGGATTTTCCCGTCGGCGAAGCCGGTTCCGGCGCGGGCAGATCCAGCGAGTATTCCCCGAGCGGGCCGGCGAGGACCGGAAAATCGATCGCCCCGCGGGTGCAGGCAGCCATGCACGGGTTGGGGCAGGCGACTCCGCAGACCGATCCGGGGAAGGGGCTGTACTCCAGCACCAGCTCGAGCGCCTCGCGGATCCTGCCCAGGCGCAGCAACCGGATGCGTTCCTGGGTCGGGATCCCGTTCGGGCAGGCGTACTCGCACGGCGCGGCGAAGACCGCGTTGTTCCACAACGGGACGGCGGCGCGGTATTTCCCGCGCGGAACGAGCGCGGTCACTTCGCCGGAATCTTCGAGCACGTCGCTGAAGATTCCGCCTTCCACCCATTGCGTGGTGTGGAATTCGGACAGCGCCCGCCGCGCTTTTGCGGTTTTCCGTTCCTTCGCGGTTTTGGGGACGATCTTGCGCCACTCCGCGCGGACCATCAGCGCGCCCAGCAGATCCATATGCCCCGTGGCTTCCAGGAAGCGCGGCATGCCTTCGGAGAGAAACCCCCAATCCCCGTCGTCGAGCGCTTCCACGACTTTCACCTCGTTCGAGAGATCCTGGAGCGGGCCGCGCACGTACACCGTCCCGCCCACCATCCCGACGCAGGCGCGTTGCCCGAGGACCGAAGGCAGCGCTTCGCTTTCGTGACCGCACACGACCGCGATCCCGCCGCCCATGAACTCGAAGGGGAACGAGCCGGTATGCTTGAGGATCCAGAGTTGGGGCGCGGCAAAGGCCGGATCGTGCTTCATCAGCGACCCGGTCCGCGCGCCGGCCCGCCCGCCGATGTAGATCACCCCGTCGGCGGCGCAATGGCCGGTGGTGTCGCCCCCGTCGCCGCGCACGACGATCCGCGCGCCGGCGTTGAGCCAGCCCACGTCGGCCGGCGCCGGGCCTTCCACCACAATCTCGGTTCCCGGCATGCCCATCGAACCCGCGCGCTGGCCGGGGTTTGTCACCGTGAAATGCAGCTGCCGCCCGAGCGTATCCCACAGCGGGCCGCCGATATCGTGCTGGCCGGCCGCGTCGATGACGAAGTCGGTTTCGCCCTCCGCCATGGCGGCATAAATCCGCTGCAGGAGGTCCTGGGTGGAGGAGCGTTGATTATCGGAGAAAGTCGATAAGTGGAGCATGAAATTTCCTTCCTGACCTTACCTCCTCTCCCCCGTCCCCTCCCCTCCTTCCCTTAAGGGAAGGAGGGGAGGGGTGCCTGAGTCCCGGAGTTCTTCCGGGACGAAGGTGGGGTGGGGAGGTTAGGTCAGCACGCGTATGCGATCTGCAGCCGGTCGGCGACCACCTTGTCCATCGAGATCAGCGCATCGCTGCGCCCGATGGGCAGGCTTGAATTTCCGATCGGCGCCATGAGCTTCTTGAATTCCTGGTCGGTCGCCAGGAAATAATCGACGATGTTCTGCGCCGCCGCGTCGACATCCAGGCGCGCCACCAGCGCCGGATCCTGGGTGCAGATCCCCACCGGGCACTGGCCGGTGTTGCAGGCGTTGCAGCGCCCCTTCTCGTCGCCGACGCACCCGGCCGCCTGCAGGAAGATCTTGGCCGCGAAAACGCCGTTCGCGCCGAGGCAGATGGCTTTGAAGGCATCCGCCGCCAAGTTGCCAGACTGGCCGAAGCCGCCCCCCGCGAAAATCGGGATCTGCCCCTGCAGTCCCTGGGCGGCCGCGTCCAGATAACAGTCCCGCAGTTTGGACAGCACCGGGTGCCCGGAGTGATCCAGGCTCACTTCGTGCGCGGCGCCGGTCCCGCCCTGGATCCCGTCCAGGAAGAATCCGCCGACGATTGTGTACGGATCGCGGACTAGGTTGTTGAATACCGAGACCGAGGTCGAGGATGCCGCGACTTTAATCGCCACCGGAACCCGGAACCGGAACGCGGCGTTCATGCTCAGGAACATTTTCTGGACGCTCTCCTCGATGCTGTACAACCCCTGATGATTGGGCGGGCTCAGGAGGTCGGCGCGCGGCACGCCGCGGATCGCCTGGATGTGGGGCGCCACCTTCGCCGCCGGAAGCAATCCGCCGTCCCCGGGCTTGGCGCCCTGGCCGATCTTGATCAGGATCGCGGCCGGGTCAGCCGTCATCTTCGGCATCGCCTTGATGATCCGGTTCCAGCCGAAATGCCCGGAGGCGATCTGCAGGATCATGTATTGAAGATATTTCGAGGTGAGCAGTTTCACCGGCAAGCCGCCTTCGCCGGAGCACATCCGCACCGGGAGGCCGCATTCCTCATTGAGGTATGCCGTGGCCAGCGCCAGCGCCTCCCACATCCGCCAGGAGAGCGCGCCGATCGACATGTCCCCGATCAGGATCGGGTAGATCCAGCGCACGGGCGGCACCCGGCCGGCCGGCACGAGTTTTCCGTTTTCCACCTTTAGCGGAAGCTGGTCGGCGGGCAGGCTCCGGCCGAGCGGGGCCAGAAGTTCGAAGGTGTGCCGGGCGGCGTCGAGGGAGGGGTCCGTCATCTGGCTGATCCGCCCGACCTTGATCGAATCCAGCACGCGCCCGGGGATCAGGTGCGCGCGCCCGCCGCGTTTGATCGGGGCTCCGCCCCGGCGCGCCACGACCGCGAACCGGTTGTGCAGGTTCGCGACCGGGCGGATCGAACCGGTCGGGCACACCTTCTCGCACATCCCGCAGCCGCGGCAGGCCTGAGCCGGGTCGTTCGATTGCCGGATGGCGAGGATGACCTCGGTTGTATCCAGCGGGACGGGAACGCGGCCGGCCGAGACGGTATGCCCGCGGCGTTGCAGGCGGGGCTGCAAGGACCCGAACGTGCAGGTGGCGACGCAGGCGCCGCAGCGGATGCAGGTGTCGGGATTCCATTTGATCTTCCAAGGCTGGTCGACGGCATGCGCGTCACGCACAAACACCGGCGCCGCAAGCGGAACGCGGGTCCCCGTCACCGGCTTGGCGCTGTCGCCGCCGAGCAGCCGCGCTCCGGCGGGTTTGCGCCCGAGGAATTCGGATCCCCGCCGCTGGTCCACCTCCCAATCGGTCATTGCCGCCATCGCTGCACCTCCAGGTCCTCACTCACCATTACCAATTCCCGTTCGCCGGGGTAAATGTCCTCGTCGCTGTTGCGGGCCGGGAGGATCCGGTTGAGCCCGCACACCTCCGACGCCGCCACGACCATCCCCCCGTCCCTGCCGATCACCATCGGGCGCAGTTTTTTTGCGTCGCAGGCGATTCCCATCCGCCCGTCGGGGAGGATGAAGACCACCGTGTTCGGCCCGTTGATCTCCAGATTCTGGCAGGACTGGCGGATTTCATACAGGACCGGGGAGTCGGGGCGGAGCGCCATCTCTTCGAAGGGGAGGGGGGTGATCACGTGCTTGTAATACTCCACCGGCCAGCCGAGGGTCTCCACCACGTAATGCAGCGTGTAGAGAAAGCACTGGGTGTCGGATTCAAATCCGATATACGCCGTGCTCAGGGTCTGCTGGAAATCCCGGTTCTTCTGGAAGAAAGTGTTCTCGCCGTTGCCCATCAGGGTGTACCCCTCGAGGAAGAACGGATGGGCGGCGTAGCGGACGATCTGGTAGTTGGTGTTCTGCCGGCATTGGGCGCTGATCACCCGCGCCCGCAGCGGATGGTCTTCGTGCCACAGGCCGAATGCGGAACCGATGTCGCGCGGATCGCCGATCTCCTTGAGGGTGAGCACATCCGGCCAGAAGGAATAGACGTAGCCTTCCCCTCCTTCGGCCAGCAGGTGCCGCAGGGAAAGCTGGGTCTCCACCAGCAATTTCTTCTGCTCGTCGATCGGCCGGTTGCGGTACTCGTCCGGATACCGGTAGTTGCGGAAGACATACAGCGGCATGCGCTGGATGTCCAGCCCGGAGGAAGGATCCACCTCGGGCTGCCAGTCGAACTCCAGCCCGAAGCCCAGCCGGGTCATCATCCGCTCGGCTCGTTCCAGCCCGGCCGGAGTGCAGGCCATCGAAAGCAGGGGATGCATCTTGTGCGCGGCGAACGCGCCGTCCAGATCCTGCATCACCATCGCGAAGCCGGAATTGTCGTGGCCCTTCTGCATGGCGGCCATCATTCGCAGGATGGGCGCGGGCGGGATCGGTTCTTTGGATTTGATTGCGGCAATACGGCACATGCTTCTATCCGCCTTTCGGACGAACCATTCGATCGGCTTGTTTTTCCTTGGTTTTCAAGCTTAAGTCTAGGCCCGGACGGGCAAATCGTCGTCCTGATAGCAGGCCATTTCGCCTCTTAACCCGTTTGGGGGGGAAGCCGCGGGAGGCGGGAGCGGACCTGTTATGGAATACGGCGCAACATTCCGGGGGAGAGTAAAAAAACACCCAAATGGGGAATTGCCCGCCGGGCCGGTCTGCGCGAATATAAAGCAAATCAAATCGCTGTCTTGGCCGCGAAGCCCCCGGAGAAAGCCCGCCTCTCCGGGGATTTTTGTTTAAGGAGAGAACCGATGCCTGAAATCAACACCGGAGACACCGCTTGGGTCCTCATCTCCGCCGCGCTTGTGCTGGTCATGACTCCGGCGCTCGCATTTTTCTACGGCGGTATGGTTCGGCGCAAGAACGCGCTCTCCACGCTCAACCTCAGTTTCGTCACGATCGCGCTGATCAGCCTGCAGTGGGTGCTGTTCGGCTACTCGCTTGCCTTCGGCGAGGGCGGCGGGGCGTTCCTGGGCGGCCTTTCGTACCTCGGATTGAACGGGGTGGGAGATGCGCCGAACGCCGATTACGCCGCGACCATTCCGCACTCGGCCTTCATGGCGTTCCAGATGATGTTCGCCATCATCACCCCGGCGCTCATCACGGGAGCGTTCGTGGAGCGGATCAAGTTCAAAACGTACATCCTGTTCACGCTGATCTGGGCGACCCTGGTGTACGACCCGGTCGCGCATTGGGTGTGGGGCACGGGGGGAATCCTGCGCTCGTGGGGCGCGCTGGATTTCGCCGGCGGGAATGTGGTCCACATCCTGGCCGGGTTTTCCGCGCTGGCGTTCGCGCTGGTGATCGGCGCGCGCAAGGGGTTCGGCAACGCGCCGATGGAGCCGCACAACATCCCGTTTACGGTTCTCGGAGCGGGCCTGCTGTGGATGGGCTGGTTCGGGTTCAACGGCGGCAGCGCCCTGGGTGCCAACGGCCTGGCGGTGAACGCGCTGGTGACGACAAACACGGCGGCGGCCGCGGCGGCCCTCAGCTGGATGTTGATCACCTGGCGCCAGCGCAAACCCAGCGTCCTGGGGACCGTGACCGGCGCGGTGGTCGGCCTGGTCGCGATCACGCCGGCCGCGGGATACGTCACCCCGCTGGCGGCGATTGCGATCGGGGCGCTGGCTTCGCCGATCAGCCTGCTGGCGATCAAAGCCCGCCAGAAGATGGGCCTGGATGAATCGCTCGACGTCTGGGCCTGCCACGGAATCGGCGGAACCTGGGGCGCGCTCGCCGTCGGCCTGTTCGCCTCAAAGGCGGTCAACTCCGCCGGGGCGGACGGTTTGTTCTACGGGAACCCGTCGCAGTTCCTGATCCAGGCCGCGGCCGCGGCGGTGTCGATCCTGTTTGCTTTCGGGATGACGTACCTCTTGGCCCGCGTCCTCAAGGCGGCGGTCGGCTTGCGGGTGACGCACGACGAAGAGGAAGTCGGGTTGGATATCAGCGAGCACGGTGAGCCGGCCTACGCTTAGCGCGCGGGCCAAAGGAGAAATCAGCATGACCAAGAAAATCGAAGCCATCATCCGGACCGAGAAGCTGAACGACGTCAAGGAAGCGCTCCATGCGATCGGAATCATCGGCATGAACGTGATCGAGATCCGCGGCCATGGCCGGCAGGGGGGCATCAAGCTCAACGGGCGCAACGGAAATTACAAAGTGGATCTCCTCCCGCGGATCCAGATGAACATCGTCCTGAGCGACCACAACGTCGAAAAAACCGTGGAAACGATCCGCCGGTCGGCGGCGACGGGCAAGATCGGCGACGGATTGATCTTCATCTACCCGGTGGATAATGTGATCCGCATCCGGACCGGCGAACGCAATTGCGAAGCGCTCCATTACCCGGACGACATCGACGAGAAGCGGGATGTTCAGGGGGAATCGATCGGGGTGAAAATGGCGGCGGAACCGCTCATGAACGATATTCTGGCTTTCACGGAATAGACGCGCGCTTCCTCATCCCCCGCTCCCTTGTCCTGCTATATGCCAGGCGAAGGGGGCGGGGGATGAGGCGCCTTCCGCAAAACCGTTCCTGTCCACGGAGTTCACGGAGGGTCACGGATTTATTTTCCGGATTTTCTTCGCGCCTATCTGCGTTCTCCGTGGATGGTAAAGCACAGATCCGGGCGGGGGAGAATTGGGATTTGCGGATCGTGCACAATAAAAAATGAACCGGTAACGGCACGCCTTCCAGATGCGGTATATCAACGCCGCCGCCTTTGGCGGCGTTTTTTTTTGTGATAATCGTGTCTTGTAAGGTCGATCTTGATCGCCGTAAGAAATCCCCCGTTTATTTCCCGAACCGGACCCACTGCAGGACAAGCCCCGCCAAAGCCAGGAGGAGCAGGATCCCGATGCTGACCGCCAGCGCCACCAGCAGCTGGTTCCGCAGATAAGGATCGGCCGGCATTTTCCCGCCGGCGGTTTCCAGAATGGCCAGGTCGACTGTTTCCGGGTGATCGAGCGCATGCAGGAATGCGCGGATATCCACGAAGCGGTCGGCTGGTTTTTTCTGAAGGCAGCGGACGATGACCGCGGTCAGGAATTCGGAAACGGCCGGCCGTTCCCTGTCCAGCCGGGGAATCGGGCGGAAGACGTGCTGGCCCATCACCGCCGCCGGGCTGTCGCCTTCAAAAGGGGGGTGCCCCGCAAGCATCTCGTGAAAAATAATCCCGATCGCGTAGAGGTCGGTCCGCGGATCGCCGCGCTGTCCGTCCACCTGCTCGGGCGCCATGTATTCGGGCGTGCCGGCGATCGAGGAGAGTTTCGGGTATGTGATCCGGCGCCCCTTGCGGGTGAAGGCCAGGCCGAAATCCAGGATTACCGGCTGGCCGGCGGCCGTTACGAGGATATTTTCCGGCTTCAGATCCCGGTGGATGACGCCGTGTTCGTGGCAGTAGGCGATGCCGTCGGCGATTTTTCGTACCAGCTCCTGCGCGCGCTGCGGGTGCAGGGGCGCTTCGGAGTCGATCAGCTCGCGCAAAGAGCGGCCTTCGACGTATTCCGCCACCAGGTAGGGAGCGCGCTCAAAGGTTCCCGACCCGAGACCGCGCTGGATCGTCGGATGGTCGAGGGTTTGGGTTATTTCCAGTTCGCGTTGGAAGCGCTCGAATTGGACCGGGTCGCCCCAGCCCGAGGAATCCGGGATCTTCAACACCACGTCCCGCCGCGCGGCGGGCTCGAACGCGCGGTAAATGTCGCTCATCCCGCCGCGCGCGATGTGCGCCCGTATCTCATATCCGTCGAATCGGTCTCCCGGTTTTAACATGGTGATTCGGATTATAGCATCGGGGCATCCGCCGGACGCCGCGGCGGAGAGTATTGCGCGGCCGCTTCATTGCGTCCCAGCAGGCGGCGAAGGAAACCGCCGGCGCCCGGCATTTCCTCCGCGGGACCCGCCGGAATCCGGTGCAGCTGGATCACGATCGCCGATACGTTGTCTTCGCTCCCGCGCTCCATCGCGAGGTCGACAATCGTCCGGCCGAATTCGAGGGTGGATTCCGACGCCGCGGATGCCGCCGCAAGCTCTTCGTCCTCGACGACCGACCACATCCCGTCCGTGCAGAGCACGATCCGGTCCCCTTCGCGAACCTCCACCCGGTGGATATCCGGCTGCGCGAAGAGGCCCAGCCCGAGCCCTTTGGTCAGCTCGGACCGGCGGGCATGCCCGCGGATCTTCTCCGGGGAGAGGATCCGCATCCTCGCCAGTTCGCCGGCGGTCGAATGATCGTGGGTCAGGCATGCCGCGCGGCCGCCGCGGATCCGGTAAGCCCGGCTGTCCCCGATGTGGACCAGGCTCATGCGCGGCCCGTCCACGCACGCCGCGGTGAGGGTTGTCCCCATCTGCGGGATGGCGAGTTTCTGCATCGCCTGCTGCAGCCCGAAATGCGCCTCCGCCGCCGAATGGCGCAGCGCGTGCGCCGCGGCGGAGCGGGTATCGCGGAGGAACGATTCGAAGAACAACTGCAGGGCGACGGCGCTGGCGAATCGGCCGTGCATCAGCCCGCCCATGCCGTCCGCCACGGCGAACAGCGCGCGCAGGCGGGAACCTCCGCCGGATGCGTCGGCCATCCGAAAGGCATCCTGATTGTCACCGCTTTGCGTTCCGCTGTCGCTGATGCCCACCCCCGTCAGAAACGGGAAGATGTTCATCGTGGTGGCTGCCATGGAACGGTGCGGAGAGCCCGCCGAAGGCAATACCGCTGTTTGGACGCTGACCTCAAGACCCATTGCGCCTCCTCCTGATCTCCGCCGGCCGGTAGAATTCTGCAGGCCGGCGAATGGGCGAACTCCTGTCATTTCCTCTCAAGGCCTTGCACGGATGGAAGGATCGGCCGGCCGGGAGCGCGGCGGTTCCACATCCGTTTTGCGCCGCTCGCCGCCCGGCCGGATTAATTTGGATGCGCGTGCGAAACGCCGGTGGCCGGCACGCCGCGGTCCAGGGTTGCCTTCTGAGGAAGCAGCAGGATCCTCCGGCGTCTGGGTGTTTTCGCGCCGGTTCGGCAAACGAGTGCGCGGCGACAAAGGCGATGATCAGGGCGAACGGCAGGCCGCCCCGGATGTCTTTGTCCATGCCGGCGGCCGCCGGCAATTGGAATGTGATCCATGGAAAGCGGCCCGGGGCGATCCGCGCCATGGTGTTGACCGGTACGCCCGTCAGGCCGGGGATCTTCCGCATCGTCATCTTGTTCGGATGGTTGCCCATCGCATCCCCCCGGTTGCAGATATTCATCCGCTCCCGGATCGTCCCCGGCACGCGGGGCGGGGATTTCCGTATGGGGCCAACCGGCTTTGCCCCCGGGTCCGCAGCTCGGCGCCCTGCAAGAGGAAACCCGATCGCCGGATTGATTAACGCGGACGCCTCCGGATGGATTCCATCCGGAGGCGTCTTGGCCGGTTTGCGTTAACCGTTAATCATGCGGTTCGGATGTTTTTTTCACGCACCCAACCGGGCCAGTCCTCGGGGTATTTCGTGCGGGAACCAATCGCCCGTTTCGCAATCGGATTGCGGCCGGAGGGTGTTTCCATCGCGGAAGGAGAATGGGAAACAAGAGGAGCAAAACAGTGCGGCCCCCACCACCCCGGTGTGACCCCGTGCTTTGCTCCTCTTGTTTCACCACCTCCGCCGGAGCGGAGACCGCCGAAATTAAAAAAAGCCTCCGGCGTGTTTTTTACGCCAGAGGCTTCGCGGCCCGTCTCAAATGTTCTGTTGTCTTACTATTCGCAAGTATATCGCGAAGAAACCGTTTATCCACCCCCGAATGGGCCAGTTCTCCCTGGCCAATCCGGAGGAGTGTCGGCAGCGCCTATTTCGGCACTTCGCTCAAAGGGATGCCCAGTGCCCTGGCCACTCCTTCGCCGTAGGCCGGGTCGGCTTTACGGCAGTTGCCGATATGGCGGATCTTGATTTCTGCGGGCGCATCTCCCATCGCGCGGGCGGTGTTCCCGAAGAGCAGGTCTTTTTTCTCGGCGGTCATCAGGCGGAAGAGCTTGCCGGGCTGGGAGTAATAATCCTCGTCCTCCCGGTGATCCCAATGATCCGCTGCGCCGTCCAGGTCCAGCGGCGGCTCCTTGAACTCCGGTTGCTGCTGCCATTCCCCGTAGCTGTTGGGCTCATACGCGAGTGTGCCGCCATAATTGCCATCCACCCGCATGGCGCCATCGCGGTGGAAACCGGTGACCGGGCAGCGGGCCGCGTTCACCGGGATGAGATGGTGATTGACGCCAAGCCGGTAGCGCTGGGCATCGCCGTAGGAAAATAGCCGCCCCTGCAGCATTTTGTCGGGCGAGAAGCCGATGCCGGGCACGATCTGAGCCGGATTAAAAGCCGATTGCTCGACTTCCGCGAAATAATTTTCCGGATTGCGGTTCAATTCGAAGAAGCCCACTTCCATCAGGGGATAATCCTTGTGGAACCATACTTTGGTCAGGTCGAAGGGATGGTAGGGGCACTTGGCGGCGTCCTTCTCCGGCATGATCTGGATGAACATAGTCCAGCGCGGGAATTCCTTCCGCTCGATGCTCTCGAACAGATCCCGTTGATGGCTTTCCCGGTCTTTGGCGACGACCGCCTCAGCCTCTTCATCGCTCATGGTGCGGATTCCCTGTTGTGTCCGAAAGTGGAATTTCACCCAGAAGCGCTCATTCTTGGCGTTGATCAGGCTGAAGGTATGGCTGCCAAATCCGTGCATGTGGCGGTAGGAATACGGGATGCCGCGGTCGCTCATGGTGATCGTGACCTGATGCAACGCTTCCGGCAGCGAGGTCCAGAAATCCCAATTGTTCTTCGCGCTGCGCATGTTCGTCCGGGGATCCCGCTTCACGGCGTGGTTCAGGTCGGGGAACTTGAGCGGATCGCGCAGGAAGAAGACCGGCGTGTTATTGCCGACCAGATCCCAATTCCCCTCTTCGGTGTAATACTTCATCGCAAAACCGCGGATATCCCGCTCGGCGTCGGCCGCCCCGCGCTCGCCGGCCACGGTGGAGAAGCGGACGAACATGTCCGTCTTCTTTCCGACGCTTGAAAAAATTTTTGCTTTCGTGTATTTGGTTATATCGTGCGTGACGGTGAACGTGCCATAGGCGCCGGATCCCTTGGCATGCATGCGCCGTTCCGGGATCACCTCCCGGTCAAAATGGGCCAGCTTCTCGAGGAACCACACATCCTGAAGCAGCATCGGGCCGCGCCGTCCGGCGGTCAGGGAGTTCTGGTTGTCGGGCACCGGCGCTCCGCCGGCGGCGGTGAGTTTTTTCTTTGTCTTCTCGGCCATGGTATTCTCCTCCAGGGTATTGCGCCTTAACAATGCGTCCGTGCCGCACGACGACGGACGGGGACTTACACAATTTTGCTATATTCACTATAGCACGTATCCGGCGACATCCAATTCTTTTGTGTGGAAATGGTCAATTCTCGGCGGGATGTAGATAAGCATTAGGAACGGCGAATTCGGCAAATTGGCCGTGTTTCGCGACCTCCTTCAAGGAAAGCGGCCGTTTGCGTTCATAGAGGTTTCACAATCGCGGATCCGGAATCCGAACTGTGAAAGAATAAAATTTTTCCACAATAATTGACCCCTGCAAACCTCAGGCTGGCGCATACCATCCCGCTGAAAAGAAAAGCCCTCCGAAATAAAAACAGCCCCGGGTGTCTTGGTGCCCGGGGCCTGATAAAAAATTTCTGTTCCGTTAAAAAACCGGGGAATTACCTGCCCAAGGCCTGCGAAAGCATGGCGGCGGCCGGAGTATCGCCGGTCAACCCGAATGCCGCACCGAGCAGCGGGCCGTTGGCGTCCGCGGCGATGAAATCTTCGAGCCCGCCGTTCCTCACCCCCTGAACCCCCGCCTCCGCCCTCGCGGCATCCGGATATTGCACGAGGAGTAGCTGCCATTCGGCCGCGCCTGAGCGGTAGCGGGCGGCGACGGCGTCGGTGTCCGCTCCCAATCCGAGCAGGTTTTCCCCGCCCAGCCAGAGCCGGTCCTGGATCGCCAGTTCCAGGTGGAAAAACTTTTCGGAACCGGGGATCAGGCCGTCGGCGGGCAGGCGGCCGAGGATCTCCGGTTTCCCGCCTCCGGTGGGCAGCGCTTTGGAGATGAACTCGGCGAACAGGCGCAGGTCCGTATCGGTCATCGCCTCGATGGCGGTCAGGCTGACGTAATACCGCTCCTGCCAGAACACAAGCCGGCTGCCCGGCTCCAGGATTGCTTCGTTGGCGCCGCCGACGGCAACGGCCTCGCCGCCCGTGCGGCCGGAAAATAATCCGAACGCATCTTCCGCGACGGCGAGCCGCCAGACCTCCGCGTTCAACGATCCCCCGCCTTCTCCTGCATACCGGCAGACCTCCACCTCCTCGAAGGTATAGGTGAAGAAATATTCCGATGAACCGTTAATGTAATCGAAGAGGGTCTCGCGGTTGTAGGTCTGCGCCTTTGCGGCGGCCGACCAACCGGCGATTGCATTCGAGCCCGGCAGAATATTTCCCGGCCGTGCGGACGCGGATGGCGAGCATCCGGCCGACAACGCGGCGCAGACGGCAAGAGCCGCCGGGAAAAGAATCCGGCGGTTCTTCGATGACTTGAAAATGTCAACGGATGTCATGATCGGTCCTCCTGCAAGCAGCGCCCTCAGACGGAGGCCTCCACGACCTCAATGTTCTCGGGGAGGTTCGTGCCGATGCCGGACGTCGCGCCGCTATCTAGGCAGCGCTGGGCGCTGTCGAGCAGCGAAACGCTCGAGCCTTCCGCGGCCAGGAGCTCGGTGAGCACATCCAGCCCGACCGTGTCGTGCGCGACCGGATCGAAACTCATCAGGATCGAATCGCCGCGGTAATCCGGTTTCCAGTACGGGTATGAACCGGAATAATGCAGGTTCGCCTCAAGCATGTCCCCGATGATCAGCCGGGTGCGCTCTTTGATCGGGGCGAGGGCGTTGAGCCCCGCCATTTTATCCCAGGCCGGGTTGTGCAGCAGTTCCGGGGTCTGGGTGGAACCGAAGTGGTTCTTCATCGCGAAGGTGATCCCGGTGATTATGTGGGATTTCAGCACCGGCATGTTTATGAGCGCGGTGCAGCCGGTGATGATCGGGCTCAACTGAATTTTGGTACCGGCGACCTCGAAATTATCCGGATAATCGTAATCGCTGCCGTAGCAGCGGACTCCCGCGCCGTCGCGGTTTTCGGTGAATCCCGCTGTCGTCAGCTCGGTGGTATAAGCGTCGAAGATGACGATCTGCTCAGCCGGCATGCCGGCTTCCTGAAGGCTGTCGGTCACCGCCGTCACCAGCGGCACATGGGTCCAGATCAGGCTGTTGCGGAACGCGTTGACCTTAATCGCCACCTTGTCGTCCGCAGAAAAAAGCGCCGCCCACGCCTCGCGCGCATCGCTCTTGCCCGTCAGCTTGGTGATGGAGGCGTCGAGCATCCGCCGCAGCACCGCGGGGGAAAGCGCGTCGCCCTCCCAGACTCCCGCTCCCTTCGTCTTGACGACCCGGCTGAGCGCATCCGGATATTTCCGGATGATCTCCGGCAAGCCGGCCGCGGCGGCGGTGGGTTCCGCGGTCGGGGTGGCGGGAATGACGGTTTCGGTCGGCGCGGCGGCCGGCGCGGCCTGGCATCCGGTCAGCAGCCCCGCCGCCGTTCCGACCGCCGACAGCTGGAGGAACTGCTTGCGGGAGAGAGATCTCTTTAAGTTTCCAATGTTGGCCATTTTTCTGCTCCGATGAAAAAAGAGTGCGGGGAATATGATATCCGTTTCTCGGCCACGGATGATATTTGAAAACCTCTGAAAATGTCACCCTGAGCGCCTGCCCCGCGCTTTTTGCAGGGAAGCGAAGAGTCTGGGAAACGCTGAAACGGATGCTTTGCTTTCCCTCGCAGCGCTCGGGGAAGGCGCTCAGCATGACAACTTTTTTCGGAGATCTCATTTGTATTGTAGTGCTATTAAAATGAAGAAATCTGTGTTTATGCTGAGAAACCAGGGGGCGAAAACGGAATCCAAAAATGAATCGTCGTCCCGTTGCCCGGGATACTTTCCGCATGAATCCCGCCGCCGTGCGCTTCGACCAGCCGTCTGGAGATCGCGAGCCCGAGGCCGGTGCCTCCTGAATCCACGGATTTCACATAACGGTCGAAGATATGCGCCAGCAGTTCCGGGGGGATCCCGCGCCCGTTATCCTCGACCCGGAATTCGAGACGCGCGGGATTCTCCGGCCGGCGGCGGCAGGCGACCCGGATAGTCCCGCCGGCGGGCGTATGCCGGATGGCGTTGGCGACGAGGTTCTCAAGCACTTCACGGATGCGGGCGCTGTCCAGTTCGGCCGGGGGCGTGCCGGCCTGCGCCTGATCGACCAGCTTCACCTCCCGCCTGGCCGCATAGGCCTGCATCGCATGCACCAGGTCGCGCACCATCCGGACCGGATCGCACGGTTCCTTCTGCAGGACCAGCTTCCCCGTTTCCACCAGCGAAAACGTGCGCAGATCCTCGATCAACCGGGCGAGGATCCGGGTTTCCTCCAGCAGCAGCTGAATGTGCTCCTCGTCGCGCGGGTAGACGTTGTCGAGCATTCCCTCCAGGTTGCCCTGCAGGACCGTCAGCGGGGTGCGCAGTTCGTGGGAGATGTCGGCCAGCATGCGCTTGCGTTGTTCGTCGTAGGCCTGCAGCCGTTCCGTCATCGTGTTGAAGGAATGCGTAAACGCTTTCACCGGGCGCGGCCCCGCTTCCTTCAGCCGCGTGCTGTAATCGCCGGCGGCGACCTTGTCGGCCGCTTCCATGACTTCATCGAGCGGGTTGACCATCCGGCGCAAAAAGCCGCCTAGAATGATTGTCAACAGAAGGAACACCAGGATCGGAAAGAGTATGTATCCGCGCGGGACATCCCGCGAGAAACCGTATTGATAATAGGAGATCAAACCGGCGGCGATGCATCCGAAGGCGGAGAGGGAAAAAAACAGCGGGAGCAGGCACCCGATCCGGAACCGGAACGGGTGCTGGAATAACAGCCGCCGGTGATGGCCCTCTTCGGGCCAGCGGGGCATCCGGCGGCGCATAAATGGAATGCCCGGCGAAGGAGATCCCGGCGCTTGTGCATCCCCGCGCTCGTCGGGAGGATCGGAGGAAGCCCGGCGGCTGTTTCTCATGGAGTTGCCGCGCCGCTTTCGTTCGATTCGGCCAGCTTGTACCCCACCCCGTACACCATGATCAGGTAGACCGGCTCCTGCGGATTGGGTTCGATTTTCCGCCTCAGGTTCTTGACGTGGGAGTCGACCGCGCGTTCGAAGGATTCGAAGGATACGCCGTGGATGGCATCCAGCAGCTGGGCGCGGGTGAACACCCGGCCGGGCTGGCGGGCCATGACCGCGAGCAGTTCGAATTCGGTCGCGGTGAGCTCCACTTCCTGGTTCTTCACCCGGACTTGGTGGCGGGCCAGGTCGATTTCCAGATCTCCCGCGCGCACCATGTCGCTCGGGGAACCCTGTATCGACATTTCACTCCGCCGCAGGACCGCCCGGACGCGGGCGACAAGTTCCTTCGGGCTGAAGGGCTTGGTCATGTAGTCGTCCGCGCCGAGTTCGAGCCCGAGGATTTTATCGGTTTCTTCGTCGCGCGCGGTGAGGATGATCATCGGAACGGGGGATTCCCTGCGGAGGGTGCGCGTGACATCCAGCCCGTCGATGTCCGGCAAGCCCAGATCGATGACCAGCAGATCCGGCTTGCGTTCCCGCGCGGCGTCCAGCGCCTCGCGGCCGTCGGCGGCTGTCAGCACCTGAAATCCTGCCCGGACCAGGTAATCCCGGACAAGATTGGTGATTTTCCGTTCGTCGTCCACAACCAGGATGGTCTTCATGGCGCTTGCGGTCGATTATACCTTCGGGGTCCAATCTCCATCCCCATTCCCGTAAGGGCGGCATTCCCGTAGGGGCGACCCATTGGATCGCCCCTACGGGAAATGGGATGGGGTGTGGGAAGCGGGAAGGATCAGACTTTTTCTTCCTTTTCCTCGTGCATCCGCCGGTGCCATTCCGCGAACGGGGGCGGAACGTCCGGGCCGTATCCGCGGTCATATCCGCGGCCGTGCATGTGCATTAGCATGCGGTGGGGTCCGAAGATCATCCGCAGCGGCATGCATATGAAAAAGCCCAGGAACAACGGCGCCAGGCACAGCAGCGCGGGGAAGAACATCATTCCGCGCATCGGGAGAAAACCCCATCCGGCGCGCGCCGGAACCGCATCGCCGGTTTCCACAACGGCGGGGACGGCCGTCTGCCCCTGCGCCACGCCGGCGGTGTAGGAGAAATAGCCGACCGCGGCGATCCCGGCCAGCAGGACGATCACTCCCGCTATCCGCAAAATCCATAAATATTTCATCGTATGCTCCTTGAAAGACGGTCGGATAATGTTTCGCGCGCCACGAGACCGTCGGCCCGATGCGTCGACAGTTGAACTATGCACAGAAAATATGGAGAATTTATGGATGTGCCGAGGAAAAAAGACGGAGAGCTTCCCGGTCCTGAACTCTCACCCAGCGTCGCCTAATGGATTGAGAAACATTCTTCTTCTCCATTCCCCCCATAGGCGGAAGGGGGAAGGGATGGGGATCAACCCATAACGCAAAGGATCGTCATCGGGGCAGGGGGGTGGGAGAATCCCATGCGAAGGGAAAGGGGGCGCTGCCGCGAGCTATTTCCCCATCCCCGCGCGCGCGGCGATCGCCGCAGCCGCGGACCGGGTCCCGACGCCGAGTTTTTGCAGAATATGATCGACGTGTTTTTTGACCGTGTTGGGCGTGATCGTCAGAGCCTGTGCGATCTGGCGGTTGGTGTTCCCCTGCGCCAGCAGGGCGAGCACCTCATGCTCCCGTTCGGTCAGCTCGCTCAGCGGATCCGACGCTGCGGACGGATGCGGAGATGCGGGAGCGTCGGGTTGCGCTTCGGAAGCGAGGATCGCGTCGGCGACGGTCTGTTTGAACGCTTTGCGGTCGAAGGCTTCCTTTTCGATGAAGGCGAACACCCCGAACTCGTCGTAGGCCCGGTCGATATCGTCCGGCGCGCCGAGCGCGCTGACGACGATCGTCGGCAGGTTGCGCGCCCCGGCCACCCGCAGCAGCGCGTATCCGTCGCGGTTCTCCTCCGGATCGGCGGAGGAGATCAGGTGCAGGTCGACCACCGCCGCCTGGAACCGCGCCCGCTGCAGCTGGCCGCGTGCCTCTCCGTACGATACGGCGAACTGGAGTTCGTACCCGGATTCCCCCAGCACATCGGTGTAGATATCGCGCCAGCCGGGATCGTCCTCGACAATAAGGATTTGCGCCGCCTCGCGCCGCGGAGCGGCTTTCGCCAGGGTGCGCCCAAGCAGCGCAATCAGGTTGTCCTTGCGGAAGGAGGATTTTTCGATGTGCCCGGCGATGAAGGGGCGCGCCCGCGTAAATTCCGCGATCTCGGATTCGGGTGCGCCGGAAAGCAGGATCACCGGCGTCGGTCCGAGTTTCGCGGCGAGCGCCAATCCGTCGCGGTTGCCCGGATCGTCCGGATCGAGCGAGACGTCCACCACCGCCGCCTGGCAGGGCGGGAGCGGGGTGGGCGCGGCGGGGGAGAGGACGGTTTTATATCCGGCGTCCGCCAGGACATCCGCCACGATCTGCCGCCAGCGCGGGTCGTCATCCACTACGAGGATTGTCTGCGAATTGGTCATGGACATCCCATAAACAGCAAAAGAAATCATACCGCAAAGATGCGAAGAACGCCAAGATTTTCTCCGTTTTTTTCTTTGCGTCCTTTGCGGCTTCGCGGTGGGGTTTGTTGTTGATGCAGTGGATTATGGAGTATCGCCCGGCGCCGCGGGGAGCCCTCCGGGGCGAGCGCCCGAGGGCAGGCGGATCCGGAACGAGCATCCCTCGCCGCAATCGACCAGCCGGATCTCGCCGCCCAGGCGCGTGATCAGCGTCTTCACCCACCATAATCCAAAACCCAGTTTGCGCGGCGAACGTTTGGTCGAGAAGGCCAGGTCGAATATATTCTCCCGCCGCTCGGCGGGCACGCCGGGGCCGTTGTCGGAAAGCAGAATCTCCACCATCGGCGGCGGCCCGCCGGACGGATCCGCGGCCGCATGCCCCGACACCCGGATGAGCCCGGATGGACCGCCGGATGGCTGCATTGCGGCGAGCGCGTCGGCGGCGTTTTCGATCAGATTGAAAAAAACCAGCCGCAGCTGCTCCTCGCCGGCCATCACGTTCGGGAGCGAATCCAGGCCGTCCGTCTCCACTTTAATTCCCGGCGGAAGCTCCAACCGTTCAAGCGCGGTGCGGATACAAACTCCGACCGATGTGGGCAGAAGCTTAACCGGACGCAGGTAGGCCATCGCTTCCCGGGCGGCGGCCATCGCCGCGCGGGCGTTGTCTTCGATCTCCGTCAGCGCTGCGGAGAGGTACGCGTCCTCGCTCAGGGCCGGCCGTTTTTCCAGCACGCCCTGCACCCGCACCGGGATGATCCCGACCAGGTTATTGACCCGGTGCAAAAGGTTGGCGGATACGTCGCCGAGCGCGGCGAACGTTTCCGCCAGAGTCTGGCGTTCGCGCGCCTGGGCCAGCTGGTCGAGCGCCTCGGCGTCCTGGACGGCGATCGCGGTGTGATTGGCGAGCCAGGTCAGCAGGCGCTGATCCCATTCGGAAAAGGCCCGCGGTTCGGATGAGTAGAGGGTCAGCGCGCCGCGCGGGGTCCCGTCGCGCATAAGAAGCGGGACGATTAATCCGGATACCCAGCCCATCTTGGCCGCCAGGTCCCGCCGCAGGAAGCGCGGATCGCGCCCGACGTCCGGGCTGATCAGCGGCTGGCGTTCGCGCAGGGAAATTCCAATCATGCTCCCCGCGATCGGCAGCGTTTCGCCCGGCGTGTGCCCGGCAGTCGCCGCGCGCACCACCAGCGTCTCCGGATCCTCCGCCGAGAGCACCCACACCACGCCGTGCGGCGCATTGATCAGGTCGCAGGCCTGCTGGATGATGAACTCGAGCAGCCGGTCGAGCGGCCAGCGCACCATCCGGACCGTGACTTCCTCGAGCGCCTCGAGCAGCCGCGCCTCCTGCAGCGCGATCACCGCTTGGGTGGCGAGCGCCTCCATCAGGCGCTGATCGTCCTCGCCGAAGGCGCCCGTCCGCGGGCTCTCGAGGTTGATGACACCCTCCAATGTGCCGCCGGCCCCCAGTAGCGGGGTGGCGAGTTCGGAAAGCATCCGGCCTTTGGAATGCAGCGGGCGGTAAATCCGGTTCCATGGTTCGATCCGCAGGTCGTCGATCCGCACCGGCTGCCGGCGTTTGGCGGACCAGCCCACCACGCTTGACCCTTCGTCGACCGGAAGATCCGGCTCCGCCGGATCGGACGGCGTCGTTTCCTCCCCGGAGATCGCGGCCAGGCGCAGCGTGCCGTGGCGCTTGTCGATCAGGCGGAAGGAGCCGTGCGAGGCGCGGGTCAGTTCCACGGCGGTGCGCAGGATCCCGCGCAGCGTTTCTTCCAGGCTGCTGCGCGAGGAGATCAGCTGTTCCGCGTTGTGCAGCCGTTCCAGTTCGTCCACCTTGCGCTGCAGGACGCGGTTTATCCCCTCGAAGCGCTGCGTGTTGTGGAGCGCCACCGCCGCCTGATCGGCCAGCAGGTCCAGGCTCAGAAGCTCCTCCGGCGTAAACCGCCGTTCGGATCTCAGGGAGATGTACAGTGCGCCGGTCGGTTTCTCCGCCGCCATCAGCGGGTAACAGGCCATCGTGCGGATCCCTGCCTGTGTTTTCTGCTCCTGCATCGGGATCGACGGTTCTTCGTAGGAAAGAAGCCGCTTCCGGTGGCGGATCGCCCGGGCGCCCATCCCGTCGGGACGTGGAAAATCGTCCGCCGCCGGCCGGCCGGGTTCGCCGGCGCTCGTCCGCGAGGCGCCGTCGAACGCCGCCCGATCCGTGTCGTACGCGTAGATCACCGCCGCAGGGCCGTCCCCATCCTTCCGGTCGACCAGGCGCACGGCCGTATCCGCGATCAACTGCAGCGCTTCGGCGGCCGTGTTCTCCACCGATAGGCGGTTGATCTCGGCGGCGGATTCCCGGAGGATGGTCAGCGCCGAGAAGAGGTAAGTTTCGGAGGAGGACGCAGCGATGTTGGTTCCCATAGGCGGATCGTCGGGGTGTCGGTTCCCGGGAGATATTATAAGGTTATTGATGACTCCGCTGCAAAGAGGTGTCGGTCACATCCTTGCCCTCGCGAACGTGGCGGGAATCCAGAAAGCGTCCGGGAGCACCAGCGTGAGTGTGGTGCCAATCCCCCATCCCGCGGAGCAGGACAGGGGGAAGGTGAACTTGGGGGGGCGAGGGGGGTAAAAGGGAAGAGAGGACAGGATTTTCAGGATTGTATAAGGATTGACAGGATATTCGGAGATAAAAAATCGTAACAGCCTGGGCCGTTATTTTCACGGATTATTTTCAACGTAGCATCACAGGCGTTCTTGGTGGTGCCCGTCACCCCGGCGTGTTCGAAGCCGGGGTCCAGTGTTTTTCGGCGATTCCATGGATGCCGGCCAAGTCCACCCCCGCTTTGCATTCATCCCGGCTCATGAACCAGAAGCGAGCCGGGATGCGTCCCCCGCTCGCGTAAACTTCGCACCGGGAAACCGCCGGCGCTAATCGCTCGGAAGGCAGGCGCGGGGGCAGGCGCCGGCATGACGATCGCTGGCTGAGCAGTTGCAAAAATTCCTGTAAATCCTGAAAAAATCCAGTCCAACGTATTTGATCGTTTTCTAATTATTGTACGAGGGGTACGGATTGGGAATCTCCACTTGCAGCGCAAATCCGCCGCCGGGAGGGGGGACGATCTGCATTGATCCGCCGAGCAGCGCCACGCGTTCGCTGACGCCCACCAATCCGAAGTGTTTGTGCGCGGACAGACTTGCCAGATCGAGGGGTTTGGTCGATCCCTGCCCGTCATCGCTCAGATGCAGGAGCAGGCTGGCGGTCGGGGTGCGTTGAACCTGGAGAAACGCGTTCTTGGCCGCGGCGTGTTTTCGGATGTTGTTCAAGCCCTCCTGGACGATTCGGAAAACGGACAGTTCGATGCCTTCCGGAAAGCGCCCCAGGTTGGGATCGATCTCAAGGTGCAGGGAGATATGATTCCGCTCGGCCCATTCATGGGCAAAGGAGCTGATGGCCGCCGGAAGGCCGTGGGTGTCGATGGTGGGCGGACGCAGATCGCCGCAGAGCTGGCGCAGGTCGCCGACCACACCCCGGATTCCGTCCCGGAGTTCCGCGAGCTCCGACTGCTGGTTCTCCGACTCCGACTTGGCGCCGGCTTCCTCCAGCCGGTAATTGAAGCTGAGCAGGTCCTGAATGACCTGGTCGTGCAATTCCCGGGCGAGCGATTTCCGTTCTTCCTCGCGCTCGACATCCAGGCGGCGGTGGGCGGCTTGAAGCGCCAGGTTCAACTGGTTCAACGCTTTCACTTGCGCCTGCAGCCGGCCGATCAGCTGCCGGTTCAGGGAGTCTTTTGCTTCCAGGCTTTCCTGCAGCGTGGTTTGCGCGCGGCGCAGTTCTTCGGTTTGTTTTTCCGCAAGGTAATAGCTTTCCAGCGCCCAGATGATCGGGGTAACCTGCTCCTGGCGGGTGGTCCCGATGATCTGCTCGACGATTTCGCGGGGAGTGGTCTCCGATGTGCGGCGGTCGTTGGTCAGCCGCCCTTCGTAGAGCACCAGGATCCGGTCGGTCACCATGAAGAGGTCGTTGAGGTTGTCGCTGCTGACGATGACGCCGACGTTCTGCTGGGCCAGTTCGCGAATGATCTCCAGGAGGATTTGCTGCCGCTGGAAACTCAGCGAATCGAGGGAGGCGTCCAGCAGCAGCAACCGCATCGGACGGCAGAGGGCGTGGCACAAGGCCACCACCAGGCGGACCTCATCCGACAGGGTGCTTACCTGTTTGTTCAGCAGGTCCGGGGGAAGGTTGAACCGGGCAAGCAGCCGGCGCGCCGTGCGGTTCATCCCGCCCCAGTCCGAAAGGTACACAATCGGAAACCAGCTCGGCCGGAACAGGAAGACCTCCCGGTCGAAAAATATATTTTGAAGGACATTGCCCCACTCCACCAGCAACGGCTTCTGATACACCAGTTCGATGCCCAGTTTCTGCGCTTGGTGGGGGTTCGGCAAACTCACGGGCGATCCGTCAAACCGGATTGTCCCGTTGGAGGGAGGATGGACGCCGCCCAGCAGATTGAGCAGGACGGTTTTTCCGGCGCCGGTCCGGCCGACGATCCCCAGCACTTCCCCCGGATCCAGGGAAAAGGTAATCCCTTCGAGCGCCGTGCGCTTTCCGAACTTTACCGAAGCGTCCTTCACGCTCAAAAGGGAATGCGCCACTTCAGATTTCTCCTCCCGCGGGATCGGTCGATGGCGTCCGGGATGGAATCCGGCTCATTGTTTTTCCCAAAGGGCCGGGATTATGAATGGCCAAGCGGAACGGGATGCAACCGCTTCCGGCGATGGATGGATTCTTTCCGCATCGGTTTTCATCGGGGAGCCCGTTTGTTCCATCCGGTGAAAATTCTGTCATCCAAATTCTGTCCCGGGCCCGCCGGGCAACGGCGGCCTCAGGTCAGCCGCTTGCGCAGAATGGATTGCAGAGCGACGGATACGACGATGATAAATCCGTAGATGAGCTGCGTCCAATACGCCGTCCAACCCGCGGCAACGATGCCGGGATTGATGATGGCGATGATGAAGGCGGCGACGAACGTGCCGAACACGGTGCCGGTTCCGCCGAACACGGAGGTCCCGCCCAGAAACACGGAGGCCAGAGTATTGAGAAGATAGCCGTCCCCGAGGGTGGGCCAGAGGAACAAAACCTGTTCGCTGACGACGAAGCCCGCAAACGCCGCCGCCACGCCCACGACCGCGAAGGTGGCGATCTTGGTGCGCTCTACATCCACGCCCATCAGGCGGGCGCTGTCCACGTTGTCGCCGACCAGATAGACATGGGCGCCGAATTTATGGTGATTTAAGAAGAACCATACGATGATCCCGAAGGCGATGGTCCATAGGAATTGCGCGGGGATCACACCGAGGAAGCGGCCGACGAAAAGGTTGTATAGGATGGTCTCCTTCACCACCGTCATGCCCAATCCCTGGCCGTCCGTGACCACCAGTACCACGCCCCGCCAAAAGAATTGCGTTCCGATGGTCGTGACCAGGGAAGGTATTCCCAGTTTGACGACGATAAAGCCGTTCAGCCATCCGGCAAACAACCCCGCCAAGAGGCAGGCAAGAAAACCCAGATACACGCCCAACTGGGGATTGGTATCTCTCAGCGCCATGAAAACCACGGAAAAAGCCGCCATACCCCATGCCATGATCGATCCAAAGGAAAGATCGATCTCCTTCGCCACGACCACCAACGTCAACGGGATCGCCATTAAGGCGAAGTAAGGGGTGGTGGACATCAGCGAGTTGTAGATGGCGTATGAGCCCCAGGTCAGCGGCGACCTCCAGAAGAAAAACGCCCACAACAACAGGGCGACAAATACGATCGCGATCTGCAAAGCGTACTTGCGGAGCAGCCTTGCGAACTTTCCCCGTTCCTTGGCGGGCGAGAGCGGTCTTTCGGTGGTATTTGCGGAAGCCATGGGGTATATACCTCCCTACCGTGCCTTCGGATGATTGGTTTCCAAGTGGCCGGTTTGGGCGAGATGGGTTAATCGGTCGATCAGTTCGTCGAATTTTAATTCGCCCTTCTGGAACTGGCCGGCGATCGTGCCGCGGTCGAGCACCACAATGCGGTCCGCCACCGGGTAGACGTGGACGATGTTGTGATCGATGAAGATCGCCGATTTTCCGGCTTGTTTTATTCCGTCGACAAAATCCAGGCATTTCCTGGTCTCGGAAATGGAAAGGCCCATTGTCGGTTCGTCGAGGATGATCAGCTCGGCTTCGAAATACAGCGCGCGCGTGATGGCGACGCCCTGCCGTTCGCCGCCGGAAAAAGTGCCGACGGTGGATTCCGGGGTTACCGCCGAGGAGGTGAATCCCATGGCGGTGGACATGAGCTTGCGGGTTTCCCGAACCATCCCGCGTTGATCCAGTACCCCCAGGCGGTTGGAGAGTTCGCGGCCCATGAAAATATTCCGCCATAGGGATTGCAGGTCGGCCAGCGCCCGCTCCTGGTAGACCACTTCGATTCCCAAATCGCGCGCTTTCGAAACCGTCAGGTGGCTGACCTTCTCCTGCTTCCAGAATATCTCTCCGCCGGGATCCGGGCAGTGATAACCGGTGATGATCTTGACCAGCGTGGATTTGCCCGCGCCGTTGTCGCCAAGCAAGCCCACGATCTCGTTGGTTCCAACTTCGAAGTTCACGTGGTGGAGGGCGGCCACCTCGCCGAATGTCTTGGAAATGTTTTTCATCTGGAGCACATATTCCATGAAACCACCTCGCTAGTCTTCGCGGCGCGGGGCGTACGCCCCGCGCCGCGATGGGCCGCAACCCGGTCGTCACCGGGCTGCGAAAACCGTCCGCGCACCCCCGTATTTTATCGGATGTTCTTTTCCGCGAGCGGCTTGATGATGTCGATATTATCCTTGGTGACAAACCCCGCCCCGGTGTTGATGTCGAGGCCCGAGAAGCCGTACACCTTGGTCAGGCAGATGTTCAGGATGGGAAGGTAGCCCTGAAGCCACGGCTGCTGGTCGATCACCAATCCGGTGTACCCGCTCTCGATCGCAGAGGCTGTCGCGGCGGAAAGATCGAATCCGGCGATGGCAATGGAGCCCGGAGCTTTCCCGGCCGCGTTCATGTACACCTCGGCCGAGGCGGTCAACCCGCCGTGATCCAGCACGATCAGTTTAACGTCGGGATGCGACGAAACATAGCCGCTGAATGTCGGAGCGCCCGAGGGCGGATCCGCGTTGGTGGCATCGTCGATCTCAAGATTGTCCACCACCAATCCGGCGGCTTCCAAGGCGTCGATCACGCCCTTGGTGCGCAAGCCGCGGGTGGGCTGGGAGAGCAAGCCCCAAACCATGGCGCGGTCGCCGGCTTTGAGGTTGAAGTACGATACGGATTTGGCGCCCAGCGCATAACCCGCCGGATAGTTCTTGGCCCCGACATAACCGAATCCGTCGCCGGCATATTTCTCTTGCGCCAGCGGCAGCTCGGAGTTCTGGCTGGTCACGATGATGCCCTTGCTGACGGCATCGTCGATCAACGCATCGAAGGCTTCATCGCCCGGGTGCCCCATGACGGCGATGCCGTCCGGTTTGGTCGCGGCCACTTCGCTGAATTGTTGGATCATCTTCTGCGGATCCCAATCCGACCATACATAATCCACTTTGGGCCCCAGATCCGCCTCGGCCTGCCGGGCGCCGTTGTAAACGTTCACCGCAAACACCCCGCCCTCCGGGCCGCCCGGAAAGAATACAATGCGGGTCCCGGCGCACCACTTCGCGGCGGCGGGTTCCGCCGTGGGGCATGGAGCGGCGGTGGGACAGGATCCGGTCCCGGAACCCGTGGATGGAGCGGCGATGGGATTGGCCGATCCGCAGGCGACGAGAATCCCGGCGAGAAGGACCGCTCCCAAGAGAGAAAACAGTGCGATGCGTTTCATTTTTTCCTGCCTCCTTTTGTTGAAAAACCTCTGGCTTTCGGATAGCGATCGTTTTTCCAGCGCTTGCCGTTGGAAGAATTTTCTTCCTTCGAGCTCGGGAACCATTGACGATCCGGCGAGAAGTGACCGTGGATTACGGGAAGCCCTGGTTCTCTCCCGGCCGGTTCTTCGCAACGGCGAGGGAACACCTCCTTTCCTCCCTCTGGACCGGGGAGCGGTAATGGAAACAGTTGTCGGCTGTCTTGGAAGGACGGGACGTCTTCACCCGCCATTGTTCATTCTATGGAATGTCCGGCTCGGAACAAGTTATTTTTCCCCTATCGCGGCCGTGGAATCCTCCCGATCCATCCGGGGGATATCCCCGTCTCTGGAAGATTCCCGCCAAATGTAGTCTAATGGCTGCATGTGCGATGCCCTGCTTGCGGATGATCATGCCGTGGTGCGCGCGGGATTGCGGAAGGCGATGGAAAGCGACTCGGCGATTCGCATCGTCGGCGAGGTGGGAGACGGCAAATCGCTGGAGCAATCCCTGGACCGCCTTCGTCCGGATTTGCTGGTGATCGATGTCGCGATGCCGGAGTTCGAACCGATTTCCGCGATTCGACGCATCAAAAACCTCTATCCGCAAATAAAAATCCTTGTGGTGAGCGCCTACGACGACGAAGCTTATGTGGTGGGTTTGCTGGAGGCCGGCGTGGACGGATACCACCTGAAGGACCAGCCGCTTTCGGACCTCCAACTCGCCGTCCAGCGGGTGCTGTCGGGGGAGCGCTGGATCTCCAGCCCGTTGATCGATCGATTGCTGCATCGCCGCCCCGCTTCTTCCGCGACGAACCTCCCCCCGCTTACCCGGCGCCAACGGGAATTGCTGCGTCTGATCAGCCAGGGTTGCGACAACCGCAAGATCTCCCAGGCCATGGAGTTAAGCGTAAAAACGGTGGAAAACCATCTGACCGGCCTCTACCGCGTGTTGGGGGTGGACAGCCGGTTGGAGGCGATGAATTACGCCGTTCATCACCCGGAGGTGCTTGCCGTGTCGGGGCGCGAAACGGAGGAGCCGGACCCCAGCTCGGAATCGGCGATCCAGATATTGGTCGTGGACGACAGTTCCCGCTATCGGCAGCAGCTTTGTCGGTTGATCGGCAAAACCTGTCCGTCGTCGCAACTGTACGAGGCCGAGGATACTGCCGAGGCTGTGCGTTTGGCGGAGCGAATCCGTCCGCGCCTGGCGTTGGTGGATGTGGTATTAACGGATGAGGATGGAATCCAATGCGCCAGGCGCTTGAAAACCATCGCTCCTTCCACCCGCATCGTCTTGATCAGCGCCTATCCCGACCGGGAATTCCGCCGTTTGGGGTTGGCGGCCGGGGCGGTTGCATTGCTAGATAAAAAGGATCTGGATGCCGCCGCCGTGCGGCAGGTGCTGGAGGATGCGCTGGGGTAAGAAGGAAGATGGTTTGTCATGCCCGTGTGTACGTGGCGGGCATCCAGGAAGCGGCGAGTTGAAACCATTATCAATTACGGACTGGATACCCGCTAAAAAGACCCCCGCTTCGCTGACATCACCACTCAAAAAGCAGAACCAAGTGGAGATGCTCCCCCCACTCGCGAATTCTTTGCGCCGGGAGATCGCCAGCGCTCATCGCTCGGGGGGCGGGCGCGAGGGCGGGCGCGGTAATGACGAACAAAAAAGGTATTATCAGGATTTTACGAAAGATAAAATTCTGTAAATCCTGAAAAAACCTGTCAATCCCGTCTATTGCATTTCCTCGTTTTCTACACGCTGTCCCTTCCGGGGGCGTATACGCGGATCGCGGCTTCGCCGTTCACCGGGCATTTATATTCGCACGTGCCGCAGCCGATGCAATTCGTGCGGTCCACGACCGGCGCGCCGCCGGAGAACTCCGAGTAATCCACGGTGATCGCTTTTTCCGGCAGCGGGCACATCTCCTCGCACACCAGGCATTCCTGGTGGTCGGACCAGGCGATGCAGCGATTCCGGTCGACGTAGGCGGCGCCGAGCACCTGCTGCTGCTTTTCCTCAAGCGGCAGGGGAGGGATCGCCTCGACCGGGCAGACCTGTCCGCAGGCGTTGCACGAATACTGGCAGAAGCCGGCGCGCGCGATCAGGACCGGGGTCCAAAAACCTTCCACGCCGGCCTCGCCCACCGCCGGGTGCAGCACCCCGGTCGGACAGATGCGCACGCATTCCCCGCAGCGGATGCATTTCGAGAGCAGATCGTTTTCTTTGGCGCCCGGAGGGCGGAGCAGGTGCGGGAGGTCGCGCCGCAGGTACTGGTCGGTCCGCAGGAGCGCGACGCCGCCGACAGCCGCACCGATCGCGGCCAGCGCCTGCCTTCTGCCCGGATCGTAGGAATTCCAGCCGGCCGGGCGGAGGTGCGCCGGAAATGTTTGGCCGGAGCGCGGGCACACCGTCACGCAATCCAGGCACATAATGCACTCGGCGGGGTCGCTGGCATCGGCTTTGTCCGGGCGGATCGTGCCGGTCGGGCAGACGCGGGCGCAGGCGCCGCAGTTGGTGCATGTGGCCGGGTTCACCTCGCGCCGGAAGATCGCCAGCTTGCCGGTCAGCCCGAGCAGGGATCCGAGCGGGCACAGGTAGCGGCACCAGAAGCGGGGGGCCAGCGCGTTCAACGCGACGACCCCGATGAAGAAGGCCGCGATCAGAACGCCGCCAGCGGTGAACGCGGGATCGGCTGGAAGCAGCGCCGGGCGGAGAATTCTGTCCAAACCGGAGATGGAGTCGCGCAGCGCGGAGACGCTGTACAACGCTTCCTCCACGGCGAAAACGATCCGATCCAACGCCGGGTAGACAGCCTCGGTCAGGGTCCGGATCATGATCGTCAGCGGGTCGAGGAGCATCAGCCATAGGCTGCCCAGCAGCGCGGAGGTCAGGATCGCCGTAAGCAGGAAGTGTTTGATCCCGCGCGCGGCTTCGGGGATGGAAGGTTGTTTGTTTTTCCAGCGGCGCGGATGAAAGAGGTCGAGCGTGGTTCCAAGCGGGCAGATCCAGCCGCACCACACGCGCCCCAGAAGGATGGTCAAAAGGACGGTCAGCAGCGCGAGTGCCATGCCTCTGACGTATGCCTTCGATGCGAGCAGGCCCGCCAGCATCGCCAGCGGATCCAGATGCAGGAACAGGCTTCCGGCCTGCGGGGGCACCCCGCCGCGCACCGTCCGCAGGAAGAGAAACAGAAAAAGCGCGAGCGCAACCGCCTGGACGGCGGAGCGCGCCACCCGCCAGTAGCGGTCTTTCCATTGGAACGGTTTGCGCGGTTCGTCAGCCAACGGCGATCTCCTCGATCTGCAGATGTTTCCAATCGCTGCGCCCGATTCCGCGCTGGGCGCCGTACTTCACATACAGAAGCTTTTCCGGATCCTCCCATCCGAAGAGCGTGGTGGCATAAGCGTCCGCCGCCACCGTGTCGTGCGTGGCAATCACCGTATCCAGCTTGCGCACGTCTTGGAGGTTGCCGCCGGTGGGCCCGTTGGCGGTGAGGATCCGCACCGCGTCGACGATGGTCAGCGTCGGCACCAGGAACTGGTTGAGGTCCACCAGTTTTTGATTAAGCGCGGCGTGCATGATCGGCCGGTCGCGGATCACTCCCAGCATATTCTTCATCCCGATCGTCAGCTGGGCCAGGCTGTGGTGCTTCGGGAGCGGGACGTTGATCAGCACATCGGCGTCGTGCACGTCGCCGTACACGACGGTGGATTTGAGCGTCTCCCCGGCGGGGAGGTCGACCGAGACGAATTTCATCGCGGCCGGATATTCCACTTCGCCCCCCGCGGCCGCCACCTGCGCGGCGATTCCGCTCGAGGCGAAGGCGTCCTCGGCCGTGCCGCCGAACGGGTTGTCGAAGACACGCACGCGCGCGGCGCCCGCTTCGCGCGCCAGTTTCACCACCGCCCCGACCACACACGGGTTGGTGGTGGCTGCGTATTCATAGGCGCGCCCGGCCGTGCAGACGTTCGGCTTGACGACGACGTTCGCGCCTTTCGGGACGAAGCGCTCCATCCCGCCGAGCGCGGCCACCGCCCGGCGCACCAGCGCCTCCGGGTCGTCCCCTCCCCTCGCGACGGCCAGGTAGGTGGATCCCGCTGCGGGGGCGGGGGGCGGCAGGCGGGTCATGCCGCCGGATGCCGCCGGCGCGCACCCGCTCAAAACCGGCGCGCCCATTGATGCGCCCGCCCCCAGCACCGTCCAGCGTAGAAATTCCCGTCTTGTGAGTTTCATGGCGTCGCTCCGGTTTTCTGATAATTGGAAATTCTACTCTTATTCTCTGTGGGTTCGTTGTGAAACCCTTTCCTCACTCCCATCCCCCTCTCCTGGCATAGGCCAGGCGAGGGGGGATGGGAGTGAAGCGGGGAAATCACACCACCGGGATTTCCTCGATCTCCAGGTTTTCCAGGTCGCTGCGCCCAAGCCCGATTTCATGGCCGATCCGCACGTAACCGAGCCGGTTCGGATCCGTCCAGCCGAACAGGCGGGTGGCGTAAGCGTCGGCCGCGACGATGTCCGCCGATGCGATGACCGTATTCATCACCCGCACGTCGTTAAGGCTTTGGCTTATCGGACCGTTGGCGGTTAAAATCCGCACGGCGTCTATGACGGTTAATTCCGGGCGGATAAAATCGGCCAAATCCGCGATCCGGGGATGGAGGTCGCCATGGATGGCAACCCGATCCTGGACCACGCCCATCAGGTTTTTCATGCCGAGCGTCAGGCCGGCCCCTCCGTGGTGTTTGGCAATGGGCGCATTAATGACCACGTCCGCATCGATCACCGCGCTGTAGAAAGCCGCGGAACGCAAACTCCGCGCGGATGGAAGTGAAGTTTGTCGGAATTTATTCCAGTCCACGCTTTCCAGTTCGCCGCCGGCGGCCAGAACCTGGCCTGCGATTCCGCTGGTTTGGTAATTCGCCGGCGAACTCCCGTTGAACGGATAATCGAATACGCGCACCCGGCCTGCGCCTGCTTCGAAGCACATTTTAACCAGCGCGCCGACCACCCATGGATTGGTGGTGGCGGCACCCTCATAAATTCGATTGGACGTGCAGACGTTGGGTTTGATGATCACATTCGCGCCCGAGGGCACAAACCGCCCCATGCCGCCGACGGCCTCCACCGCGGCGCGGACGAGCGCTTCCGGATCGTCCCCTCCGCGCGCGACCGCCAGGTAGGCAGGGTTCGCGGCCGGAGTTGACGTTTCGGTTGCGGGGGGCGTCGTCGGGGTGGGGGTGCCGCTGGGGAGGGGAGTACCGGTCGGGACGACCGCCCCGGCGATCGAACCCATTTTTGTCAACTGCTGTCCGGCGGGTCCGAAAGGCGTGTTGGTCGGAGTTGCGGAATCAACCGCGGGGGTCATCCCGCAGGCGTTCAGCAGTTGCATCGCGGCGGCCGCGCCGGCGCTTTTCGATATCAGACGGATGAATTCCCTGCGGGATATTTTCTTCATAATCCGGCTCCCATCATGCGGATGGATTCTGATGCGTGAGCGCTGTTTTTTGAATGGTAAGAGATTCCTAATCGCGTAATCCTGATGAACCGGGCGTGTTTCCTATTTAAGTGAAGAAGGTTATGAAAACCGCCCGTGTTGCAGCATTAATCGAGGATTATTCGGAGTCTGCAGTCTATAATGGATATATTATATCTTATTTAACCAAATACTTCAACCGTTCGGCTGCGGATTCGGGAGTGATGTCTCTTTGCGGCTGGGCCAGCAATTCGTATCCGACCATGAATTTGCGGATCGTTGTCGAGCGCAGGAGCGGCGGGAAAAAATGCGCGTGGAAATGCCACTCCGGGTGCTGCCCGCCGTCCGTCGGCCTCTGGTGGAAACCCATGCTGTACGGGAAGGGCGCGTCGAATATCCGGTCGTAGGCGCGGATCAGGCGCGGCAGGATGTCCGCCAAGTCGTCGCGCTCCTTTTCCGTGAAGTCCGGAAGCGCCCCGCGGTGAGCGCGCGAAAGAAGCATCGTCTCGTACGGCCACACCGCCCAGAAGGGGACCAGCACGGTGAAGGAATCGTTGCGGCATACGATCCGTTCCTGTTGGGAATCTTCCACATCGAGATACTCGCACAGCAGGCAGGATTTTTCGGATTGCCAATGCCGGAGCTGGCGGTCCGTTTCCTTGGCGGGCTCGTTCGGGATCTGCTCCTCCGCCCAGATCTGGCCGTGCGGGTGCGGGTTGCTGGCGCCCATCATCGCGCCGTTGTTCTCGAAGATCTGCACGTGGCGGATAAAAGGCAGCGCTCCGAGTTCGGCGTATTGGTCCGTCCAGGCATCCACCACTTTCCGGAGGGCGGCGCTCTCCATGTTGCCGAGCGTCAGGTCGTGGCGCGGCGAATAGCACAGCACGCGGCACAGGCCGCGTTCGGTTTCCGCGCGCAGCAGCCGACCGCGTTCGAACGTTTCCGGCCCGGCGCCGGGAAGCAGCGCCGCATAATCGTTGTCGAACACGAATGTTTCCGTGTAGGCCGGATTGCGCGCGCCGCCCGCCCGTTCGTTCCCGGGGCAGAGGTAGCAGCCGGGGTCGTACGGCGGCCGGCCGGCGGCCGGCGCGGCATCGACCATCCCGAGCCAGGGGCGCTTGGTGCGGTGGGGCGAAACCAGAACGTGCTCGCCCGTCAGAAGATTCAGCCTGCGATGCGGTTTTTCAAATAGCGTTTCCATCATCACCCGCCTAGCGGCAGATCAACATCGGGAGGCGGCTTTGGCGCAGGACGGAATCCACCTGGCTGCCGAGCACCGCCTCCAGCACCGGATTGCTTCCATACCCGCCCAGGATCAGCAGCTGGCTGCCGCTTTCCCCGGCGGCGCGCAGGATCGCCTCGGCCACCGGTCCGGCGCGCAGAATGAGCGACGCCCTCACACTGCGGGTGTGGAGATATTCGTCCGCTTCCTCGAGTATGTCTTCGGCATCCACGCCGGATTCTTCCACCGAGAGAACCGTCAGCGGGATCTTCCAGCGCGAAGCCAGGTACGCCGCGACGAACAAAGCTTCCTTGGATTTTGCGCCGCCGTCGTACGCGACCAGCGCACTGGAAAGCTCCGTCGGATCGGCCGGAATGGCCAGGATCGGCCGCGGACATTTTTGTATCAGCGCCCGGAAACCGGAACTCAGGCGCAGGAAGGGCTGGTCCGCGGGAGGGTGGGTGAGCGTCAACACGACCAGGTCCACCAGCCGCGCGCGGTCGCAAATGGCGTCGGTGACGTCGCTCTCCTCGATCGCCAGTCCGCCGGTCAGCCCGGCCTGTTCACAGCGGCGGGTAAACGCCTCGCGCAGGGAATCCATCTTCTGGCTGCCGGATTCCTTTCCGCCGCGAAGGACGTGCAAGCCGTGAATCCGGGAGGACTCGCGCCGGGCGAAGATGAGCGCCTGGTCCAGCGCCGTCCAGCCGGCATCCTCGCCGCTGATCGCCACGAGGAGATTGCCGAACAGGGTCTCCTCGTCCTGATCGGCTTTCGATTCCCGCCATGCGCCGGTCGGCGGACCGCTCTCGAGCGCATCCGGGACGACCGCGCGCGCCAGGCTCTTCCCGATCCGCGCCGCGACCCGTCCGGCCCGGGTTCCAAATTTGTCCGCCAGATCCTGGGCGGCGGATACCGGGGAGATGAAATCCCCCAGCCCCTGCTGCAGTTCCGCCCGGTGCTCCGATACCCACAGGTACAGGTCGGTTTCCGTCCGGCCGGGGAATTCCCTGAGCAGATTCCGCTCGCGGATGGCTTCCACCACCGGCCGGTAAACATTGTCGTACCAGTGCGCGGCGGCCTCGTCGGTTGGAACGTCGCGTTTTTCGTTAAGCCCGGTGAAATATTTGTGGACCTGGATGTGGTCCAGCAGATCCTCGTACATTCCCGGAACGGTCAATTCCAGATCGGCATCCGGACGCGTCTTCTTCAACCGGGTGGTTTCCAGAAATACCGCGAATTCCTCCTTGAGGATCAGATCCTCCGGGTCGGAATCGGGGGATAGCGGCACCTTCGTGGTGATTTCGTTGACATAGGCCTCGATCGTCTGGGCCCCAAGCTGGCGCGCGACCGATACGCGGTGATGCCCGTCCTGGACAAAATAAACGTCGCCGAGCTTGATCACCTCGATCGGCGGAAGGCCTCCGCCCTGCGGATCGGTCACCAGTGTCATGACCTTGGCCCAGCGTTCCTCGTCGCTCGGATTCTTCGGCAGGAAGGTCCGCGAAAAATCGGTGTAGCGCCCCACGCTGCCTACGATCGAATCCAGCGGGATGTTCTGGACGCCGCGGTTCACGCCCGTGCCGATGGCGTGCAGTTTTTCCCGGACTTCCTCGAAGGAAAGCAAATCGGCCGATTTCCCCGTTAGTCGGCTGACCACCTCCTGAAGCGAAGCCCGCTGGCGGGCGTGCTGAAAATCGGCGCGGGCAAGCGAGAATCCGTATTCGTTGTCTTTCGGATCAAACGGCACGGCAAATCCCTCTCCCCGAAATTATCCCATACCGTTACCGATTTTTCCATCGCCGGTCTGCCGATGGAAAGGCGATTTTTCCCCCAGCCATGACACAAAAAACCGGAGAAGCAATAGGAATACAACACAAAGACACGAAGACACTAAGCAGAAGTAAGGTCCGGGAAATTCTTGGTGTCTTCGTGTCTTCGTGGTTCAATACTCCCACGAATAAAAAACTTCTAACCCCGGAAAACTGCGCTTTTTCCGGCTGGGGAATGCGGGGGAGTGCGCCGGCCCGCGGGCGGCTTGTCTGCGGTCGAATTGACGCTGTCCATCCGCTATGGTACACTCCGCCCCGAAAATTTGCTGGCGCTGCTTCTTTCCATTTCCCAAAAAATCGATCCTGTCCATGCGGCGGGATAATCGACAACGGGCGCTTTTTTTTAGAAGCGCCCGCTTTGTGGCGAATGTCCCCGGAAAGAACGACCGGCGCGAATTTGCAGCCTGGGAGGCTTAATGGAACGGAATATCGTGGTCGCGGAAGCCGTTGGACGGTTCATCGAAGAATATCCGGTGGAGATCGTTGAGCGCAAGGGTATCGGCCATCCGGATTCGCTTTGCGATGGAATCGCCGAACGCATTTCGGTGGAATACACGCGCTGGTGCCAGGAAAATCTTGGCACGGTGCTGCATCATAATTTCGACAAGGTCCAGCTTGTGGCGGGCGAGGTCCAGGTCGGGTTCGGCAAGGGGGAACTCCTCAAGCCGATCCACATCCAAATCGCGGGCCGCGGCACCCCGGAATACCGCGGGCGGATGATTCCCATGGATGCGATCGCCATCAACGCCGCCAAATTGCACATCCGCGAGACGATGAAGAACCTGGATCCGGACAAGCACATGGTCATCGACTGTTTCGCCGGCGCCGGAGCGGTCGAACTGGCGCATACGGTCGATCATATCCGCGCCAACGACACCTCCTTTGGCTGCGCGCACTGGCCGCGGTCCCAGGTGGAAAACGCCGTCTTCGAGACCGCCCAGTTCCTCAATTATGAACTGATCAAGAAATTCCCCGTCGGCGAAGATATCAAAGTGATGGGCATGCGCAAAGCCGATCAGATCATCCTCACTTGCGCGGTTCCCTTCATCTCCACGGAAATTCAGGATCTCGGCGAGTACATCGAAGCGCGCAAAGGCGTGCACAATTCCCTCCAAACATATGCGGAAAAACTCGCGCCGGGGCGCGCCCTGACGGTGGACGTGAACACCGCCGACGACGATGCCAGCGGCGAGGTCTACCTGACGATGACCGGCACATCCGCCGAATGCGGAGACGATGGTTCGGTCGGCCGCGGCAACCGCGTGACCGGACTCATCACTCCGTTCCGGACCGCTTCGCTCGAAGCGGCCGCGGGCAAAAACCCGATCTCCCACGTCGGGAAGATCTACAACGTCCTCTCCTTCCTGGCGGCGCAGGAAATCGTCCGCGAAGTCCCCGAGATCCATGAGGCAAGCGTCTACATCCTCTCCCAGATCGGCCATCCTCTGGACCAGCCGCTGATCGCCACCGCGACCATCAAACCGGCCAAGGGCGCGATGACCAAGGAACTGGAAGCCAAGGTCCGCGCCGTCCTGGACCGGCGTCTCGAAAAAGTGCACGAGATCCGGGTGCTGATGGCGGAACAAAAAGTCAATCTCTACTAAACGAAAAAACTCCCGCGGAAATGGCGGGAGTTTTTTTCCGTCCTAACCCCATCTCCCCGCCTCCGACTTGGGAAAACGCCAAGGCGTCGGCACCCCTCTCCCCCTTGCCTTTACGGGGAGGGGGGAGAGGGAATCGGGGCGAGGGGGTTGGGACAGAAGCGGGAGAATTCGAAATAAGGAATTTCTTTCCGAAGAAGAAATCTTCGCGCGCTTCGCGGTTCCGCGGTGAAAAGGTTATAAGAACTTTCCCCGATTGTTCATGAATGCGTGGTAGATCTTGAAATAATCGGTTTGTTCGTATTCCACCTCGCGGATATCCGCATCGGTAAAATGGTAAATCGCCGCGCCCGGACAGGCCAGGAGGATCGGCGAGTGGGTGGCGATGAAGAATTGGGCGTGTCCGTCCCGGCCGTCCGTCTGCAGATGCTTCAGAAGCTCCACCTGGCTGCGGGGCGAGAGCGCGGTTTCCGGCTCGTCCAGGAAGAAGATCCCTTCGATCGCGAACACCTTTTTAAAATACTTCAGGATCGATTGCCCGTGGGACAGGGTCAGGAGCGAACCTCCGCCGAAATAGTCCAGCTGGCCGGGGTCGTTGATTGCCCACTCATCCAGGGTCTCCGAGAAAAATTGAAAATAGTTGGATCCGAAATAGATCCCGGGCACCCGCTTCCCGCACCAATCGATATCGACCGAATTCGGGAATTTGTGGACGAAGGGATTGTTGATGCAGCGCCGGCGTTCGGTTTCCCTCCAGATATGCAGACCGCAGCGGATGGCGAGCGCCTGAAGCAGGGTGGTCTTGCCGCATCCGTTCTCGCCGATGAAGAAGGTGACATTGGTCCGGAAGGGAATGGTGAGCGGTTTCCGGAATACCGGAAGGTTGAACGGGTAGTGCTCCCGGGTGGGATACCGCGCGGTATCCAGCGACGCCTGGCGAATGTACATGGAGTTTATATTTTTCCCGCGGGGCTACAGCTTGTAGCCGAATTTGCGCAGCATGGTCTTCCGGTCGGCGATATCCGTCTCGGTTTCGATCCCGCGCACGGCGCTGCCGTCGATCACGCCCAGAATGCCGCGCCCCGCCGCGGTTTCCGCCACCACCACCTCCACCGGATTGGCGGTGGCGCAGAAAATCCGGCACACCTCGGGGACATTCTTGACGGCGTTCAGGACGTTTACCGGGTAGCAGTTCTCGAGGAAGATGATGAAGGAATGCCCGGCGGCGACGGCCAGCGCATTCTTCTTCGCCAATCCAATCATCGCATCGGAAGTGCCGGACCAGCGGACCAGGCACGGGCCGGATGCCTCGTTGAAGGCCAAGCCGAACTTGATCCCGGGCACGGCGCCCGCGAGCGCCTCGTGCAGATCCTCGACGGTCTTGATGAAATGGGATTGCCCGAGGATGACGTTGATATCTTCCGGTTTTTCGATGGGGACCAGTTTAATTTCCATTGGACCTCCATTTTCTCTGTCCTAACCTCCCACCCCCAGACGGTAATACATGGTTCGATAATTTCCTCCCCTCCCCCCTTCCCCTTACGGGGAAGGGGGGAGGGGCTTGGGGTTGGGGGGGGTAGGACTGATTTTTCCGAAGTCTACCATAGCAGGGAAAATAAAACCGGCAGGTACCCTGCCGGTTTGTTTTGCTGCACTCTCTGCGTTCTCTGCGTCTCTGCGGTGAAAAATTAATCCCCGCCGATCGAAAGCAGGCCGTAGCCGATTTTCGGCGGACGCGCCTTCTCTTCGTCTTTCCCGAACTTCACGTTGTCGCCGGTGTCGGTGATCGCTTCGACCGACAAGCCGAGCGATTGGAGTTCCTTGACCAGGACGCGGAACGAGGCCGGGATGCCCGGTTCCTCGATCTTCTCGCCCTTGACGATCGCCTCGTAGGCCTTGACCCGTCCCTGAACGTCGTCCGATTTCACCGTCAGCATTTCCTGCAGGCAGTAGGCGGCGCCGTAGGCCTCCAGCGCCCACACTTCCATTTCGCCGAACCGCTGACCGCCGAATTGCGCCTTGCCCCCCAGCGGCTGCTGGGTGACGAGCGAGTACGGGCCGGTGGACCGGGCATGGACCTTGTCTTCCACCAAGTGGTGCAGCTTGAGCATGTACATCACCCCTACCGTCACGGGCTGGTCGAACGACTCGCCGGTCTTGCCATCGAACAGCTCCTGTTTGCCAAGGATCGGGCTGGGAATCCCCGAGGCCTGAGTGACATCCTCGGATTTCTGGCGCAGCGCTTCGCTCGACAGGCCGGAGGCGGAGATATCCATTTCCTTCAGCCACAGCGTCAATACGGTGTCGATCGCCGCCTGATCCGCCGCACTCCGGTCCGCCAGCGACACGGGAGTGACATCTTCAAAGCGGAGGACGGACTGAGGATTGAACCCCTTCTCCTTGAGCCATTCCGATGCGGCGGCCCGCTGGGCGTAGGTGGAGTCGGTGGCGATCAGATCCTTCTTGTAGTGTTTCGAGGGCAGGACGTTTTCCAGGTAGAGTCGGCGCACCTCGTCGTCGTCGACGATGGTCTCCTCGCTCAATCCCTGCTGCTGCGCCCATTTCCAGGCTTTCTGGGTCACATCCGTCCAAGACCGCTCAATCATCCAGGCGCGGGCCAGCTCGGCTTCGATCTCGAACTCATCCGCCCCGTCGAACACCGGCGAGATGGCGCGGAACCCGAGCTGCGAGACCGCCCACCCCAGGTGGGTTTCCAGGATCTGGCCGATGTTCATGCGTCCGGGAACGCCCAAGGGGTTGAGGATGATGTCCACCGGAGTGCCGTCCGCGAGAAACGGCATGTCTTCGACCGGGACGACGCGCGAGACGACGCCTTTGTTGCCGTGCCGCCCGGCCATCTTGTCGCCTTCGGTGATCTTGCGGCGCTGCGCGACCGATACGCGGACGGTTTTCTCGACGCCCGCCGGCAGGTCGTGATGCTCGTCGCGGGTGAAGATCTTGACGTCCACAACCTTGCCGCGCTCGCCGTGCGGGAGCCGGAGCGATGTGTCTTTGACGTCGCGCGATTTTTCGCCGAAGATCGCGCGCAGCAGTTTTTCCTCGGGCGAGAGTTCCTTCTCGCCTTTGGGCGTGATTTTGCCGACCAGGATGTCGTTCGGCCCGACTTCGGCGCCGATCCGCACGATCCCGTGTTCGTCGAGGTCTTTGAGCGCTTCCTCGCCGACGTTGGGGATGTCGCAGGTGATTTCCTCCGGGCCGAGCTTCGTATCCCGGCTTTCCACTTCATGCTTCTCGATGTGAATCGAGGTGAATTTGTCTTCCTGGACCAGGCGTTCGGAGATCAGCACCGCGTCTTCGTAGTTGCCGCCTTCCCAGGAAAGAAACGCGACCACGACGTTTTGCCCCAGAGCCAGTTCGCCGTATTCGGTCGAGGAGGAATCGGCGATCACGTCGCCGGGTTTGATCTTGGCGCCCTTGTTCACGGCCGGGCGCTGGTCGATGCAGGTGCTCTGGTTGGAGCGTGTGTATTTGCGGAGCTTGAAGACCTTCTTGCCCTTGCCGGTCTGGACCACGACCTGGTCGCTGGTGACCGAGACGACCTGGCCTTCGACATCCGAGAGGATCACCTGCCCGGAGTCGAGCGCCGCCTGCGGCTCGATCCCGGTGGAGACCACCGGAACTTCGGGCCGGATCAGGGGGACGGCCTGGGCCTGCATGTTGGAGCCCATCAGCGCGCGGTTGGCGTCGTCGTGCTCCAGGAACGGGATCAGCCCGGCCGAGATGCCGACGATCTGCCGCGGCGCCACGTCCATGTAGTCGATCTGGGGCGGGGCGGCGAACATGAACCGCGAGTGATGGCGGCACGAGGCGCGCGGGCGCACGAACTCGCCGAAATCGTTGAGCGGCGCGTTGGCCTGGGCAATGATGAACTTGTCCTCCGTGTCCGCCGAAACGTACAAGGTCTCCGACGACACATACGGAATGATCCCGATCTCGCCGCCGACCTGGGACAGCTTCGAGGCGATGTCTTTGTTGATCAGGTCGCCTTTTTTCGCCAGCGTGTCCTTGCCGCCGGGTTTGAGCGTGTCTTCGGCCAGATGACGGCCGATCAAGCGCGGATCCCCGGCCGGGTAGGACCGGTATACCTTGCGGTAGGGGGTTTCGATGAAGCCGAAGGGATTGACCTTGGCGTAGGAGGCCAGGCGGCCGATCAGGCCGATGTTCGGGCCTTCGGGCGTTTCAATCGGGCAGATCCGTCCGTAATGGGATTGGTGAACGTCGCGCACGTCGAAGCCCGCGCGTTCGCGCCGCAGTCCGCCGGGACCGAGGGCCGAGAGGGTGCGTTTGTGGCGCAGTTCCGCGAGCGGATTGGTCTGATCCATGAACTGCGAGAGCTGGCTCGAGCCGAAGAACTCGCGCACCGCGGCGACGATCGGCCGGATGTTGATCAGGTTCATCGGCGAGAAGGATTCCTGGTCGCGGATCGAC
>JAFGCU010000038.1 GCA_016932475.1 Anaerolineales bacterium
GACCTCGACGTTCTTCATCCCCTTGTATTCGATTTTTTCCTTGATCGTCCGCAGCCAGGCGATGTGGCTGTAGAGGCCGTCCACCGACAGGCCGACCAGCTTGCAGTTGGCTTTGGCGAAGCGGTCTTCCATGCTGGCAAACGTCATGAACTCCGACGTGCAGACCGGGGTGAAGTCGGCCGGGTGGCTGAAGAGGATGACCCAGCTGCCTGAGTAATCCGCCGGGAAGTTGATCGGTCCCTGGGTCGTCACCGCCTTGAACTCCGGCGCCTTATCTCCGATGCGCGGCATGGGGGTGGGGGTGGTTTCCATATTTTTCTCCTCTCTTGGATCCGTCTCCAGAATCCGGCGACGGAGCATGATCAGGCCGCTCCGCGAGCAGGGCAGCCCGAAGGTGGAAGGCCCGCGGGCCCTCTGATAGGTTCAGCCGCCGCTCATATTCTCCGCATCGGAGAAAGGAGCGGTTTCCAGCATGGATGCGCCCTCGGGGAAATGCTGCTCCGCCGGGCGGTCGTGCTCGTCGGAGGGGCACAGGATCAGCAGCGAGCGCGAGATGCGCCGTCCCGGGTTGCCCCAGCGGTGCGGGAGGTGCGCCTCGAAAATCAGGCTGTCGCCGGCCGTCATGCGGTAGGGCCGGCCTTCGATCGCGTATTCCAACTCGCCTTCCAGGCAGAACGCGAATTCCTGGCCGGTGTGAATGATCGGGTCCGGGCCGCCTTCCGCGCCGGATTGCATCGTCAACAGCATCAGCTGCCCGCCGTGGAGTGTCAGCCCTTCCCCCAAGTCCTCCAGGCCGCCGTTTTGAAAATCCACCGATGGCCGCGAGCCGGCTTTCTGGAAGACGACGTTTTTTCGCTGCGGTTCGGGTTGGAAGAAGGCCGCGATCGGAACCCGCAGGGCCGCGGCGATCTGCTGGAGCGTGCTGACGCTGGGTGAGGTTTTCCCGTTCTCGATCAGGCTGAGCGTATTGAAATTCAGGCCGCTGCTTTCCGCCAGCGCGCGCAGGGATAGCGCGCGCGCATTGCGCAGTTTTCGAAGGCGTACACCAACATCGACCTCGTCTGTTGAATCGGGATTCGGCGTCTCGAAAAACCCACCGCGTCTGCAGCGCCGTTTTGCTCTGCCGGGCATTTTGTTTCTCCTGTACGGCGGAATCGTTAAGCAAAGGCGAGCTTATAATAATATATTAGTACAAATTGGCGTTAATATCAAGCAATTGTACTATGATATTATGGGAAAAGACGATAATTCCCCCCATTTTTCATTGCAATCCGCGTCGTTTTTTGGTGAACGAGCCGCCTTGGGAAAATAGGAAAATCAACCTACCCCGAAATTGCTGGGATTTCATGCGCCAAGGCCGGGCTCCTGCGCCGAAATTATTTCTAGAAAACCCGTATCCGGCGGGATCGATCCTTGTGCCGGCCGAGTGACTATGGGGAGATGCCGGTTCTTCCCGGTTGAACGGAAAATCCTCTTCGCCTTACTGGAAAAACCGTCTGGCAGCCGGCGGATATTTCCGATAGAATGCCGCCCATGGTCCGCATCGTCAAATTCCTGACTTCCCCGTTCCGCCTCGTACGGGATTTTCTGTACCAGATGCCGGATGATACGCCGCTCTCCGAAACCGTCGGGAGCGCGTTGGGCAGCCGGGAGGGGCTGGCGGGATTATGGGAGGGCCTGGCCGAGCACCTTCAGGCGTTGCGCGGGCACCTCTTCCGCTCGGTTGTCGCCCTAAGCCTCACCACCGTGATCTGCTTTTCCGTATCCGAAGACCTGATGCGGATGCTGGCCTTGCCGGTCGGGGACCCGGCGGCCGCGGCCGATGTCGGGATGCAGGGCGGGATCATCGGTTGGTGGCAGAAGGCGCAAGCCCAGGGCGCGGATGGGCTGGACCGGCTGCAGGTGATCGAGCCGACCGAGGCGGTGGGGGTGTTCATGCGCGTGTCGCTCCTGGCCGGGGTTATCCTTGCGCTGCCGTGGATCACTCTCGAGTTGTTCCTTTTTGTGGCGCCGGGGTTTATGCCGCGCAGCCGGATCGTTCTCATGCTGGGTATTCCGCTGGTCACCGTATTTTTCCTGCTCGGCGCCGCTTTCTGTTTCCTGGTGATGCTTCCGACGGCGATCCCGTTCCTGTATACGTTCCTGGGGTTTAAGGCCGCCTGGCGTCCATCGGCCTATTTTGAGCTGGTCACCACCCTGATGTTCTGGATCGGGGTGACGTTCGAAATGCCGCTGGTGGCGTATCTTCTGGCGGCCGCGCGGTTGATCACCGCACGCCAGCTGGCTTCGGTCTGGCGTTTCGCGGTGGTCATCATCGCGGTGGTCGCGGCGGCCATCACCCCGACGGTGGATCCGGTGAATATGGGATTGGTGATGGCGCCGATGGCCTTGTTGTACGTGATTAGCATCTTGGCCGCGATGGTTGCGCGACGGGATCCGAAGAAAAAGCCGCGATCCGGTTGATTCAACGCCCTATGGAATAACCCCGTTTTTACACCTTGGTCTTCCCCGGCGCTACCTCCGAGGGCGGGGCTTCGTGGGGAAAAAACACCACCAAGCCCGACCACCCCGGGCGGGCAGAGTGGGTAATACATCCAATCATCACCAAGACACAAATACCCAAAGACACAAAAGAATAAACTTGTCCCTGCATTGCCCCGAATCAGTCCGTAAATGCCCGACCGGCTTCAGCGTGGAGAGGTTCCGCGACCGCGGCTCCGCGCCACTACCACCAGATCCGGACTGGCCGCCGGATCGAACGGATCCCCGCGCACGGACCCGCACTGCGCAAGGATTTCGAAGCCCGCTTTTTCGAGGGCGCGGGTCAATTCGACGGACCGCAACGGCCACAGCCGGGTCGAAGAAACCGCCTGGTCCCATGGTCCTTCCTTCTCCCGGCTCAAAGTCAGGATGTGAAAGAGGATCGACCCATCCGGTTCGAAATCATAGAAACGGACAAACACCCATTCCCGTCCGCCCTCGGCGTTTGCCTGCGGATCGAACCAGCGTTCGCGCGCGGCCATCACCCGGTCGTAGTTGCGGTTCTGAAGGATGAGCAGTCCGCCTCCGGCAAGACAGTCGGCGAAATCCGCAGCCGCGGCGGCAAGCCCGGCGCCGTCGGCGACATGGGCGAGCGAGTTGCCGAGGCACAGGAGCGCGTCGAAGGAAGCTTTCCCGAACACGCGGCTCATCCCGCCGAAGCCGGCCTGCTCGAAGCGGACGGCCGCGCCGGAGGCGGATGCGTTCGCGCGCGCCTGGGCGATCATCCCGGCCGAGGGATCCGCCGCGGAGACACTTAACCCGAGCCGGGCGAGCGCGATCGCGTGCTGTCCGGTGCCGCAGGCGGCATCCAGCACCCGGCGCGCGCCGGAGGCCGCCAAGCGCTGTTCGAAGAAGGGCATCTCCGCCGCGAGGCGCGCGGGCCAGTTCACAAAACGGTCGTAATCGGCGCTGAGGGAATCATACATTCCGGGTCACTCTCCAGGATTGGCAGCTTCTTTTTCCATCGCATCGGACAGGCGGCGGTATTTTTGATGGATTCCCGACCCGGTCTCCGCGTGCTCGAACCGTTCGAATTCGGCAGCCAATGCTTTCTGCGCTAAGGGAGGGATCAGCCGGTCGGCTGTCGGGAAAAGGAACTCGTTTTCCCGGCGGATGTGTTGGCGCGCCAGGGAGGCGTAATCCAGCGCATTGCGGATCAGATCGTCCCGCGCGGCGCTTTCGCCGCGCTCGAGCGTGTGGGCCGCTTTCTCGATTGCCCGGTTGTATGCCCTGGCCCTTTCGTGCTCGGCGAGCATGATCGCAAGCGGTCCGGTCTGGTTGGAGAGGCCCGTATCCATCATCGCCATGAGGAACGCTTCTTCCTCCTTGCGGTGGTGGCAGCCGTCCGTGAAGTTCCGGAAAAAGGCGGTGGCATCCTGGAAAAAACCCGGCCGGACCGCGCTCCCGGTTTCCAGGCGCCGGGTTTGGCTTTCCAGGGCGGAAAGCACCCGCTCGATGATCCGATGCTCTTCGATTAGTATGTCGGTGGCTTCCATGGAAGCCTCAATCCGGAAAAACCGGCGGCCGTTACCGGCCCGCTTCCTCCGCCATGGCTTCCGCCATCGCGTGATACTTTTCGTGCACGCCGGCGCCGGTTTCCTCGCGCTCGATCCGCTCGAACTCCACGGCCAGTTGGTTCTGCGCCGCCGGCGGGATGACGCGCTCCGCCATCGGAAACAGGATTTCATTTTCCTTCCGGATGTGCTGGCGGAGGAGCGCGGCGTATCCGAGCGCGTTGCGGATCAAATCCTCCCGGTGCGCCGTGCCGCCGGCCACGCCCGCCTTGGCCGCCTTTTCCATCCCGCGGTTGAAGACGCGCCCCTGTTCGTGCTCTCCGAGCATCACGGCGATCGGCCCGTTTTCTTCGGGGATGCCGGCTTCGATCATCGCCGGGAACAAGGCGCCTTCCTCTTTGCGGTGATGGCAGCCGTCCGCGTAGTTGCGGATGAAATCGACCGCGTCGAGGAAAAATTCGGTGCGCACGGCCGCTCCCTCCTGCAGCGATTGCGCCCGGCGTTCCAGCGCTCCCAGGACGTGCTCGATCAGGCGGTGTTCGTTTACCAGGATGTCCGTGGCTTCCATGGCGTCCTCCTGTTCCGACTGCCGGTGGCTTTGGGCTTCCCGCGAGGCCCAAACGGGTCAGTTCCGTGCCAGGCTGTCGAGCAGCGCGAACGCGCGCGCGTGCAGTTCGGCGTAGGAATCCGGCCCGGCCTCGATCACCTCCCGCGGCTGGACCCACTCCGCGGCCTGCAGATCCGAACGGCAATGCTCGAGGAGCGCGCGGACACCGGCCGCTTCCACTTCGAGGTGGAACTGCAGCCCAAGCAGCCCGCCGGCCGCGAAGGCTTGGTTGCGGGAGGCGGCGCTTTCCGCAAGACGCACCGAGCCCGGCGGGATGTCGAAGGTATCGGCATGCCAGTGGAACGCCTGGAATTCGGCCGGGAAGCCGGAGAAAAAAGGCGAGTGCTGCCCTTCGCCCGTCAACCGGACGGGGAACCAACCGATTTCCTTCCCCGGGTTGGGGCGGACGCGGGCGCCAAGCGCCGCCGCCATCACCTGCGCGCCGAGGCAGATCCCCAGGCCTCGCTTTCCCCGTTCTTGGATGGAACAGATCAACCGCTTTTCTTCGCGCAACCAGGGAAACCGCGATTCGTCGTTCGCGCCCATCGGGCCGCCCATGGAAACCAGCAGGTCCACAGCGTCGGCGTCCGGCGGCGGCTCGCCGGCCCATAAGCGGACCACGGTGCATTCGTGCCCGCGTTCGGCCGCCCAGCGGCTGATGCACCCCGGGGTTTCGAACGGGATGTGGGTCAGGACGGAAATTCTCATCGGGATTCCGCCGGCCGCTCGCGGCATGGCGCCTTGTTCATCCGCCTTCCGCCAGGAGCCGGCGTTCCCCCTCCAGTTTGCGGATATCGGTGACGTCCTGGGTCACTTCGATTGTGCCCTGGAACACGCCGTTCGAATCGCGGACGGCGAAATAGCGGATGCGGATCAGACGCGGCTCCGCGGTTTCGCCCTTCATCGGGATCCAGAATTCCGCCGTGTCGCGCCGGCCGGTGCGGAAATCTTCAAGGATCCGCATGACCAGCAGCACGCTGTCGGGATGGTGGCAGTTGAGCACGTTGCGCCCGATCACGTCGGGTGTGCGTTCGAAGATCCTCTTTTTTCCGCCGGAGTAGAAGCGCACATCGTTCCCCGCGTCCACGAAGGTGATATCGACCGGCAGGTGGGTCAGGAGGAGGGCGATTTGTTCCGGCGTCAGCGCTCCCGTTTGCAGGGGGATGGCGGTGTCGGATGGGTCCATGAATTCTCCCTATTCCCCCTCATCCAGCAGCCGGCGCTCCCCCTGAAGTTTGCGGATGGCGGTGACGTCCTGGGTGACCTCGATCGTGCCCTGGAACTGCCCGCCGGAATCCCGCACGGCGAAATACCGGATGTGGATGAAGCTCGGTTCCGGGGTGTCGCGCTTCATCTGGATCCAGAATTCCGCGGAATCGCGGATGCCGGCATGAAAATCATCGAGGATATGCTTGACCCGGTGCACGCTGGCCGGCGGATGACAGCGCAGCACGCTGCGACCGATGACGTCGGGAGTCCGTTTGAATATCCGCGATGGCCCCTCGGAATAAAATCGCACGATGTTATCGGCATCGACGAAGGTCACATCCATGGGCAGGTGGGTCAGCAGGAGGGTGATTTGCTGCGGGGTGAGCGAACCGGTCTGCAGGGGGATGGGGTTTTCGGGTGAAGTCATCGATCCTCCTTGGTGTTGGATTTCGGGCAAGCCGCGGTCATCGATTGCGGACGCAGGACGGTCCACGGAGGACGCGGATTGGCACGGAGCACCGCTTCTCCGCGCATCTCCGGGTTCACCGTGGATTTCTTCCGCCGGCTACCAGGCATACGCTTTCGGCGCTTCGCCGCCCGGGCCGGGCCAGATCCCGTCTATCTTCTGAAGCGCCGAGTCGTCGAGCGGGATTTCCAGCGCGCGCAGCGCGCCGTCGAGTTGTTCCATCGTCCGCGGGCCGATGATCGGCGCGGTCACGACCGGATTGCGGAGCAGCCAGGCCAGCGCCACGTCGGCCGGTTTCTCGCCCAGCGCTTGGCAAAATTTTTCCCAGGCTTCAAGCTGCGGGCGGCACTTCTCAATTTCGGCCTGCTGCTTTTCATCGGCGCGCCGGCCTTCCTTCGCCTTCTGCAGGGCGCCGCCCAGCAGCCCTCCCGCCAGCGGACTCCAGGGAATGAGCCCCAGCCCGAACGCGCGGCAGGCCGGGATCACTTCCAGTTCGATCGCCCGCGTCATCAGGTGATATTTGCTCTGCTCGCAAACCAGACCGAGGAAGTGGCGCGTGTTGGCGGCGGCCATGGCCTGGGCGATGTCCCATGCGGCGAAGTTGCTGCTCCCGACGTAAAGCACCTTGCCCTGGCCGACCAGCACTTCCATCGCCTGCCAAATCTCCTCCCAGGGCGCTTCGCGGTCCACATGGTGCATCTGGTACAGATCGATGTGATCGGTTTGCAACCGGCGCAGCGATTCCTCGCTCGCCTGGCGGATATGGAGCGCGGATAGCCGCTGCTGGTTGGGCCAATCCCCCATGTGGCCGAACACCTTGGTGGCGAGCACCACCTTTTCCCGCCGGCCGCCGCCCTGGGCGAACCACCGTCCGAGGATCTGCTCGGTGACGCCCTCGCCCACCTTCCAGCCGTACACGTTGGCGGTGTCGAAAAAGTTGATCCCGAGTTCGAGTGCCCGGTCCATGATGCGGAACGCATCGGCTTCGGCCGTATGCGGGCCGAAGTTCATCGTTCCCAGACACAGGCGGCTGACCTTTAGGCCGGTCCGGCCGAGATGCGTGTATTCCATTCGATTCTCCTTTCACTGAGAGATAAATTGCACCAATCTTGTCCGGTTAAATCATTATACGTCAGGAGGAAGATTTCCACATTGGATAAACAGGGTGTTGAAAAAGGCAAGGAAGGTGGTCGAGTAGCGGTTTTTGCGTATCGCCCGCAAAGAACACGAGCTACCCCGGCCTCGCTCCGCGCAGCGGGGCTCGACCGCCTTTTTCAACACCCTGTTAATAAGGAATAATCGGATATCCGACGCCGAATTACCCCGGGCGGAATCGTAAAGAAGAGGCATGATTACCAGGATTTTCTTTGAGTATCAAAACATCCTGTCAAGCCTGCAAAATTCTGTAAATCCTGTCAATGATTTTCGATTGCCTGGGGGGAGGGTGCTTTTTCCACAATAATCCAGGCAATACTTTTTTCCGCCGCAACTTGAACCCGGGCGTCGGGGTGGCGGAATAAATCCGAGATGCGGTGCGGGTTGAGGAAATGACTCCGCATCAGTGCCAGCTTTTCGCCGACCGCCAGCATTTTGACGCCGAAGGTCCTCAAGTCGGGCTCCTCGATCACGAGCAGGCCGCCCGCCGCCAGTACCCGCCAAAGTTCCGCCGCGGTCCGGCGCTGATCGCACACGTGATGCAGCGCGTCCACCATGATGATCCGCTCGAAGAATCCGTCGGGGAAGGGCAGCCGCTCGGAGTGCGCGCAAACCGGATTCAGAGCCTCTCTTTTAGCGGCCTCGGTCAGCATCCGCTGCGAGAGGTCGGCGACCACGATCCGCCCGGCCTGGCCGCGCAGCCCGTGAGCCACCCGTCCGGTGCCGCCGCCGGCATCCAGCAACGCGCCCGGGACCGGCAGGCGAAGGTGCGCGCCCAACGCCTGAGGATCCGCGGGACGGATGACCCGTTCGTAAAAGGGAGCCAGGATGTCGAAATGATCCAGAAGAGGCATACCCACCCAGTGTTTTCGGGATAATACTGCGGCGGATTACTCACCCGGCGGCGGAGAATCCGGAGTTTTATACCATTTCCTTTGCATCCAAAACGCGACGTGGACCAGCCCGATCATCACCGGCACTTCCACCAGCGGCCCGATTACCGCCGCGAACGCGGCGCCCGAACTGATTCCGAATACCGCCACCGCGACGGCGATCGCCAGTTCGAAGTTGTTGCTGGCCGCGGTGAATGCGAGCGTGGTCGTCTTCCGGTAATCGGCGCCGACGGCCCTGCCCATCAGGAAGCTTACCAGAAACATCACAACGAAATACACAAGCAGCGGAACGGCGATCCGCACCACATCCGCGGGCAGCTGGACGATGACCTCGCCCTTCAGGCTGAACATCACGATGATGGTGAAGAGCAGGGCGATCAGGGTGAGCGGGCTGATATTCGGGAGGAACCGATTCTGGTACCAATCCTTCCCCCGGACGCGGATCAGGATGAACCGGGTCAGGAACCCGGCGAGGAAAGGGATGCCGAGATAGAGGAACACGCTCCGGGCGATTTCGCCGATGGAAATATGCACGATATTCCCGGCCAAGCCGAACAAGCCGGGCAGCACGGTGATGAAGAGGTAGGCGTACGCGCTGTAAAACAGCACCTGGAAAATGCTGTTGAATGCGACCAGCCCGGCGGCATACTCGGTATCCCCCTTCGCCAGTTCGTTCCACACGATCACCATCGCGATGCAGCGCGCCAGGCCGATCAGGATCAGGCCGGTCATGAATTCGGGGTATCCGCGCAGAAAGACGATCGCCAGCGCGAACATCAGAATCGGGCCGATCACCCAGTTTTGCACGAGCGAAAGCCCCAGCACCTTCTTGTTGCGGAAGACATCCCCGAGTTCCTCGTAATGGACTTTCGCCAGCGGCGGATACATCATCAGGATCAGCCCGAGCGCGATCGGGATGTTGGTCGTGCCGACGGAGACGCGCGTGTTGAATTCCTTTACCGCAGCCGGGAAGAAAAAACCCGCCCCAACCCCGATGGCCATGGCCAGGAAGATCCAAAGCGTCAGGTAGCGGTCGAGGAAGGAGAGCTTTTTTATGGTTCCGGATTCCTGCGTCATCGGTGCTCCCTTGGAATATTCATGCTTGCCCGCGGGATTGCTCATCCAGCAATTGTACAACCCTGCGCGCGATGTCGTCGCGCACCCTGCGAAAGCCGTCCAAGCCGCCGCTGGCCGGATCGGGGAAACCGGCGTGCACCCGTTTCCCTTTCCCCAGCCAGACGGGGCATTCTTCCGCCGCCGTGTCGCACGCGGTGACGACCAGGTCGAACGCCATCCCGCGGAATTCCCCGGCATTCTTTGCGCGGCCTTTGTGCCGGATGCCGATTTCAGCCGGCACGGTGATCGTCCGCGGATCGACGAATCCCGCCGGTCTGCTTCCCGCGCTCACCGCTTCCCACCGGTCCCCGATCCTGGCGTTGACAATCGCTTCCGCCATCTGGGAACGGCACGAATTGCCGGTGCAGAGGGAAAGCCCCCTGCGCTTCATGAGGCGGATTCCACCGCCTCCGTCAGCCAGCCGGTAACTTCCGCCGGGGAGGGAATGCGCCCCGAGCAAACCACCTTCCCGTTGATGACCAGCCCGGGCGTGGACATGATGTTGTATTCCATGATCTTGTTGTAATCGGTAACCTTGATGAATTCGGCCTGCAGGCCTTTCGCCTCAACGGCCTGCCGGGCGATCTCCTCCAGCTTTTTACAGTTTGCGCAACCAGCCCCGAGCACGTTAATGGTTAGCATGACGGTCTCCTTATCGTGATGAAGAGCAGATTCCGGATTGGAACAATTAAATTTTCCATTATGCGCCCGGTTCCGCAAGAGCGCGCTTCTGATTGCGGCGGTTCATCCACCAGAGGACGGATGCCAGCAATCCCAGGAACACCGCCAGATACGCGGCCAGCAATCCCAGGCTGGTTCCATCCACCCACGCGCCGTAGATCAGCCCGGCCAGCGTGCTGAACAGCGCCACCCAGAACACGTACACCCACGCCTTCAACTTTCCGATGATCGTGGCGGTAATCAGGATGCTCTGCAGGCTGAGTTCGGGGTCGGCCATCAGGTACGCCAGCAGCGGGCCGCGGTGCATTCCGAGGCTGAGGAACATTTTCGCGATCGGCACCTCCACCAGCGTCGGGAAGTACATGAACACGCCGAAGATCACGCCCGCCAGGTTGCCCGCCAGGGTGTTCCGCCCGGCCAGAGCTTCGATCCATTCGGGCTGGATGAGGACGCGGATCACGCCGACCAGGAAAACACCCGCCACCAGGAGAGGGAATATTTGCCTGACGAAGCGCCACGATTCCCAAAGGAAATCGCGCTGCTCGTCCATGCCGAGTTGCCTGCGTAAAATCCAAGCCAATACCCCCAGTGCCAGCAGGACCGCAACGAATTTCCCGGTGAACAGGATATCCACTCCTCCGGCGTGCGGCTGCATCCCAAGCGCGGCGGTCAGCAGCGTCAGGCCGACCAATCCCATGGCGATCCACGTCCATGCGGTGAAACCCTCGTGGATCTTCTCAATCCCCTTCCAGGAGGCAAGCCCGATAAGGATCAACATCCCGATCAGGATCGCCCCCTGCGCGGTAACCCCCTCCTCGCCTTTGGCGGCATCGTAGGGCACCAGGGTAAAGAGAAAATCCTCGAACCGGTCCACTCCCTGGAGGGGCAGGGTGGCTTGGGCGTAGGAGTTCGTCAACAAGCCGATTTTAAGCGTGCCCGACAGCAGCAGCGCCACGAGGATCAGCAGGAATGCCAGGGCCGCCCGTTTCATGCCCTTGCCGTGCCGGCCGGCGAACATCTCGTCGGTGGCCTTGTCGTGGGCGAAATCGGAGCGGCTGAAGATCAGCGCCATGATCATCCCGATTCCGATTCCGAAGACCAGGGAAAGGAACAGGCGGGCGAAGGCCAGGTCGGTCCCGATCACGCCGCCGGTGTAGACCAGGGCGAGGACGTTGGCGGCCGGAGCAAAAAAAAGGAAGGTGATCGCCGGCCCGAGCCCGGCACCCTTCTTATATATGCCGGCAAACAAAGGGACGATCGTGCAGGAACACACCGCCAGGACCGATCCCGCCAGGGCTGCCGCGGGGTAGGAAATGAATTTTGGCGTAGTGCGGCCGAGGAAGCGGGTTACCGATTCCTTGGGGATGAGCGCCGTCATCGCGCCGGCGATGTAGAACGCCGGAACCAGGCAAAGCAGCACATGCGCGGCGAGGTAGGCGGCCAGGTTTCCCAGGCCGCCGCGCAGAAGGTTTAGAAAAAACGCGGGAATATCCATTCTTTTTTCTTCCCTGTCGTATCTTCCCCGCCCTGCTTTCCGGGACGGGAGTGGGGATTAGGCTTGTTCCGCCCCCGGTTTGCATTTCGGGCAGGGGCAGTGTGTGTGGCGCGTATTCCGTCGAAGCAAGGTTTTGATCTGCATCCCCGGCATGGACCGGACGGTTTCGACCGCGACCCAGATTTCCGGGCGGGAGACGAAGTAATAGATGTTCCACCCTTCGCGGCGGTCCCGGACCAGTCCGGCTTCCTTTAATACCGCAAGCTGTTGGGAAAGGTAGGCCTGGCGCATGCCGAGCACGTTTTCCAGATGGCATACGCATTGCTCGCCGCCGCGCAACGCATCCAGGATCGCCAGCCGCGCCGGGTGGCCGAGGGATTTAAACACCGCTGAGTCGCGATTTCCCGCGTTCATTTTGCCGTCCACATTATATTCAATAAATTGAATATAATAAAGATCGAACCGGGCGGCCGGCGTTCCGGCAAGACCTGCCCGTCGTTCCGCACCGCCTGAAAAAGTCCGGCGACCGCCGGTTTCACCTCCAATTCATTTAATACCGGGAGGTCGTTGGGGTACAATCCTTGGCATCCTGATACCGTTCTACCGGAGCCTTCCTTGTTCGAAATTGTCTTCCTCGGTACCTCCGCTTCCGCCCCCTCCATCCAGCGCGGCCTGCCGTCGCAAATGGTGATGCACAAGGAGTACCGGTTCCTGATCGATTGCGGCGAGGGAACCCAGCGGCAGATCCTCCAATCCGGGCTCGGTTTCAAGCGCCTGGATAAAATCCTGATCACGCACTCCCATCTGGATCACATTCTCGGGCTGGCCGGATTGCTCTCCACATTCATGCGCTGGGAAGCGATCGAAAAACTGGAGATCTGGGCCGGGCAGCCGGCGATCGCACGCATCCGGGATCTCCTGCACGGGGTGGTGCTGCGCGGCGCCAGCCCTCCCGTTAAGCTCGAGTTGAATGTGATCGAGCCGGGATGCCTGATGGAGGACGAAACCTTCCAGTTGACGGCGTTCCCGGTGACCCACCGCGGCGGCGGCACCTTCGGCTTCCTGTTCGAGGAGAAGCCGCGCCGGCCGTTTCTGGCCGCCAAGGCGGACGCGTTGGGAGTCCCGCCCGGTCCGTTGCGGGCGCAGCTGGTCGCGGGCAAACCGTGCATGCTGCCGAACGGGGCGGCCGTCTCCCCGGACGAGGTGCTCGGCGAGCTTGCTCCCGGAGCCCGCCTGGCATTTGTGGGGGATTGCGGTCGGACGGATAATATACTGGAGTACTGTCGGCGGGCGGACGGGCTGGTGATCGAATCCACCTACCTCGAAGTGGAGGCGGCCCTGGCGCGGGAGTTCTCCCACCTGACCGCCCGGCAGGCGGCGAGCCTGGCGCGCGAGGCGCAGGTCCGGCGGTTGTTCCTCACCCACCTCTCGCGAAGGTACCGCGACCGGGAAGTCGCGGAGGAAGCGCGGGCGGTTTTCCCGGATACGACGGTGGTGAAGGATTTCGACCGCTTTTCGATCGCACGGGAGAAATGAACGCCCCCGCGGCATGGATGCGGGAAACGGGCAAACCGATGAAAGACACACGGCGGGGTGTTTCCACACCCGCGAAAGCGCGATAGATGCTTCAATGGCTGCGTAACTTCCCGATCGTGCTGAGAACAATGGTGATGACGGTCCTGGCGGTCGTCATCGTCCTGGCGTTCTTCGCGTTCCTCGGGTCGGACGCGCTCGACAACAGCACGCGGGAGATCCAGCAGATGCAGCTCCGCTATGCCGGCCTGGCGGCGGACAGCCTGGACGCCCAATTGGATAATTATTTCCAGATGCTGGCCCGGCACGCGGATGCATGGGTCAACGATCCAAATCCTTCGAACTCCGGGGATGATATCCTCCGCGGTTTGCTCGAAACGGGATTGTTCCCAAACGGCGTGCTCTTCCTGGATCCGGCCGGCACGGTTGTGGCGGCGGAGCCGCCCATGACCGATGCGGCGATGGAAACCCTGCGGGAATCTCCCGCCGTGCAAAAAGCCATTTCAACCGGCCTCCGCCAGGCGGGGGATTTCCAATCCGGCGCCGGCGGCGCGCCGCAGGCGATTCTCCTGGAGCCGGTTATGGATTCCAAAGGAGCCGTCCTTGGCTGGTTGGCAGGCATGGCCGACCTGTCGACATTCCCGTTCGGGGAGACTGCCCGAATACTGGGAGAGCAGACCGGCAGCCAGGCGTTGATCATCGACACCGCCGGGAACAGCATCGCGCTCGACGGCGAAAACAACCTCGCCATTCTCCCGTTCGAGTATTATCCGGCGCTGCTGCCCTATCTTCAAAAGCAGGAACCCGGCATTGCCCGCCTGGATAAATCCCAGACCCAAACCGAAGACAGCATCATCGCGGTCCTGTCCCCGCTGGACCTTGCTCCATGGACCGTGGTGATCGAATCCCCCGAACGGCAAGTGTACGGCCTGCTGACCACCCTGCGCTGGCAGTTCGTTTATTTCGGGGCGATTATCCTTGCGGTGGCGATCATCTCGGCCTGGGTGATGGAGGAAGTGGTTCTCGGGCCGATCCGGGTGCTTCTGCGCGCCACGCGCCAGATGGCGGCCGGCGACCTGTCGACGCCGGTCCGCATCGGGGGGCGCGATGAAACGGCCGAGCTGTTCCGGGAGTTTGATTCGATGCGGTTGAAGATGGCGGATTGGAGCGGGGCGCTCTCCGCCGCCGTCGAGCGCCAGACCCACCGTCTTTCGACCCTGTATGCGATCGACCGCGTGGCTTCGAAAACGCTGGCGCTCGAGGAAGTGCTGACCGTTTCCCTGGAGCGCGTGCTGGACCTGATGAAGATGGATGCGGGCGCGATCCTCCTGATGGACCGGGGTTCGTGGCACGCGACCGTGCATCAGGCGCTGGATCCGGCGCTTGCGCAAACCATGACACAATTGGATCCCACCCAGCACGCGATCGGCGCAGCCGCCATGGAAAAGAAGGTCGTGATCGCGTCCCTGGCCGACCTCGCGCCGGATTCGCTGGCCGAGGCGGCCGGCAAATCCGGTTTTCGCACCGTGGCCGCCACCCCGCTGATCGCCAAGGATCAGGCGCTGGGCGTATTGGTCCTGTTCACCCAGGCGGAGCGCACGTTCGCGGTGGACGATCTCGATCTGCTGGAAACCATCGGTCAGCAGATCGGCGGCGCGGTGCACAACGCCCAGCTGTTTGAATCCGAGCAGCACCGGCGCGAACAGGCGGAGGGATTGTATGAGCTCGGGGCGGAGATCATCGCGCTCTCCACCCTGACCGACACCGCCCGCGCGATCTGCGCCCGGATCGCCAAGGCCGCCCGCGCCCATTCGGTGATTGTCACGCTGATCGAACCGAACGGGCAGGTCGGGCTGCGCCTCGGCGCGGATGGGCGCGGCGTCGCCTCGCAGGAACCGCCTCCGCGGCCGCACGGGCTGACGATGCAGGTCTTTCTGGATGGAAAACACCTGGTCGTATCGAAATCAGACCCGAGCAAAGCCGTCATCACATCGCAACTCCTGGCGGAAGGCGTTCAGTCGCTGATCGGGCTGCCGCTGCGGGCGGCCGGGCGGGTGATCGGCACGCTGTTCGTGCGCTACGAAAAGCCGCGCACGTTCTCCGATGAAGAAGTGCGCGGGCTGACGACGTTTGCCAACACCGCCGCGATGGCGCTGGAACGCGCCCGGCTGATGCAGGAAACCGAGCGGCGGCTCGAGGAAGTCGGGGCGCTGTATGACCTCTCGAGCGTGCTGCGCGGAACGGTGACGCTGCGTGAAATGCTGCCGCTCCTGCTGCACCAGGCGGTGCACATGGCGCGGGCCGATGCCGCCAGCATATCGCTGGTGGAAGGCCGCGAGATTGTCTGCCGCGCCGCGGAAGGCCTGGCGACGGAAGTGATCGACCGGCGGATGCCGCTCGGCGAGGGCGTGATCGGGAGCGTGGCGGCCAGCGGCGAGATACGCCAGACGCCGTTCCTCCCGCGCGACCCGCTGATTGTGCCGCCGTCAGGATCCGGTGCGGTGGTGCGCGGGGTCGGATCCACATTATGCCTCCCGTTGCGGACGGCCAACGAAGTGGTCGGGGTTCTGCTGCTGATCTCGTACAGCCGCTCGCAGTTTTCGGAAAGCGAAATCCGGCTGCTGACGGCTGCCGCCGACGTTGCCGGGGGCTCCATTCACCGGGCGAACATTTTCGAGCAGCTCGAACACCGCGTGCACGAGCTTGGGTCCTTGTATGAATTCGGCCAGGCGGTATCCACCAGCCTGCGGCTGGAGGATGTCGTTCGCTTGGTTGTCGAAACGGCTCCACCCGCCGTGCATGCCCAGGCGATCTGGGTCTTCCTGTGGAACGAGGTGGAGGAGCGGCTGGTGCTGCAGCACATCGGGGGCGCGCCGCTCTCCGCGCAGACCGAGGTGAAATACCGGGCCGGCGAAGGATTGGTGGGCTGGGTGTTCATCGAAGGCCGCCCGGCCATGGTCGCGGATGTGGGGACCGATCCGCGCTGGAAGCAGGAACCGGAGCACGAGGAGGCGGTCCTCGGATTCCGCGTGAAGGATGCCCTGGCCGTCCCGATGATCCACGGGAAGAAAGTGCTCGGCGTGCTGCTGGCCATCAATCGGCAGCAGGGAGTTAAATTCTCCGACACCGACCAATCCCTGTTCGCGGCGCTGGCCGGCCAGACCGCGATCGCGATCGAAAACGCCCAGCTGTTCGAAGACGTGCGCGACATTTCGGTGGCGACGATCTCCTCCCTGGCCACCGCGATCGACGCCCGCGATCCGTACACCCGCGGCCATTCCGAGGAAGTGACCAGAATCGTGGTCCTGCTGGCGCGCGAACTCGGCTGGCAGGGGGCGGATCTGGAGATGCTCGAATTCGCCGCGCTGCTGCACGATGTGGGCAAGATCGCCGTCCCCGACAACATCCTGCGCAAGCCGGAGCAGCTTGTGCCCGAGGAGTGGAACATCATCTATCTGCACCCGTACCACAGCGCGCAAATTCTCCGCCCGGTCGAGCCGCTGCATAAGATCATCCCCTGGATCTACCACCATCACGAGCGCTGGGACGGCGCCGGCTACCCGGACCGGCTCAAGGGCGAAGCCATCCCCGAGGGCGCGCGGATCATCGCCGTGGTGGATGCGTTCAACGCCATTACCACCAACCGTCCGTACCACAAGGCGCTTTCGGAGAAGGAAGCCCTGGATGAGATCGCGGCGAACTCCGGAAAACAGTTCGATCCGACCGTGGTGGAGGCGTTCCTGAAGATTATGAAATATAAAAAATAATCTACTCTGGAAAAACCATCCCCGGGTGTGATAGGATTTCCGCGCACATCCGGCCGCGGGGCAGCCCTGCCCGAACGGAGGGGCTCTCGGATACACGGAGCAGAAAATGCCGATTTACGAATATGTTTGTGAAGCTTGCCGCCACGAGTTCGATCTGCTGCGGCCGATGACCCAGGCGGATGAACCCGCCCCCTGCGATTCCTGCGGCAGCCGGGAGTCGAAGCGCAAGCTGTCACTGTGCAACGCCCAGAGCGGCGGAAAAAGCATCGCCGGCACGAGCGCGCCTTCCTGCTCCGGGTGCGCGGGCGGGTCGTGCGCAAGTTGCGGGCACTGAATCCACGAAAGACACGAAAATAGATCTGAAGGACACGAGAATAGACCGGCGCGGTCCCGGCCAGAAACTCCCTCGCTTCGCATTCATCCTCACTCATGAATCAAGATCAAGTTAGGATTCTCCGCGAGGGCAGGCGCCGGGATGACGGACCGCGTCGGACTTAATCCGTCATACCGGCGTGACCTTGGCCGGTATCCATGGGTTTCCCTTTGAGTTTCATCTGGATTCGTACGCCCACCCCGCACAGCAGGGCCGGCGCGGGAATGACGGGTTGGACCTTCCCGACTCATCTTGAAAATTAAGACATATTGACTCCGATTAAACAGAGTGCTATTATATATATACCCCACCCGTGGGGGTGGGGTATAAAGGAAGATAAATGACTGAAAATCCGGATATTCTACGAAGAGCTCGGGTTGCCTCCGGTCACCTGGAAGGCATTTCCAAGATGATCGAGAAGGATGCCTATTGCATCGACGTGATCCGCCAGATCCAGGCCGTGCAGGCTTCGCTCAATCAGCTTTCGGCCAGGATCCTGGAGAATCATTTAAATTCGTGTGTCACCACCGCCGTCCGTGGAGACGATCCCGACGCGCGGGAAAAAGTATTAAAGGAGATATCCGAAGTGTTCCAAGCGGCCAACCGGGGCTGACCCCTCCCCAGAATGGGGAGGGGAGAAAAGGAAAGGGCAAGGAGAAACCATGAAAACCGTTACGCTGACCATCCCGTCCATCACCTGCGGCCACTGTGTCCATACCATCACGACCGAGCTGATGTCGATCACCGGCGTGAAGAAGGTTACGGGGGATGAAAAAACACAGCAGGTAGTCGTGGAATTCGATTCCCCGGCGACGATCGAAATCATCCGCGACGTGCTGACCGAGATTAATTACGAGCCGACGAATGTATAAGTAGGGGCGACCCACCGGGTCGCCCCTACAGGTCGCCCCTGCCGGGTCGCCCCTACAGGTCGCCCCTGCCGGGTCGCCCCTGCCGGGTCGCCCCTGCCGGGTCGCCCCAACCAGACCGCCCCGGCCAAAGCGGCCAGAGGGTCGACCTATCAGGTGTATCGATATGGCCAACGAACAGATCACGCTCCCCATCACCGGAATGACCTGCGCCAACTGCGTGGCGACGATCGAACGCAACCTCAAACGGCTGCCGGGCGTGCAAAGCGCGGAAGTTAACCTGGCATCCGAACGCGCCAGCGTGGTGTTCGATCCGGCGCAGATCGGGCAGGAGGCGATGATCGAACGCGTCCGCCATGCCGGGTACGGCGTGGCCGTGGGGGAGGAAACCATCCCCCTGAAACGCCTCTCCGACGTCGGGCAGGCTCAGCGGCTGGAAAAGCGCCTGAGCGCGCTGCGCGGCGTGCTGGAAGCGGACGTCTCGGTGACGACCGAAATAGCGGCGGTGAAGTACATCCCGACGGTCATCACAATTGCCGAGATCCGCAAGGAAATCATCGCGGCCGGTATCGAACCGGCGAAAAGTGCCGGAGTGGGCGAGGACGCCGAGGCGCGCGCCCGCCGGAACGAAATCAAATACCAGCGGCGGCGGCTGATCTGGGGAATCGCGCTTACCCTGCCGCTCTTCCTGCTGGCGATGGCGCGCGACTTCATGTTGATCCCCGAGGTGGTCGGGCACACGCCGTGGTTCGATTGGATTTTGTTTCTGCTCGCCACGCCGGTGCAGTTCGGGGTCGGCTGGCAGTATTACACCGGCGCGTACAAGGCGATCCGCGGCGGGTCGGCCAACATGGATGTGTTGATCGCGATGGGTTCCTCGGCCGCCTACTTCTACTCGATCCCGGTCATGCTCGGGCTGCTCCCGGGGCACGTGTATTTCGAGACGGCCGCGGTCATCATCACCCTGATCGTGCTCGGCAAGTACCTGGAAGCGCGCGCCAAAGGCCGGACGAGCGACGCGTTGCGCAAGCTCGCCTCGCTGCAGGCAAAGTCCGCGCACCGGATCCGCGCCGGAGCGGAGGAGGAGATCGCGGTCGCGGACGTCTTGCCGGGCGATATCCTCGCGGTCCGGCCCGGGGAAAAAATCCCGGTCGACGGATCGGTCACCTTCGGCCGGTCGAACGTCGATGAATCCATGATCACCGGGGAATCCATTCCCGCGGCGAAGGGGCCGGGCGACAAGGTCATCGGCGCGACGATCAACCGCCAGGGCGCCTTTAAGATGGAAGCCCTCAAGGTCGGGCGGGATACCGTCCTCGCGCAGATCATGCGCCTGGTCGAGGAAGCCCAGGGCAGCAAGGCGCCGATCCAGCGCCTGGCGGACAGAGTCTCCGAATATTTCGTGCCCGCGGTGATCGTGCTGGCGGCGGCCGTGTTCGCCGTGTGGCTGATCGTCGGGCTTGGCGCGGGCGCGGCGGACGCGTTCACCACCGCGTTGATCCGCGCGGTGGCGGTGCTGGTGATCGCCTGCCCGTGCGCGATGGGGCTTGCCACCCCGACCGCGGTGATGGTCGGGACCGGCAAGGGCGCCGGGATGGGAATCCTGTTCCGCAGCGCGGAAGCCCTGGAAGGCGCGGGACGGGTGACGACGGTCGCGTTCGATAAAACCGGCACGCTCACCCGCGGCCTCCCGGAAGTGACCGAGGTGATCGCATCGGGCGGACCCGGCGGCGAGAACGAGCTGCTGCAACTTGCGGCATCAGCCGAAAAACTGTCGGAACATCCACTGGCGGACGCGGTCCGCGCCGCGGCCGTCGCGCGCGGGCTGACACCCCAGGATCCGGAACAGTTCGAGGCCGAGCCGGGGCGCGGCGTGCGCGCAACGGTCTCCGGGCGCAAGGTTTTGGTCGGCAACGAACGGATGCTCGCGCAAGCCGGGATCTCCACCACGCCGCTCAAAGCCGAGGTGGACCGGCTGCAGGCCCTCGCGCGCACGGTCTTCCTCGTGGCGGTGGACGGGAAGCCGGCCGGGTTGATCGCGGTGGCGGATACCATCAAAGAAGGATCGCTCGAGGCTGTCGCGCTCCTGAAAAAGGCCGGCGTGAAGCTGGTGCTCATCAGCGGTGACAACCGCCGCAGCGCGGAAACGGTGGCCCGCGCGGCGGGGATCGAGCGCGTGCTGGCGGAGGTGCTGCCCGGCGAAAAGGCCGCCGAGGTGGCGCGGCTGCAAGCGGAGGGGGAGAAGGTCGCGATGGTCGGCGATGGAATCAACGACGCGCCAGCCCTGGCCAGGGCGGATGTCGGCATCGCGCTCGGGAGCGGGACCGATATTGCGATGGCCGCCGCCCCAATCACGCTCATCTCGGGCGACCTGCGCGGCGTGGCCCGCGCGATCGCGCTCTCGCGCGGAACGCTGCGCACCATCCGCCAGAATCTTTTTTGGGCGTTTTTCTACAACGTCATTCTGATCCCGGCCGCCGCCCTCGGGCTGCTGAACCCGATGCTCGCCGCCGGCGCGATGGCGTTCTCCTCGGTTTTTGTGGTGACCAACAGCCTGCGGCTGAAGGGATTCCGGGGGTAACCCGTTTCACCGCAAAGCCGTGAAGGACGCAGAGGTTTTTTTACCATCACTCTGCGCCTCTGCGGTGAGATCTTCCATTTTTTGATATACAATCCACCCCATGTCTCCCCGTTACCGCTACCCCGCGCCGGTCACCCTTTCCATCCTCCGGGATTTCCTTCTGGGACGGAATCGGTCCTTCGCCGCGGATGCCGTGCGGCTGAGCAAAGGCATCCAACGCTTGGAGGTCTCCGGTCCGATCCCGGACGGGCCGGGGCCGTACCTCTTTCTCGTCAACCACTTTTCCCGCCCTGGATTTCAGGCTTGGTGGATCGACATCGCCCTGGGTGCCGCGTGCCGGCGCGAGCTGCACTGGCCGATGACCTCCGCATGGACCTATCCGGATGCGCTCCGCGCGCGCCTGATCACGCCGCTGACGGAACGGGCGCTGGCGCGAGCCGCGCGCATGTACGGTTTCACACTCATGCCGCCGATGCCGCCGCGGGAAGAGGATGTGGAGGCGCGCGCGGCATCGGTCCGCCGGATCCTGCGCCTGGCGCGCCGGGAGAGGCCGTCGATCGGGATGGCTCCCGAGGGCATGGATTCTCCCGGCGGCCGGTTGATGCAACCGCCCTCCGGAGTCGGCCGTTTCGTCGGGCATCTGGCCGGCGCGGGCTACACGCTCATCCCGGCCGGATTGTACGAAACGGAAGACGCCTGCCGCCTTCGGTTTGGCGCCGCTTTCACGCTGCCGCGGAAAATTACCGCCGACCCGGAGGCTCGCGACCGGGAAACGGGTAAAATCGTGATGGAAAAGATTGCCGGGCTGTTGCCAGAAAGACTTACCCCTCCCCTGTCCCCTCCCCATAATGGGGAGGGGGAATGGGTGACCCCGAAGGGGTCGGGGAAGGAGGAGGGGTAAATTCACGGAGCCCATATGCGAAAAATCCACGTCTGGGAATTCTTCACGCTCAACGCCTACTTCTTCGGGCTGTCGTATATGTGGAACAGCCTGCATATCATTCTGCTCCCGGCGATTCTTCTGCTGTACGTTCCAAATGAACAAAAGAACACCGTCCTCGGTCTGCTGACCGCGGCGGGATTGGTGATCGCGATGATCGTCCAGCCGATCGCCGGGGCGGTCAGCGACCAGTGGGCGTCGCGCTGGGGACGGCGCCGGCCGCTGATCCTATCGGGCACGCTGCTGGATCTGGTTTTTCTCGCCGTGCTGGGCTTTGCCGGCGGCATTCCCGGGCTCGCCATCGGATACATCGGACTGCAGTTCACCTCCAATACGGCTCACGGGCCGCTGCAGGGGCTGCTCCCGGACCGGGTTCCATCCGAACAGCTCGGGCGCGGCAGCGCCTGGAAAAGCGCGCTGGATATGCTCGGGCTGATTGCGGCTTCGCTCCTGATGGGAAGATTCCTGCTGGTGGACGGATCCAACCTGCCGGCGTCGATCGCGGTCGTGGCGGTTGTGCTGATTGTGAGCGCCGTGATCACCTTGATCGGATCGCGCGAGGAAGACAGCCGGCATCAGGTGGCCACCGGGCCGCTGCACCTGCCGGTGTCGGAAATGTTCCGGGTGGATTGGAAGAGCGCGCCGGGATTTGCCGGGTTGATCTTTTCGCGGTTCGTGTTCCTGGCCGGCGTGTACGGGGTGCAGGCGTTTGCGCAATATTTCATCCGCGACACGCTGGGAGTGGCCGATCCGGTTGCGCTGACGGGGGACCTGATGGCGGTGATCGCGGTCTCGCTGACCGCCTTCGCCTTCGGCAGCGGCTGGCTGTGCGACCGCTTCGGCCGCAAACCGCTTCACGCGGCGGCGGCGATCCTCGTCGCTCTCGGGAGCCTGCTGATGATCCTGGCCCATTCGCCCTCCGCGGTTCTTTTTTGCGGAAGCATCATCGGCGCCGGCGCGGGCGTGTTCATCACCTGCAACTGGGCTCTGGCGACCGACCTCGCACCGCAGGCGGAAGCGGGGAAATTCCTCGGCCTGACGAACCTGGCGACCGCCGGCGCGGCCGCATTCAGCCGGATGACCGGGCCGGCTCTCGATTGGCTCAATAATCTGCGGCCGGGGCAATCGCTCGGGTATACGGCGCTGTTCATCTCGAGCGCTGTGTTCGCGCTGCTGGCGCTCGTCGTGCTCGCCCGGGTTCCGCAAGGGTACCGGCGAACGGGAAAGCCTGGATGATCATCTCCATCGGAAAGCGGATCGCGTTCGTCCTCTCCGCCGGCTGCATCCTGATGTTCTTTTCGGAGCACATGTTCTGGGCGCGGTTCCGTCCGGAAAGCGACAGCCTGGGCAATTATGTCTCCACGTGGATTGCGTATTCGCTGACGGGCTACGCGGCGCTGGCGGTGCTCTCGATCTTCCGCGTGCGCCGCGCGGCGGGGGTGTTCCTGGCCGGGGCGGTGTTCGGCTGGCTGGTCGAAGGCGTGGTTGTCGGGACGACGTACGAGATCCTTCCGCTCTCCATATCCTTCACCGGCCTGGCCTGGCATGCGCTGATCAGCTTTACGATCGGCCTGTGGGCGCTGCCGATTCTCCTGAGCCGGCGCCGCGCGTTTGTCTTACCGGCGGTCATCGGCCTCGGATTGTTTTTCGGCGCCTGGGCGATTAATTGGAACGCCAACCCGCAGGAGTACCATGCTCCGGCTTTTGAATTCATTCTCTTCGCGGCGGCGGCGACGGTCCCGCTGATCCCCGCCTACGGCATTTTCACCGCGCTGCGCCGGTCGCCGATGCGCATCCATCCGGCCGAGGGGGTGGCGCTGATCCTGGCGGCGTTGTTCTTCTTTGTGTTCCGCGCCATTGCCCAGCCGGTCGCGCTTTGCGTCCTGCCGGCGCTGATGGGGATCACCTTCGCGGCGCTTTGGTGGAATCGCCGCAAGGAGACGGCCGGCAGCCTGCTGGCCGACCCGCTGCCGCCCGCCCCCGCCTGGGCGCTGCTCGCTTTCCTTTTAATAGCCGCCATCGCGGCGGGGATTTTCGTGCCGGCGGTTTGGCTCGGATTGAAGCTGCAGACCAATATCCTCTTCTACCTGCTGCTGATGCCGTTGGGATTTATCCTGTATTTTGCGGCGCTGTGGCGGATATTCGCAGACCGACGCGGTCTCACTTAAGCGACTGCGATCGGAGGAAAAAAGGCGAAGACCGCGTCGGTCTTTGCGACCGACACCCCGGCCTTTTGATAGAATACTCCTGAACTCCCGCAATGATGGAACCAATCCTCCAAGGAGGAACCATGCGCAGATTCTGGCTTATCCTCATACCGGCATTGATCCTGCTGGCGTGCGTCTGCCCGGCGACGGGCGGGATAACGGGAACGATCGAAGCCATGCAGGGCACCATCGCGGTCGCGCTGACGGAAGGACCGGCGATCCTGACCGACATACCCGCGTCCATGAGCGCCATTGCGGAGATACCCGCCGCCGGGGAGCCGGGGATCATCCGCGGCCATTTGAGTTACCCGAGCGAGTTCCTGCCGGCGCAGCGGGTCATCGCCTTCGGCGTGGCGACGATGGACGCCGTGGCGGACGTGACCACGGAGGACGGCCAGGGGGAGTATGAACTGAGCGTCCCGGCCGGCGATTATTACATCGTCGCCTATACGCTCGACGGCGGAGCCTCCGCGGGGTATTCTCAGATGGTCCCATGCGGCCTGTCCGCCTCCTGCACCGACCACAGCCTGATCGTGGTGCATGTGGGGCCGGGAGAGGTGGTTGAGGATATCAACCCGCAGGATTGGTACGCCCCGGAGGGTTCCTTCCCGGCGATGCCATAGCGGAATACGTCAATCGTTGGTGTCTTTTTTTCCCCTCCCTTCCCGTATAAGGACGGGAGGAATGTTTTTCCCGGCATTCTGTCGCGTTCCCTGTCCTAACCCCCTCTCCCCGTCTTCGACCTGAAAGATCGCCGGGTCTCAGACTCCCCTCTCCCCCTGTTAGTGTAGTATCAAAAAGGAGACCGGTGGTATATGACTGAGTGTGTCTGCTTGTCCAGACAGCCATACCC
>JAFGCU010000039.1 GCA_016932475.1 Anaerolineales bacterium
GGAGCTGATCGTGCCGGTGGCACTCGAGAAGGGTTCGAAATTCGCGATCCGCGAGGGCGGCCTGACCGTGGGCGCCGGCGTGATCACTGAAATCATCGAGTAGGCGATCCCAATGGCTCGACAGAAAATTCGCATCCGACTAAAAGCATACGATCACCGCATTCTGGATCAATCCGCCAAACGCATCGTCGAGGCCGCGGAGCGCAACGGCGCACACGTGGTGGGGCCGGTTCCCCTGCCGACGGAGCACGAGCAGTTCACCGTCCGGCGCGGAGCCTATATCGACAAGGATTCCCACGAACATTTCGAAATCCGGACCCATAAACGGCTGATCGAAGTGCTGGAACCCGATGCGAAGACGCTGGACGCGCTGATGCGTCTGAACCTGCCGGCCGGCGTCGACGTGGAGATGAAGATCTAGCCCGAGGAAATCACCGGCCGGAAAGAGTCCCGCACGTTTGCGCAAAGCGCAAGCACGGGATTGACTGCCGGACGCGGGGATGATGCAGCCCTTCCCAGGCTGACAGTCCCGGGTAGCAATAGGAGAAAATGGAATGAAGGGATTAATCGGGAAAAAATTGGGCATGGCCCAGATATTTGACGATGCCGGTCGTATGATCCCGGTCACCATCATAGAAGCTGGGCCATGTTTTGTTGCCCAGGTCCGGACGAAGGAAAAGGAAGGCTATTCCGCCGTTCAGCTCGGTTTTGCCGAAGGCAAAAGCAAGCGGCTGACCGCAGGCCAGCTCGGCCATCTGCAGAAGGCCTCCCTCCCGCCGCTCCGCTACCTGCGCGAATTCCGGATCGACGCCGACCAGGCGCCAAAACCGGGCGATAAGATCTCCGTCGATATTTTTACAACCGGGGAAAAAGTGGATATCGTCGGCGAATCGAAGGGCAAGGGGTTCCAGGGCGGGATGAAACGCCACGGATTTGGCGGCGGCCCGATGACCCACGGCGCCTCCGACCGCCAGCGCTCTCCGGGCTCGATCGGATCCACCACGACCCCCGGCCGGGTTTACCGCGGCAAGCGCATGGCCGGCCATATGGGCGCCGCGCGGATCACGTCATCCGGATTGCGGGTGGCCCTGGTCGATGCCGAACGCAACCTGTTGGGAGTCGCGGGCAGCGTCCCCGGCTCCAAGGGTAGCATCGTCATCATCCGCGAAGCGCGCAAGCAATAGGCCGCAGCCGAGCCCGAGACGCCAGAAGGGATGCGATAACGATGGAAGTTGAAGTCGTCAACATGAAAGGAAAAGTGGTGCGTTCGGTCGAACTGCCGGCCGCCATCTTCGAAGCTCCGGTCCGCAAGGACTTGATGCACCAGGCGCTGGTCTATCAGCAGGCGGGCGCGCACCTGGGAACGCACAAGACCAAAGGCCGCGGGGAAGTGCGCGGCGGCGGACGCAAACCGTGGAAGCAGAAGGGAACCGGACGGGCCCGCCAGGGTTCCACGCGGTCCCCGCAATGGCGGGGCGGCGGCAAAGTCCATACCCCGGTTCCACGGGATTATTCGGTGAAGATGCCGCGCCAGATGCGCCAGGCGGCGTTGCGCTCGGCCCTCTCGGCCAAGCTGTCCGACAAGGCGGTGGTGGTGGTCGACCGGATCGCGCTCGCGAAGGCGAGCACCGCGGCGATGTTGCAGGCCCTGCAGGCGGTGGCCGGCTCCGAAAGCGCTCTGGTGGTCCTGTCGGAACGCAATGAGATCGTCGAACGCTCCACGCGCAACCTGACCCGGGCCAAGACCCTGCGCGCCGGATACCTGAATATGCGCGACCTGTTCAAATATGAAAAGGTGGTCCTCGCGCTCCCGGCCCTGGATCAGATTCGGGAATGGCTGGATCCCGGGAGGGCGGAATGACCGAACATTTGGAGAATGTCCTGCGCCGGCCGATCATTTCGGAAAAATCCATCCGGCTGGCCAAGGAAAACCAGTATACCTTCGAGGTTCTGCCGCGCGCGACGCGGACCCAGGTAAAACAGGCCGTGTTGCAGATGTTTGAGAACGTCGAGGTAAAGCAGGTGGATATCGTAATCGCCACACCGAAGGTGACGCGATCGCTCCGGACGCGCCGGCTGCGCACCCGCCGGGCCGCGTACAAGAAGGCGATCGTCACGCTGTCGAAGGGGACCATCCCCATCTTTGAAGGGGTGAAGGGATAATCCCATGCCGGTAAAAACATATAAACCCACCTCGCCGGGACGGCGGGGGATGACCAGCTCCACCTTCGAGGAAGTCACCAAAAACCGGCCGGAACGGTCGCTGATCGTCTCGAAGCAGAAACGCGGCGGCCGCAACAGCTACGGCAAGGTGACCGTCCGCCATCGCGGCGGCGGCAACCGCCAGCACGTCCGGATGATCGATTTCAAGCGCGACAAGAAAGATATTCCCGCCCGCGTGCTTGCGATCGAATACGATCCGAACCGCTCGGCGAGGATCGCGCTGCTGGCGTACTCCGACGGCGAGAAGCGCTACATCATCGCGCCGCTGGAACTCAAGGTCGGGGATACGCTTCTCTCCGGGACGAAGGCCGAGATCCATCCGGGGAACGCCATGCCGATCTCGCAGATCCCGGTCGGCACGATGATCCACAACATCGAACTTCAGGAAGGCAAGGGCGGGCAGCTGGCGCGCTCGGCCGGCACGGGAGCCCAGCTCCTGGCCAAGGAAGGCCAGTACGCCCAATTGCGCCTGCCGTCGGGCGAGATGCGCCTAATCCGCCAGACCTGCTACGCCACGATCGGCGTGGTGGGGAACGTCGACAAACGGAATATCAAGCTGGGCAAGGCCGGACGCAAACGCCACATGGGCGTGCGCCCGACGGTCCGCGGCACCGCGATGTCGCCGCGCGACCATCCGCACGGCGGCGGCGAAGGCCGCCAGCCGGCCGGCATGCCCGGACCGAAAAGCCCGTGGGGGAAACCCACCCGCGGTTACCGCACGCGCAACAACAAGAAGACCGACCGGTTTATCGTCCGGCGCCGGCCGTCCAAACGCAAGTAGGATCCGAGCCGGGGCGCTCGAGGAGAAGCAATCATGTCGCGATCGCTGAAAAAGGGCCCGTACATCGAGCCCAAGCTGCTCAAGAAGGTCGAAGCCATGAACCAGAAGGGCGAGAAAAAAGTCGTCCGCACCTGGAGCCGGGCCAGCACGATATTTCCGCAGATGGTCGGGCATACGATCGCCGTGCACGACGGGCGGCGGCATGTGCCGATCTACGTCACGGAGAACATGGTCGGCCACCGACTCGGGGAATTCGCTCCGACCCGGACCTTCCGCGGCCATGTGACCAAGGAAGCCGTCACGGCGGTCGAGAGCGGCGCGGCAGCGCCGGCGGCGAAGAAGGAGGGCGGCAATGACTGACGTACGCGCCAAGATGCGCTATGCGCCGTCTTCGGCTCAGAAGATGCGGCGGGTGATGACCGCCGTGCGCGGTCGGAAGGCGGAAGAGGCGCTTGCCTTTCTGTTGTCCATGCCGCAGACCGGGGCCGCCCGGCTGGCCAAGCTGCTCAAATCGGCGATCGCCAATGCGGTTCAGAACCAGGGACTGCACAAGGAAGATCTGGTGATCGCCCAGATGTTCGCCGATGAGGGCCCCACCCGCAAGTGGCGCCGCTTCGGCGCCCGGGGTCGGTTCAAGCCGATCCTCCGTCGGTCGTCGCACGTGACCATCGTGTTGCGCGAAAAAGAGTGATCGAGCGCTTCGGCGCCATTCATTAGGAGCAGGTATGGGTCGCAAAATCCATCCAATTGGTTTTCGTCTGGGGATAAACAAGACATGGGAGAGCCGCTGGTTCGCCGAGGGCAAGGAATACGCCCAGCGGCTTCACCAGGACGCCGAGGTCCGCAAGATGATCATGAAGAACGCCACGGATGCGGCGATCGCGCGCGTGGAGATCGAGCGCGACCACAACCTCGTCCGCGTCTTTGTCTTCACCGCCAAACCGGGCGTGTTTATCGGCCGCAAGGGCGCCGCGGTGAAGGAATTGCGCCAGCACCTGGAGAAGGTCACCGGCTGCAAGGTGGATCTTAAAGTCCAGGAGATCACCCAGCCGGACATGGAAGCTTCCCTGGTGGCCGACAACATCGCCCGCCAGCTGGAGCGCCGCATCAGTCACAACCGCGCCATGAAGCGCGCGGTGGCCCAGGCCATGCGCCAGGGCGCGCTGGGCGTGAAGGTGATGTGCGCCGGCCGGCTTTCGGGCAGCGAAATGAAGCGGAGCGAGTGGATGCGCGAGGGGCGCGTCCCGCTGCAATGGCTCCGGGCGAACATCGATTTTTCGCGCACCGAGGCGCTCACCACATTCGGGCGGATCGGGGTGAAGGTGTGGATTTTCAAGGGGGAAGCGCGCCCGGAAACGGAAGATAAAGTGGAAATGACGGAAGGCGCGTACGTTTCGGAGTAATCGGCTAGTACGGTCCCTGCCGCGCCCCCGAAGGGCGGCGTCGCGGGGACCCGGCGACGGAGGAAGATCAGCATGTTGATGCCAAAACGCGTCAAATGGCGCAAACAAATGCGCGGCCGGATGAGTGGCCACGAAACCCGCGGCACCGAATTGGATTTCGGCGAATACGGCCTGCAGGCGCTCGAGCCGGGCTGGCTCACCCAGCGCCAGATCGAGGCGGCCCGCCGCGCCCTGGTGCATTCGATGAAGCGCCGCGGCAAAATCTGGCTCCGGATTTTCCCCGACAAGCCGATCACCATCAAGGCCGCGGAGACCCGGATGGGCAAAGGCAAAGGCGCCGTGGATCACTGGGTGGCGGTGGTGAAACCCGGCCGGATCATTTTCGAAGTGGGCGGCCTGCCCGAGGATGCCGCGCGCGAAGCGCTCCGCCTGGCGGCCTTTAAATTCGGCCTGAAGACGAAGATGATCGCCAAGATTGAAGCCACCGGCGCGAAGGAGTGACGGAATGAATACCAAGGAAATGCGCGCGCTGGATACGGATGAATTGCGCGTCCAGCTGGACCAGGCCTGCAAGGAAATGATGAACATGCGTTTCCAGTTCACCATGGGACAGCAGAACGACACCTCGCGGTTGCGGATCGCCCGACGGAACATCGCGCGCATCCGCACCCTGCTGCGCGAGCGGGAGCTCGAGCCCGCTCCGGAAGGAAAGACCCAATGACAGCCAATCCGCGCCGACGCATGATCGGAACCGTGATCGGTACCAGCATGACCAAGACGGTGGTGGTCCGCGTGGACCGCACCGTGCGCCATCCGCTCTACGGCAAGGTGGTTCACCGCAGCCAGAAATTCCTGGTGCACGACGAAAGCGGCAGCCAGAAGGGCGACCGAGTGCAGATCGTGGAGAGCAAACCCATTTCGCGCCGCAAACGCTGGGTGCTGGAAAAGGTCCTCGCCCACGACCGCCGGATCCACGAAGTGGCGGCGGCCGGACCCGAGACCGAAGTCACCACCGGTGCCAAGCCGGCTGCCAAGGCCGACGGGAAAACCGGAGGTGGGGAATGATCCAGCAGGAATCCCGCCTCGTCGTCGCCGACAATACCGGCGCGCGCGAAATTCTGGTGATGCACATCCAAGGCGGATCCCGCCGCAAGACGGGGGGCATCGGGGATGTCGTCGTGGCGGCCGTGAAATCCGCCGCGCCGCAGGGCACGGTCAAGAAAAGCGAAGTGGTCAAAGCGGTGATCGTCCGGACCTCCAAAGAGTACCGGCGTGACGACGGTTCGTACATCCGCTTCGACGACAACGCCGCCGTCATCCTCGACGCGGACGGGGAAAATCCGAAGGGCACCCGCATTTTCGGACCGGTGGCGAGGGAGCTCCGGGAGAAGGGTTTCATGAAGATCGTCTCCCTGGCCCCGGAAGTCATCTAGAGGAGCACATCGTGGATATCAAGAAGGGCGATACCGTGGAAATCCTGAGCGGGTCCGACCGCGGCAAGCGCGGGCTCGTGCTGCGCACGCTCCCCAAGGCGGAGCGGGTGGTGGTGGAGGGGATCAACCTGCACAAGAAGCACACCCGCCAGACCACCAAGACCGGATCCGGTTCTTCGATCAAAGGCGGCGCGGTGGAATTCCCCGCCCCGATGCATGTTTCCAACGTCATGCTGGTGTGTCCGAAGTGTGAAAAGCCCACCCGCGTGACGCGCCGGCCCGACGATGAACGCCGCGGACGCTATTGCAGATCCTGCGACAGCCCGCTGGATTACGCCGGCAAATAGGAGAAAGAAGCATGACGCATTATTTGCATGACCGTTATCGCAAGGAAGTGGTGCCCGTGCTGCAGCGCGAGTTTTCCTATGCCAACGTGATGCAGATCCCGCGGCTGCGCAAGGTGGTACTGAACGTGGGCTGCGGCGAGGCGATCGACAATCCCAAGGCGCTCGAAGCCACGGTCGGGGACGTGACCGCGATCGCCGGGCAGAAGCCGGTCGTCACCAAGGCCAAGAAAAGCGTGGCGAATTTCAAACTCCGCGAAGGCAAGGAGATCGGCGTGACGGTCACCCTGCGGGGGGAACGGATGTGGTCGTTCCTCGACCGCCTGATGAACGTTGCGCTTCCGCGCGTGCGGGATTTCCGCGGCGTGTCGCCGGATGCCTTTGACGGGCGCGGCAATTACACCCTCGGCCTCAAGGAACAGCTGATCTTCCCCGAGATCCAGTACGACAAGATCGACAAGGTCCGGGGATTTGAAGTGACCATCGTGACCTCGGCGCAGAACGACCAGGAAGGGCGCCGGCTGCTGCAGCTCATGGGCATGCCATTTCAGAAGGGATAAGGCGATATGGCCAAGAAATCCATCATTGTCCGCGAAACGCGGCGCAAGTATGCAGAACGGGTCCGCAATCGCTGCCGGGTATGCGGCCGGCCGCGGGGATACATGCGCAAATTCCAGCTGTGCCGGATTTGCTTCCGCGAGCGCGCGCTCAGCGGAAAGATCCCCGGCGTGGTCAAATCGTCTTGGTAATCGACGGGCGATCGTGGCCCCGAGAAGGAGAGTGGTCTGATGACTGTTGTTGATCCTATTGCCGATATGCTCACCCGAATCCGCAACGGCCTGCTGGCCGGGCATCCGCTGGTGGCGATGCCGACTTCGAAGATGAAGACGGCCGTGGCCGGGATTCTCAAGGATGAGGGGTATATCGAAAAGTACGAAGTGGTCACCGAGGAATCGCCGCAGGGCGTGCTGCGGGTGTATCTGAAGTACATGGGCGAGCGCCGGGAACGGCGGCCGGTGATTACCGGCCTCGAGCGGGTCAGCCGGCCCGGACGGCGCGTGTACGCCACCAAACGCGAGATACCGCGGGTGCTTTCCGGACTGGGTGTGACGATTGTCTCCACTCCCAAGGGGATCATGACCGGCGCCCGGGCGCGCAAACTCGGCGTGGGCGGCGAGGTAATCTGCAAGGTGTGGTAATGGCCGGCCCGGTCTTCGGACCGGTCCGATGAGGCAGAAGGAGGTTCGCGTGTCACGGATAGGTCGATTGCCGGTCAAGATACCGGCGGGAGTACAAATTCAAATCGAAGGAACCACCGTCAAGGTGAAGGGGCCGAAGGGCGAGATGGCCCGCACCTTCCCGGCGTTCCTGAGTTTCAGCAAGGAAGCCGACGCGCTTCATATTCAGCGCGCCTCCGATGTCCGCGCCGTGCGCGCTTCGCACGGGATGGCGCGGGCGCTGATCCACAACATGGTCACCGGCGTCAGCACCGGGTTCCAGAAGGAACTCCAGGTGGAGGGCGTGGGTTACCGCGCGGAATTAAAAGGCGCCGACCTGGTGCTCTCCCTGGGTTTTTCCCATCCGGTGACGATCAAGCCGCCGGAGGGCATCACTTTCGGGGTCGATGAAAAGGCGCGCATTATTCAGGTCCGGGGGTTTAACCGGGAGCAGGTGGGCCAGATGACGGCCGATCTGCGTAAGATCCGGCCCCCCGAACCGTACAAGGGAAAAGGGCTGCGGTATGTCGGCGAGAAGGTCCGCCGCAAGGCCGGGAAAGCCGGTAAAACCGCAGCGGCAAAATAATCCGGATCCTTCGGATCCCGCGCCCCGGTTAGCCCCTGGCGGGTACCGGGCCCGCGGGCGGACCCCGCGCTTTGGAGCGGGGCGGGATGTCCGGGGTTATCCAATGGCGAGGTAGGAAAATGAGTCCGAAATCACGCGAGCAAAAAAGAATCAGGCGCCACATCCGGGTCCGCAAGCACGTCGCGGGCACGCCGGAGCGGCCGAGAGTCTCGGTGTTCCGCAGCCTCTCGCAGATCTACGCTCAGGTCATCGACGACAGCACCGGCCGGACGCTTGTGGCGGTGTCCACCGTGGATAAGGACCTGCGCGAAAAGATCGGCAAGCTGAAGAAATCCGAGCAGGCCAAGGAAGTCGGCAAGGCGCTGGCCGAACGGGCGCAGTCCAAAGGTATCCAGCAGGTGGTTTTTGACCGCGGCGGTTACCGATATCACGGGCGCGTGAAGGCGCTGGCGGAAGCAGCCCGCGCAGCCGGTTTGCAGTTCTAGTCGGAAAATGCGCGACAGCGCGATGGAGTAGACGATGGCACGATACGACAGACGGGAAGAGGTCATTAAGCCCGAATTCGACGAACGCGTGATCGATATCGCCCGGGTGGCCAAAGTGGTCAAGGGCGGCCGCCATTTCACCTTCCGGACCGTTGTGGTGGTGGGTGACAACAAAGGGCGGGTTGGAGTCGGGATCGGGAAAAGCAAAGTGGTGCCGGATGCGATCCGCAAGGGCACCGAGAAAGCCCGGCGGATGATGCGCAATGTGCCGCTCTCCAAGGCCACCATCCCGCACGAGGTGATCGGAAAGTGCGCCGGCGCGGTGGTCCTCCTTAAGCCGGCTTCGCCCGGAACGGGCGTGATCGCGGCGGGCGGGGTGCGCGCCGTCCTGGAAGCGACCGGGGTGCACGACATCCTGACCAAGTCGATGGGCTCCGCCAACGTCCTGAACGTCGTGTCGGCCACGATGGATGCGCTCGACCAGCTCAAGGATCCGAAGGTGCTGGCGGCCGTGCGCGGCAAGGATGCGCGCCACGTGATGCCGTTCTGGGAGCGAAAAGCAAATGACTGAGAAGAAGACTCCGAATAAGACCGCGAAGCGGCCGGAGACCGCGAAGCGGCCGAAGGCCGCAAAGCCGAAAGCGGCACCGTCGGCACAGACCCGCATCCTGCGGATCACGCTTCTGCGCAGCCCGATCTCCGAGACCTACCGTCATAAGGCCACAATCCGGGCGCTCGGGTTAAGGCAGATCCGCCAGACGGTCGAGCAGGCGGATACGCCGCAGCTCCGGGGGATGCTCGCGAAAATCAACCACATGGTCAAGGTGGAAGACGGCGCGGGCAAGGAGAAATCGTCATGAAATTGCACGAACTTGCACCGAATGCGGGCTCCACCCACCGGCGCAAGCGCGTCGCCCGCGGAATCTCGGCCGGCCAGGGTAAAACGGCCGGACGCGGCACCAAGGGCCAGGGCGCGCGCCAGGGCGGCGGACCTTCCCAATATTTCCAAGGCGGCAACCTGCCGTTCTTCCGGAAACTTCCATTCAAGCGCGGGTTTTCGCCCTTGACCCGGGTGCGGTACCAGGAGATCAACCTGGATCAGCTGACCGACCTGCCGAAGGGCACCGTGGTCACGCCCGAACTCCTGGCCGAGGCGGGATTGGTCAGCAAGGCCGGGCAGCCGGTGGCGGTCCTCGGACGCGGAGAGCTCAAGTCGGCGATCACCGTCCGGGTACAGAAAGTGTCGGGCGGCGCCAAGACCAAGATTGAAGCCGCGGGCGGGAAAGTCGAAGCCTGGGAAGCCCTCAAGCCTGAGGCCGTCAAGCCGGAAACCGGGGCTCCGAAACCGGTAAAAAAGAAAGCCGTGAAAAAGGCGGCCGCAGAAACGCCGGCTGTGAAGAAGGAAGCGGGCGGGTGATCCCGCGGCCCGGATTATTTTTGGAGGAATCATGTCGATGTTGAGAAAGGCGATCAGTTTTCTGCGGCACCTCTGGGCGGCGGAAGATCTGCGCAACCGGGTTCTGATCAGCGTGGGCTTGCTGGTCATCTACCGGGTGGCGGCGCATATCCCCGTGCCGGGTGTGAATTTGGAAGCGCTTCGCGCCATGTTTGCCGCAGGCGGCGCCACATTCATCGAAATGCTCGACATGCTTTCCGGCGGGACGATCGGCAACTTCTCCGTGATGGCCATGGGGCCCTACCCGTACATCACGGCGCAGATCATCCTGCAGCTCTTGGCGCCGATCATCCCGGGCATGGAACAGCGGCAGCGGGAAGATCCGCAGGGCGCGCGCCGCTGGATGGAACGCTGGACCTATTACATCGCGGTCCCGATGGCCGCGCTGCAATCGCTTTCACAGATCGGCATCCTGAACGCCATGAACGTCGGCGGCGCCCCCATCCTGGAAGGCTTCGGCTGGAACCTGCCTTCCGTGGCGGTGATCGTCACCATGACCGCCGGAACGATGTTCTCGATCTGGCTGGGCGAGCTGATCTCGGAATACGGACTGCGCAACCAGGGGCTTTCCCTGATCATCTTCGCCGGGATCGTCTCGAGCATCCCCGGCAATCTGATCCGCATGATCACCGGCGGCACCACCGGCTTGGTCAGCTTGGGCGTATATATCGTGGTGATCGTGGCGGTGATCTTCCTGATCATCATCGTCCAGCAGGGGCGGCGCAACATCCCGGTGATGTACCCCGGGCGGCGGATCGGCTTCCGGCAGGCGATGCCGGTGCGGGCCAACCTGCCGCTGATGGTCAACATGGCCGGCATGATCCCGCTGATCTTCGCCGGGACCTTCATCTCGATGCCGAGCGTGCTGGCCGGGTGGATCGTTCAAGCCGTGCCGGATACGACCAATTTTCTCAACAGCGCGGCGATGGGTGTGATGCGGTTCATGAACGGTGAAACCGCGGGGTATTACATCATCTTCTTCCTGCTGGTCGTCGTGTTTACGTTCTTTTACACAGACGTGCAGTTCACCCAGGCCAACTTCGCCGAGAACCTGCGGCGGAGCGGCGCACAGATCCCCGGGGTCACTTCGGGCGAGGCGACGCAGAAATACCTCACCCGGGTGATGCGGCGGATCACCTTCCCGGGCGCCTTCTTCCTCGGGTTTGTGGCGATCCTGCCCTTCCTGGTTGGATTGGTCGTCGACCTGGGCACGAACAGAAGCTCATTGATGATCACCTCTTCCGGATTGCTGATCGTGGTGGGCGTCGTCCGCGAGCTCTACTTCACCCTCGAGGCGGAGTTGAAGCTGCGCGGGTACGATGAATCCCTTTTGGTGAAATGACATGGCAGACCTGATTGTTCTCCTCGGACCGCCCGGCGCGGGCAAAGGCACCCAGGCGAAAGTGCTCAGCCGGGAGTTGAACCTGGCGCACATCTCATCCGGCGACCTTTTCCGGGATCATCTCTCGCGCAAGACCGAGCTGGGGGTGCTGGCGCAAGGGTACATGCAGCGCGGGGAACTGGTGCCCGACAACGTTACGATCTCGATGATCCGGGAGCGGATGGCCAACACGGATTGCGCCAAAGGCGCGATCCTCGACGGATTCCCGCGGACGGTGCCCCAGGCCGAAGCCCTGGACCTGTTCCTGGCCGATTCGAAAATGGGAGCGGTCCGCAAGGCCCCGTACATCAAGGTCGAGGCGCAGGTTCTGGTGGAGCGTCTCGGCGGGCGCTGGTCGTGCCGCGCCGGCGGGCACGTGTATCACGAGAAGTTCAATCCGCCCAAAGCCGCAGGTGTTTGCGACGTGGACGGTTCGGCGCTCTACCAGCGTGAAGACGACAAGGCGGAGACGGTGGCAAACCGGATCCGCGTGTACTTTGAACAAACCACCCCGCTGATCGAATACTACCGCCGCAAGGGCGTACTGGCGGAGATCGACGGCGCCATGCCGATCGAAGACGTGACCAGGGAGCTCCTGGCTTCGGTCAGGTAAACGAGAATTATGGCTGTGTCGCGCGGCATCACACTCAAATCGAACCGGGAACTTGCGATCATGCGTGAAGCCGGCCGGGTGAACGCCCTGGCGCTCGCCGCCGCGAAAGCGGCCATTCAACCCGGAGCGACCACCGCCGACGCGGATGCGGCGGCCGCGGAAACCATTAAAAAACTGGGTGCCAAGCCCGCGTTCCTGGGGTACGGCACGCCGCCCTATCCGGCGGTGATCTGCATCTCGGTGAATGAGGAACTGGTCCACGGCATCCCCGGCAAGCGACGGATCCGGGAAGGGGACCTGGTCAGCGTGGATTGCGGGTCGGTCGTCGACGGATACGTGGGCGATTCGGCTTTCTCCGTCGCCGTCGGCGAACCGGATGATCTCACCCGGCGGCTGCTCGAAACGACCGAAGCGGCGCTTGACGCGGTGATCGCCGAGATGGTGCCCGGCAAGAAGACCGGGGACCTGGCGGCGGCCATGCAGCGGGTCGTGGAAGCGGCGGGGTTCCACCTCGTGCGGAATTACACCAGCCACGGTGTGGGCCGGGCGATGCACGAGGAACCGCAGGTGCCGAATTACATGAAGCCCGGCACGGGCGCCGTCCTGCGGCCTGGAATGACGATCGCGCTGGAACCGATGGTGATCGCCGGGACGCCCGATACCCGGGTGCTGGCCGATCAGTGGACGGTTGTTTCCGCGGACGGATCGCGGACGGCGCATTTCGAACACAGCGTTGCGGTGACGGATGCGGAACCGCTGATCCTGACGCTGCCGTAAATTCAAGCGGCGGTCCCCGGCGAAAATCACGCCGGGGCAGGCCCCGCTTCGTGGGCGACATTGCCTAAAGAAAAAGAGCAGGCAATGTCACTCCGCGGGGCAGGCTTTTCGGAAGGCCGGGCCGCCGGTATAATCAAATGTTCGGCTCAGGCAATAAAAAGGAGTGCAGGAACCATGAAAGTGACATCTTCCGTACGCAAACGCTGCCCGAAATGCAAAGTTGTCCGCCGGGCGGGCAAGGTATACATCATTTGCGATAATCCGAAGCACAAGCAGAGGCAGGGATAACCATGGCTCGTATCGAAGGCGTCGATCTGCCCCGTGAGAAACGGGTCGAAGTGGGCCTGACCTACATATACGGAGTCGGCCCCGTCCTCTCGAAGCGCATCCTCCAGGAGACGAAGGTCAATCCGGATACCCGGATCAAGGACCTGACGGAGGCCGAGGTGACAGCGCTCCGGGAATACATCGGCAAACACTTCACGGTGGAGGGAGACCTGCGCCGGGAAGTCCAGATGAACATCAAGCGGCTGGTGGAGATCGGCTGCTACCGCGGTTTGCGCCACCGCCGGAATCTCCCGGTCCGCGGCCAGCGAACGAAAACGAACGCCCGGACGCGCAAGGGTCCCAAGAAAACCGTTGCCGGGCGCGGCCGCCGTCGCGGAGCCAAGAAGAAGTAGGGGCGCAGCGTCGCTGCGCCCGTACGGCGCAGCATCGCTGCACCCGTACAGGCAAGCGTGCCGGAAATCCAACGGGGATCCTTCCCCTCCCGCGGCTGGGCGGATTTCCATCGCACGGTTTTCATCCGGCAACATTGGTTCGATATTTGCAGTGAGGGAATATGGCAGGAACAACTCGCGGCGCACCACGTGCCAGCACCAAGAAAGGGAAGCGGACCGTCGCCTATGGACAGGCGCACGTGTTCGCCTCCTTCAACAACACCATCGTCACAGTGACGGACAGCCAGGGCAACACCGTCGCCTGGGCCAGCGCGGGGACTTCAGGGTTCAAAGGCTCCCGCAAGAGCACGCCCTTCGCGGCCCGGATGGCCGCCCAGCAGGCGGCCAAAGTGGCGCAGGAGATGGGGATGCAGGAGCTCGACATCTACATCAACGGACCAGGACCGGGACGGGAAGCCGCCATCCGCGCCATTCAGGGGGCGGGGCTCAAAGTCCGCTCCATCCGCGATGTCACTCCCGTGCCGCATAACGGCTGCCGTCCGCCGAAGCGACGCCGGGTGTAATCCATCAATCACGGACCGGCGCACCCGCGCAGCGGGAGCCGCCGGCCGAGGAAGGAAACAGGTATGTCGAAGAGAATTGGTCCGGCCTGCAAGCAATGCCGGCGCGAAGGCGACAAGCTTTTTCTGAAGGGTGAACGCTGCTTGAGCAACAAATGCGCGTTTGACCGGCGCGGATTCGCGCCCGGCCAGCACGGCAAGGAAGCGCAGTTCAAACGGCAGCGGCTTTCCGATTACGCCCGCCAGCTGCGCGAGAAGCAGAAGGCGCGCCGGGTATACGGGGTCCTCGAAGCCCAGTTCCGCCGCTATTACGCGGAAGCGCTGAAGAAACGCGGCATGACCGGGTTGAACCTGTTGCAGCTCCTCGAAAGCAGGCTCGACAACATGGTTTACCGGATGGGCTTTGCCGAGAGCCGCGCCAAGGCGCGGTCGCTGGTGACCCACGGCCACTTCAACGTAAACGGCCGCCGGACCGACGTGCCCTCGTACGTCCTCCGGCCCGGGGACAAGATCGAAGTCCGCGCGGTTTCACGCACCCGGACGTATTTCAAGGGGTTGGCGGAATCCGCGGAAAGCCGGGCGGTCCCGACCTGGATCAATCGGGACCTGGGGAGTCTTTCCGGCGGGATGGCCAAGCTGCCGGAACGGCATGAGCTGTCGGACATCCGCCTGAACGAACAACTGATCGTCGAGTTTTACTCGCGATAACGTCCTGGGGCCGTATTCCCCGGCGGAAAATTTCCGCACGGGGCAGGCGGCCATGGTTCGACACGACGGCGCGCGGTTCCACAGGGTGCGCCGGAGGAGAGAATCGACGTGAGCATATCTACCAACATGGTCATGCCCAAGATCGAGCGCGACGCCGTGGCGCAGAACTACGCCCGCTTCGTGCTGAGCCCGCTGGAAAGCGGATACGGGATCACGCTCGGCAACGCGCTGCGCCGGGTGCTGCTCTCCTCGCTGGAAGGCGCCACCGTCACTTCGGTGCGGATCTCCGACGTCTCGCACGAGTTTTCCAGCATTCCGGGGATCAAGGAGGACGTGACCCAGCTCCTCCTGCAGGTCAAGCAGATGCGGCTCAGTATGGTCTCCGGCGAGACCGCGCGGATGCGCCTCGAAGTCAGCGGCGAGGGCACCGTGACGGCGGCCGACGTGGTTCCGCCGCCGGAAGTGGAAATCGTCAACCCGGACCTGTACCTGTTTACGGTCGACGACCCGAAAACCAAACTGGACATGGAATTCACGGTCCAGAAGGGGCGCGGGTATTCGCCGTCCGACGAGCGCGGCCGGATGCCGATCGGCGAACTGCCGGTGGACGCGATCTTCTCGCCCGTGCGCCGGGTGAACTTCGACGTCGAACGCGCGCGGGTCGGGCAGGACACCAACTACGACCGCCTGGTCTTCGAAGTCTGGACCGACGGCACGATCCGGCCGGAAGAGGCGCTCAGCCAGAGCGCGCGGATCCTGATCGCCCACCTACGGGATCTGGCGGGCGTGAGCGAGGAAAGCCTGACGATCGGGACGAGCGAAGTGGTTACGCCGAAGATCTCGAGCGAAGTGCTCGAGACGCCGATCGAACAGCTCGACCTTTCGGTGCGGGTGTTCAATTCGCTCAAGCGCACCGGAATAACCACCGTCGGCGAAGTGCTGGAGCTGCTGAACAAGGGCGAGGACGCCGTGCTGTCCATCCGCAACTTCGGCGAAAAGAGCCTCGATGAACTGCGGGAAAAATTGCGCGAGAAGGGCTTCCTGCGCGGTCCGGAATCGGAAACCGCCGAAGTCGCTCGTGAGACGGAGACGGAGTAGAACGCCATGCGACACCAGATTGCCGGAAAAAAATTGGGCCGCTCCACCGGGCAACGCGCCGGGCTGCGGAAGACCCTGATCAACCAGTTCCTCGAGCACGAACGGATCCACACCACGCGCGCCAAGGCGGTTGCGGTGCGCGGCGCGGTGGAAAAACTGGTGACCCTCGCCAAGCACGGAATCAAGGCGGGCGACCAGAAGATGGTCCATGCCCGGAGAGTGGCGGCATCCCGCCTGGGAAGCGCCGCCGCCGTCAAGCGCCTGTTCGATGAGATCGCGCCGCGTTACGAAAAGACTCCCGGCGGTTACACGCGCATCCTGCGGCTCGGCGTGCGCAAGGGCGACGCGGCGGAAATGGTTCTGCTGGAGTTTGTCGAATAAGCCTGCGGCACAACCCCCGGGTTCGGGAGGGGGAAGATGGCACGTTACCAGGCAACGATTGCATACGACGGGACCGCCTTTTGGGGGTTCCAGGCGCAGCCGGGCTTCCGGACCGTGGAGGGCGAGTTGCGCTCCGCGCTCGGCACGCTCGGACGGCGGGATGAACCGCTGCTGGCGGGCGGGCGCACCGACGCTGGCGTTCACGCCGCGGGGCAGGTGATCGCCTTCGACCTGGCGTGGAGCCACCCGGCGGAGGAATTGCAGCGCGCGCTGAACGCGCTCCTGCCGGACGACATCGCCTGCCCGGCGCTCGGGAGCGCGGCGGAGGATTTTCACCCGCGCTACCATGCCCTGAAGCGGTGTTACCGTTACCGCGTTATCGCGGCGCCCTGGCCGGACCCGCTGAGGGAACGGTACGCGCTGCGGGTGTGGCCCGCGCCGGACGTGGACGCGATGACCGCGGCGGCGCGCGATCTGCCTGGAAAAAAAGATTTCGGCGCCTTCGGCAGCGCTCCGCGCGAAGGATCACACACGGTTAGAACGGTCCTGCGGGCGGATTGGCTCCGGAACGGCGAAGAGCTGGAGTTTTGGATCGAGGCGGACGCATTTCTGTTCCGCATGGTGCGGACGATTGCGGGAACCCTGCTGCAACTGGGCGGCGGGCGCAGGACGCGCGAAAGCATCCTCGGTCTGCTGGAAACCCCCGCTGCGCGGGGGCAGGTGCCGCCGCGGGGGAGGGCGGCGCCGCCCGCACCGGCGCACGGATTGTGCCTGATGCGGATCGAGTATCCCGGCGGCGGGCAAGGATAATTTCGCCGCCCCAAAAGCGAGTTCGTGGAGAAAAACGACGTGGAAAAGACTTACATCCCGAAAGCATCCGATATCAAGCGGGAGTGGTACGTAATCGACGCCGAAGGCGAGGTTTTGGGCCGCCTGGCGAGCAAGGTGGCCGCGGTGCTGATCGGCAAGCACAAGCCGACCTTCACTCCGGGAGTGGAAGGCGGCGACGGCGTGATCGTGATCAACGCCCAGAAGATCCGCGTCACCGGCAAGAAACTCGTGGAGAAGATGTATTACCACCATTCCGGCTATCCGGGCGGCATGAAGAGCGTCTCGTTGCGCGACCAGCTGGCCAAGCATCCGGACCGCGTGATCCGCGCGGCGGTGTGGGGCATGCTGCCCCACAACAAGCGCGGCAAATCCATCATCAAATGGCTCAAGGTGTACGCGGGAGCCGAACATAAGCACGAAAGCCAGCAACCCAAGGTTCTGGCGTAAGGAAAGGATCGATATGGCGACAAAATATTTCGAGGGCGTCGGAAGACGCAAGGAAAGCACCGCGCGGGTCCGAATCGTCCCGGAAGCCGGCGGATTGACCGTGAACGGAAAAGCGGCCAGGGATTTCTTCACCCGCGTGGGCGATCTGGAACGCGCCTTTGCGGCCCTGCGTGTGGCGGGCCGGGAAGAGACGATGACGGTCAGCGCCAGGGTGGCCGGCGGCGGCGTAACCGGGCAGACCGAAGCGGTCCGACAGGGCGTGGCGCGGGCGCTGGTGAAGATGGATGAAACCCTCCGTCCGGTGATGCGCAAGGAAGGATTGCTAACCCGCGACGACCGGATGAAGGAACGCAAGAAGCCGGGTCTCAAGCGGGCTCGCAAGGCGCCCACCTACACCAAGCGGTAAATCCTCACCGCGGGGCGTTTTCCTATCGAGTTTTCACGGGCCGGGGTACACTATCCCCGGCTCGGTTTTTTAACCAAGGTCTCACCGCAGAGCCCGCCCTGGTCGGGCTGGGCCAGGGACGCACAGAGCGCAGAGGGATATATTTTTTAGAAACCTTTGCGGTTTCTCTGCGTCCTCTGCGTCTCTGCGGTGAATCGGTTTTGGAGGCACTTCATGGCAGAACAGATCATCATCGTCGGGCTCGGGCCGGGCGGGGCGGGAATGCTTACCCGCGAGGCGGACGAGGCGCTTTCCGCGGCGCACGAGGTGTGGGTGCGGACCGCGCGCCATCCGGTGGTCGATGAGCTGCCCGGCCTGGCATGGAAGCCGATGGATTCCTTCTACGAGCGGGAGGATGATTTTTCTGCGGTCTATGAAGCCATCGCAGCGGAAATCCTGAGGCTGGCGGAGCGTCCGGAGGGTGTGTGTTATGCCGTCCCCGGCAGCCCGCGGGTGGGGGAAGCCACCGTGGCGCGGATCCTGCTCGAGGCGGAAAAGCGCGGGCTGACGGCGCGCATCGTGGAGGGGCTTTCGTTCATAGAGCCGGCACTCGGGGCGTTGGGCGTGGACGGGCTGGAGGGTTTGCACGTTTCCGACGCGGTCGATCTGGCCGCGCGGCATCATCCGCCTTTCCCGCCTTCGGCGCATGCGCTCGTCGCGCAGCTTTATTCACGGGCGCTGGCCGGCGAAGCAAAGCTCACGCTGATGAATCAGTATCCGGATGAACACCCGGTGCGGCTGATCCATGCGGCCGGGACCTCCGGACAGTTGGTGGAGGATCTTGCGCTGCATGAGATTGACCGCAGTGAGCGGATCGCCCATCTGACGACGCTCTACGTGCCGCCGATCGCGGGAGCGCTCGAGGAATTCCAGGAGACGATCTCCCACCTGCGCGCGCCGGAAGGCTGCCCGTGGGACCGCGAACAGACCCACCTGACGATCCGCGGAAATCTGATGGAAGAAGCCTACGAGGTCCTCGCCGCGCTCGACCGCGAGGACCCGCGCGAACTTGCCGAGGAACTCGGCGATCTGCTCCTGCAGATTCTGCTGCACGCGCAGATCGCGACCGAAGCCGGAGATTTCCGGATGGCGGATGTGATCGCCGGAATCGATGAAAAGATCCACCGCCGGCATCCGCATGTGTTCGGCGGAACGAAAGTCGAGGGAGTCGGGCAGGTGCTATCGAACTGGGAGCAGATCAAAGCCGAGGAACGCAGCGGGATGGAAACGGGCGGGAAGGCGAAGGGGTTGTTCGACGGCGTGCCGCTCGCGCTCCCGGCTCTCGAGCAGGCGGTAAGTTATCAGAAGCGCGCGGCGCGGGTCGGATTCGACTGGCCGACGATCGCGGGGGTCAAGGCCAAGGTGGTCGAAGAGCTCGCGGAGCTGGAGGCCGCCGGCGGCGAACAGGAGCGCGAGCATGAACTCGGCGACGTCTTCTTCGCGCTGGTCAACCTGGCGCGCTGGCTGAAGGTGGATTCGGAATCCGCGCTTCGAAAATCCAACGCCCGTTTCCGCGCACGGTTCGGGCGCGTGGAAGCTGCGGCCGCGCGCACCGGCAAGGCGCTCAAGGAGATGACGCTCGAGGAATTGGACGCGCTGTGGGAAGAGGCGAAGAAAGCGGAAAATGGAGAGTGAAGATACGGGCATAAAGAGTACAAGGAGCATAAAAGACACAAAAGGGGAATAAATATTGATGTCGCTATTCTGGCCCCTTTGCGGCCAGAAAAATTTTCACCCCGAAATAACTTATCCGGTTTGAATTAACTCCGCGTATGCCGCATCCACCCTCAGGATCCCGGCGCCGAAGCTGTTATTGGGAATGGCCGAAGATGAATCCCCGCCGCACAAACAGGGCGCGCCCTGCTCCTGCAGGATCCCGCACGCCTGGGCGGCCGTCACCGGATCCGCCGAGCGGCGCAGGATATCTTCGGTGCGGTCGATGTCGCCGATGAGTTCGGGAAACGCCGACCACAGCAGGGCCACCGCGCCGGCCACATGCGGGGCCGCGATCGAGGTTCCGGCCGAGATGGTGTATTTTCCGCCGGGGATGCTGGAGCGGACCAGGAAGCCGGGCGCGGTGATATCCGGTTTGAGGATGCCGTCCGCAGGCCCGCGGCTGGAAAAGAACGCCAGCTCGTCCAGCTCGTTGCTCGCGCCGACGGTGAAGACGTCGTCGGAGTTGGCGGGCGGATCGACGGCCGTCCCGCAAGCCGGGCCTTCGTTGCCGGCGGCAGCGACCATCATGATCCCCGCGGTGCGCAGGATGCGCAAGGCCGGTGCGAGCGTGGCCGCGCCGCAGCCTTCCCGTTCGGGGCAGCCCCAGGAGTTGTTGACCACGTGCGGGGCGAGTTCGGGGCGCCCGTCACGGAATGGATCGCCGCCGAGCGGGAACGGCGCCAGGAAGAATTCCAGGCACGAGAGATACGAACCCGGATTGCCGATCCCGTAGCGCATGTTGCGGCAGGCGATCCACCTGGCGCCGGGCGCCATCCCGATCCGGTTTTCGGTCCCGTCCCGGCCCAGCACCGTTCCCAGCGTGTACGTTCCATGACCGACGTCGTCCCACGGCGCCGATGTGTCATCCCATGGGTCGTACCAGTTGTAATCGTGGGAAGCCGCGTCCTCCGAAACGCCGCGGTATGCGGATTGCAGCGCCGGATGGGTCCAATCCACGCCGGTATCCGCCCCCGCCACCACGATCCCGCTTCCATCCACCCCCTGTTCCCAGACGATAGGCGCGCCGACGGCGGTGATATTCCACTCCACACCCTGGCCCGGAATGGGGAGTGCCAGCAGATCCATGGTCTCGTTGAAGTTCACGATCCGCACGTTCGGGTTGAGCGCCACCTCCTGCACCTCGGCGCGGCCGGCGAAGCGCGACATCAGATCGGTCCGCCCGCGGACCTCGATCATGTTGATCAGATAATGCGGGCGGTATTCCAGGCCCAGGCGGTCTAGTTCGGCCCGGACCGGAGCCTGCACTTGCGTCGCGGTGGCGGTCAGCGTCTGATAGATGAAGTCGATCCGCCGGGTGCGATCGGCAATCGATTGCGCACCGCGTAGATCGGCCTGCTCGCGGAATACGATCAGGAATCCATTCTCGGTGAATCCGGGATTTCCCCAGGCGGCGTATCCGGCCGAGGATCCGGCCAGGGCGATGACGGCGAACGCGGCGGAAACCGAGACCCGCAGCGCGGCGGGCTGATTTTTCGCGAAGGCGTTGGCGGCGATGCGGACGGCGGCGAACACCAGGCCGAGCAGGAGCGCCAATCCGAGGCTTTCCATCGCGGCCGGATGCGGGAGTGAAAATTCCATCCGCCAATCCGCCCAGGCCGGGAATCCGAACTCGAAGGCCGTGTGGATCAGGATTGCGCCCCACAAGGACCCCCGCACGGCAAGTTCGGCGGCCAGCAGGCTGACGGCGACGGCGTTGAACAGCCGGAAGAAGGCGAGCCAATCCCCGAGCGGAAGCATGTATCCCGTTTGCATCCCCAGGCCGACCAGGATGCCCATCAGAAAACCCAGGCGGGGCCGGCCGGTGGCGCGTGCCACCAGCGCCGCCACAACGCCGCGCAGAAGCAATTCCTCTCCGACTCCGTAGGAAAGCGCTTCGGCCAGCGCCGCAAGCGTATCGCCAATCGACCCAAGAGCCCCGAATATCATCCATGGCAGAAGAAGCAGGACGGCGGCACCGCAGGCCAGGAGCAGCGTGGAGGCGGCGGGCCTGCCGAGCCGGGCGGGAGCGATGCGGTGAAGCGGGCGAAACACAATCCCCAGCACGACCACGGCCAGCAGCAGGCGAATGAGCGATGGGAAAACGGATTGTTCCGGGAACGGCAGCCCGGCCAGAGCCCATCCGAGCAGGAAGCATGCGGTCAGCAGCAGACCGCCGCTGACGGCATGGAGTAATTCCCGGTTTTCATCTTTCCGGGTGACTATCCACGCCGGGAGAAAAACCAATCCCTGCAGGAGAAAGGAGGCCAGGGAAATACACAACCCGATGACCGGCTGCGGCAGGCTGCCGGTCCGGGGAGCCAGGCTGAAGAAGGAGAAACTCTGCGGGATGTAATTAAAGACCAGCATGCCCCCCGTCAATGCCAGCACCGGCGCGAGCGCCAGCCAGCCGGCGAGCAGAATTCCCGTCAATATCGGAAACGCCAGCCGGCCGCCGGAATTCTTTGGAGAGATGGACTGATCATGGATTGCCATAAAGGGTTAATCCCGCCTTGGGGGGAAGGATTGGCTCCGCAAGCAGAGTCATGCAGACGATTGCGCGGCTTGCCCGCTTTCCTTTTGGTCTTCCGCTTCAATCATGCAAGGAAGGGTTCATTTTAAAATCATAAACGCAAAGGCGCAAGGACCCAAATAAGATCAAAGAAGGGAGGGAGGAGGTATTTGGGACAGCTCCAAGAATCCAAATAAATGCATCCCATAATCCCGGGGATCGAATTGGAAAAAATCACCGCGGTTCGATGTGCGCATCGCGCAGCTCCAGATCCGGCCGGTTGATTTCGATCCAATGCAGCGCGGATTGCAGCACCCGTTCGTTGTGGGCCGGATCGTTGCTGACAGCCACGCACGCGACGGTCGCGCCGTCGCGGGCATCCAGGCGGCCGATCTCCGCCGCCGCAAGGCCGAACCGGTTTCTCAGTTTTGCCAGCAGCGGCTGAATCCGGCCGCGCTTCTCCTTGAGCGAGAGGCAGCCGGGAATTTCCAACTCCAGCACGCAGGCGGTGATATGCATGCCGTGATTCTGCTACCGCCCGGCCGGCGGGTCAAGCTCCCGGCAATATAATCCCAGACGGCGGGATGCGCGGATCATTCGGTATAATGGCATGCGCGCCCCGGTGGAATTGGTTTCCCGGTCTGGTGGGATCGACCCTGCACCGGGCCACACGGCAGGAGGAGTATGCAATCCATTTCGAACGGCATCACAGTCGGAAAACCCGCTCCGGAGCAGGAAATCATCATCCTGGGGACCGGACCGGCGGGACTGGCGGCGGCGGTTTACGCGGCGCGCGCGGAGCGCAAGCCGCTGGTGCTGGCCGGCCCGGAACCGGGCGGTCAGGTTGCATTGACGTATACGATCGAGAACTATCCGGGGTTCCCGGACGGGATCCAGGGCGCGGACCTGTACGCATTGTTGCAGAAGCAGGCCGAACGATTCGGCGCGATCGTGGAGTATTCCTCCGCGTCGTCCGTCGATCTGAAATCGACCCCTTTCCGGATTACATCCGAGTCGGGTGAGTTTCGCACCCGGGCGCTCATCGTGGCAACCGGCGCAAGCCCGCGCCTCCTTAATATTCCCGGCGAGATCGAATTCCGCGGCAAAGGTGTTTCCTACTGCGCCACCTGTGACGGCGCCTTCTTCCGCGGCAAGCAGGTGATGGTCGTCGGCGGCGGAGACAGCGCGCTCGAGGAAGGCCTCTTCCTGACGCGTTTCGCCTCGCAGGTGACGATCGTGCACCGCCGGAACGAATTGCGCGCCGGCAGGATCCTGCGGGACCGGGCGGAGCAGAACCCGAAGATCCGGTTTCTCCTGGAGACGGTCGTGGAGGAAATCCGCGGGCCGGACAGTGTGAAAAGCGTGGCGGCGCGCAATGTCTCAAGCGGGAAGACCGACATCCTTCCGGCGGACGGGGTTTTCGTATTCATCGGGCATGACCCGAACACCGCTTTATTCCGCGGGATTCTGGATATGGATGAAAAGGGATATGTGCGCGTCGACGACCGGATGCGAACCAGCGTGCCCGGCGTATTCGCGGCCGGCGAAGCGGCGGATCCGACCTTCCGGCAGGTGGCTACATCCGCCGGGATGGGCGTCGCGGCGGCAATCTCCGCCGAGCGCTGGCTGGCGGAGCAACATTGACCCCACTAAGGACACGAAAGAGTTAAAAAATGGAATTCTTCGGGCCCTTCCTGGAAAAAATGCCCCTTGACAGAGCATCCGGACTGTGCTATTCTTTGACCTCGTAGGATACCAGTTGGTTCACGTTGGAAGCAGTAACGACAGTGGCTCACGGTAAATCCGTGAGCCACTTTTTGTTCTAGTCTTTCCGATGGAACAGATTGTCGTCCTAACACAGTTCTCTTTGCCAAAAGGAGGCAAATACAATGTCTGAGCGTATCACCGGCACGGTCAAGTGGTTCAACGGCGGGAAAGGCTACGGTTTCATTTCCCGGGAGGGCGGCGAGGATGTGTTCGTTCACTTCTCCGCTATTCAAGGCGAAGGTTACCGGAACCTTGAAGAAGGCCAGAAGGTCGAATTCTCCGTTGAAAA
>JAFGCU010000040.1 GCA_016932475.1 Anaerolineales bacterium
CGGTTCCCCTCCCCCCGAGATCGCTCCCCCCATCCCTTCGGGATGGGGGGATTAGAACCATCCTCTGAAACGGAGGAACCCTGGGGGAAAGGGTAGTCGGGCTGTGATGCGGTATTTCCCCTGTATCCTTTGAGAACACATCAGCCCGATTGTCACATGATTATTCAGCCTAAAAAAAATTTCCACTTCACCGGTAGAACCTTTTCATTCTACTCACTGCCATAGGCAGTGGTTTTGAAACAGGATAAAACCAACTTGCGGGCATCGGAAAAAACCAGGCTTTCCGTACGATGGGTGGATCGGTAAACGCGCGCGATCCCCGGGAAATATTTGTAAAAAAAGACGGAAGCATTTGCCTCCGTCTTTTTTTAGCTATTGCTTGGATCACCTATGCGCCGCTAGTGCCTTTCCTGCTTCCCGATTGGCCGCCTCCCTGGTACCCCCGGCTTTCAGCGGTCATGAGCGTATCGAATTCCGCCTGGGTAGTATATTGCGGAATATACGTGGCGCCGGTCTCCTTTTCATAAGCCTTGCTGTAGGCCCGCAGATGGTTGATGGATCCCTGGCGCAGGTTTTCGTACACCCGCAGCAGTTCGGGATTATCGGTTTCGGATAGGAGCTGTTCGATATCAAGGATATCCATTTCTTCGATCGCGCCGCCGGCTTTCAAGGCGTCGGCAAGCGAATCCCCGCCCTGGGTGGTAAACAGGATGTACAGATCCTGGAACGCGGGCGTTGGGAATTCGCCGATCCCGTATTCGGGTGTCGGATCGGATACGCCGGCGCGTTCAAGGATTCCCCGCAGCGCGGCCATGTGGGCTTGTTCACTATCGGCGATGTTCCGGAAAGCCGCATAATCCCACTTTTCATACAGCGCGAAATACACGTCGTGGGCGAGTTTCTCCTCTTCCAGCAGCGCGGTAAGGCCGGCCGTCTCTTCGGCTGTCAGGGTCAGCGTGGATTCCCGGGCTGTAAATCCATCTGCATTCCCGCCGCCGGAAGAATCCCCGCGGACAGCTTCGCGACCGGATTCCCCCGAACCCTGCCCATCCACTCGGACGGCGGCCGCCCCGGGAGCGTTGTTTGGGTCGACGCCGCCCGCAGCCATCCGGGAGCCGATGGCCGGAGCGCTTTGTTTTTGCGTCTGCACGGGCGTTTCGGCTGTATCCGTGGCGAGGATGTAAACGCTTCCTCCAACCAGCGCGATGGCCAGTGTGCCGACCAGGCTGTACGAAATTAATTTGCCGATCATGTTTTTCTCCCTTCCCCGGCCTCCGGATTCGCATCCGGCGGGCCGGAATGCGATTCCGCTATTCCGCGACGGCGCATTTGCGCGCCGGACGGCGGACCAGGTTGGCCAATAGTTGCCGGGTGGTGCAGACGATCCAGCGCCAGTGCAAGATCAGATGGATCGCGATTCCGGCGATCATCACCAGACCGGACAGATCGTGCAAGTCGCTCCAGGTGCCGCGTTCCAGGCCGAGAAGGGAGGTCGAAAACTCCGCGTTGCGACCACCCTGGTATCCGCCCGAGCCGAGGAACAGGAATGCGATCCCGGTGGCGCCGGCCAGTAGAAATGCCAGGCCGATAACGATATCGAGGAAATAATTCAGGACTGATTTGTTCATTCTATCCTCCTTGCAGACTTTTTCGAACTATCGGAATGATAGGGGATAGTTTTAAAAAACTTGTGAAGAGCGGATATGGGATTGATGTGTTCGCCAAGTTGGATATTGGACTCGAAATACGAAAACGCGGGATATTACTCGCTGAATCCGGACGTGATTTCCTCGGCATAGGGTTATTCGGATAGCCGCATCGCATTTTATGCGATATGCTGCAATGACTAGGCACTGGCAAGTGGACCGTGAAATCCGGAGAAAACGATACCCGGATCGGGAGGGGAATCGATGAGCAAAAAAAGAAATCCAGCCAAAATTTTCCTGGTATGCGTCGCTTGGGTGATTTTCAGCTGCAACGCATGGACGGGGTTGGCGCCATCACCGCAACCTGCCTCGCATACCTCCGAGATCTTGACGCCGGAATCCGAAACGGATACTCCGGCGGCCATACCGGCCGGAACAAAAACCCTGCAACCTTCCGGCACGCCTCCACCGACTCCGGTCGCCGAATATGAAGTGGAGGTGCCGGCCGACGTCGTCTGGTTTAATACCAAGGTTGCGCTGACGGCCGGTCGATACGTGGAGATTCGAGCATCGGGGAAATCCAACATCAGCGGGGTGCCGGGGAATTCCGTTTGGGAACCGGACGGGGATAGGGGGTATTGTCCGTTGGATTGCCTTATGCCGGGGGCGGGGTACGGCACGCTGATCGGAAAGTTCCCCGGAGGGCTTCCGTTTAAGGTCGGATCGCGGTTCAAAATGGAAATGGAAGCGGACGGCGTCTTGTTATTGGCGATCAACGACAACGAGCCGTACTATTTCGACAACACCGGATCCTACACGGTAGTCATCCAAGTATGGGAGGACCCGCCGCATGGGTAGCAAGCGATGGCCGATCTGCGCGCGCGCAAGATTGCTCCGTCAGCGGATTATTTCTTTTTCCTCTTAACCGGTTGAAACGCGTCCCGGATCGCCGTATCCACCTGCTTAAGATCCGTGGCATACCTGTCCATGAAGTCCGAGCGCCGCATGCGCAGCGATAGCGCCGCCACCGCGTTGAGGTCGGCGGGGTCCGCCCGGTCGCGTCCATCGGCGGCGGCGTAGGCCCGAGCGGCTTCGAACAGGACGCTCGTGCCCCGCAGCGAAGAAACCTTCAGCTTCTGGATCGCATCCAATCCGCGGCGGACGGTCTCCGGCGCGAGCTGCACGCCTTGCAGGCGGCTGCGCGCGGCGAGGATTTCATCGCGGATCGTCTCGGTTTCCTCCCGGAAGTATTCGATGAACCCGCGCGGGTTGAGTTCGAACGCATGCGACCGCTGGTACGCCTCCCAGCGCTCGGTGGAACTGCCCAGCCCGCGGACGATCGCCCGCAGACCGAAGCGGTCGGCGATCTGCGGCCGGAGCATCCCCTCCTCCGGATTCATCGACCCGACCAGGATGAACCGCGAGCGGTAGGTGGCCGAGATCGGTCCGCGCCGGACGGTGTACACGCCCTGGGCGGCCGCATCCAGGATCGCATCCGCCACCTCGCGTTTAAGCAGGTTGACTTCGTCGACGTACAGCAGGTTGCGGTCGGCGTGGGAGAGGATCCCCGGTTTGATCTGCATCCGCTGGTGAGCTGCCGCCCGTTCGTCGATTCCGCCGATTACATCGGCCAGCTCCGAATGGAGCGGAAGCTCGATCAGCCGCGAGCGGTCCTTGAAGGTCAGCGGATCTCCCTGGCCGAGCTTCTTGGCGCAATCCGGACAGATAGACTCGATTCCACCGGTTTCGGAATCTTCCGGCATGCAGCCATATGCGCATAGACTGCGCATGACATCCGGGAGCAGGGGGGAAAGGCTGCGCACGGCCGTCGTTTTGCCCGTTCCGCGCGGCCCCAGAAGAAGAACGCCCCCGACCGCCGGATTGATCACCGCCAGCAGCAGCGAGAGTTTCATCTCCCACTCGCTGACGATTGAGACGAAGGGAAACGGCAGGGACTCGGCCAGCCCGCGGTCGCCGGGTTCGACAACCGCAAGGAACCTCCGTGAAGAGGCGACTTCCAGCAGATGGGTGAGGCTGCGAATGGCTTCCGCCATGGGGGCGCTATTCGACGTCTGGTTTAAACTCGCCGGAATCCATGGTATGCAGCAGGTCCGGCATATCATCCAGAACGTCCATGAGATCGTACGACAATTCCGCCATCCGGGGAGGCAGCGGAACGGAAGCCGGAATTCTGGGTTTGAGGGGAGGTTTCGGAACCGCGCGTTTGGGAGGGACGGTTTCCAGGCTCTTCTTGCGCAGGATCCGCTGGTCGGGAGAAATGGTGCCGACGTAGGTTCCGTCGAGATTGTAAATCTCTTTCTCGCGGGTCGCCCAGCCGATCCATTCGCCGGTCTGGTTGAAGAGATAGGGGTAGATAAGAAAAGCTCCCCAGTCTCCCCGGGAGGTGAAGATAATCATCGGCGCGGGAACGGTTCTGCTGGTCATGAGCGGTTATTGGACATCATTATACGTCCAGATCCTGTTTATCACAAAATTCCAAACCAGCACCACCAGCACCGCACATCCCAGTGCCAGATTCCGCGAGAGCTGCTCGGCCGGGAACGGGAGCGCCAGGCTGCCGCCCTCGAGCGCCCCGCGCCAGACCGGGATCATCGCGGCGAACAACGGCGTGCGGATGAGAAGCCCGACGAGGTTGACAAAGGTGAATTGGATGACCTGCCGCAGGACGGGCTTGGAACGGGAATCCGGATATGTCCAATAGCGGTTAAAGATGAAGTTGCTTGTCACCGCGGCCAGAAAGGACGCAACCGAGGAGGGCACCGGCGGCAGATGGAAAACGGCGGTCAGCAGGTTGAAGGATCCGAAATCCACGACCGCGCCGATGGCTCCCACCACCAGGAACTTGGCGAAGCGTTTGCTTTCCAGATGTACATTAACACCGCTGCCAATCGTCATGTCTCATTCCTGAAAAAATCTTACCGCAGAGGCGCGCAGAATGCAGAGAGAGCAAAAAAATATTAATTCTCTGCGCCCTTGGCGACTCTGCGTTGAAAAAATCACTTGTTCGGGAATTTCGTCCGGAAATATTCGACCGTCCGGCGCAGGCCTTCCTCGAGCGGCACCCTGGGCGACCAGCCCAGGACGGTTTGGGCGCGGGTGATGTCGGGCTGCCGCCGCTGCGGGTCGCCCGATCCGCGCCGGTCGGGGAAGAAGGAGATCTCCCGCGTCGGGTCGAACATCCCGGCGATCCGGTTGGCGAATTCAAGGATGCTTATCTCCGCCGGGTTGCCGATGTTGACCGGATCGTGCTCGGAGCTCAGGAGCAGCCGGTAAATCCCCTCCACCAGATCGTCCACGTAACAGAAGGAGCGGGTCTGGGTGCCGTCGCCGTAGATGGTCAGCGCCTCTCCGCGGAAGGCCTGGCCGACGAAGTTCGGGACAACGCGCCCGTCGTCGAGCCGCATCCGCGGTCCGTAGGTGTTGAAGATCCGGACGATCTTCGTGTCGAGGCTGTGATAGCGGCAGTAGGCCATTGTCATCGCCTCGGCGAACCGCTTGGCTTCGTCGTACACCGAGCGCGGACCAACCGGGTCCACATGGCCGAAGTAGGATTCGCGCTGCGGGTGCTCCTGCGGGTCTCCGTAGATCTCCGAGGTCGAAGCGAGCAGGAAGCGCGCGCCGCAGGCCTTCGCCACGCCGAGCGAGTTATGGGTGCCGAGCGCGCCGGCCTTGAGCGTCTGGATCGGAAGCTGCGGATACCCGAACGGGCTGTCTGGGTTGGGGCTGGCGGGGGAGGCGAAATGCATGACCGCATCCACCGTATCCGACAGTTCGATATGCTGGGAAACGTCGTGTTCGATCAGGTGAAAGCGCGGATCACTTCCGAGACGGGCGATGTTTTCCCGCGATCCGGTGACGAAATTATCCAGCCCGGTCACCTCGTGACCCTCGGCCAATAGGCGGTCACAAAGGTGGGAACCGATGAAACCGGCCGCTCCGGTCAGCAAAATGCGCATGAGCACTCCAGGAAAAAGTGTGGAATTTAAAAAAAAAGGAAAAGTCATTGCGAGAAGCGAAGCGACCCCGGCCTGCCCCAACCGGGGCAGGCGAAGCAATCTGCTTATTATTCGAAGGGGGAGATTGCCCTGCCCCGGCTCCGCCGTGGCGGGGCCAAGTCTTCGCTCCCGGAGCCTGCCCTGAGCATAGCGAAGGGGCCGCTCGCAATGATGTCTGCCGAATTGGATCCTTTTTTACCGCCAGTCGATCATGGTCACCTGGCCGTCGCCGGTAAGTTGACGGCTCTCCCCCGTGGCGAGGTCGATGATCCAAAGGTTGCCTTCATAAATCAGCGCGATTTGTTTCCCATCCGGCGACCATTCCGCCTCGCCGGCTTCGCCGGGTGTCAGCCCGGGTTCGCCCTCTGGCGGAAAAACCGGCCGGGCGTTGCTTCCGTCGCGATCCGAAATCACCAGATGGTACTTGCTGCGGTCGCTCTCCAGCGGCCGCGCGGCCTCCAGAAACGCCACATTATACCCTTGCTCATACGTGCGATCGATCAGCGGGCCGGGCGCCGGATAGGCGAACATCCCCGCGCGCTCGAACAATGTGATCGGCGTGCCGCCGCCCGACGGCAGCGCGACCAGGTCGAACACCGTGCTCTCCTCGGGAGATTCCTGCGCGGCCGGATCTCCGTGGCGGATGGTGATCAGGAACGCCCCGTCCGGCGACCAGCGGATCGCGGGCAGCCAGACCCAATCCGCCTGGGTGCGGTAGGGCGGAAAGGTCAGCAGCGGGTGGCGTGCGCCGCCGGCGCCGGCGATCCATCCCACCTCGTCCGGCCGCGAATACGCCAAGCGCGTACCATCGGGCGACCAAGCGAATTTCGTCCCCCACCAGGAGTAAATTCCCTCCGCGTTTGGCGCGACAAGGATTTTTTCCTCGGCCGGGTTCCGCTTCTCGTCGAAGGAGATCACCCGCAGGTCGTTGCGAGCCTGCCAGCCGGGGGAGGACGAAACCGGTTCGACGGTCGAATAGGCGATCGTGCGCTTGGCTGCGGGAGACCAATCCGCAAAATGGATGACGTTGAAGATGGAAAGTGGGAAGGGTTGCTCGCCGCCGAAGGTGGCGACCACGAACAGCGCATTCAGGCGGGTCTCATCCTCGCGGGAAAAGAGCAGCCACTGACCGTCCGGAGAAAGCGCGAAGATCCGCGAATCCAGGTCCGCCGAAGCCACCAGCGGAAAACGGTTGCTCGAATCCTGCGTAAGGATCCAGGCGTTTCCGCCGTCGATGTAGACCAGCGCCCCCTTGAGCGGGACGGTTTCGAAGGAGGAGGACGCGCCGATCATGAGGATTTCCGGAACCGGTTCCGCCAGTAGAGTCGTGCGCAGCGGGGTGCGCGAGGTTTCCACGCCGTCCTCGGTCAGGATCCGGTAGGTGATCTCCTGCAGGCCTTCACGGCCGGCCTGGACCAGGCGGGTTTCGCCGGGCGGGAGCGCTTCGTTGCGTACGATCCGGCGCTGGAAGGGGATGGCGACCTGCTCGATCTCGAACGATTCGCGGACCCGGATCACGCGCACAGTCGCCCCGTCCGCGATCAGCGAATACAGCGGCGGCGTCACGCGGTCCAGCGGCCCCAGTTCGATCCCCGCCTGCGCCAGGACATTGGCGACGGTGGTCCCCGGCGCGATCTCCAGATCCCGGCGCTGACTGTCTGCGATCACGCTGACGGCGATATCCGGCGCCCGGACCTGCGGCGCCGCGCAAGCCGCCAGCGCCGCCGAAGTTATGCATGCGGCCGCCCACACGGTTAGCCAACGGAGTCCGGGTTTTTTTTTCGCCGGAAGACATGGAGGGGGCGCTGGTATAATTTCGATGCTCATTTGGCTGAGGGATCGGTGACCGGAAAAGAGGCTATCGCAGGACTCCGCGGATCGCGATTTGGCCTTCGCCGACGAGAACTTCCTTCACCTGGAAACCGACGGCCAGAGATCCAACCGTTCCCGTGAACGCTTCGGTCAGCACGTTCGAGACCGCGGACAGCAGCCCCGCCGGCAGATCCAGCGGCCCCACCTGGGCCTGTTCCATGATGAAATTGATTTTGCCCTGGTCGGTGACTTCCGGGCGCATGACGATGATGGCGGATGCGGACGTGCCGCCGGTGGACAGCATCCCGTACACCTTGATCCGGCCGTCACGCAAAAACACCTGGGCGGAGTGGAACGTGTTGCCCGGATTCGCCTCCAGCCTTTGTTGCAGGTAGGCAGTCATCTGGGCTTCGCTGAAAACGACGGTCACGGTTCCATCGCCCGACAGCGCGGCCGCATCCGTCCAGGTTTTTTCAATCGTTTCCTTGTCGCCTTCCGGGGTGATGGCCGGGCCCGGCAATTCGGGCCCGCCGAGATAGACGGAACAGGCGAATGCAGGAAACGCCAAAACGAGAAAAACCAGTGCCTGCGGGAGGATTGTCCGCTGATGCGATTTCATAGCTCACCGAGTAGGCGCGCGGGAACTATCGCGCGCCCTGGAAAGATTATAGCATGACGAATCACGCCGCCGAACCTCTTCCGCTGCACGCCCTGGTGGAGAGCATCCTGTTTGTGGCCACCGATCCGGTCCCCGTTCCGATTCTGGCGACCGCGCTCGACGTCAAGGCCGGAGAGGTGGAGGACGCGCTGAAGATTTTGGCCGAGGAATATTGGAAACGCGGCCTGCAGCTCCTGCGCATGGGGGACAGGGTCCATATCACCACCTCGCCGCGCGCCGCGAAGGCCGTCGAGAAATTCCTCGGCATCGAACACACCATCGGGTTGAGCCGGGCCGCGCTCGAGACTCTCGCCATCCTCGCCTACAAACAGCCGCTTACCCGGCCGCAGATCGATGCCATCCGCGGCGTGAATTCCGACAGCGTGATCGAAAACCTGATCGCCAAGGACCTGGTGGAGGAAACCGGCCGGACCGAGGGTCCCGGGCGTCCGATTTTATATGGAACGACCGAAGCTTTCCTGAGGCACTTCGGACTGGGTTCGGTTGCCGAGCTGCCGGCTTTGGAATTGGACGACCCGGCGGTGGAAGGCGCGGCCGCTCCCGAAGCGCCTGCGCCGCTCCTGAAAGAGTGAACCGATGACCCGCGAACGATTGCAGAAAATTCTGGCCGCGGCCGGGTTGGGCTCGCGCCGCGGCTGTGAAACGCTGATCGAAGAAGGACGCGTGGAGGTGAACGGCGTGCGCGCCCTGCTGGGCAGCTCCGCGGACCCGGAGGTCGACCGAATCCGCGTCGACGGGTCGCCGCTCCCGGCGCGCCCCCAGGCCCGCACCTTCGCCATTCATAAACCCCGCGGAATAGTCTCCTCGCTCGCCGCGCAGGGGGAACGCGCCACCGTCCGTGATCTGCTCCCCATTGCGGGGCGGTTTTATCCGATCGGGCGTCTGGATATGGACAGTGAAGGACTCATCCTGCTGACCAACGATGGGGACCTGGCGCAGCGGATTTCCCACCCGAGTTTCGAGGTTGAAAAAGAATACCTGGTCCTCCTCGCCCGGCGTCCGACGGACGAGCAGCTGGCCATCTGGAGAAGGGGGGTTGTCCTCGAAGACGGATTCAAGACCGCGCCCATGGCGGTGAAGTTTGAGAGTACGTTCGGGCGCGGTGCCTGGGTGCGCGTGATCATGCACGAAGGCCGTAAACACGAACTGCGCGATATCGGCCGGACGATCGGCCTCCCGGTTGTTCGCATCATCCGCAAGCGGATCGGCGGCTTCATCCTCGGGGACCTGAAACCCGGCACGTACCGCGAGCTTACCCCGAAAGAGGCCGAATCCATTCAGGCGATTCCCGGCAAACAGAAAAAAGACTCTCCGAAAGAAAACGCGCCCGGCGGGAAACCCGGGTTCCGCTACCGCAAGTTGGCACCACAAGAAACCGAATCCCGTCAGGCGCCGCCCTTCAAAGGGAAAAGAGGCGCGTCAAAAAAAACCACGCCCGGCGGGAAGCCTGGGTTTCGCCGGCGCGGGCTGACCCCCCAAGAAACCGAATCACGTCGCGCAATCCCCGAAAAGTATCCAAAGGGCGCCCCGAAAAAAACCGCACCCGGCGGGAAACCCGAATTCCGCTCTCCGAAACGAAAAATCCGCAAAGGATAACCCATGGAACCAACCCCCGCTTCCGCATCCTGGTTCGACAAGCCGGTGATGGGCCGCCATTCCATCCGCTGGGAGCAGCTGTTGTGGATCGTATTGATCGCCGCAGCCGTCGTATCCCGGTTTGCGATGCTCGAGCCGCGGGTGATCAGCCATGATGAAGGCCAGCACGTGCAGATGGCCTGGGCGCTTTACCGGGGAGAGGGGTACACACCGACTCCGATGACTCACGGCCCGTTCCAGATCATCGCGGTGGCGTTTTCCTACTTCCTCTTCGGCGCGAGCGATTTTTCCTCGCGTATTCCCGCCGCCCTTTTCGGCGCGGCAGCGGTGGCGCTGATGTATTGCTTCCGGCGCTGGCTGGGGCGGACCGGGGCGCTGGCCGCCGGCGCCCTCATGCTGATCTCCCCGTACATGCTGTATTACTCGCGGTATGTGCGCAACGAGGCTTTTGTCGTGGTGTGGGGGCTGCTCATGTTCCTGGCCGTCGGGCGCTATCTGGAAACACGCGCGCCCCGCTGGCTATGGCTGCTGGCGGCCGCCACCGCCCTGCATTACGCCACCAAGGAGACCGCCTACATTTACTCCGGCTTGGCGATTGTTTTCCTGTTCGGTTTGCTGCAGGTGCAACTCCTCCTTCACCACTGGGCGGACTCCGGCCGCCGGTCGCGGTATTTCACCCTGGCGACCCTGGCGGTTCTGCTTGCGGCGGGCGCTGTGGTGCTCATCGTGCGCGGCCGGGCGGATCTGATCGAAGCCGCGCTCCAATCCGGCGCCGTGGCGGATCCGGAGCAGATGACCCACACCGAAATCTGGATCAGCCATCCGATGGTTATCGCGGGTGTGGTGCTGTTCCTGATGGCGGTCGCGGCGTGGCTCGTGAGCCTATGGGCGCTGATCAAGGAATTTGGGCTGGATGCGCTCCGGGAAAAATTCCCGGCGGTGGATTTGCTCGTCGTCCTGTCGACGACCCTGCTCCCGCAGCTGGCCGCCCTGCCGATGGCGCTGTTCAATCTCAATCCGTTCGATGGAAATCCGTACGATAAGATTAACCGGGCCGAATACATCCTGCCGGTGCTGGTAATCGTGCTCATCATGGCGGCTCTGGCGGCTGTCATCGGGCTGATGTGGAATAAAAAGCTATGGGCCGCCTATGCCGGAATATTCTTCGGAATCTATATTCTGCTGTTCTCGGTGTGCCTTACCAATTTTTCCGGAGTGGTGATGGGGCTGGTCGCGGCCGTCAATTATTGGATGGCCCAGCAGGAAGTTCAGCGCGGAGCCCAGCCGTGGTATTACTATCTGCTGATCCAGATCCCGGTATACGAATACCTGCCGGCGCTGCTGGCGCTTTCCGCGCCGGGCGTCGCGCTCTGGCTGCGGCGGAAACCTGCGCCGGAAGCGGATTCTCCCGATCCGGGGGAGGGGGCAGGGCGCGCGCCCGGCCCGGTGATCGCGTCCCTGATGGGATCCCCCGTGATTTGGATGATCGGATACTGGTGCGTGACGGCCTTCGTGGCGTTCACCTTCGCCGGGGAAAAAATGCCGTGGCTGACCGTTCACATCACATTCCCGCTCATCCTGATTGGAGGATGGGTCGTCGGCCGGCTCGCGGAGCGCGTCGACTGGCAGTCCGTCCTCGCCTCCCCGCGCTGGATCGGGCTGCTGGTCGTGCCCGGCATGCTTGTCGCCGCGGCGCTGGCGGCGGGAATGTGGATGGGGGGCGGCACACGGCCGTTTTCCGGCAGCGACCTCGATTCGCTTTCGGTAACGGGGAATTTCGTGTTCTGCGCGCTCGTCGCGGCGGCCGGCGCGGTCTTCCTTTGGCGCCTCTGGCGGGATTTGCAACCGGAAATCATAACGCGGATTTTTTTCCTCGGCGCCATTCTGGTGCTCGGGATCTGCACGCTGCGCACTGCATGGCGTTCCAGTTATCTCCTCTATGACGAGGCGACGGAGTTCCTGGTGTACGCGCACGGCGCGGGCGGCGTGAAAACCGCGATCGCCCAGATCGAGGAGATCTCCCGAAAAACGCAGGACGATCTGGATCTCGTGGTCCCGTACGACCAGCGCTCGGGATGGCTGGTGTACTGGTACCTGCGGGAGTATCCGAACGCATACAACTACATCGACACGATGGGCCAATCGATGGTGGATGCGCCGGCGGTGATCGTCGCGGATCATTATTGGCAGCAGGCCGACCGTCTGCTGGCGGATACCCATTACTCCTTCACGTACATGCGGATGTGGTGGCCGATGATGGATTATTTCGACCTGACCTGGGAGCGGGTCTGGAACGCCGCGAGCGATCCGGCCTACCGGTCCGCGCTCTGGCAGATCTGGTTCAACCGCGATTACACCGAATACGGGCGGGTGACCGGGAGGGACTTCTCGCTTTCGAACTGGCCGTCGGGGGAGCGGATGCGCTTGTACGTCCGCAAGGATCTGGCGGTGACCGTCTGGCAATACGGCTCCGAAGCCTTTACGCCTCCGGTGGAGATCGATCCTTACGCGAATTCCGTCCGCACGCTCCACGCGGACATCCTCTGGGGCCAGGCAGGCCCGGAACCGGGTTCCCTGCAGCGTCCGCGCGCAATCGCAGCCGCGCCGGACGGTTCCGTGTACGTTGCGGATACCGGCAACCACCGAATTCAGCACTTCGACCCGCAAGGAAATTTGCTGCATGTCTGGGGTTCTTTCAGCGGTCCGGACGCCGCCTTGGCGCCCGAAGGCACCTTCAACGAACCGTGGGGGGTGGCCGTCGATTCGGAGGGTTCGGTCTACGTCGCCGATACATGGAACTTCCGGATCCAAAAATTTTCCCCGGACGGCGCCTTCCTGGCTGTTTGGGGGTCCTATACCCATGAAGGCGAGGGGTTCCAGTTTTACGGGCCGCGCGCGATCGCGGTCGATTCCCGGGACCGGGTGTTCGTCGCCGATACCGGGAACAAGCGCATCACCGTTTACGATTCGGATGGCGGCTACCTGATGCCAATCGGCCAGCCCGGTTTCGATTACGGCCAGTTCGATGAACCGGTCGGATTGGGGTTCGGCCCGGACGGACGGCTGTATGTCGCGGATACGTGGAACCGCCGGATCCAGGTTTTCGAGGAAGTCCGGGGAGAGTATATCTACCTGATGGAGTGGGTGATCGACGGGTGGGAAGGCCAGTCCACGGATACCAAACCATACCTGGCGGTTTCGGAAGACGGCCGGGTGTGGGTCACCGATCCGGGAAATGCGCGGGTCCTGGTGTTCGATGCGGACGGCAATTTCCTGTTCACCTTCGGATTGTTCGGGGACGATGCCGCGTCCTTCGCGCTCCCGACCGGCATCGCCGTCGGCCGCGATGGGCGGATCTTCGTCACCGACACCGACAACAACCGGATTATGCTGTTTTCAGGATTGTAGAATTGAGATGGATACCGGCCAAGTGCACGCCGGTATGACTTTCCTTCTGGATGCCGGCCAAGTACACGCCGGTATGACTTTTCTTTTAGATACCGGCCAAGTACACGCCGGTATGACTTTCCTTCTGGATGCCGGCTGAGCACACGCCGGTATGACGATAACAAGTTCGTCACCCCAGCGTGTTCGGATTACTTCGTCACCCCGGCGTGCTCGGATTACATCGTCACC
>JAFGCU010000041.1 GCA_016932475.1 Anaerolineales bacterium
CCTTCCCCACAAAGAGATGGGGGGAGGATGAGTAACAATCATCTATGAGCAGAATCCTGAAGGGCGGGGGGTAGGACGGATACGCCGGTTATAATGTGCCGCGAGATGACGAACCGCACCGCTTTCCCTTCCCTTTATCCCTGCAATTTTCCCGTCAAGATCATCGGGCTCCCCTCCGCTGAATTCGAAGCCGAGGTCCTGGCGGTCATGCGGACATTGGCCGGGGAGGTGAGGGAAGAGAACATCAGCCGAAGGACAAGCGCCGGCGGGAAATACCTCTCGCTGACCGTCCGGATTGTCGCCCGCAGCCGGGAGCATTTGGATCAACTATACGCGCAGTTGAACGCCCGGGAAAAAGTGATCATGGTGATTTGAAGGATCGCAAAGAAATGCGCCCGTCTCCGGCGCATTTCCGAATCAGACCCGGCGGTCGGTATCGAATAGGAGGAATGGGGGTTTTACGGGCCGCATGCCGGGAGTTACAATGAAGGCATAAACACCGTGCGGGCTAAGCCGGGCGGGATGTCCGGGCGGTGGGAAGTCGGTCAGGCCAAATCCAGCAGTATCCACAAAGGTATCATGACGGAAAAACCGAACGAAGCAATCCCGGAAGGAAATATTGGCGAGCTTGTCCTGTTCCGCTGCCAGGAATGCAAAAAGGAACTGGTATATCTATGCGAGGACCTGGAAGCGCCGTGTTTTCTCCAGCACTGCACCTATGAAGCGATCGAAGTATGGTGCCCGCATTGCCAGGTCGGCTACACCTTTTCCCTCAGCAACGGCGAGCACCCCTCAAACTGGAACTGCCCGGATTGCCGGACCAATTATCCGCTGCCGGTCGATCTTTACTCCAATCCGATGCCGGTTCTGGATCCCGCCTTCATCGAAAAATACCGCAACAATTTCAAGCAAAAAGAAAACGAATAATCCCCCGTCTGTTTGGATGCCTCTTCGCTTCCGGTCCCCCCCATTAACATGATCGGGCGCTTTTTTTACTTGCGCTGCGTTGGATCTTCGCCGTCGTCCGTGCGGCTAAAGCCCATCCGCCGTATAGGAATGGGCGACGATACGGATTTGCCCGTCCGAAACCAGGTAATCTGTCCTGTCAATGAGTTAAAAACGGGAGATGCCGGTGATTATTTCAAATGAGAAAAACCTGGAATTCCGGCCGGCTGGGGAGGAAGCCCTCAAGGAACTGTTCGCTGTGTACAAGGAATGCGAGGATTTTCTCGCGCTCGGCCCGGTGCCGACCGCGTCCCGTGAAATGGTCCGCGCCGATCTGGCGATGTCTAAAACCATGGGCGGCAGGTTCTGCGGGATTTTCCTGCGGGATGGGAGGATTGTCGGCGTGTTGGATTTCGTTCCCGGGAATTACCGCGGACAGCCCGACACGGCATACATCGCGCTGCTGATGCTCAAGCAATCCTTCCGGCACCAGGGGATCGGATCCGGCGCGCTGGTACTGGTCGAACAGGAAGTCCGGAAGGATCCGCGGATCGCCCGGATCCGGATCGGCGTGCAGGTGAACAATCCGTCCGCTATCCAATTCTGGCAGAACCGGGGCTTCCGCATCTATGCCGGTCCGGAGCTTCTGGCCGACCAGACGACGGTGTACCGGATGGAGAAATTGTTATCGCCGGCCGCTGCGGCGGGGTCGTGATACGAAACCCGGACCGGATAGCGAAAAGACAGGGGTGGGTGCGAAATCCCGCTTAGTGACCTGATGATGAAGATATGTGTTCCATTCCTCGAAGGCGGGCCGGAGAGCGCCCGCGGCCAACCGGCGGAGGCACGGAAAATCCTGCACGCCGCTTTCGGCCGCCTGCCGGCAGGCGGTGCGCTGCTTGGATGGAACCCGCCTCCCGCGCTCCTCGAAGCCTGCGCCGAAGAGTGCGGGCGCACGCAGGCCGAACTGGATCCGGAACGGATCCGGAAGGATCGGGAAGCGCTTGCCGCTGCCGCGCCTGATGGCTTGGTGCTTTCATGGGATCTCCGGCATATTCCTGTGGAGCGGCCGGAGATGGCGGGTCGTGTATCGAGGCGATCGGTTAAAACCTGACATGAAAACCGCAAGGAATGGCCGCCGGAAGCCCGCAGAAAGCACAAATTGTTTTTGAAATGAATCCGGCCGCATGTACTCCTCATTTATTTCCGATGTTTGTTCCCTTTGCGGTTGAATATTTATTCGGATTTGAATCCTGCGAGGAAGGTTGTCATGCTGAGCGCCTGCCCCGTGCTATTGGCAGGGAAGCTCAGGGTGATTTTTTCAGAGGTTTCGAATTGTCTTCCTCCTTCTTCCCGTACCAAGGGAAGGAGGGCGGGGCAAGGGGAGGGAGGTGGGATGGTTCACGGAGAACATGCCGGCTAATTCGCAAAGGCACGGAAAAAGTTCCGCAGGGCTTTCCCCTCTCGCAAGTCGGGGTAAAATATCCTCTTCCAGGTTTGGTTGATTGGTGCGAAGAACCGGAATAATTCCGGGAATTCCGATATTAGGAGTGAATCCATGAGCGAACAACCCCTCACCCCGGAATTGGAAAAACTGCTTCAGGATGTAAAGCGCGGCGGGCTGGCATTCCGCCGGATCGAAGCGGCGCAAAAAATCGGCGGGCTGGGGAAGAGCCATCCGCGCCTGGTCGAGGCGCTGTTGCGGGCCGCCGAAACGGATGTTTCCGAAGAGGTCCGCAAGGCGGCGGCCGGGGCGCTGCAAACACCGGTCCACGTGGAAATGCTGGAAAAGAATCCGGGGTTGATCGAGCTGGCCAAAGTGGAAGAGGTGGAGATTCTCAAGCCCTCCGTCTGGGGATTGATCTCCTTCGCCCTCTCGATCATCTCGATCCTTATCATCTATGCGGATGTGTTTTTTATCACGGCGGGCCCGACCGGCGTCGATGCGGGGCCGAGCCTCGATATCTCCCCGTTGTTCTGCGTCTCGTTCCTGCTCTCGCTGGCGGGGCTGGTGTTTGGCATCATCGGGGTGCGGCAGTACGGCCGGGTGAAAACATTCAGTCGGCTAGGCCTGCTGTTTAATGGACTGATCATCCTCGGCTCGCTCTTCCTGAGCATGGCCATCCGTTTTTATATCACCTGATCCCCAGACCGGGCTTTTCCATGGCGCCTTTCTCGACGGCTTTGCCGGGATCAGCGCCGGCCGGTGATTGAATATTAGCTGAGAAAACAGGTATTTCCACCGCATTTAATGGGAAAATGGTTTTACTCGATGGCCTTTATTTCGAAAGGAGTACCCATGCATTACCAATACGCTTTTCTTCCGGCGCTCCCGCTGGTGCTTCTGCTTTCGGCCTGCGCGCCCTCCACGCCTGCGGCGACCGCAACGCCGGAACCGACCGCGACCGGGAAGCCCTCGGTGACCTTAACCTACGGCGACAACGCTCAGGTGGAACTGGTCACCCCGGCGGGCCGGCACATTTACATCGACGTCTGGAACGTCAGCCTTCTCACCAAGGAACCGTCGGCCGACGATGTCCTGCTCACCACCCACATGCATCCCGACCACTATTTCAAGGATTTCGTGGAATCCTTCCCCGGCCGAAAGATCACCATGGCCGCGGGCGAAATCGACCTTCCCGACATCAAGGTGACCGCGATCGTATCCGCCCATCTGCCCAACGATCCGTTGGACGATCCGGCGAAGGCGACGAATTTCCTATTCCTGATCGAGACCGGAGACCTGCGCATCGTGCACTTCGGCGACTGCGGCCAGTTATCCTTCACCGCCGGGGAGATGGCGATACTGGGCAAGGTGGATCTGGCCATCACCCAGTTCAGCAACAGCTTCAGCATGATGGACGCGGCCAACCGCACCGGCTTCCAGCAGATGGACCAGGTCAAGCCGCGGCTGATCATCCCGACCCATTACGACAAGGCGACGCTCGAGATCGCGGTCGGCCTATGGCCCGGTTTTTACGCGAACACCCGCACCGTCACGCTGAGCCCGGCTTCCATCCCGGAGAAGACAAGCCTGCTCCTGATGGGAGCCGAGTACACCGTCGGGCCGTACGCTTCCCTCTACAAACTTGCGGAATGGAAGTAAGGAACACCGGGAGACCGACGCGGTCCGTCATCCCCGCGCCTGCCCTCGCGACGCAAGGGTGAACTTAACGGGGACCGCGTCGGTCGTAAAAAGGACGATGGCTCTCGCACAAGCCGAAATTCTGGAAGCGGTTAATCGATCGGGTCTTTCCGGGCGCGCGATCTGCCTGCACTCATCGCTGAGATCCTTCGGACTCGTCGAGGGCGGAGCGGACGCGGTCATCGGCGCGTTTCTATCGGCCGGCTGCACGCTGATCGTCCCGACCTTTTTCTACGACAGCCAGGCGGCTCCGCCTCCGGGATGGTGGATTCCGCAAAACGGGCTGGATCCGAAATGGGTCGCCGGGCGGAAAGATCCGATCGCTTACGACCCCGACGCCAACCAGATCACCCGTGAGGAGATGGGAGCGATCCCGGCGCGGCTGCTGGAGCGCCCGGGGCGGGTCCGCGGGAATCACCCAAGCGATCCGTTCGCCGGGCTTGGCCCGCGGGCGGCGGAGCTGATCACGGCGCAATCTCCGCTCAACATCTTCGGGCCGTACAAAGAGATCTATGCCGGCTCGGACGCGTGGCTGGTCCTTGCGGGGGTGGGCTTAACCGCGGCGACCCCGATTCACTTCGCCGAAGAGCTCTCCGGGCGGCGGTTGTTCCGGCGCTGGGGGATGCGCAAGGACGGGACGTTGTGCGCAACGGAAGAAGGCGGTTGTTCCGAGGGGTTTGAAAACCTGGCGCCCGCGGTGGCATCGCTCGAAAATCGAATCGCCGTGGGCGCCGGCCTGTGGCGGATCTACCCGTTCCGGAAATTCATCGATGCGCTGGTTCCGGTCTTGCGCGCCAATCCCTCCATCACCCATTGCGGCGATCCGGGATGCCTCCGCTGCAACGACGCGGTCAAGGGCGGGCCGCGGGTATAGAATACCCGCCGCCGAGACCGCCGACCGCGGGCGCGCTTGACCGCCGGTCGGGGTTTATAATTCCATCCGGAAGTATCCGCGCCATTCGAACGATTGGTCCGCGCCAAACGGTGGCCATGCCACTCATTAAAGCAGGCGCTCGTCCGGTGTTCGCACTTCTCGCGGGCTCGGTCCTGGCGTGCAATTTATCCCTGCGCACCGGCTCTGCCGCCGCGCCGCACGCCACGGAATCCATCGGCGGGGTTGTAGCCGCGCCGTCCTCCGAACCTTCACCGGAGGAGGCCTCCGCGCCCCTCGAAGCCAATTGGCCCGCCACGGTGGATGAAATCCTGGCCGAATGCCCCACGGCGCAGGATGTCGCTGAAGTGGATTCGAAAATCGATATGAGCTTCGAAGGCGATCCGACGGCCGGAACGTTCGTGTGCACCGCCGCGGCCGGATCGGCCGACCTCACCCGCGCGCAGAAGAACGCCTATCACGCGGTCCTGATCATGAAGAGGCTGGCGTTCGATGCCCCGCTGCCGTGGACCGATCAATCGCTGTACGACTGGTTCACCGGCACGATTTCTGCCATCCGGTTCCGCAGCGACATCGCCTCGCATTCCTGCTGCGGCACACCGCCGACGATCCAGATCCGCGCCGAGCTGCACGCGTTCCACAGCGACCGCTGGACGGCGGTCGGCGCGCTGATGCGGCTGTACATCCACGAGGCGCGGCACACCTATATGGCGCACCAATGCCGAGGGCGGGATAACACGATTGCGGAGTTGGGAGCCTACGGCGTCGAAGCCCGGCTTTACGAATGGCTCGCGTATCACAGCGATCCGGATTTCCTTACGGCGCTCTCGCCCGGCCCGACCGTCGATTATCGCGAAGCGGCGCGGCACAATTACCATTCGCTCCTGAGCGGCATGTTCTGTCTCGATCCGACCCCGGCCGGCCTGCCCCCCGCGCTGGCGGAAACAGCGCCGGCCGGGATACCGGTCTGGACCGAAAAGATGATCCATGCGCTGCAATCCGGCGTCCCCGTTCCCGTCCCGCTTTCACCCGCGGCGGATGCGGAGATCGGCTCCCAAGGAGCCCGCTTCACCTGGGAGGGCGTGGAGTATCCCGGCGAGGTGACATACGGGATCGAGATCGATACGCTCTACCGGTTCGGCGAGGATTGGGAATACTGGCAGACGCACACGGACGCGGCCGGGCTTGCGCAGCCGGATTACACGGTGCCGCTGGCGTTCGACACAACCTACAGCAAGCGGGGGCGTTGGCGGGTCTGGGCGATCAGTCCCGCGAACGGCGCCGGGCCGAAGAGCGAGTGGTTGTATTTTAAAATCGAGTAGAAACCAAGATCGGCGGGTATGTTGGTCGAGCAGGGTTGAGCGTTTCCGGCCCTGTTACGGCGAGAGGAAGCAAAACTCGTATCGAGACCGGTATTCGGCGCAGTATGAAAGCGGTCTCGCCCGCCCTGACCGGGCTGGTCCAGGAATACGCATCGAACGCTGCTCGAACACCTGAAAATAAAGAAAGGGACCTATCATGGACAGATCGGACCAAGCGGCGGAGCATATGCGCGGCGGCTGGAATTGCGCGCAGTCGGTGGTTAAGGCGTTTTCGGCGGAGCTGGGGGTGGAGGAGGAGGCGGTGGTGAGAATGGCGGCCTCGTTCGGGGGCGGGATGGCCCGCAACGGGTATGTGTGCGGGGCGGTTTCGGGCGCTGCCATCGTCCTCGGCGCGCGCTGCGGATTCAGCGATCCCGCCGATACGGAGGCGCGAACGAAAAACGTCGCCAAAGTGAACGCCTTGATCGAGAAATTCCAAAAGGAAAACGGCGCGGTATTATGCCGGGAGTTGCTTTCGATTGATCCGAAGAACCCCGAAGACTGGAAGCGGGTTGGGGAGGCGGGGGCATTCGCCAATAAGTGCCCGCTGTTCGTGCAATCCGCCGCGAAGATTCTGGAGGAAATCCTGGCGGAAAAATAATTCCCCAAAAACCCTGAGCGCGGATGACCCGGATGGCGCGCGCGTCTTTTTTGATATTTTCAGATTATCCGCGAAATCCGCGTTTTCCGCGTACAATGATTTGGTTTCCAAGAAGCTCACACAGAGGTTGAATGGAGCCATCCTTAACTCCAGGTTTTCGCAGCGTGCCGCGCACGGGCGTGATCTATGTCATGCACGAAGCGGCGCAGCTCGGTTTTTCCTACGACAGCCCGGAATGGGCCAACCTCGGCCAGGGTTCGCCGGAAACCGGAGACCTGCCCGGCGCGCCGCCGCGGGTCGAATCCATCACCATTCCTGCCCCCAGCCGCCAGTATTCGCCGATCGAGGGCAACCTCGCGCTGCGCCAGACGGTCGCGGAATACTACAACCGCAATTATCGCCAGGGCAAGCCTTCCCAATATACGGCCGAGAATGTCAGCATCGCCAACGGCGGCAGGCTCGCGCTCACCCGGCTGGCCGCGGCGCTCGGCAACGTCAACATGGGCCACTTCATCCCGGATTACACAGCCTACGAGGAACTGCTGGGCGTATTCAAAGCCTTCACCGCCATCCCAATCCTGCTCGAGCCCCGGCACGGTTATCATAAAGCGCTTGCCGATCTGGAAAACGAAATTCTCGGCCGGGGATTGAGCGCGCTTCTGGTGAGCAATCCGTGCAACCCCACCGGCCAGGTGATCGAGGGCAAGGAACTGGAATCCTGGTGCGACCTGGCGCGCAGCTGCCGCTGTTCGATGATCTTCGACGAATTCTATTCGCATTACCTCTACGACGGCGAATTGGGGCGGATGAACTCCGCCGCGGCCCTCGTCCATGATGTGGACAGCGACCCGATCCTCATCGTCGACGGCCTGACCAAGAACTGGCGCTACCCCGGCTGGCGCCTGAGCTGGACTCTCGCGCCGCGCGACGTGATCGACGTGATCGCCAGCGCCGGTTCCTTTCTCGACGGCGGCCCCAACCACCCGTTCCAGACCGCGACCCTCGAACTGCTCAAGCCGGAGTTCGCGCGGGCGGAGACCCTCGCCATCCAGAAAACTTTCCGCAAGAAGCGCTACTACATGCTCGAGCGGCTTAAGAAGATGGGTTTCAAGGTGGACGTGGACCCGGTCGGCACGTTTTACGTGTGGGCCAACCTCGAGGGGTTGCCATCGCCGATCCACGACGGGATGAGCCTGTTCCGGGAGGGGTTGAAGGAAAAGGTCATCACCATCCCGGGCATCTTCTTCGACGTCAATCCGGATAAGCGCCGGTTCCACGCCCGCTATGAGCATTACTCCCGGATCAGCTTCGGGCCGGAGATGGAGAAGCTGGAACGGGGATTGGATGCCCTGGAGCGGGTGATCAGGAAATTCTGATTTTCCCCTACGGAGGCCGGATCATGGATCCGCTTACCCAGCTCCTCTGGATCGGCTTGATCGCCGCGGTGCCGGTGGCGGCGGCTGGATTACTCCTCCGCCGCAGCGCGGCGGCGCAGGGACGGCCGTCCCGGCGAGGAATGGCTGGATGGGTGTTGATCGCAACGGCAATCCTGATGGCCGTGGCGGTGGGATTCTCCTTCTGGAGAATGAACCCGGCCGGCGGGTAATGCGCCCGGCCGATGCGCGCGGTTGGCGACTCGGGCACGAATGATGATCGGATTTGGGCTTCTGTGCTTTCCGCCGATCTCACGAATTGCGTCTTCCTCTTCTTTTTTGGAAAGGTCTTTTCACCAAGGGCTTCTGCCCGGGTGCGGCCATATTCGTATGACGCCTTTTTACCTGGTTCGGTCTTACTCCTGCCGCGGACCGGCCGGCATCCGCAAGCCAAAATTTCCGGGTAGGATCCGCCGCTTGCGAATACCGTGGATAGATCGAGGCCCCGCCGGTTCTAAAAAGCCGGCGGAATTGAGGACGAAAAAATCCGCGCTCGCCGCCTTCGGGTACAATGGTCTCATAAATCACATCATCCGGTGAACGGATCGGAAGGGATGGAGCCGGACCCCATCGCGAGGAAACAGGAGGCATCATGGACGATTTTCCGAAATTCATGAAAAACCCGATGAACGCCATCCATGTGGATTCGCATTATGTGGCGGGCCTGGAGGGATTTGTCTTCGACGGCGCGGACGGCAGCCAGTTGATCCTGTGGAGCGGCCGCGAGGCGGGGGTCGCCGAGGAGCATTCGCACCCGTACGACGAATACATCGTCACGGTGCAGGGCGAATACATCCTTCACATGGACGGAAAGCCCTTGGCGCTCAAGCCCGGCCAGGAGATCCTCGTGCCGAAAGGAAAGAAGCATTACGGGGAGCGCATCCCCAACACCCGCACCATCCACGCGTTCGGGGGAAAGCGCGCGGTGCGGGAATCCGAATTCAAGGGATAACGAATGCCGCTGACATTTGATTTTCCGCTTGAGAAATGCAAAGTCTACAAGGGGACCAATCCGCGCCCGGCCGATTTCGATACGTTCTGGGAAAAGGCGCTCGCGGAGATGCACGCCGTCGCGCCCGAGGTGGAGATGGTCCGCGCCGATTTCCGCGCCCGCGGCGCGGAATGCTTCGATCTCTACTTCACCGGGGTGGGCGGCGCGCGCATCCACGCCAAGTTCCTGCGGCCGGAAAAAACATCCGGGCCGCATCCGGCGGTGCTGATGTTCCACGGCTACTCGGTCGATTCCGGCGACTGGGCCGACAAGCTGACCTACGTCTCGCAGGGGTTTTCCGTCGCGGCGATGGACGTCCGCGGCCAGGGCGGGCTTTCGCAGGACCGCTCGGTCGTCTCCGGCGGCACCCTGCACGGGCACTTCGTCCGCGGGTTGGAGGATGCGCTGCGCGGCGAACCGGAAAAAATGCTGTTCCGCCAGGTGTTCCTCGACACCGCGCAGCTGGCCAAGATCGTGATGGAGATGCCGGATGTGGATGCGGACCATGTCGGGGTGACGGGCTGGAGCCAGGGCGGAGGGCTGACGGTCGCGTGCGCGGCGCTCGAGCCGCGGATCCGGCGGGCGGCCCCGGTCTACCCGTTCCTGAGCGACTACCAGCGGGTCTGGGAAATGGACCTGGCCAAGGACGCCTACCTTGAGCTGCGGGATTATTTCCGGCATTCCAATCCCCTGCACCGGAACGAAGCCGCCGTGTTCGAAAAACTCGGCTATATAGATATCCAGCACCTCGCGCCGCGGATTAAAGCCGAGGTCCTGTGGAGCATCGGGCTGATGGATACGATCTGCCCGCCCTCAAGCCAGTTCGCGGCCTACAATAAACTCACGTCCAAGAAGAAGATGGATATTTACCCGGATTTCGTCCATGAGCATATCAAGGGCGCGAACGACAGGATTTTCGCATTTCTATCGGAGGTGTGACCGGTCTCCGGAATTAAAATAAAGGCTGATTTCAGGGGTTTTCCCTTTGCGATATAATTATCCGGCGAATTAAGAAGCTGCCCCGGCGTTTTCCCGGGGCGTGTTGAGCATACGATCTGCGCAGCGAGATGGCGGTCTCGCTTTTCCCGGCGGTTCGCAGGCCGGGGTGCGCGGTAATCACAACCCGACCGCCTTTTCGGAAAGTGAGAATATGGCGCAAACAAAAGTACTGGTCAGCGGAGCGGGCGGGTTCATCGGCCATCACCTGGTTAAGCGCTTGAAGCGCGAAGGCTACTGGGTGCGCGGGACCGACCTGAAGTATCCGGAATACGAACCCTCGCCGGCCGACGAGTTCGAGATCCTCGACATGCGCCGCTGGGACAACTGCCTGCAGGCCACCCGCGGGGTGGAGGAAACCTTCGCCCTTGCGGCCGACATGGGCGGGATGGGCTTCATCTCGAAGTTTCACGCCCAGATCCTGCACAACAACCTGCTTATCAGCACCCACACCCTCGAGGCGGCGCGGGTCAACGGGGTGAAGCGCTACCTGTTCACCTCCTCGGCCTGCGTCTACCCGGAATACAAGCAGACCGAAACGAACATCAAGCCGCTCAAGGAAGAAGACGCCTACCCGGCCCAGCCGCAGGACGCCTACGGCTGGGAAAAGCTCGTCACCGAGCACCTGTGCCAGCACTACCGCGAAACCTACGGGATCGAAACCCACGTGGTGCGCTTCCACAACATGTTCGGCCCCTTGGGCAAGTGGGAGGGCGGGCGCGAAAAGGCTCCGGCCGCGCTGTGCCGCAAGATTGCGGTGGCCAAGCTCAAGGGCGAAAAATCGATCGAGATCTGGGGCGACGGCGAGCAAACCCGCTCCTTCTGCTACGTCGACGATACGGTCGAGGGAATCCTCTCGCTGATGCGTTCGGATTTCCCCGGGCCGATCAACCTCGGCCAGGACCGGATGGTGTCGATCAACGAGCTGGCGGATATCATCATGAAGACCGCCGGCGTCAAACTCGAGAAGAAGCACGTGGCCGGGGCGCTTGGTGTGCGCGGCCGCAACTCCGACAACACGCTGGTTAAAAAGGTGCTGGGCTGGGAACCGAAGGTTTCTTTGGAAGAAGGCCTGGCGCGCACCTACACCTGGATCGAGGGACAGGTGCAAGCCAGGCTGGACGCGGGCAAACCGATCGACGGATGATTAACGCGCCGGCCGCCGGCGCCCAACAACCGAAAGGGGGATGCGATGAAACGAGGGGGAGGCATGGCAATCGCCGCGGCATGCGCCGGATTTCTGCTGAGCGGCATTTCATCACCACATCCAGTGATACTCCAGGGATCCGAAACGGAGACGGTAACGCCCTCCGCTTCGGATCTTTTTATTCCCACATCCGCCGGAACGGATACGCCGTCGCCGACCGGCACGGAATCGCCTTCGCCGGGTGAGACCCAATCCGCAACGGCAACCGAAACGGCAACCGAAACGGCAACGCCGTTCATCCCCGGGACGGCGACTCACTCTCCGTCCGGCACCCAAACCCCGGGTCAAACGGCAGAAGGAACGCAAACCGACACGCCGATACCGACATCCACGCATACCGCCACGGACTTTCCCGCGCTGACACTGACATCCACGCATACCTCGACGGACGTTCTCACGCCGACGTTTACACAGACGTTTACACAAACGTTTACGCAGACGTCTTCCCGGGCGGCGGAGCCTCCGCCGTGGGTGATCATCAGCGAAGTTGCCTGGGCGGGCACACGGGCGTCCGCGAACGACGAATGGATCGAGCTTTGGAATCCAGGCGCGGCGGACGTCGACCTGGGCGGGTGGGTGCTCACCGATGGCGGCGACATCCTCATCGCGCTTTCCGGAACGATCGGCGCGGGAGGCTTCTTCCTTCTGGAAAGGACCGACGACACGACCGTCGCCGACATCGCCGCGGACCGGATCTACACCGGCGCGCTCGTCAACGGCGGCGAAACGCTTTACCTGATGGATCCCTTGGGCGGCGCCGCGGATACGGCAAACGGCGACGGCGGCTCCTGGCCGGCCGGATCTCAGGCAACGGCGGCGGCGATGGAGCGCATGGGCGCCGGTCCGGATGCGGATACCGCATGGTGTTCCAACGACGGGATTCATCGCAGCGGTGCCGATGCCGCCGGGAATCCCATAAACGGGACGCCGCGCGCGCCGTTTTCGGGTGCGTGCCTGGAGCCCACCCGGACGCGCACCCGGACACCAACGCCGACCGGTTCGGGGACGGCGACCGCAACCCGCACGCCAACCGTGACGCTTTCTCCGCTGCCGTACCCGCCGCACAGCGTGGTGATCAACGAGGCGGCCTGGGCCGGGACGGTTGCGGACGCGAACGATGAGTGGATCGAACTATGGAATCCGGGCGGAGCGGATATCGACCTTTCCGGATGGGTGTTGACCGACGGGGGGGACATCTCCATATTCCTGGCGGGTTCGATACCATCGGGAGGTTTTTTCATACTCGAGCGGGGCGGGGAGGACACCCTCAGCGATATCCCCGCCCATCAACTGTATACAGGCGGGCTTGCGAATTCGGGCGAGGAACTGACGCTGATCGATCCGGCCGGCGGCGTGATCGATGCCGCCGGTGCGCGCGGCCGGGCTTGGCCGGCGGGAACCGCGTCACCCGTGTATGCCAGCATGGAACGCGCATGCGCCGATCCGCCGGGGTGGGGAACCAACACCGGATGGGTGATGAACGGCCGCGACGCGGCGGGCAATGCCGTGCGCGGGACGCCCGGCCGCGCCAACAGCGTGCTTTCCCCGACCCCGAGCGCGACCAAATTTCCCAGGGGTGTTCTGATCAACGAGTTCCTGCCCAAACCGGGTTCCGATTGGAACCGCGACGGCAGGATCGACACCAACGATGAGTTCATCGAACTTCTGAACATCAGCGGGCGGGCCGTGGATATCGGCGGTTGGATGCTCGACGACAACTACCATGGCGGAAGCCGGCCGTTTGTGATCCCCGGCGGAACGTGGATCGAGCCGAATCAGTTCCTGGTATTCTTCCGCACCCGGACCAAGGTGGCGTTGAACGATCCGGGCGACGAGATCTGGCTGCTTGCCCCGGGCCGCGTGAAAATCGACGGCCGGGTCTACACCCGCACCCGCTGGCCCGACAGCGCCTGGGCCCGTTTCCCGGACGGCGAAACCGTCCTGCGGCTCGGGTTCCCGCCCACGCCCGGCGAACCCAACCGCCTTCCGGACGACATCCTGAATCCCAAAAAGGAGCCCCTGCCGGTCATCGCGGCGGGCTGGCGCCGGGTGACGTGCGGCCCGGAGGCGGGGCCGCTGCTGGTGGGTGAAGGTTTCCTCACCACAGGGGAGGAGGATTCGATCCGCATGGCGGAATCCAGCGGCTGGTATTTCTGGTGGAACGGCCGGTGCTACGCCTGGACGGCGCCTTCCAGCGGGAAACGGCTCCCCTATTCCAATCTGCGTCCGGGCGGAGATTCGATTGTGGAAAACGGCGGATGGTGGTGGGAATGGTGGTATTTGCGTTGAAAACGCGCTTAATTACGGCAAATACCGATCCATGACATTCTACGGAAAATAACAGTCAAGCCGCGCTGGTGAGATCATCCGCTTGCGCGTAAAATAATCTGTATTATTGCACGATGGTGGGCCGCAGCTGTGGCCCGCCGGATTAATCGCGGAGGGAGCCATCATATGGGAAACGTTCTGGTCGTCGACGATGATGTGGATACGCTCAAGCTGGCTGCGATGATCCTGGCCCGGGCCGGGCATACGGTGGTGCAGGTCGAACGCGGGGCGGACGCGCTGGCGGAAGTAGCCAGGAACCGTCCGGACATGGTCTTGCTGGATATCATGCTCCCGGACATGGACGGATTCTCGGTTGCCCAAAAATTGCGGACAACGGTCTCCGATCCGCCGCCAATCCTGTTCTTCTCGGCGCGCAGCACGCCCGAAGACCAGATCATCGGTCGGACCCTGGGCGAGGGCTACCTGCTCAAGCCGGTCCGCCTGACAACGCTGCTGGAATCGGTGCAGAAGGTGCTCGAGGCCGACAAACCGGCCGCCTGAGATGAAAGGACGCGATCGCTGATCGCTCCTATCGCGAAAAAATTTTAAATAAACGGCCGCGAATATGGATCGCGGCCGTTTTTTAATTTCTCACCCCTTCTCCTTCTCCCGAAGTCATTCAAGAGAAGGGAAAGGGGCCGGTGGGGATGGGTGTGAGGCATTGGTTCGCCCCTACCGCCCGGGGGGGGCTCCCTGCAAGAGACCGGCCTATGGTGTGAAAACTGGTATTTGCGGTGAAATTTATCGATTTCTGAACGTTACACTATTCATGACATTCCGCTTAAAAGAGGTGATAAGACGCGGTTTTTGTTAACTCAACAACGGCATAGAATTACATCGTACGAAAGTACCAGGGAGCCTGAAGGTGGCTAACGTTCTGATCGTCGATGATGACATGGATACCCTCGAGCTGGCATCGATGATCCTGGCCCGCGCCGGGCATAGGGTGACGCCGGTTTACCGGGGGCTCGACGCGCTGGTGGAGGTGGCCAAGGACCGTCCCGACGTGATCCTGTTGGACATCATGCTGCCGGACATGGACGGTTTTTCCGTCGCCCGGAGATTGCGGACCACGTTTCTCGACTCGCCGCCGATCCTTTTTTTCTCGGCGCTTGCCTCACCCGAGGATCAGAACACGGGCCGGGCGCTCGGCAACGGCTATCTGGTCAAACCGGTCCGGACCAACACGCTGATCGAATCTGTTCAGAAAATTGTCGAGGCAAACCGGCCGGTGGATTAAGAGAATTGAGAGGAGCAGAAAACGGCGCGGTCCATTTTGACCGCGCCGTTTTTTTTAATCCCTGGGGTTGTCTACTTAGTAGAACGCTCTTTTATTCCGCTTCGCGGGATGATGAAAACCCCGCGGCTTGCCGCGTGGTTCGTGGATTTTGTGCACCTTGATACCGCGTAGCTTGCTGTGCGGTCATTCATTGGGCGACGCCCGATACTTTTACGCCGTCATTCCCGCGTGTTTTTAGCGGGAATCCAGGGTCTTTTCACGGGTAGAGGGATTAAGTCTCTGGATGCCCGCTAGGAGCACGCGGGCATGACGATCTTAACCCGCTCGTGTTTTTCACTTCGCGTAATCCACCGCCCGCGTTTCGCGGATGACGGTGACTTTGATCTGGCCGGGATACTGCAGGCCTTCCTCGATCTTGCGGGAAACATCGCGCGCCAGGCGCACGGATGCCAGGTCGTCCAGGTTCTCCGGGCGGACGATGATCCGCACTTCGCGGCCGGCCTGGAGCGCGTAGGCTTCCACCACTCCCTCGAACGAAGTGGCGATATCCTCGAGGGTCCGGATGCGTTTGACGTACTGCTCGAGATTCTCGCGGCGGGCGCCGGGCCGCGCGCCGGATATGGCGTCGGCCGCCTCAACGATCACCGCCTCGACGCTGTCCTGTTCCACCTCGTGGTGGTGGCCCGCGACGATGTTGACGATTTTTTCGGGGACGCCGTAGCGTTTGATGAAATCCGCCCCGATCGCGGCGTGGGTGCCCTCCACCTCGTGGTCCATGGCCTTGCCGAGGTCGTGCAGGAGGCCGCCGGCTTTGGCCGCGGCCACGTCGGCTCCAAGCTCGGCGGCAATCACGCCGGCCAGCAGCGCGGTCTCGACCGAGTGCCCATGCTGGTTCTGCCCGTAGGACATGCGGAACTTGAGCGTGCCCAGTTTCTTGAGAATTTCCGGATGCAGCCCCGGAACACCGGCTTCAAAGGAAGCCCGCTCGCCCTCCTCCAGGATCACCTTATCCACTTCCTTGCGGCTGTCCTCGAGCACCTTCTCGATGTGAGCCGGGTGGATCCGCCCGTCGAGGATGAGCTTGGCCAGCGACCGGCGGGCGACCTCGCGGCGGACCGGGTCGAATGACGAAATCGTCACCGCTTCGGGAGTGTCGTCGACGATCACGTCCACCCCGGCCGCCTGTTCGAAGGCGCGGATGTTGCGGCCGTTGCGCCCGATGATCCGCCCCTTCATCTCCTCGCTCGGGAGCGGCACGACCGAAACCGCCACTTCCGAAACGTGATCCGAGGCCACGCGCTGGATGGCGTCCGCCACCAATTCGCGCGCGCGCCGCTCGCCTTCCTGGCGCGCTTCCTCCTCGATCTGCCGGATCGTGCGGGCCATGTCGGCGCGCGATTCCTTTTCCACATCCGCCAGCAGAATGCCGCGCGCCTCTTCGACGGTCATCCCCGCCACCCTCTGCAATTCCACCAGGCGCTCGGCGTGCACTTTCTCGAGGTCATTGGCGCGGCGGTCGAGCGCGCTCTGCCGTTTGTTGAGCATCTGCTCGCGCTGTTCCTGGCGCTCCATGCGCCGGTCCACCTCGGCCCGCCGGCGCTGCAGGCGCTCCTCCTCGGCGGAAAGATCCGCGCGGCGGCGGCGGATCTCATCTTCCGCGCCGTCCCGCAGCTTGAGCGCCGCATCCTTGGCCTGGATTTCAATCTGGCGCGCGCGGCTTTCCGCGGCGGCCAACTGCGAGTTGATGTTCGATTTCTCTTCCGCCGCGCGCTGCGCGGCGATCCTGTGGCGGATGGCGTATCCCGCGATCACCCCCGCCGCCAACGCGGCTCCGGCGATTACAACCAGCCACACAGCCGATATCTCACCCATGGCGAAACCTCCTTGCCCTAATTTTCAATTTTTGGTTCGGCCTGACCGGATCGGGAAAACTCCTCCCAAACACACCGGGCGGTTTCCCGCGCGAGGCCGTAGTTAAAACCGCGTGATGCCAGAAACGCGGTCATCTTCCGTTGAAATTCCCGGCTTGCATCCGGACCCTCGCCGGATGCCCGCATCAGGCGCGGCGCCTTTTTGCGCGCGGCCGACTGCGCCGCGGCGTCTTCCCGCACGCCCTCGAGCGCTTCGCGGGCGTCGTCTTCCGCCAGGCCCAGCCGCCGAAGCTCCATTCGCAGCGCAAGGGCGGAGCGCGGGCGGAATTCCTGCCGGTTGGCCACCCACTCGCGGGCGAACTTGCGGTCGTCGATCCAGCCCTGGCCCGTCAGCCGGTCTAGAACGAGGGAGATCTCCGCCGCGTCCATTTTCCGGCGGCGCAGGTAGCGCTCGAATTCCGCGCGTGACCGCGGCCGGCGCGCCAGCAGCCCCAGGCAGCGCGCATACGAGTCGTCCAGCGCGCTTTGTTGTTTAAGCCGATCGAGCTCCCCGGGCGCAAGTAGCTGCCCGGGTGAAAATGCGGCGGCGGCGCCGGCCGAGAGCGGGAAGGATTCCCCGCCTTCGAGCACCACAGTGATCCTTCGGCCGTCGCGTCCCGCCCGGAGGGCGGCGATCCTTTTCGGCATCGTTCCCTCGAATGAACCACACCCCGGTCTCGCGGAGCTCAGGCCCCGGCGGTCAACCCCGGAGGCGGCGGGGTGTTTTCATCCCGCCAGCAAAAAAAAACAGCCGTAACCCGACAAGGGGCTGCGGCTGCCTTAGCACCGATCCGAATGGATGGATTTGGAACCCGCCGTCAGTCGCCGGCTAACACCGGAAGAAGACGTGGAATCGACGGCCGCTTGCGCCGGCCCGGTCCGTTGCTTGGGACGCGTGCAACCGGAAACGCTGCTGTGGATTGTCCGGCGGCCAAAAACGCTGATCCATTTCCCGCACCTCCGCGGGGGGGTTCCGTTAGTGCTTTTGTTCAGTCCGTAGCCCGTGGAGGGTTCCCGGGAGGGGAAAACCTCCCGGTTGTTTCTCCACGCAGAATTGTCTTTGTTGCCGGCCCGGGCCCGAAGGCCTAGGCGTCCGCATCCGCCTCTTCCTCTTCTTCGGGGGCAGAGGCTTCCACCACCGCCGAGCCGGCCATCGCCTTTTCGCGGACGACCGTCTCGAGCTGCTCGGTGATTTCCGGATGCTCTTTCAGGTGCTGCTTGGCGTTCTCCCGCCCCTGGCCGATGCGTGCGTCCTGGAACGAGAAGAAAGCGCCGCGCTTGATGATTAATCCAAGCTGGGTGCCGATGTCGATCAGGTCGCCCGTCTTGGAGATGCCTTCATTGTACATGATATCGAACTCGGCTTCGCGGAAGGGCGGGGCGACCTTGTTCTTTACCACCCGGACGCGGGTGCGGCTGCCCGTCACTTCGGCGCCGTTTTTAATCGATTGGATGCGCCGGACGTCCAGCCGGACGGAGGCGTAGAACTTGAGCGCCATCCCGCCGGTGGTCGTCTCGGGATTGCCGAACATCACGCCGATTTTCTGGCGCAGCTGGTTGGTGAAAATCATCGCGGTGTTGGTCTGGCGGATCACGGCGGAGAGCTTGCGCAGCGCCTGGCTCATGAGCCGCGCCTGCATGCCCATCGTGGCGTCGCCCATGTCGCCTTCGATCTCCGCCCGCGGCACGAGCGCGGCGACCGAGTCGATGATCACCACGTCCACGCCGCCCGAGCGGATCAGCGTCTCGGCGATTTCCAGCGCCTGCTCGCCGGTGTCCGGCTGGGCGACGTACAACGCGTCGGTGTCCACGCCGCATTTGGAGGCGTAGACCGGATCCAGCGCGTGTTCCATGTCGATGTAGGCGCAGTTGCCGCCGCGCTTTTGGGCTTCGGCGACGATGTGCTGGCAGAGGGTGGTCTTGCCTGAGGATTCCGGCCCGAAAATCTCGGTCACCCGGCCGCGGGGAATTCCGCCCACGCCCAGGGCGATGTCGAGCGCAATCGAGCCGGTGGGAATCACCTCCACCGCAAGCCGCATGGATTCCCCAAGCCGCATGACGGCGCCGTCACCGTATTTCTTTTTTAGCTCAAGGAGAGCCGATTCGAGAGCTTTATCGCGTCCGCTGGCCATATTTACGTCCCCCCCAGAACAGAATTTCACAAAGTTTACTTGAATCCTCCGCATTCCGCAAGTGTGAAAGGTTTTTTCGGCTGTTTTTCCGCGATTTCAGCCCCGCTTTCTACCGGGAACCAACACGTATTCTCCCTCCTGCTCTTCTTGCGAATGGAAATGGCGGTGGCATAATCATCAGCGGATGGCTTTCCGGTCATCCGGAAAGGCGGAGGAATTCATGAATTTTTCTTTCGGGGCGATAAACATCACCATCCAATCCGGGGCATGGATCCCTTTCCTGCTGATGATTCCGAATGCGGCGTGGATGATTTTGCCCAAAGGAGATCCGGCAACGCCCGTCGCCGAGCCATTGTTCCTCACCATGGCGGAGAGGATCTGTTTATTCGCTGTTCTGGTCATTCCTTTTTTCCGCCCGCTGGACCTGAATAAAAAATTTTCCACCCCGGTGCTCATCGCCATCGGATTGGCGCTGGCGGTTTACTATTTTTGTTGGATGCGGTACTTCCTTGGAGGCCGGCTGTCCGGGCTTTTGGGGGCGCCGTTTCTCGGACTGCCCCTGCCAATGGCGGTGGCGCCGGTTATTTTGCTCGTGCTCTCATCGTATTTGATGGGCTCCTGGTGGATGTTCGGGGCGTCGGTTTTTTTCGGAATCGCGCATATATGGGTTTCTGCATTGACCCTGTGAATTGGGACAAGATTATTTTTCCTCCCCTGACGGCAAGAAAACGCTTTAGCCAAGGCAGACTCGCCTGCTCCCGGCGCTTTGGTGCCGTGATCGACCTTCAAGATTTTTCCATGCCCGCGAAAGAAAATGCCGCATGGGCGATGGTTTTGGAACAGTCGAGGCCCCGAAACCAATGAATGGCAGCCGCTCTTTTTCCTGATCCGCGCCAACCCGTTGGGCGCACCATCCCGCGGATGAATTGGCAATGGCAAGCCCGGACCGGAACTGCAAACGCCAAACGGGCGGCGAAGGGCAATTGACGCAATCGAATTCCCCTCGGAGACGCCCTCATTTTGTGTGTTCCCGTTCGAATGGCCCGCCTGCGGCCGGCCGCCGGTTCCGCTTTCGACCCAGAACCGGCACGAAACAATTGAGATGCGGCCCCGGTCTAAGCAGGTAGCAACAGGGGATTTTTTACGGATATCGGTTGTCCGGGACGATTGATAGAGTCTGTACGCGGAAACCACCGGAAGAGATCCGAAGGAGTTGAAACAGATTTTCCCCGCAATACATCCCGTATTGGCACGGGGTTGGCCGCGGCTTTGCCTGCCGCCGGTCCGGCCGGGGCCGATACGGACAATTCTGACGGATGGGACGGACGATACCGGAAAGGAAACAGGATCATGGAATGCCAATACGGCAATGAACCGCAACTGATCGACCTCCGCAACCTGGTCAAGAACTACAAGGCCGGCGGCGGGGATGTGAACGTGCTAAAGGGGATCAACCTAGCGATCGGACCGGGCGAATTCGTCTCGGTCATGGGGCCTTCCGGGTCCGGAAAATCCACGCTGATCAATATGATCACCGGAATCGACCGCCCGAGCGGCGGCGAAGTGCTTGTCGACGGCGAGGCGGTCCACGGAATGAGCGAGGACGAGCTTGCCCGCTGGCGCGGGCGGTCGATCGGCGTCATCTTTCAATTCTTCCAGCTGATCCCGACGCTGACGATTCTGGAAAACATCATCCTGCCGATGGATTTCTGCGGGAAATTTTCCGCCCGCGATCGCTCGCGGCGGGCGATGCAGCTCCTCTCGCGGGTGGGGATTCCCGGGCAGGCCCACAAGCTCCCGAGCACGCTTTCCGGCGGGCAGCAGCAGCGGGCGGCCATCGCCCGGGCGCTCGCCAACGATCCGCCGCTCCTGGTCGGCGACGAGCCGACCGGCAACCTGGACCGCCACACCGCGGCCGAGATGTTCTCGCTGTTTGAGAGCCTGCGCGAAGAGGGCAAAACGATCCTGATCGTCACCCACGACGGCGAGCTCAGTCGGCGCACCCGGCGCGTGATCCATCTCCTGGACGGGGCCATCGAAAAGGACCATGCCAACGGAAAGGCCGGGGTGCCATGAGCGTCATCTGGAGAAAAACCTGGAGGGATCTTTCCCGCAATAAAATGCGCACGGCGCTGGCCGTGCTTTCGACCGCGGTCGGGGTGTTTGCGCTCGGCTTCGTGATCAACATGTCCGGCATGATGAAGGGCTCGGTCCGCGGCCAAAGCCTGGCTTCGCGGGGGGCCAACATCCGGCTGTACGCCGCGCCGATCCACGCGGAGCAGGTGGAATCCATCCGCGGGACTACGGGCGTGGCGGATGCGGAAGCGGTGATCAACAGCTTCCTGCGCTGGCGGCGGGTGGATGAAACCGAATGGCGCGATGCCAGCCTGACGGGCCGCACGGATTTCGAAAACCAGCGGGTCTCCATCCTGGAAAAGAACGAGGGGATTTGGCCCGGGTACAAAACCCTGATGATGGAACACGAGACCATGGTGTACTTCGGCCTTAAAACCGGCGACCGGATTCTGATCGAACACGGAAATTCCACGCGCCTGGTGGAAATCGTCGGAGTCGCCCGGTCCACTCAGAACATTCCCCCCCAGTACCAGGGTGCGCAGGGGGCCTTCTTCGCCACGCCGGAAACGGTGGAATGGCTGACCGGAGCGGCGGGGTTCAACCAGCTTAATATCCTGCTCGCGGCGTGGGATCAAACCCAGGCCGAAGAAACCGCCCGGACGCTTGAAAAACACCTGAAGGAAGCCGGGCTGCAGACGAACGGTTTCTACCTGGAGGAGCCGGGCTTCCACTTTTCGCTCTCGATTCTGGACGGGGTCTTCATCATCCTGACCGGGATGGGGATCATCTCGCTCGGGTTGAGCGCGTTCCTGATCGTCAATACGCTAAACGCGCTACTTTCGCAGCAGATCTGGCAAATCGGGATCTTCAAGGTGGTGGGGGCCACGTTTGGAAGAGTCGTACGGATCTATCTGGGCGTGGCACTGCTGTACGGGGTGATGGCGCTGCTGATCGCGATCCCCCTTTCCGCCCTGGGCGCCCGGTTTATGAGCGCCTACATGCTCGGAACGATCAACGTCGTCCCGGGGCCAATGCGCTTTGTGCCGGCCTCGGTGATCGTTCAGATCGCCGTCGGGCTGGTGGTCCCGGTCCTGGCCGCGCTCGCGCCTGTCATCGGCGGGGCGCGCGTATCCTGCCGCCAGGCGATCAGCAACTACGGCCTGGGCGGAGGATTCGGCAATTCGATCGTGGACCGGCTGTTCCTGGCCGCGCAGCAGAGGCTGCCCGTCTTGCAGGCCGTGCCGCGGCCGGCGCTTCTCAGCCTGCGCAACACCCTGCGGCGCAAGGCGCGTGTCGCGCTGACGCTGGGCACGCTGACCCTCGGCGGGGTGATGTTCATCACCGTAATGGGCATGCAACTGTCCATGACCCGGATGCTGGATGTGGTGATCCGCGACTTCGGCTTCAACATCATGATGGCCTTCGACCGGCCGGAGCGGATCGAGAAGCTGGTCCAGATCGCGCAGTCCGTCCCCGGGGTCACGCGGGCCGAAGCCTGGGATATCCGCGGCGCGCAGCTGGTGCTCCCGAGCGGTGAAGAAGTGGAGACCCAGTTGTGGGCCATGCCGCCGGATTCCAAAATGTTCGAGTTCCACATCGCCGAGGGGCGGGCGTTTCTTCCCCAGGACGACCGGGCGATCCTGGTCAACCGCAAGATCGCGGAGGACCGCGGCTTGAAGGTGGGCGACTCCATCACCGTAAGCATCGACGGCCGGGAATCCGAATGGACGATCGTCGGATTGATCATCAACCTGAACAACGGCCAGAAGGACTGCTTCGTCCCGCTGCCGGCGCTGGCGCGCGCGATCGGGTCCGTCAACCGCACCAGTGTAGTGGTGACTGAACTGGCGGGCGACGACTCGGCGTTGGAAGAAGCGGCCATCGACCGGATGAGGGAAAAATTCCAGGCCGAAGGGCTGAATCCCGTCAACGTCATGGGGGTGAGCCTGGTCCGGGAAACCAACAAGTACCAGTTCAGCCTGCTGGTGAACATCCTGTTGACGATGGCGGTTCTGGCGGCGGTCGTGGGCAGCCTCGGCCTGGCCGGGACGATGTCGATCAACGTCGTTGAGCGCGGGCGCGAGATCGGCCTGATGCGCGCGATCGGCGCGGCCTCGCCGATGGTGGCGATGATCTTCGTCGGGGAGGGGCTTCTACTCGGCTTCATCTCCTGGTTGCTGGCGATCCCGCTCAGCATACCCGGCGGAATCCTGTTCGCCGGCGCGCTCAGCGAGGTGCTGATTCCGCTCGAGTTCGCCTTCTCGGTTCCGGGCGCGTTCGCCTGGCTCCTGATCGTGAGCGTGCTGGCGATCCTGGCCAGCCTGTGGCCGGCCCTGCGCGCCACGCGGATCAGCGTGCGGGAATCGCTGGCGTTCGAATGAATAGGACTGTTTTCATGCCAGTCAGTCCATACACCAGGCAAGCGAGCCTGTCCCCGCGAAGCAGGGGCGCTCGAAGCGGGATCCAGGAACTGACACAATCCGCAGTAGATATTCATCCTGGATCCCCGATAAAACCGCTCGGGGATGACGGTCACTGGGCAGGTCGTCATGATCGCACCGGCTGAGAGCACCCTCGCTTCGCATACATCCCGGCTCATGGACCAAACCCGAGCCAGGATGCTCCGCGAGGGCAGGCGCCGGGATGGCGGGTTCAAAAATGAGGAGGTTCCATCCAATGATGACCGTTTATCTGGAAAAGGAAGACAGGCACATGAAAAATAAACGCATTCTCATCGGCGGCGCCGTCGCGGGAGTGATCGCGATTGTCTGCGTGTGGGCGTTCGCCGCCAAATTCAAACGATTGGAGAATAGGAAATGAAAAAAAGAAAATTGATCATCGGCGGAGGGCTGGCGGGGATTCTCGTATTGGTCTGCGCGCTGGCCCTGATCGGCACGGGCGGGATCGCCTCCGCAAAAAGCGCGGCCACGAATACCCTGATGCCGGCGGTGAAGGATGCCGGCGGGGTGATCGCCGACGGGAAGGTCATCCCGCAGACCGGCGCCGAGCTGGCGTTTGCCGCGGGCGGGATCGTGGCCGAGGTGCGCGCGGAAGACGGCCGCGCGGTGAAGGCGGGCGAAGTGCTGGCGCGCCTGGCGGGATACGAGACGGCGGAGCTGGAAGCCGCGGCCGCCGAGCAGGACCTGCTGGCCGCGCAGCAGGCCCTCGAAGAAGTGAAGCGGACCGGGCCGGTGCTCGCCGCCCAGGCGGCGCTGGACGAGCAGACCACACGCGAGAACAAGGAAGTCGCGGAATCCAACGGCTGGGACGATTCCACCTATGAGATCACCCGGGCCAAGTATGCGCTGCTGGTGGCCAAGTGGGAAGCCGCTCTGGCCAAGCTCGGCCAATATCCGGACGGCGTTGCGGCCGGAGAGATTAACCTCGCCGAAGCGCGCGTCGCGAGCGCCGAGAAGCGCCTGGCGGCGGCCGTTGCCGGCATGCGGGCGATGGAATTGCGCTCGCCGGTGGCCGGAACCGTTGTGTACCTCGACCTTCATCCGGGGCAGGTCGCCTCGCCGGGCGCGATTGTGGCCGCGGTGGCCGACCTTTCCGCGTGGCGGGTGAAAACCGTCGACCTGAATGAAACCGACGTAACCAAGGTGAAGATCGGCGATAAGGCCATTCTGACCTTCGATGCCATCCCCGGTTTGGAAATCACGGGAAAGGTTGCGGCCGTGAGCGCCTACGGGCAGAACCGGCTGGGCGAGACCGTCTACACGGTCACGGTCGTTCTCGAAAAAACCGACGCCCGCCTGCGCTGGAACATGACCGCGATGGTGAAGATCCAGCCCGAGTAGTTTATCCATGCCCTTTCGAGGCTTTATCGTTGCGCGACCTGCCGCCGGGCGATCTCCGGCGGCAGTGTTTTTATCCACGAAGATGCGCGAAGAAGATCAAAAGGACACGAAGAAAAAAATAATTCTTCGTGTCCTTCGGGTTTTTCCCGGCCTGCCCCGACCGGGGCAGGCTTCGTGTACCTTCGTGGATGCTATTACCCCCGAGATCGTTCCAGCAGGATCGCCATCATCAGGCTGAGCAAAACCCGCTGTTCTTCGATCGCGGTCAGGTTCGCCAGTTTTTCCACGAGGAATTTCCCTTCGAAGAAGGCGCGCTGTTTGGTCATCCGCATCACCGGCGAGCTGTCCGCGCGGGTCACCAGGTAGGCCGGGTGGAAGAAGTATCCCGAAAACATTCCGAGGATCGGGACCTCCGAAAGCAGCCCGTCCGCCATCCGGATCCAGGGATTTTCCTCCTGGATGGTCATGACGGGATTGTCGCCCTCCAGAATGTCGTAGGTGGCTTTCCAGAGCGAACGCATCCCGCGGCGTTTTACGGCCCCGATATTCGCGCCTTCCACCGAGGTGAAATTGTAGCGGGCGGACCAGTCGATGATCCGGTCGGCTTGTATGGTGAACAATGGACGGGTTCGTTCCTCATCGGCGAAGACCGTCACGGCTTCCTTGAGCGCGAGGATTTTCTGCCGCGCGTAGGCGATGAGGTTTCCTCCCGAATCGCGGACGGAAAATTGCGAGGCGAACGAGAGTATCTTAAAGGAAAACGTAAGCGGGTAGGCGATCGGCGGCTGCATCGTTCCTCCTGAATATGGAATGGATGTATTGTACGATCATTCCATCGGTATCCGGTAAAGAAAATGTAAATCCACGAAGAGCACAAAGGGCACGAAGCATACACCAAATTATTAGTGCTCTTCGTGCCCTTCGTGGATTCTTTAATTCATACCCTAGAGTATAAAATCAGTATTTAAGAAGCTTGATTTTCTCCCATTAACGATATTTTGAATAAGCTCCCGGTTGGCGGGATTGGACGAGGCGGCGACCAGGGTGCGGATCGAGAAGGCGCGCAGCGCATCGGTGATCGAAAGCGTCATTTCCGCCGAATCCTTCCGCCCGGTGAAGGGCAGCGAATCCGGCCCGCGCTGGCACTGGCTGTTGAGGTTGATCCGGCATACCTGGTTGGCGAGCTTGTCGATCAGCGCGCCGATCCTGGCTGGGTCGTTGCCGAACAGGCTCGCCTGCTGGCCGTAATTCGAGCGGGTGACGAAATCGAAGAATTCCCGTTCCTCGCGGTAGGAACACACCGGGATCACCGGCCCGAACTGTTCCTCATGATACAGCCCGGCATCCGCCGGAATGGGGTGGACGACGGCCGGGAAGAACAGGGATTCGCAGGCCGTCCCGCCGCCGGCATTAACGACCCTGGCGCCCTTGGCCGCCGCATCGTCGAGGTAGGCTTTCATCTGCACGGCCTTGTCCGGTTCCGGAAGAGGCGTGATGCGGACCTTCGGCAGCCAGGGCATCCCGAAAGGCAGCGCGTTCACGGCTTCGCTCAGGCGCGCCAGAAAATCATCGGCGATCGACTCGTGCACAAAGAAGATCTTGAGGGCGGTGCAGCGCTGGCCGTTGAAGCTGAGCGCCCCGAGCACCGATTCCTTCACGGCGTTTTCCAGATCGGCGTCCGGCATGATCAGCGCCGGATTTTTGGCGTCCAGCCCGAGCACGGCGCGCATCCGGTGCGGGCGCGGATGCTGCTGCTTGAGCAGGTCCGCCACCTTGCTCGTGCCGATAAAGGCCAGCACGTCGATCTTCCCGCTGCGCAGCAGAGGTTCGATGATCCTCCCGCCGCGGCCGTAGATGAAATTGACCACGCCCGGCGGGAAGGATTCCGCGAACGCGCGCAGGAGCGGCTGGTGCACGAGCGTTCCGAATTTGGCCGGTTTGACCACCGCCGTGTTGCCCATGACGAGCGCCGGAAGCAGGGTGGTGTAGGTCTCGTTCAGCGGGTAATTGAACGGCCCCATGGAAAGGCAGACCCCGAGCGGCGAGCGGCGGATCTGGGCGATGATCCCGGCGTCGAGGGCGAAGCGCGAACTGGCGCGGTCGAGCTCCTTCAGCGCCTCGACGGTCCGGCGGATGTACTCGACCGTGCGGTCGAATTCTTTTTGGCTGTCTTCCAGGCTCTTGCCGATCTCCCACATCAGCAGGCGCACGACTTCATCCCGCGCCGGAAGCATGAGCGCGAGGAATTTTTCCACCGATCCGATCCGGCCCGAGACGCTCATCGTCGGCCAGGTCCCGTGCCCGCCGTCCCAGGCCCGCGCGGCCGCATCCACCGCCGCCATCACGGCCGCGTCGTCCATCACGGGCGCATGGCCGATCAACGCGCGTTCGAGCTTCCCGTCCGCGCGCAGGCAGACCGGAGACCGCACCTCGCTGACCTCGCCCTCCCAGGCGCGCACCTTGCCATCCAATAGGTACAACCGCTCGTAGGCGGAGGGATCCGGGCGAACGCCGGCGGGAACCTCGTCCCGCGCGGGAAATGCCGCGCGCAGTCGTTGTTCCAAAGAGGGGACGGAATTGGCGGACATGGACATATATTCCTTTCGTGAGCGATGGATCCGGAAGGGGATGTATACCATGGCATATTCTATCTGTATTTCGATTCTGCCCTACCCGCCTTACCCCCCGGAGAAGATTCATGTGGCGGGTATGCGTTTCCCCTTCCCCCTTCCCCGTAAGGGGAAGGGGCGGGGGGTTGGGACAGAATCAGGAATATCAGGAACGGGAAGGGCGAAGGGGCGGGAGATTGGTCCATTGGAGGGGACAGCAACCGCTCGATCCATGAACCGGATAAATTAACCCGGCTCAACCGGTCAGTAAGGTCGTTTCAATTCGGGATCGAACATCTGCGGATACATCCTATCCGTTCCAACCTGCAAGCCCGGTTACTTCCACCGGCTCGTTGCTGTCCGTATTCGTCCTGTTTCCCAACTGACCGAATTCGTTTTTCCCCCAGCAAAGAATTTCGCCCTTGTCGGTAGCCGCGCACGTATGACCCCAACCCGCGGCGATCGTCGTTATTTTATCGCCGCCGATACCCACATCGCCCGCAGTTGTGCCGGTCTGATTCGTGCCGTCGCCCAATTGGCCGAATTGGTTGTTACCCCAACACCTTATTCGCCCCAGATTCATCAGCGCGCAGGTGTGATGCCGCCCTGCGGCAAGCTGAAGCACTCTATCATCAATATGGGTGATCACATTGACGTAGATGGGCAGATTTCTGTTCGACGAAGTCCCATCCCCCAACTCGCCGTACTGGTTATTCCCCCAGCACAGCACCTGGCTCGAACTCCGTAG
>JAFGCU010000042.1 GCA_016932475.1 Anaerolineales bacterium
GACCGGTGGGTATGGCTGTCTGGACAAGCAGACACACTCAGTCATATACCACCGGTCTCCTTTTTGATACTACACTAACAGGGGGAGGGTTTGTTCATGCCTATTCCCGGAAGATGGATAATTGGGGAGGGGGATGGGATGGTAATATTGAAATAGATACCGATTCCTTGCCCTCGCCTTCCGCTCGGGCTCGGAATGACCCGGTTACGGGTGCTCCAGCACGATCGTAAACGGCCCGTCGTTAATTAATTCCACCTGCATTCGCGCGCCGAATTGTCCGGTGCGGGTGGGAATTCCCATTCCGGTCAACCGTTCCGCAAGATAGTTGACCAGGGGCTCGGCGATTTCCGGCGCGGCGGCGTCGGTGAAGGAAGGCCTTCTCCCTTTGCGCGCGTCCGCATACAGCGTGAATTGCGAAACAACCAGCGCTTCCCCTTTGACATCCAACACCGATAAATTGGTCTTCCCCGCGTCATCTTCGAAGATCCGCAAGTTCGCGCACTTCTCCGCGAGGAAATCCGCCGCGGCTTGTCCGTCGCCGTGGCCGATTCCAACCAGGATCAGCAGCCCGCGGCCGATCGCAGCGATCGCCTCGCCGTCGACCGTTACGCTCGCCTTTTGGACTCTTTGGAGGACAATTCTCATATGGGGAAAAGCACCCTGGGGGAGCGAATATCAACTATGGACCATCGACAATCGACGATCGACCATCGGGAAGAAAAAAAGCGGCCCAGACAATTATCGGCGATGGTCGATGGTCCATCGTCGATGGTCGAATTCACGGCAATCCCAGCGCCGCGCGCACCTCGTCCATCGTCTGATCCGCGAGGACCCGCGCGCGCTTGGCGCCGTCGGCGAGCACGTCCCAGACATAATCCGGATTCTTCGCCAGTTCGGCGCGCTTTTCGCGGAATTCCGCCAGCTCGCGGTTGATGCTCGCCGCCAGGCTTTTTTTATCGTCGACACAGCCGAGTTTGGCGCTGCGGCAGTCGGCCGCGATCCGTTCCACATCCGCCTCCGGCGTGAACGAGCGGTGCAGGGTGAACACGTTGCAGATTTCCGGGCGGCCGGGGATTGTGCGGTGCGTGCGCTGCGGGTCGGTGACCATCGTCATCACCCGGGCCGCGGTTTCGGCCTCCGTCAGCGCCAGCTCGATCTGGTTGTTGAGGCTTTTGCTCATCTTCTGCGCCCCGTCGGTGCCGATCACCTTGGGGTAGTTGGTCGTCTTCATCTGCGGTTCGACCAGCACCTGCTTGCCGGTCTTGAAGTTGAACGAGCGCACGATCTCGCGCGTGAACTCCAGATGGCTCTCCTGGTCGATCCCGACCGGGACGATATCCGCCTTGTACAGCGCGATGTCCGCCGCCATCAGGACCGGGTAGCCCACCAGCCCGTAGTTGATGTTATGCGGATGCATGCGCGCCTTTTCTTTGAAGGTCGGCAGGTCGGTCAGCTTGCCGAGCGGGGTGAACATCGAAAGGATCGTATGCAGTTCGGTCACCTGCGGGACGTGGCTTTGCACGAAGAGGATCGACTCCTCCGGGCGGATGCCCGCCGCCAGCCAGTCCAGCGCCATCTCGGCGGTGTTGCCGCGCAGGAGGTGAAAATCCTCGAGCGTGGTCAGCGCGTGCAGGTCGACGATGCAGTAGACGCAGTCGTATTCCGCCTGCAGCGCGACGTAATTCCGGATCGCGCCGAGGTAATTTCCGAGATGCTGGCGGCCCGTCGGGCGGGCGCCGGAGAAGACACGTCCTTTTTTGTTGGCCACGGTATGGATCCTTTGATTCCGGGATCATTCCGCCTGCCCCGCGTGTTCAAAGCCGGGGATCCCTGAGCCGAAGGCGAAGGGCGGGGAATCAATTGCGGATGCGAACAACGATTCGTTAATTACGTGTTCGATTCCTCGCCCCGAAGTGCGGGGCTCGGAATGACCGTTCCCGGTCGAAGCGAAAGTATATCACGCCGGCAGGGCCGTCAGGTTTCCAGGCGCGCGATGGTTACGCCCTCGCCGCCTTCGATCTCGCCGCCGGTTTCGACGTTCGCCACCTGCGGATGCTTGCGCAGCGCTTCGCGCACCGCCCCGCGCAGTTTCCCCGAGCCCTTCCCGTGGATGATCCGCACCCACGGCAGGCCGGCGGCCACCGCGGAATCTATGTAGCGGTCCAGCTCGATCAATCCGTCTTCGACCATCATCCCGCGCATGTCAAGTTCCAGGCCCGGGCTGTGTTTGGCGGTCCGCGTCGTCGGCGAAGGGGACGCCTTGATCACGGACGCTGATTTTTCCGGTGCGGGGACGTCTTCGGGCAGGATGAAATCCCCGCGCTCGGCGCGGATGCGCAATGCGCCAAGCTGAAGCTCGTAGGCGCCGCCCTCGCGGCCGGTGATCTTCCCCGATACGCCGAGCCCCTTCATACGGACCGTGTCCCCGACGCGCGCTTCGCGCAGCGGCGCGGCGGCGGGATTTTCCACGCCGGGCTTCTGCGTATTGCGTTCGATCCGGTCCTCAAGTTCCCGCGCCTCGGCGGCGATCTTCTGCAGTTCCGGCGCGGCGGCGTGGCCCGCCCGGCGGCGGAGCGCGCGCAGTTCGTCGAGCAGTCCCTCGAGTTCGTGCTCCGCCTGAGCGCGGCTTTCTTCGAGGATGCGGTTGCGCTCCTCCTCGATCCCGCCCAGCCGGTGGGCGAGCGTCCGTTCGCGCTGAAGCGCGCGGCGGTTGAGTTTTTCGGCGTCGGCCCGTTCGCGGCGAGCCGTCTCGCGCTCGCGTTGGATTTTTTCCAGGAGCCGGTCGGCTTCGAGGTCGCCCGCGTCGACCATCGAGCGGGCAACGGCGAGGATCTCCTCCGGGAGGCCCAGCCGCCGGGCAATGGCGAGCGCATTCGAGCGGCCCGGCAGCCCGAGGATCAGCCGGTAGGTCGGGCGCAGGGTGCGCAGGTCGAATTCCATGCAGGCGTTTTCCGCTCCCGGCGTGTTGTAGGCGAAGGCTTTCAGTTCCGGATAGTGTGTCGCCACCAGGGTCGGGATCCCGCGCCGCAGCAGCTCGGAGAGGATCGCCCGCGCAAGCCCGGATCCCTCCTGCGGATCGGTCCCGGCCCCCAGTTCGTCGAGGATCACGAGCGACTGCGGCGTGGCGGCGGCAAGAATGCGGATGATCTGCCCGACATGCGCCGAGAAGGTCGAAAGCGATTGCTCGATCGATTGTTCGTCGCCGATGTCGGCGTAGATGGAATCAAAGAGCGCCGACTTCGATCCGTTCCCGGCCGGGATGTGCATCCCGCACTGGATCATCAGCGCCAGCAGGCCGGCGGTCTTGAGCGCGACGGTTTTCCCGCCGGTGTTCGGCCCGGTGATCACGAGCGCGCGCACGCCCGGCCGCAGGGCGATGTCGATCGGCACCACCTGCGCCGGATCCAGGAGCGGATGACGCGCGGCGTGGAAGAGCAGGGGGGTGAAATCCTCCGGCGGCGATGCCGGAATTTCCACGAGTTCGGCCCGCACGGCGTTCAACACCGCCGCATACCGGGCGCGCGCCACCGCCGCGTCGAAATCTGCGAGAGAGTCGACCGTCCGGATGATGGGCTCGCGCTGCCGGCCGATCTGATCCGAAAGCGCGGCGAGGATGCGGTGGATTTCCTCCTGCTCTTCGAGGATCGCCTCGCGCCAGCGGTTGCCGAGTTCGACCGTGGCCAGCGGTTCGATGAACAGCGTCGCGCCCGAGGAGGATTGATCGTGGACGATTCCGCGCAGGCGGCCTTTGAATTCGGAGCGAAGCGGGATAACGTAACGGCCTTCGCGCTGGGTGAGGATCGGTTCCTGGAGCTGGGAGGCGTGCTCGGAGAGGATGCGCTGCAGGCGGGTCAGCAGCCGGTCGTGGATGGTGCGCACCTCGGCCCGCAGCGCGCCGAGCTTGGGGGAGGCGCTGTCGAGCACTTCGCCTTCGTCGTTGATCGTGCGGCCGATGGCGTCGATCAGGCCGCTGCCGTCCTCCATCCGCAGGGCGATCCGGTTCAGGGCGGGTGCCTCGTCCGCGATCCGGGCCAGCGAGCGGCGGATGGCGCGCGCGGACCCGAGCGTCGCGCGGACGGCGACCAGCGATTCCACCGGCAGGGTGATCCCGCGCGCGGCATCCTCGGCCGCCGGGCGGATATCCCGCGCGCCGCCGATCGAAATATCCGCGTGGCGGTCGATGAGCATCCGCGCCTGGCCGGTTTCATCAAGCCATTGCCGCGCCGCGGATAAATCCGCCGCGGGGCGCATGGCCAGGATGCGTTCGCGGGATGCGGAAAACGACGCGTGTTCCGCCAGCCGTTCCAGCACCCGGTGCAATTCCAATGTCCGCAGCGATTTTTCGTCCATGGTTTTTCGTCGGGCGATCCACAACCGCCCGTGATCGGTTTTGCAGGGGCGCGGCGCCGCCGCGCCCGTTCCATTCATAGGATCAGCACAAACGCAATCCCGAACGCCACCCCCAGCACCGCCCCGCCGGCCACGTCGGAAAGATAATGCACGCCCATCGCCACCCGCGCGTACATCACCAGCGGCGCCCACAGGAAGAACAACACGCACAACCACCAGGGGCCGAGCGCGAGCGTAAGAATCGCCAGCATCGCCATCCGCGCCGCGTGGCCCGAGGGGAAGGAGTGCGGGTCGGTCGAGCGGTAGATCAACCCCCAATCGCCCGCCGGGCGGCTGCGGCCGATCAGCCGTTTCAGCCCGACCGCCGTCAGCGCGGTGATGCACACGGCGAGGAACATCACCAGCATCCGCCATTTCCATAATCCGTCACCCGCCAGCCAGACCAGCCCCATCACCGGGATCATGAACCACGAATCCGCCGAATGCGCCAGGAACCGGAACAGGTTTCGCAATCCGCCGCTTTGCTTCGCCACGTTCCATTTCGCGGACCAGCGCGCATCGAGTTCGAGCAGGCGCTTCAGGCGCGGGTGCTCCGCAGCGGATGGACGGTGTGTATTGGTCATGATGGCGGGAAGGTTCTCCGGGATCTCGGGATTTGGCCGGCGGGTATCCGGATACACTCGTCAATATGGCGGAGCGGTCGGGGATCGCGCCTAGACCTTAAGGCTCAGGATGGCTTCGCGGACGATGCCGGCGGAATGGGTTAACAGCTTTTCCTCCTCCGCGTCCAGCGCCATCCCGAATGTGTCGAGCACGCCATCGCCCCCCACCAGATGCGGCAGGGAGACCGTCACATTCTCGATCCCGGCTACGTTCGCGGTCGGCGTGCAGACGGTAAGGATCGAGCGCTGATCGCGCAGGATCACCTCGCAGATACGCGCCAGCGCGCTGCCGATCCCGTAATACGTCGCCCCTTTGCCCTCGATGATCCGGTAGGCCGCGCGGCGCACGGCCTCGTCGATCCGCCCGGATTCATCGCACTCGCGGCAGGGAGTGCCCCGCCGGCAGAATTGATCCACCGGCATGCCGCCCACGGTCGCAATCGACCAGGTCAGGACTTCGGAATCCCCGTGTTCCCCGACCACATACGCATGCATATGCTGAGGGTCCACGCCGAGATGGCGGCCCAGCAGCGTCCGGAAGCGGGCGGTGTCGAGCGTGGTGCCGGACCCAAGCACCCGGGTGGAGGGCACTCCAAACGGCGCGGCGCATTTAGCCGCCACATGCGTCATCACATCCACCGGATTGGTCACCATCAGAAGCACCGTGCCGGGAGCGTGCTTCAGCACATTCGGCACGACCTCGGCGACGATCGCGGCATTGCGGGCAAGGAGATCCATGCGCGTTTCGCCCGGCTTCTGAGCGGTGCCGGCGGTGATGATCACAACCTGGCAGCCGTCCAAGTCGGGGTACTCCCCGGCCCGGACCTGCAATTGGTGCGCGAAGGGCACCGCATGGAGGATATCATCCGCCTCGGCCTGCGCGCGCTGGGGGTTCTTGTCCACCAGGACGATTTCCCGGCCTACCCCGCGCATGACCATCGCATACGCGGCGGTCGATCCGACCACACCACTGCCGATGATGCCGATTTTCATAACGCCGTCCTTTCCATCCAATCCGAGCTGCCCGACGGGCGTGATTATAGTCCATGTGCATGCGGACTCATGTGCCCCAAAAAAAAAGGGCTCCGCCGACGGAGCCCTTTCGAAAACCGGTTGGATTACTCGTTTGGTACTGCGTCGGATTGCGTTACTGCTTGCACTGCCCGACCGTCACCTGCCGGTAGACCGCGCTGCGGACCAGAATCTGGCCGTCCGGGCCGTTGGCGACAAATTGAACCGCCAGCCAGAGATCTCCGTTTAATTTGGATACATCCGGAAAATCTTCGCTGAAGACGGTAAGTTTGTACCAGCCGCCGCCCTGGGGGATCATCGCCAATCCGCCGCCCCAATCGGTGACGTTCGCGCCTTCCTTCTCCTCCAACCGGTAGAACAACCCGACGGATTGAACCGATTGCTCGGGGGAGATTCTGACTTCGATGGTTACTTCTTTGGGCTTGCAGGCTCTGCCGATTTTTGTATAGATCAAATCGGTCGAGAAGTTCACCGGATCGAATTTGATCGCGGCGGCCGTGGGCGTAAGGGTGGGGGTCGGCGTGATGGTGACTGCCGGCGGCGTGGCCGTGGAGGGGCTTTCGGCTTCGAAAGCGCCCATGTCGCAGTGCAACCCCTGCGGGCGGCCGATCCCGCGTTGATCGGCGGCCATGCAGGTGGCATCGTCGCCGGTTTCGAGCGCCGGGCTGCCGGGCAGCAGAGCATGGGTGAATGTGGGCCCGCCGTTGTCGGCCAGCGGCCCGAGGTTGGCCGGCAGGCCGGAAAGATCGCCCGGCCCGGCCAGCGCGCAGGTGCCGTCGGTATCGAGGTTGTTCCCCTGGGAGGTGACGGGCAAGCCGCCGCAATTCCCCGCGGTGTGATCCGCCACGATGGTGTTGCGCAGTGCGACCAGCGAGGGATTCTGAACGTGCACACCCCCGCCGGTGTTGGCGGCGACGGTTACATTGCTCAATCCGACATTTCCGTTCCCCACTTCCAGGCCGCCTCCGGCGGTCCCCGCGGTGTTCCCGCTGACGGTCATGTTCGCCAGGCTGATTTTGCCCGCCGCCAAGCCCCACAGGTAGAGGCCGCCGCCGGTTGCTGCGGCGGTGTTGCCGGAAACGGTCGAATTCTGCATCGCCGCCGAGATGTTGTATCCGGCGATCCCGCCCCCGTCGCCGCTCGAGTGGTTCCCGACAACCTCGCTTTGGTCCATCGTCAGCGTTCCGCCGTTCATCCGGATTCCGCTTGCGGCGTTGTCGCGGATCGAGCCTTGGTTGATCTCAAGATCGGCGTTGATCGCGCCGATTCCGGAAAAGCCGTTCTTAACGAATTTGCTGCGCGTAATGAGGATATCCACCGTCGCGCCGGATACGAAGGATTCGATCCCGGAGAGCGTGTTGGCGCTGACGGAGCTGTCCATCACCCGGACTTCTCCGCCTTCGTTGTAGATGCCGTCGCCGGTGTTGCCTTCGATGGACGAGTCGGTGATGTACAGGTTATTCATGCTGTAAATGCCGCCGCCCAGGCCGCCGCTGGCGGGGGCTGAATTGGCGATATTCCCGGCGCCGATCCGGCCGACGACGGTCCCATCCTCGATCCACAACGTGGGATTGTTGTTGGTGTTGACGAAGATACCGCCGCCGTGATGCTTGGCGCGGTTGTTGATCAGCGTGCTCGCCGCCAGGTGAGACGTGCCGGCGTCGATGTACATCCCTCCGCCGTCGTACCCGTAGTTGCCGTCGAAGGTGCAGTTTGTCAAAATCATCATCGTTCCCGGCAATCCCCACAGGTACAATCCGCCGCCCTTGTGGCCGCCGGTGTTGCCCTCGATCGTGGTGTTGCGGATGTCCGGGTTGCCCGCCATCGAGAGGTAGATCCCGCCGCCGTCGGTCGGGACGGCATTGTCGGCCACGCCGCCGTGGTCCAGCGTCAACGATCCTCCCACGACCCGCAGGCCGCCGCCGGTATTGCGGTCCATGGTGACGTAATCCATGGTGAAGACGGTATTGATCCCGTTGACGCCCGGCCCCGTGTTCTCGAAGACGGTGGAGTTTTCCAGGCTGATGCTGACACCGCCCGCGGCGGTAAAGGAATCGATTCCGCTGGCCTGGTTGACCGCGACTTCGAGATGGTCCAGTGTAAGGTTCCCGAGGTTTTCGATCCCGTGAAGTTGGAAGCGCGAGATCTGCAGGCCTTTTATCACGGCATTGATTCCGTCGGCGATCTTGAACCCGCTGACCACCGCCAACAGCGAGGATCCATCCACGCGCACAACCGGCTTCCCGCCGTCGAATTCGGGTTGCGAGGTGCCGTCGATCGTCACCGTCTCAGTTATCTCCGGCAGGGGCTTGAGGGGATAAATCGTCTGATCGTGCGCGGGGAGATTGAAAAGAATGGTCTGCGCGCCGGCCAGGGCGTTGGCTTCCTCCATCGCCGCACGCAGCGTGCATTCCGTCAGGCTCGTGCCGGTCCGGCAATAGCCGTCGCCGGGGCTGGAATCGCCCGCATCGCCCGAATGGTTCACGGTGAAAATTCCGCCTCCCCCGCATCCGGTTGCCAGCAGGAGAACGAGGGAAGCTGCGAGGAAGAATTCAAGTTTACGAAGGCATACCCGTGGAACGATGGTTTTGATGAGCATGGTTCCCTCCATTTTTTTCGGATCGGGGAGAAGAAAAAAGACCGCTAAGGAAGATTGTATATAAAAAAGACCGCTTGTGCCTGGAAATGGAGGATGACTGGAAGTTTTGTGGAGGTTTTGGCCGATGAGGTGAATAATCCGGGGATTGCAGACCAACTTAAGGGGAGTTGCGCCTTTTATCCGTTGTACTGGCGGAGTTCCGGCGTTGTCGCCGCGATCCAGGCCGTCGCCGCGATGGCTCCCAACCCGCCCAGGACCACCGAGGCCGGCGCGCCCAAGGCATCGGCCACGGCCCCGGCTTCGAACTCGCCGAGCTGCGGCCCGCCCATGAAGAAGAGCATATTCAGGCTGACCATCCGTCCGCGCAGCGAGTCCGGAGTCTGAAGCTGGCGGGCGGTGTTGCGGACGACCATGCTGATCATATCGGTCGCACCGGTGACGGCGAGGGCGGCGAAGGTGATCCAGAAGCTCCGGGAGATTCCGAAGACGGCCGTCGCCAGGCCGAAAAGGCCGACGGCGATAAGCAGCACCGGACCCTGGCGGGGGATCCGGTGGATCAGCGATAGGAAGATGCCCATCCCGAGCGCTCCGATCGCGGCCGCCGAAAAGAGCACGCCGTACCCTTCCGCCCCGACGCGGAGAATATCGGCGGCGAAGATGGGCAGAAGCGCCGTCGCGGAGGCGAAGAAGGTTGCGATGAAATCGAGGAGCATCGTCGAGCGGATGATCGGATGGGCGAAGACGAACCGCATCCCTTCTTTCGCCGCCCCGAGCGATATCGGCGACCGTTCCCTCGTCCCGCCGCCGACCCCTTTCATTGCCAGCAGGGAATAGATCACCGCCAGAAACGATACGGCGTTGATCAGGTAAACCCAGCCCAGGCCGGCCTGCCCGATCATCAATCCGGCCGCCGCCGGGCCGATGACGCCGGCGGCCTGCATCATCGTCGAATTCAGGCTGAAGGCGTTGGTCAGGTCCCGGCGCGGAACAAGAGCCGGAATGAGGGATTGGCGCGCCGGGGCATCGAACACGCCGAAGGATGCGCTGAGGATCATCAATCCATAGAGCCATCCGATGGTCATCGCGCCGGAAAAAGAAAGGGCGGCGAATCCCAGCGCCACCGCCGCCAAACCGGATTGGGTGAAGATCATCAGCCGCCGCCGGTCGACGGAATCCGCCACCATGCCGCTCAGGATCCCGAACAGGAAGATCGGCGCCAGCCGGCACAGCCCAACCGCGCCGAGCGCGAGCGGGTCGCCGGTGAGCGCGTACACCTGCCACAGGATCGCCGCGGATTGCATCTGGCTTCCGGAGACGCTGATGAACTGCCCGGCCCATAGCAGGCGGAAGTTGCGCTGGCGCAGGGCGGCGAAACGGAGCGGCCGATCGGCGGGGGATTGAGCGTCTTCTCGACCGGGGGAGGGATTGCTCGCAGAAAGGTCGGCCATGGGATTTTTGGATATAAGATCGTCATGCCCGCGTGATTGTAGCGGGCATCCAGAGACTTTGTCCTTCCTCCAGCGAAAAGACTCTGGATTCCCGCCAAACCCACCCTCGCTTCGTAATCATCCCGGCTCATGATACAGATGCGAGCCGGGATGCTGCGCGAGGGCGGGCGCGGGAATGACAGCTCGATAAGAACGGATTTCATTCAAAAGAAGAGCGATCCGGTTTTTGGGGAACCGCGAGAGTTATCCTTTGGTTCAGGTGCCCCAATCCCGCAGGTAGAGGAAGTCGTAGCCGACCGTGCGGTTGCTGAGCTTGGCGATCGGCGGCAGGACCCGTTTGAACTGATTGCGGCGGACGATCTCGACCACCCGTTCGACGAACGCCTTTTTAAACCCGGCTTGGACGCATTCCTCCGGGCTGTAGCGTTCGTCGACGAGCAGGTACAGCAGTTTGTCCACTTCTTCGTACGTGAAACCCAACTCGCCCTCGTCCGTCTGCCCCGCCCACAGGTCGGCCGTCGGCGGTTTGGCGACGATCCCTTCCGGCACTCCCACATCGCGCGCGAGCTGGCGGACCTGGGTCTTGTACAGGTCCCCGAGCGGGTTGAGCGCGCAGGCGGAATCGCCGTAGAGCGTGGTGTAGCCGAGCATGATCTCGGTCTTGTTGCCCGTCCCGATGACCAGCCCATGGCATTCCGCCGATTGGTCGAAGAGGATGATCATCCGCTCGCGCGCCATGATGTTCCCCTTGCGGCGCGCGTCGATCGAGGGGACCTGCGCGAAAAGAGGCTCGACCATCGGGGTGATATCGATGGTCAGGGATTTGACGCCCGTGGCCTGGATCACCTGCTCGGCATGGCGGAGAGAATCCGCTGAGGATTTCTTGTACGGCATGCGCACCGCCAGGACGTTGGCCGGACCGAGCGCTTCCGCCGCCAGGTAACATGAAAGCGCCGAATCCACGCCTCCGGAGAGCCCCACCACGCCGCAGGTCATCCCGGCGCGGGTGATCTCTTCGCGCAGGAAGGAGGTCAGGATTTTACGCGCCAGACCGGTGTTGATCTCCAGGAGGCCGGGGACATTGACCATGGTTTCCCTCATCATCGCAGGTTGTTGGCGCGGCCGGATTCGCCCAGGATCCTCTGCAGTTCCCGTTGCATGAGCGCCGTGCGCTCGTCGCGCAGGAGCGGCAAACGGGCGCGGGTGCGGTGCAGCTGGTTAAGGTCGAGCTCGGCCAGGGTCAGCGACTCCTCGTGGTACGGCGCCTTGGTGATCTGCCGCCCGTTGGGGTCGAACACCATCGCGCCTCCCCAGAAGTTCAATCCATCTTCAAAACCCACTTTATTGGTGTGGGCGACGAACGAGGTGAAGGTATTGGCATATCCCCGGATGACCCGTTCCACCCAGCGCGCCGTTTCCAGTTCGGGGTTCGCGCGCAAGCCGCGTCCGGGCGAGGACGACATGAACAGGAAGAGGTCGGCCCCGTCGAGCCAGAGCAGGTAGGGGGGCGAGGCGTGCCAGAAATCCTCGCAGATGAGCATCCCGATCCGCCCGAAGGATGTGTCGAAAGCCTGGACCCGGTCTCCGAGCGCAAAGAAGCGGCCTTCGTCGAACATCCCGTAGGTCGGCAGGTACACCTTGCGGTGGACGTGGACGACTTCCCCGCGGGAGAGGTACGCGGAGGAAATGTAAAACCGGTTGCGGACGTCTTCTTCGACGAACCCGACCGCGATGTCGATCACGAGCGATGCCTTCAACAGCGGCCGGAAGACCGGATCATCCTGGGCGGGGCGGCAGGCGACCGTCGAAGCCAGGTCCTGCAGGGCGTATCCGGTCAGTGACAGCTCGGGGAATACGACCAGGCGCGCGCCCGCCTTGCGGGCCCGGCGGATGCAGGCCAAGTGCTTCTCCAGGTTGGCCGGAACGTCTCCGAGCTTCGTAGAAATCTGGGCCAAAGCAATTCGCAGCATCATGGCGATTATGATACCACTTCCTTATCGTTGGTCATCGGAAATAAAAAAAATGGGTAAACAGGGGTATAGGCAATGTGTGCCGGTTATTGGAACCCATCCCTAACAGGGTATTGGAATAGGCTAAGGATGTCATTGCGAGCCTGCCCCCGCGGAGCAAAACTGCTCGCCGTTGCTCCACGAGCAGTTTTGATTTCAAAGCGGGGGGAGCGAAGCGACCCCGGCCTACCCCATCGGGGCAGGCGAACCAATCTCCTTATTTTTCTGAAGAGGAAGATTGCTTCGCTCCCGGAGCCTGCCCTGAGCATAAGCGAAGGGGTCGCTAGCAATGACATCCCAAATTATCCACCGTCCATAGTGAATTTGATCTTCCTTTTTCCATTCGCTCATCCGCGCGCCTGAAGGCGCACGGCGCATGCTATAATCACGAGACGATTTCCGGAGGCGGTTTTCCCCCATCCTCCGGCGGTCCGGAAAACCCGATATGTTCCTTCTCGGAAGAAAAAAAAGCCCCGATTCATCCACCGTCCGCCTGGAGATCATCCTCTATCATTTCGTGTCGGATCAGCGGAATGATTTCACGCTCTCCGGGCACACCGTCCCGACGGCGGATTTCCGCCGGCAGCTTGAATATCTGGCCGCCCATTATTCGATCATTCGATTGCGCGATGCGCGGCTGCTGGCGCAGGCGGACCCGGCCCGGCCGTACGCCGCCGTGTGCTTTGATGACGGCTACGATTGCATCTTAAAGGAAGCCTATCCCATCCTGGGGGAGATGCGCGTTCCGGCCACGATGTTCATCAATCCCCCGGTCCTGGGAAACCGGGACCTGCTTTGGCGGGATAAGATACGTTTTCTCATCCGGAAAGGGCTGGAACAGGAGTTCGCGGCGTTCCTGCGGTCGCAGCGGGGCGCCTACCGGTTCGGGCAGCTGGAGAAGCTGGGCTTTTACAAATGGTCGAAGAATCCGAAATGCCTCCGCACCATGCGGATTCAAAACGATGTGAACGTGTTTTTCACCCGCAAGGGATTCGATCCGGCGGCCATCGCCTCGGAGCAAAACCTGTTCATGCGGGAGCGAGACGTGGCGCCGATGGAATTCCTCGACTTCGGCAACCATACCTGGTCTCATCCGATCCTGACCCTGCTGCCCGCCGCCGCCCAAAAAGATGAAATCGGACGCTGCCATGATTTTCTTGTGTCGCGGGGCATGGAACCGGCCGGCCTGGCGCTGCCGTTCTCTCCGTACAATCGCGACACAGTCGCCATAACCCGAACATTGGGATATCCGTGCATCCTCACCGTGTTTGAGGAAAGCAACTTCCTTTCCCCCGGGAAGATGGCACAACCGCTGCTCCTGCACCGCCGGATGGCCCCCAAGGACGCCGGCGGGTTGGCGGCCATCCTGTGATGCCGGAGGCGCCCATGAATGCATCGGACCGAAATCCCCGCTTGGCCCGGATCGACCGGGAACCCTATTGCGGATGCCCGGCCTCCGTTGACAGATGGGCATCTCTTTTTTATCATTCGCACCATCCATGACGAAATCAATCGTCGCCATCGTGGGCATGTGCGGTTCCGGGAAAAGCGTCGCCGGCGGGCGCCTGGAGCAGCTTGGATACGTCAAGGTTTATTTCGGCGGCCTGACGATCGAAGAGGTGAAGCGCCGCGGCCTCGAGGTCAATGAAAAAAACGAACGCGCCGTCCGCGAAGAACTGCGCGAGACGCACGGCATGGGGGCTTTCGCCGTCCTTTCGCTTCCCAAGATCGAAGCCCTGCGGGCGGAGGGGAAGCGCGTCCTGATCGACGGCCTCTATAGTTTTTCCGAGTACAAGATTCTCAAGCAGAAGTATGGAGACGGCCTGCTGGTGGTCGCCGTGGTCGCGCCCCGCGCGCTGCGCTACGAGCGTCTGGCGCACCGCCCGGTGCGCCCGCTGACGGAGGCGGAAGCCGTCTCCCGCGATTATGCCGAGATCGACAACATCGAAAAGGGCGGGCCCATCGCCCTGGCCGATTACACGATTCTCAACGACGGACCGGTGGAAGACCTGGTCCGGCAACTGGACCGGATATTGGAAACCGGGAAGAGTCTGCAAGCCTGAGCGAGGATGCGATACGATGAAAATGGATGATGCGGCTCTCAAACGCAAACGGCCCGGCTGGGACGAATACTTCCTGAAGTTCGCGGCCCAGGCGGCGGCGCGCAGCGATTGCATCCGCGCCCAAGTCGGCGCGGTCATCGTCAATCCGCGGCGCAAAGTAAAAGGCACCGGATACAACAACTCCCCCGTCGGAGTGGAATCCTGTCTGGCGCGCGGATACTGCTACCGGATCGCGCACAACATTGAATCCGGCACCCGTTACGAAACCTGCCGAAGCATCCACGCGGAACAAAACGCGATTATCCAGGCCGGGGAGGATAACTGCGTGGGCAGCACCATGTACCTGTTCGGCCACAATCATGTGTGCATCCTCTGCCGGCGCTTTATCCTCAACGCCGGAATCGTCCGGGTGGTGCTGCAGAAGGATTTCACCACGGATGTCGAGGAGATCGATCCGCTCGGCTGGCGCGAGGAATTGTAGATCGCCGCTCCGGTGACCCCTTCCGCTTCCCGGCAGCACGCCTGAGCGGAACCGGCTTGCGGACCCATCCACACCGGGTGTTCGAAAACAGGCACACCACCGGTTTGCTTCCATCGCACAGGACCCCGCGTCATCCATGAACGGAAAACCCCGGAACAGGATCGAAGAACGGTTCGACCGCGAATCCCCGGCCTGGCGCGAGATCTACCGGCGCTCCGGCCGCAATCCCTTCGCCTACCACGACAAGCAGTACCGCCGACGGTACGTGCTGGAGATGCTGGGGAAGGGAAGCGGACGGGTGCTGGACCTGGGCTGCGGGGCGGGCGAGTTTTTTGTGGATTTGGGGAAGGCGGGATATTCCGTTGTGGGCGCGGATTTCTCGTCCGAGATGGTCCGCCTCGCGGCCGCCGCAGGCGGCGCCGCTCCCGTCGTGCGCGCCGACGCCGTTCATCCGCCGTTTGCGCCGCGTTCGTTCCGGGCGCTGATTGCGGTCGGGCTGCTGGAATACCTTCCGGAAGATGGAGGCGCGCTTGCCGAATTGCGGCGCATCATGGAGCCGGGCGGCGTGCTGGTCGTCACGTTGCGCAACCGGCGCTGCCTGGAGCGGCGGCTTTGGGATGCGTGCATCCGCCGGGGCTGGATGAAACGCATTTCCACCGGTTTCTTCCGAGAGCACGATCCGGATGCATTCGAGGCCGCGGCGGCGCACGCCGGGTTCACCGGTTTCTCGCGCCGGTACTGCCATTTTTACCCGTTGCCGTGGCCGCTTTCCAAATTCCTGGCTCCCGTCAACAATGTTTTGGCACATCTTTGGGAGCGGATCTTTTCGCGCCGCCGCATCCCCTGGCTCGCGTCCACCGTTATCGTCTCCTTCCGGGTGCCGGGGGGATAATAGATATTTCACTCCTCGCGCGGGCAGGAATAGCCCGCGCTATGATCCCTCGCTCCGCTCGGGACAGGCACGATGCCCCCGGCCGGGGGCAGGAATGCAGCCCGCGACAGCGGGCTTCGTGTACCAGCGCCGTCCTTAAGGGCGGCGCGTATGAGCGAAGACGCAACATTTATCCGCGCGGGCATGAATAACCCGCACCAAGACAAGATGCCCCCGATGGGGGCAGGGTATGGCCCGCGATTTCTGGGTATCGAGATCGGCGGCGGTTTTTCCTGAGGTGACCTTCATGCGCTACTCCCAGCACTTCGGCACGACGCTTCACGAAAATCCCGCCGACGCCGAGACCGCCGGCTTCCGGCTGCTGCTGCGCGCGGGCTGCATCCGGCCGCTGGCGGCGGGTATCTACAGCTACCTTCCGCTCGGGTACCGGGTGAAGCAAAAGATCGAACGCATCCTGCGCGAGGAGATGCAGGCCATCGGCGGCGAGGAATTGCTCATGCCGCTGGTGCACCCGGCGGAGATCTGGAAACGGACCGGGCGGTGGGACCAGATCGGCGCCGAGATGGGCCGGTTGAAGGACCGGGCCGGGCGCGATATGGCCCTGGCGATGACTCACGAAGAGGTTATCTCTTCCCTGGCGGGTTCGGAGATCAAATCCTACCGCGACCTGCCGCGCCTGGTGTATCACATCCAGACCAAATGGCGCGACGACCCCCGGCCGCGGGCCGGTCTGATCCGCGTCCGCGAGTTCACGATGTTGGATTCCTACAGCCTGGATTTGGCGGCCGAGGGGATGGAGGCACAGTACCGGGCCCACGCCGACGCCTATGATCGCATCTTCCGGCGCTGTTCCCTGCCGGTGGTCGCGGTCGGGTCCGACAGCGGGATGATGGGCGGCAAGCTGGCGCACGAATTCATGTACCTTTCGGAGGTCGGGGAGGATACGATCCTGCTCTGCCCGGCGTGCGGGTACAAAGCCAACCGCCAGGCCGCGCGATTCCGCAGAAGCGCTTCGCCGCAGGAAGTCCCGCTGCCGGTCGAAAAAGTCGCCACACCGGGAATTACGTCGATCGAGGACCTAACCGCTTTCCTGAAAATTTCCGCCGCTCAGACAGCCAAAGCGGTTTTCTTCACGGCCGCCGTCGCCGGCGAAAAAGGAACCGTGGAGAAGCTGGTATTTGCCGTGATCCGGGGTGACCTTGAGGTGAACGAGACCAAGCTGGCCAACGCCGTCCAAGCGGTCGAGATGCGCCCGGCCCGCGACGAGGAGATCCGCGCGACGGGGGCCGTGCCCGGGTTCGCCTCGCCGGTCGGCGTGCGGGGCGCGCTCGTTATCGCGGACGAGTCGATCGCTTCCGCGACAAACCTGACCGCCGGCGCGAATGCGGAAGGCTTCCACCAGCGCAACGTCAATTGCGGCCGCGATTATCAGCCGGATGCCGTAGCCGATATCGCCGCCGCCCGCGACGGAGATGGATGCCCCGAATGCGGGGCGCCGATGCTGGCCCGGCGCGGAGTCGAGATGGGGAACATCTTCCAGCTCGGCACCCGCTACAGCGAACCGATGGATTGCCACTACCTCGACCGGGACGGAAAGCGCCGGCCGGTCTGGATGGGATCTTACGGGATCGGGGTCGGGCGCCTGATGGGCTGCATCGCGGAGGAGCACCACGATGAGCATGGGTTAATCTGGCCCCCCGCGATTGCTCCGTTCCAGGTATCGCTGGTGGGTTTGGGATGCGAAGAAGAAGCGGCACGGGTGTATCGGATGCTTGCGGAGGCGGGGGTGGAAGTCTTTTTCGACGACCGCAACGAACGGGCGGGCGTGAAGTTCACGGATGCGGACTTGATGGGCTTCCCGCTGCGATTGACCGTCAGCGAACGGTCCATTCGCGAGGGCGGGGGGGAGCTTAAGCTGCGCACTTCTCCGGAAAAACGGATCCTTGCGTGGGAAAACATAATCGGCGAGGTCAAACGCAGGCTTGACGCACTGGCCGCCGGCGGCACCGGGACCTGAGGCGGGCGCCATGCGGAAGATCCTATTCGTCTGTTTTGGCAACTTGTGCCGGAGCCCAATGGCGGAGGGATTCTTCAACGCGCGCAATACCGATGCCGCGCTCGTTGCCGAAAGCGCGGGCGTGGGGGCGCTGGATGGAAAGCCGCCATCCCCGCCGGCCGTCGCGGAGATGAAACGGCGGGGGATCGATATCCTCCGGCACCGGGCGCGGAATATTTCTTCCATTGCAGCGGCCGATTACGATATGGTGGTCGCGCTGGACAAGGAAGTTGCGGCGTTATTTTCGGCGGCGTTTCCGGAATATCCTGATACGCGCACCTGGATCGTGCCGGACCCGTACGGCGGATCGACCGAAGAATACCGCGAGGCCGCGGACATGATATCGGTCCGGGTTGAAAAATTAATCCACAGCATCCCCTGATTGGCAAAGAAAAATCTCACCGCAGAGGCGCAGAGAACGCAGAGTTTTTCCATCCATTATTTTTTTCTGCGGCCTCTGCGTCTCTGCGGTGAGAAATGTTTTTATCCATTTACATCTGAGAGAATATCAACCCGGTGCCGCGCCGCTCGGCGATGGCCAGGATCTTCACCATGGCGGTTTTTTCATTCATGGTCTGCGCGGTTTCGAAACCGCACCGTTCGAGCTGGCCGCGCAACAGGCGCACTTCGCCGGCTGTAAGGTATCCGAGATACGTGCTGTCCGTTTCCCTTGCCAGGTTGCCATGCCGTTCCGTCAGGTTCCGCAGCAACAGGGTCATTTCCGCAAGGTCCGGATTTGCCGCATCCTCTTCGGGCAGCTGTTCGGCAAGATAATCCACGATGCTGCCGATCGGCCGGTACGGTTCTTCCTCGACCCGGAAGCTGAGAATGTCGTACCCGTCGACCGTGGCCGGAAAATTCCTGCCCGGGATGATCGATGCCCGGATCCTGCGGAGAATATCCCCTTTTTGAAGGGATTGAAACCGCTCGGCGTCGAATAAATCCGGATGGAAGCAAATGGACATTCGGTGCTCCGTTGGGGTGGAGTATACCGGAAAATTTCCAATGCACTGATATTTCACTCAAGGATGTTCCGGAAAATAGTGCCGCGCTGGGCGCCCGCCCCGCGAGTGATGAGCGTCGGCAGCCTTTCGATGCGAAGAATCCGCGAGGGGGAAAGCCTCCACATGACAATCCGATAAAAACACTTACCGGAAGGGATCGAAATACGTATATCAATTTGGAGTATCATTAATTCACCGGAACCGATGAAAAAGGAGGATTTATGCTGCAAATACAGGATATTGCCTATTTTTTCCTGATCGCTACAATTTGGACCAGTGTTTTTGCTGTTTCCTCACCCGGGACCGGATTGCTGGAACTTGCCGCTTGCGTTTGTGTCGTCATTACCGCGATATTCGCCGTCTGGCTTAATATCCACCTATGGGCGTTCGGCATCCTGGTCGCCGCTTTCATCGTGTTTCTGATCGAAATCGTCAAACCGATGAAAGGCATTTTCCTGATCCTCTCGGTGATCCTTTTCTCCATCGGCTCGATTTTCCTTTTCCGGGGAAGCGGCGGCGAATTTGTGGTTGTCTCCTGGCCGCTGGCAATCGTATCCAGTCTGGGAACTACCGGATTCTTCTGGCTGGTCATCCGGAAAGTGCTGAAGGCCCGAAAAAGACCGGACCAGATGAATCCCTCGGCGGTCGTCGGCCTGATCGGGGAAGCGCAGACGGAGATCTTCCTCGAAGGATCAGTTCAGGTGGCCAGTGAATTATGGTCGGCCCGTGCCGATACCCATATCCCGGCCGGGTCGCGTGTCCGGGTTGTGTCCCGGGAAGGGTTGATCCTAACCGTTGCCAGGGAAACCTGACTTGTCGGAAATTCATACCGCCCCGTTCGGGAGATGGCCCAGTCCCGTCACGCCGCAATCCATCAGCCTGCATACCCGGCTGGAGGATGCGCAATGGAATCCCGACGGCAGCGCTCTGCTGTGGGTGGAAGGCCGTTCCGGAAAGGGCGTGCTGGTCATCCGCGAGGGCGCGGACGTTCCGCGGGATTTGACCGAAGCCCAGAACGTCCGCGGCGGGGTGGGGTACGGCGGCGGGTTGTTCTCGCCGGGAAATGGGTTCGCGGTATTCACCGAAAAAGACGGCAGGTTGTACCGCGTGGAGTACGCCGGCGGTTCCGCGCGGCCGATCTCTCCCGGATTCGGCGCCTCGGCCGCACCGGTGCTTTCCCCCGACGGCCGGTGGGTGTTGTATGTGCATTCGTACGAGGGGGAGGATTCGCTCGCGATCGTGGACTCGGACGGACGCCGATGGCCCCGCAAGCTGGCCGAAGGCGCCGATTTCTACATGCAGCCGGTATGGAGCCCGCGCGGTGACCGCATCGCCTGGGTGGATTGGAACTTTCCGAGCATGCCGTGGGACGGGACGGTGCTTCGCGGCGCGAAAATATCCAAGGACCCTCCCGAACTGGAGGAAATAACCGTCCTGGCCGGCGCGGCGGACGTGCCCGTGTTTCAACCCGCATTTTCCCCCGACGGAAACCTGTTGGCGTACGTCGAGGAACGGGACGAGTGGGATTCGCTCGTCGTCCTCGAGCTGGAGACCGGGAAGAAGCGCATCCTGGTTTCGGGGACCACCATCGCGGAACCGGCCTGGGTCCAGGGAATCCGGGTCTTCGGCTGGGCGGGGGACGGAAAAAAAATCCACTTCCTGCAAAAAGAAAAGGGTTTTAGTTCCGTGCATGCGGTGGACCTGGAAACGGAAAGAATAACGCAGCCCGCCTCCGGCCCGTACACCGATCTCGCCCAGATTTCCGTTTCGCCTACCGGGTCCGCCCTTGCGTATATCGCTTCTTCCTGCGCGATCCCCAAACGGCTCGTCGTGCAGCAGGATAAGCGGTTTACGATCCAGGTCCGCTCATCGTCCGAGCGGCTGGCGGAAGAAGAGCACGCGCTGCCCGAGCCGGTTTCCTGGCGTTCCGGAGACGGAGCGGAGGTGCACGGGCTGTTTTTCCCCGCGCATAATCCCCGGTTCACCGCGAAAGGCGCACCGCCCGCGATTATTCTGGCGCACGGGGGGCCGACATCGCAGGTGCCGGCGGCGTATTCCTCCGATACGGTGTTTTTCACCAGCCGCGGCTATGCCTGCCTGGCGGTGATCTACCGCGGGAGCGCCGGATTAGGCCGGTCCTACCGCAACGCGCTGCGCGGGCGGTGGGGGGAGGTCGACGTGGCGGATGCGGTCTCCGGCGCCGGGATGCTGGTCGAACGCGGGCTGGCGGATCCGTCGCGGCTGGTGATCAAAGGCGGAAGCGCCGGCGGGTATACCGCGCTGAACTGCCTGATCCGCCATCCGGGCTTTTTCCGGGCGGGGATCTGCCTGTACGGCGTCACGAATCTTTTCACCCTTGGTGACGGCACGGAGAAATTCGAAAAACATTATCTGGATACGATGGTGGGCAGGCTTCCGGACGACCGTGAGAAGTTCCTGGCATGGTCGCCGGCGTTCCATGCCGATAAGATTCGCGATCCGCTGGCCGTTTTTCAGGGAGAGGAGGATGCCGTCGTCCCGCCCAGCCAGACCGGGGAGATCGCCGCGGCGCTCGCGCGCAGCGGCGTACCTCATGTGTACCGGGTTTTCCCCGGGGAAGGCCACGGCTGGAGAAAAGCCGAAACGATCGTCTCGTATTATACTGAGGTGGACGCGTTTCTCCACCGCCACGTTTTGTCTGCGTGATCGCCCATTTCTACCAGGAGGCCTCTATGGAAACCACTTCATCGATTGTTGTCGCCGGGTTGTGCATTGGTTCGGTTGTTGTTGTCGTGCTGCTGGTGTTGATCGGCAACATAGTCCGCGTGGTCCGCGAGTACGAACGGCTGGTCATTTTCCGCCTCGGCCGCTCGATCGGCGCCAGGGGGCCGGGCCTTGTCCTGCTGATCCCGTTTGTGGACGAACCGCGCAAGGTGGATTTGCGGGAACAGGTCCGGGAGATCGGGCAGCAGGTCTGCATCACCAGGGACAACGCCCCGATCAACATCGACTTTCTTTGGTATTTTAAAATCGTGGATGCTACCAGCAGCGTCATCCAGGTCGGTTCCTTCGAACAGGCCGCCCAGGGCATGGCCACCACCACCCTGCGGTCGGTCATTGGCGGCATCCCGCTGGACGATGTCCTCTCGCAACGCGAGCGCATCAACCAGATTCTGCGGACCCGTCTGGACGAGGTGACCGAACGCTGGGGCGTCAAGGTAACCAACGTCGAAATCCGCGAGATCATCGCGCCGCGCGAAGTCCAGGATGCGATGAACCGCCAGATGGCCGCCGAACGCGTGCGCCGCGCCACCGTGACCGAATCGGAAGGCAACCGCGACGCCGCCGTGAATGTGGCTGAAGGACAGAAGAAATCGGCCATCCTTTCCGCGGAAGGCGACCGGCAGGCCAATATTCTGCGCGCCGAAGGTTTCGCGCAGGCGCTGCAGACGATCTTCAAAGCCGCCCAGGGGATCGATCAGAAGACGATGACGCTGCAGTATTTCGACACACTCAAGGCGCTCGGCTCGGGCGCGTCGACGAAATTCATCTTCCCGCTGGAATTCACATCCATGATCGAGAACGTCCTCGGGAAGAAGTAATCCACGGACCGGGGACCCTGTGCAGTTCGCGTATTGATAATCCGGGAACGGCCGATGCGCTTGCGGCCGTTCCCGGTTTGGTTCGGGGGGCGGGCGGGAGGACAACCGGTCGGTTGCGGGATGACCATGGAAGGATTGAGCATTACGCCGGCTTCGCTCCGGGACCTGCGCCCGGTTCTCCATCTGGAACGCGTGTGTTTCGGCGTGGATGCCTGGCCGCTGCTGGATGTCATGAGCGCGCTGGTATGGCCGGGCGGCATCCGGTTGAAGGCGGTGGTCGGCGGCCGGCTTGTCGGCCTGGCGATCGCAGAGCCGGCATGGAGCGACGGGATTTCCATGATCGCCAGCATCGGCGTGGATCCGGAATTCCGGCGGCGGGGGATCGGATCGGCCCTGCTCTCGAGGTGCGAATCGCTCCTGCCGGGGAATGTCGTTCGGCTGACGGTCCGGGCGGATAATCCGCCGGCCATCCGGATGTATGAACGGTGCGGGTACACCTTTTTTTCGAGGTTGTTGAATTATTACCGGGATGGTCAGGCCGGCCTGGTCATGGAAAAAAACCGGACGGCGGAGTGACCGTCGCCGACAGCCGCAATCACCAATACTCCTCTGTGGTTAATCCGCCGTGGTCCGTTCCCGAGCGGCAGGGTAAAATTCCGCCTTCCGAATTACCCCGGCGATGCCGTTCGCACCCGGGAAATTAATAACTGAGTGATTCAATACCCGGATCCCGCAGCAGCGTCTGCAGGAGAAGATCGTGCTGGGCGGGCGGACCTATCGTCAGCCATTTGCAGGTCATCCGGTTCCCGGTTTTTTGCTGCTTCCTGTCCGCAATCCGCAGATGATGGCTGCGAAAAAGGGCTTCGAGGGCGGCGGTTTTTTCCGGCTGATACCGAAAGACAATCTCGTATTCCCTTTCTTCGCGGATGCTGCCGATTCTGTGTTCGATGGCCGGGAAGAGCCAAAGCACCGTGAGGCCGATCGCGGTCATGGCGAGTGTCAGCGCATACTCGCCGGCGCCGAAGCCCATCCCGAGCGCGGAGATGAACCAGATCGTCGCGGCGGTCGTCAGGCCGATCACCCGTCCTTTTTCCTTCATGATTACGCCCGCGCCGAGGAAACCGACTCCTGTCACCAGCGCCGCGGCGATCCGCCCCGGGTCGCCGTCCGACCCGATGCGGATGGAGAAGATGGTGTACAGCGTCGCGCCGACGGAGATGAAGATCAGGGTCCGGAAGCCCGCCGCCTTATCGCGGAACTCGCGCTCCAACCCGATTGCGCCGCCGGCAAGCAGCGCCAGGATGATTTTAACGAGGTCTTCCATGGAAAGCGGCATCGGGTCGGGTGTCTCCTTCCATCCGGTCTCCTATGATTCCTGGATGACCGAAAAATGCCTGCGTGCCCCGCATCCGCTCAAGTATAATGCCGGAGCCGTAAAACCGGTACCCGAATGCGGCCGGTGGTTTGGGCGCGGGGAGCGTTCCCGGATGCCCGGGCATACGGTTACAATTGGCGGAATTCTGTGCGGCGTTACGAATTCACGCCGAGAGATAAAATCACTGCTTGGATACCCCCGCATCATTCCGCATCCTCCCGGACGGGAGCATCCGCTCGGACCGGACAGCGGAAACAAGGCATAACCTGGTGACATATGGCCATACGCGCAGTTTATTTCGACATCGGCGGTGTAATCCTGCGGACGGAGAATCCCGAGCCGAGGCGGGAATGGGAACGCCGGCTCGGATTGCAGTCCGGTCAGTTGGTTAAAATCGTTTTTGACAACCCGGTCGCGCAGCAATCCACCGCCGGCGAAGCCACGGAGAGCGACGTCTGGCGGGAGGTCGGCCGGTCCCTGAATCTCTCCCGGCAGCAATTGATGGAATTGCGCGAGGATTTTTTTGCCGGGGATCAATGGGATGAAAACCTGCTGGCATTCATCCGCAAGCTCCGCACCCGGATCCGGACCGGGGTGATCAGCAACGGTTGGCTGGGGGCGCAGGCGGCCATGACGAAGCGGATCAATGCCGCCACCTTCGATACGATCGTTTTTTCCGGCGTGGAAAAATGCCGCAAACCGGATGAGAAAATATACCGCCTGGCGCTCGCACGGCTGGGGGTATCCCCCGGAGAGGCGATGTTTTTCGACGATTTTCAGGAGAACGTCGACGGCGCCAACCGCATCGGCATGCAGGCGGTGCTGTTCGAGGGACCCCACCAGGCGATCGAAATGATCCGAAAGATATTCATGCACACCCGCCCGCTTTAAAATGGCCGGCACGCCGAATTCCGGCGGAAGCATTTTCCGGCCGTTCACCGCCTTTCAGCGCAACGCCAAACTCCTGATGCTTGCCGTGTTTCTCGACGGCATGGCGTATGCGTTCGTCTCATTATTTTTTAATTTCTTCATCCTCGCCCGCGGATACGATCTCGGCTTTCTCGGCACGGTCAATTCCATCCCGGCGATAAGCGTCCTCGCGCTGGGGATACCGCTCGGGCGTCTCGCCGACCGCATCGGATACCGGACGAGCATGGTGCTGGGGATTGCGGCGGCGTATTTATCATTCTTGGTGGTCATGTTCGCGACATCCCCGGCGGTTTTGCTGGGGGCGATGGCCTTGCAGGGCGCCGGAAGCATCCTGTATTACCTCAGCGTCTATCCGTTTTTAATGAGGCACTCCGGAGCGGAGGAACGGCCGCTGCTGTTTTCTTCGAACGTCGCCCTGCAGATCCTGGCCGGGGCGGGGGGAAACCTCGTCGCCGGCCAGCTGCCGGCATGGCTGAAGGCGGCCTGGAACATTGCCCCGGGAACCGCGGAATCGTACCGGATCGTGCTGTTTGTCGGATTGCTTTGGGGATTGCTTGCGTTAATCCCGCTGCTTCTGTTGAGGAATTTTCCGGCGAATTCCGCACCCGTCGAAGAGCGAAAACCGGATCCAACCTGGGAACCGGGCGAAAAAGGCCGTGTATTCCGAATGTGCCTGCCCCATCTTCTGATCGGATTCGGCGCGGCGCTGCTGATCCCATATTTGAATTTATTCTTCCGTCAGCGTTTTTCCGCAACGGATTCGATGCTCGGCGTGATCTTCTCCGCCTCCGCGGTTATTACCGGAATGGCGACGATGCTCGCGCCCCGGATTTCGCGGCGGTTGGGGTCGAAAATCCGGGCTGTGATCGTCACCCAAACCGGCTCATTGGCATTCCTATTAATTTTGGGCTTCGCCCCTTTTTTTCCGGCCGCGGTGGTGGCCTTCTTCCTGCGCGCCGGTTTGATGAATATGTCGGTCCCGCTGTATTCCGCTTTTTGCATGGAGAGTTCCCCGGAGGGGAAACGGGGAGTGATCAGCAGCCTCTTACAGGTAGCATGGCAGGCCGGGTGGGCTGTCGGGCCGATGATTTCCGGTTTCGTGCAGGCGCGCTGGGGATTTGCACCGCTTTTCCTTGCCACCGGTGGTTTCTATCTGGCCGCCATCGCGGTACATTGGCGATTCCTAATCCCCATGGAAGCGAAACATTCCCTTTCGGGCATGGAGGAGATGCAATCCCGATAATGTCATGAAAAAGGGGGAAAAAAGAAAATTGAATATCCGCTATTGGTAATAAGGTTCCCGTACGGGCTTTTATTCTGTGATGTAGTAAAAAGGAAAGCCCGGAATTCCTTTGTCCTGAGAACCCCCCGCCGGGGAACAGCTGCCAGGCGTTTCTCCAGACAACCCCACCGGTTTCTACACCGATTCCTCGGTGATGTTTGCCCGAACCGTGCCATCGCACGGATGTGAGCGTCCCAACCGGTTTTGTATCTGAAGCTGCCCGCACCTGATTCTCAGGAGCAAATCCGGGCTTTCAAAGCATTATCAGTTTACTCGACTGGCTGTCCAAGTCAAGAGGGAAAAGGTTAAAATTTTCAAAATAATTTTTGGTATTCTCTCAGGCCGGAAAAGACGTAGACGGATTGCCCCGTTCGCATAGACCGCTCACGGAGCGGGCGCCGAAAAGAATCGATTGCACGGAGCAGTAAAAATTGTCCTTCCTGTATTACCGGTTCTTTTCGGTGAAATCAACTTTAAAAAAAAAGGGAAATCCGGCTGATAAGCTGTGGCGGATTTTCCTTGTGCCCGCTCAGCTTGACTTTTTTAGGACACGGAATGCCCCGTTCGTGCTTCGCACGCATGGGGCAGGCGCCGAAAAGATCCGAATACACCGAAAAACATTTATTGCAAATGCTCAGCCAGCGATCGTCATGCCGGCACCTACCCCCGCGCCTGCCCTCCGAGCGATGAGCGCCGGCGGTTTCCCGGTGCGAAGTTTTCGCGAGCGGGGGACGCATCCCGGCTCGATTCTGGTTCCTGACCCGGGATGAATGCAAAGCGGGGGTGGACTTAGCCGGCATCCATTGAATCACCCAAAAACACTGGACCCCGGCTTCGAGCACGCCGGGGTGACGGGCAACACTAAGAACGCATGCGACGCTACGTTGAAAATAATCCGTGAAAATAACGGCCTACGCTGTTACCCTTTATTTATCTTTTTCACTATCAATTGCAATCTAGTGCGAAAAAGTTTGGTGTTTTCGGATTTTCTCGATTTTTCGGTGTACTCTTTCTCCGCCCAATAGTCACAGGCAATTCAAATATTCGTATGCAGAGCGGATTCTCGTCCCAATCCCTCGGATGAGGTCCGAATTGTCCATTTCTTTTATAATTCAAGACAACGAGGTTGGAGAAAGACCCCTGTTTCCCGGAAGGATCCGCAATGACCAGGATTCGCATGATCTATAACCCGGAAGCGGATCGCGGCAGATCCTACCAGGTGGCGGGTGATCTCCACCAGCTCTCCCGCGAATGGGGCGGCGCGGACTGGATTGGCACGGACTATCCCGGCCACGCTTGCGAATTGGCTGCGGCGGCGGCCGAAGCGGGATATGAATCCGTGATCGCCCTGGGAGGCGATGGGACCGTGCACGAGGTAGTCAACGGATTGATGATGGTGGAATCCGGCCGCAGGCCGCGCCTGGGTGTGGTGCCGCTGGGATCGGGGAACGATTTCTGCGCGGGAATCGGCGTGCCGCTTGACCCGGCCGCCGCCATGCGGCGGATATTCAAGGACGGGCGAGTCAAATCCATCGACATTGGCCGGGTCAAGGACTTCTCCGGCCGGATCGAGTATTGGTCCAACGTTCTTGGCATCGGGTTTGACGCCGCGATCAATATCCAATCCCGCAGCATCCCCTGGCTGCATGGGTTCTGGATGTATCTCGCCGCCATCCTGCGGACGATCATTCTGAAATTCGAGCGGCCGCTGCTGGACATCGACATGGACGGGATAAACCTATCCGGAAGATACCTGATGCTGACCATCGGAAATGGGGCGCGCGAAGGAGGAGGATTCCGATTCGCGCCGGACGCCGAGATGGACGACGGCCGGCTGGATTATATGCTCATCGATTCCATCTCCCGTTGGAATATGCTGCGCCTGCTCCCGGAAGTGATGCGGGGGACTCACGGCCGGTTTCCCATGGTGCATTTGGGGCGGTTCCAAAAACTTCGTTTGCGGGCCGATATGGCGCTCCCGATCCAGGCCGACGGCGAGATGTTTGCCCCGTACGCGGCCGATGTGCGCGAAGTGGAGGTCCAGGTCATCCCCAATGCGCTGCAGGTGATCGTCTGACCATGCTGACCCTTCTGCACGCGCTTCAGGATGAGACCCCGGATCATTGGCGGGTGATCGCCGAAGCCTGGGGCGTGGAGTATCCCGCCTCGGCCCGGGATCCGCTCCCGGAGATGATCGCCGGCATCCTCAAACCGGAACGGATGGCGGCGTTCTACCGGGCGCTGCCCGAATCGTCGCGCGACGCCATCGGTGTGCTCCGCCGTTCCGGCGGAAAACTCCCGGTCGCCGATTTTTTTCACCGCTATGGGGATATCCGCTCGATGGGGCCGGCGCGCAAACAGCGGGAACAGCCCTGGCGCAATCCGGTTTCCATCGCCGAAAGCCTGTGGTACTCCGGCTGGCTGGGGCGGGCTTTCATCCGCGCCGGAGGACGCGCCCAGGAATACGTTTTCCTTCCGGCCGACCTCGAGGCGCTGATACCGGCCGGAGACACCGATGCGCCGCAGGCGTGGAGCCTGCTTTCCTATCAGCCGGACCGGCGCGAGGCTTTTTATCAGGCCGGAGTCCGGGCGGCGGAGGATGCCTGCACGATGCTCGCGTATGCGCGCAACTGGCCGCCTCCGTCCTGGAAGGATGCGGCGCGCTGGTTTCCGAAGGAGCCGCTGGACCGGCACATCAAGGAGCCGGCCTCCGTTCCGCTTCTGCACCGCCTGCTGGCCGAAAAAGGATTGCTGCAGGGCGACCCGCTCCAACCGTCGCCGGAATCGGCGCGCGCGTTTCTGGAAGACGCGCCCGAAGAAGCCGCCGCCGGGCTGATCGGGGCATGGAACGATTCCCCGGGCTGGAACGATCTGGCCCGGGCGGGCGGGCTGCATGCGGAGGGCGAATGGCCGAATGATCCCGTCCGCGCCCGGCGGGAATTCCTCGACGCCCTGCGGACCGCGCCGCGCGGGGAATGGTGCACCGTGGAATCCGCCGTGACGCTGGTCCGAGAATCGCGGATGGAATTCCTGCGGCCGGCTTCGGAGTTCGACGTCTGGCAGCTGCGCGATGAGACGGGCGAATTCCTGCGCGGGATAGATTCATGGGACCGCGTGGAAGGCGCGCTGGTGCGTTACTTCATCTCCGGCCCGATGGCCTGGCTGGGGGCGGTCGATCTTGCGCCGCGCGCCGATCCGAAAGCCTTCCGTTTAACGCCGTTGGCAGAGACTCTATTCGGTGGAAAATCCGCGGCCGGCGCGCCTGCGGGCATCCGCGCCCGCATTCGCCAGGACGGATCGCTGGTCATCCTGCCGGGGACTCCGCTTCTCCTGCGCTACCAGCTGGCGCGCTGTGCGGATTGGCTTCCTCCAAAGGGCGGGGCCTACGTCTACCGGATTTCCCCGCGTTCGCTTTCCCGAGCGCGGGAGCAGGGGGTTCGCGCGGCGCACATTCAGCCGCTGCTCGATTCGCTTGCCGGCCGGGCTTCCGGCGCGCTGCGGAAAGCCGTCCAGCGCTGGGAACAGCGCGGAACCGAAGCGGCGGTGCGGCCGGGAAAAATCGTCCTTCCCCGCAATCCGGAGGCGGCGAAGGAACTCGCCGCCCTGGCGGAACGCGATCGCGGTACACTCATCCGCCTCGACGGGCCGGTCTACGTTGTCACCCGGCTGGGATCCAATAAATTGCGAACCCGACTGATCGAGGAGGGTTTTCTCCTCGAAGAAGAGGAAGAAACATGACACGAGACCAATCTCGCGAAGCACAATTGAGCGCCGCTTTCGAGGAGCGGTTCCATGCACCACCGGCGGGGATCGCCCGCGCCCCCGGCCGGGTGAACCTGATCGGCGAGCATACCGATTTCAACGAAGGCTGGGTGTTCCCCGCCGCCATCGAACGGTCGGTTTACCTCGCGGCCTCGCCGCTCCCGGACCCGGTCCTGGAGCTCGCGGCTTTGGATCTGAATGAAGAGATCACCCTGCCGATGCCGGATCCTTCCAAGCCGGCCGAAGAACAGGCCCGCGCGTACCCGGCTTGGGCGCGCTACGGAGCGGGGGTGGCCTGGGTGCTGGCCCGCTCGGGCCGGGCCGTGCAGGGCTTGCGCGGCGTTTTTTCCTCGACCGTGCCGATCGGCTCCGGGTTAAGTTCCTCGGCCGCGCTCGAAGTGGCCTTCGCGACGGCGTTCAAGGCCCTGGGCGGGTGGGAGGCTTCGCGGATGGAACTGGCGCAGGCTTGTCAGCAGGCGGAGCATGCATTTGCCGGGGTGAAATGCGGATTGATGGATCAGTTTGCTTCGCTGCATGGAAAAGAGGGCTTCGCCCTGCTGTTCGATTGTCGAACGCTTGAATTTGAGACGATCCCGATCCCGGCCCAGGCGGCACTGGTCATCGCGGACACCCGTGTGCGTCACAAGCTGGAGGACGGCGGATACAACGAGCGGCGCGAGCAGTGCGAACAGGCGGTGAAGATCCTCGCGCGCACCCACCCGCAGGTCCGGGCGCTGCGCGATGTGACGACGGCCATGCTGCGGATCGAGAGCGCCTCGCTGCCCGATCTCGTGCGGATGCGGGCGGAGCACGTGGTCGGCGAATGCGAGCGGACTCTCCTGATGGCGGACGCGCTGCGGCGCGGCGATCTGCCCTCGGCGGGGGAATTAATGTACGCCGGGCATGCCAGCCTGCGCGATCTCTACCAGGTGAGCGTCCCCGAACTGGATACAATGGTGGCCGCGGCCAAATCCATCCCGGGGTGTTACGGCGCGCGGCTGACCGGAGCGGGTTTCGGCGGCTGCACCATCCAGCTGGTGGAGCGGGAAAAAGCCGAAGCATTCGCCGAAGCGCTGGCGACGAAATACTTCGACGCCACGGGCATCCCGCCGGAAGTGCTCCTTAGCCGGCCGGCCGAAGGCGCGGAGTGGATCAACGGTCCGGGAAAAAAGGAATAATCCGACGGAACCACTCCGGTTTTCACAGCCTAGCTTCCCGTCACGGACCAAGCCAGGCGACGCAAACCCTTCTTTTTTCGGGATTTTTGGCTGTTGAATCCATCTCGGAGATATTTGCTGAAACAAAATCCACTCTCGTCTGTCTTATTTTCAAACCCGAGCAGCAACCGTCCGGCACGCAAATACCATTCCATTTAATAGGAGAATGCCCGCCTCAACCGGAATGTTGCTGGAAGGCATGGGGTGGGGCGGTTTCGAACGATCCGGCTCCGGGGGCGGGGGGAACAGGCCGGGTTTCGGCGCTAAACCGGCCCGATGATGATCGGTAAAACACAGCTTTTCCGAGGGCGTATATGGTACTGTAAGGCTGTTTCCTGCGGTATATGGGCATCATATTCCACGCAATTAATTCCATAGGAGGTGTTTCATGAATTCCCCGACCAAATCAAGTTTGCGGACCGGTGTGGCACTCATTCTCCTGGGCGTGATTTTTCTCGTCCTGCAGATCATCCCCGGTATCAGTGAAATTTTCCGGGGAGAAAACGCGTCCGCGCTGGTGCTCTTCGGCGTGGCGCTGATCCTGGCGCTGATCGGAATTGCCACCGGCGCCACGGGCATGATCATCCCGGTCTGCATCGTCGCCGGCATCGGCGGCATCTTCTACTGGCAGACCGTGATGGGCGCCGGATACCTCACGTGGTCCTATGCCTGGGCTCTCATTCCCGGTTTTGTCGGGGTGGGGATTTTCCTCAACGAGCTGCTGTCCGGCCGCCCGCTCAAGGGCCTGACCGACGCAATGGGGCTGATCATCTTCAGCCTCGTCGCCTTCCTGATCTTCGGTTCGCTCTTCGGCGGGATCACCAACGTCGGCCTGGCCGTCCCGATCCTGATCATCTTCCTTGGGCTGGTCGTCCTGGTGCAGCCGCTGATCAAGCGGATCGGATCCTCGGGCGGGCAGCCGGGAGGGACCTCATGAAGTCCGGGGCCGTCTTCTGGGGAACCCTCATCATCCTGGTGGGCGCCGCGCTCCTGGCGGGCAACCTGCTCGGGGTAAACATCTGGCCGTTCCTCTGGCCGACCGCGCTCATCTTTGTCGGGGTTTGGTTCCTGGTATGGTCGCGGGTCCGGCCGCAGCCGATGGCGGGGGAGAACGTCTCCATTCCGCTTCAGGGCGCCGTCCGCGCGGATGTGCGCATCCGCCACGGCGCCGGCCGCCTGACAATACGCGGAGGCGCCGGGTCGGGAGTCCTCGCCGCGGGTTCCTTCACCGGCGGCGTGCGGCATGAGGAAAACCGGCGGGGCGATACGCTCGATGCCGAGATGCGTGTGCCCGAAGACATCTGGATGAATTTCGGCGGGCCGTGGATCTTCGGGCCCTGGACCCCGATCCTGTGGGATATCCAAATGAACACGGGGATTCCCATGACGCTGGACCTCGAAACCGGCGCGGGCGAATCCAAGGTGGATTTGAGCGCCATGAAGGTTGAATCCATAAGATTGAAAACCGGCGCATCGTCAACCGAAATGACGCTGCCCGAGCGCGCCGGAAAAACCGCGGTCAAGGTGACCTCCGGCGCGGCGTCGGTCGTGTTGCGCATCCCGGACGGGGTGGCGGCGCGCATCGCGGTGGAAAGCGGCCTGGCGGGCATCACCGTCGACCAGAACCGCTTCCCGCGCAGCGGCGGCGGCTATCAATCCGCGGATTACGACCGCGCGGAAAATTCCGTCGATATCAAGGTTGAAACCGGCGTTGGCGCCGTGGATATTCGTTGATCAAGGAGAAGGACACATGGACAACAGATTGTTTCGCAGCAGAACCGACCGGTTTCTCGGCGGCGTGTGCGGCGGGCTCGGCAAATATCTCGGGATCGACCCGACGATCATCCGCTTGGTCTTCCTGGTGCTGCTGTTCACCCAGGGCTTCGGGTTCCTGATTTACATTATCCTCTGGCTGCTCCTGCCCGTGGAGGGCGGCGCCGAGACGGCAGGCAGGCTCGAGGATCGCATTGAGGAAGGCGTGAAGCACGTCGGTGACGACATCCGCAACGTTACCCGGACCCCGCATCCGAAGGCAGGATTGTGGTTCGGGCTTGGGCTGATCGTCCTGGGCGCGGTCCTGTTCGCCGAGCGCCTGGGGGAAATGCTCGAATTGGGATGGCTGACGCGGTGGATCAACTGGTCGACCTTGTGGCCGGTCCTGATCATCGTCCTGGGTGTGGCGCTCATCCTGCGCGGCACCCGGAAGGGAGAGTGACGGCATGAATGAGAGATCGCATGATCGCGGGTTGAGCATTGTCGGACCGTTCATCCTGATCGGTCTGGGGATCGTGCTCCTGCTCCAGCAGTTGAACATGATTCAATGGAGCCTGTGGGAGATCGCCTTCCGGCTGTGGCCGCTGATCATCATCGCCGTCGGGGCGGACATCCTGATCGCCCGGCGGTCCTTCATCGGGGCGGTCGCCTCGCTGCTGGTCGTCCTGGGGCTGCTCATCGGCGGGATCTACCTGATGGGGAACAGTCCGGCCGCTGCGGGTGAAAAACTTTCCTCCGAGGAGGTCGCCTACGATCTGGGCGACGCCGCCTCCGGCGATATCCGCCTGAGCATGGATGCCGGAAAGATGGCGCTCGGAGCCCTCTCCGCGGATTCCAAAAACGTCATCGCGGGGACGATCCGGCAATCGCCGAGGGAGGAAGTCAACTCGCGGCATAATTTCTCGGGAACGAAAGTCAACGTGAACATCTGGAGCGACTGGCCGAAAAACTATCTTTTCAATGCCGAAATCGACCATACCTGGAATCTGGCATTGACCGGGCGCATTCCGCTGGATCTCGACCTCACGCTGGGGGCGGGGGAAATCGTCGCCGACCTGACGGGGCTGACGGTGACATCGGTAAACGTGAAAATCGGCGCCGGGCGCCTTCTGCTGACGCTTCCGGAAAATGCGGATATGGACGTGGAAATCAGCATCGGAGCGGGTTCGGCGGAAATCATGCTCCCGGATGGGACCGCCTACAGGATTGATTGCACGACCGGGGTGGGCAATTGCGAACTCCCGAACGGTTCCGGCTTCTGGGGACAGGACTATACATCACCGGAGTATTCCTCCGCGGATGAAAAGATTGATATGGAAGTGAACGTCGGAGTGGGCGAAGCCAAAATCGTCCGATAGGATTGTTGGACCGGATTTTAAAAATAAAATAATGTTTGCGATAAGGCGCGCCGGACCGGCGCGCCTTATCTTTATCAAGATCAATCCGGACAGGCGATAAAGAGAGTACGCGGAAGTCGCGGAAGGAGGCCGAAACACCGAAGCCTTCTTTTGTTCACAGTCCCGGTTTGAAAACTTTGGGGATCCTGTTTTCTCGGTGTTTTCGGATCTTCCTGGCGGATCGGCGGACAGGAATATAACGCCGGGCAGATTCCAATAGATGGTGTTTTCTGATCAATCCATTTTTCGCCCGCTCTTGACACACAGGAAAATTGATATATACTCAGAATATATATACGATATATATTTAGAGAGAAAAGGTGAGATTTTCCCGTTCGGTAGACATTTTTCTTGGATAAACGCCAAAAGGAAAAAATGCTGAAATTCGCCCTTTTGGGGCTGCTTGCGCAAGATCCGAAACACGGGTACGACCTGAAGAACGAACTCGAGCAGGCGCTGGGCGGCCATTGGGAGATCAATTTCGGCCAGATCTACACCACCCTGGCGCGCCTCGAGCGCGACGAGCTGGTCCGGGTGGCGGCGGAGGACCGGGACGGACGCGGAAAGAAGACCTACCGGATCACGGCAGCGGGGCGGAAGGATCTGGCCGCCTGGTTCGAGGAACCGGTGGAAAAGCCCCGCCAGCTCCGGGATGAATTCTTTATCAAATGGATCGTTGGAAAGCTGGCGGGGCAATCCGATCCGATGAGAATCATCGACCGCCAGCGCCAGGCCTACCTCACCCAACTCCGCGATCTGACCGCGCTCACCGGCCGCGCCGGCGATCCCAACGTCGAACTGATGGTGGAGGGTGCGATTTTGCACCTGCAGGCCGACCTGCGCTGGTTGGACCTGTGCGAGGAGCGGCTCGAACGCGGCGAGCTGGAAAAGCCGCGGGCGGCCATACGAAAGGAATAACCGATGCTGTTGGATATTGCGTTTAAAACTCTCTGGCGCCGAAAACTCCGCACCCTCCTTACGGTGCTGGGGCTGGCCACCGCCATCCAGCTGTACATGATGATGACCGCGATCCTCTCCTTTTACGATACCGACATTCAACAGCAGGTCGCCGTTTTTGCCGGCAAGGTGTTCATTCAACGGCCGATGAAAGCGGTGGGCGCCGGCGAGGATTTTCCTTCGATGAACAGCTCGATCGCCGCGGCGTCCGCCGACTCTATACTCGCCCTCGAGGGAGTCAATCGTGCGGAGAGCTCGGCGCTCCTGTTCGTACCGCTCCAAGCCGACATGCGTCCGAACATGCCGCCTTCGTATTTCATCGTCGGGATGGAACCCGGGCATGAAAAAGCCTTCCTCGGAAATCGGAAACCGCAGTCCGGTTCCCTGGCGCTCCAGGACCCGCGCGGGGTGATCCTGGGCACGCGGGCCGCCGACCACTACCGCCCGGAGGGAAGCCCAATAGCGGCCCGGCCGGGCGATACGATCCGAGTCTTCGAACAGGAATTCACCGTCATCGGCGTGCTGGAGGGGGCATCCTCCCTTTATAACGGGATGGTGATCATGCCGCTTGAGTCAGCCCAGGAGCTGTTCAACCGGCCGGACACTGTTTCCGCGGTGATCCTTACCCCGTTTCGCGTGGATGCGGTCGAAGAAATCCAATCCGCCGTCCACGCGGCATACCCGAACCTCCAGGCTTCCAATCAGAAGGATGTCGCCGACAACGCGCGGGAAATGATGTCTATGCAGCGGGCATTTTTCGGCCTGATCAACCAATCGACGATCCTGACCACGATCATGGTGGTGATGGTCGTCGTGCTGATCGCGGTCATGGAACAGCGCAAGGATATCGGCACCCTGCGCGCCATGGGTTCCCGCAAACGCCGGATCCTTGGCATGGTGCTCGGGGAATCGCTCCTGCTGGCGCTGGGCGGGGGATTGATGGCGCGCTCCCGCTGAATGCGGTCTTTAATTATGGTTTGTATGCCAATCCCGCGGAAACAATTCAATTGTGGCTGTCCACCCTCGGGGTGTGCCTTGCGATCGGGGTGCTGGCCTCGATCCTCCCCGCCTGGCAGGCGATGCGGGTGGATCCGCTCTCCGCGATGCAAATGGATTAATCGTACAGCCGGGAATTCCGGCTGCAGGAGGAAACGATGCTCTTGGATCTTGCTTGGAAGAATATCTGGAGGCGGAAACTGCGGTCACTCCTGACCATCCTTGGGGTGGCGTCCGCCGTTCAGCTTTACCTGATGGTTCACGGGGTTATGGGGACGTATACCGGCGAAATCAACGGACAGGTTAATGCTTTCGCGGGGAGGATCGTGATCCAGCAGCAGGTGGAGAGTGGCGGGGGAAAATCGGATCTGACTTCATCCACGAGCAGCCTGATGGAAGAAACCGCCGAAGCGCTGCTGGCGACCGGCGGCATCGATCGCGCGGCCAGTTCGGCCCTGTTGTTTGTCCCGATCGCCAGGGCGCTCATGCCGTATATTCCGCCCGCGGTGGTTGCGGTCGGGCTCGAGCCCGGGCATGAGGCGGCGTACCTGGGAGGGCTGAAGGCCGCATCCGGACGCCTGACCCTGGAAGAGCCTGACGAGGTCATCCTCGGGCAGGGTGCGGCGGAGTATTACCGGTCGGAGAACAACGGCGATCCGGTCGGCATCCGCTCGACGATCCCCGTCGGCGGACGAACCCTGAAGGTTGTCGGAATTCTCGGGGATGCGCCCCAGCTTTTTGCGAATGCCGTCATCATGCCCCTCCCGACCGCGCAAGCCATCTTCGACCGGCCGGGAACGGTCACCTCGGTGATCCTCACGGTGCAAAACACCGGCGCCGTGGAAACGGTTAAATCATCCATCCAGGCGGGTTTCTCAGGCCTGACGGTATCCACCCAGGACGATATGCTGCGCAGTGCATCCTCCATTCTGGATGCGATGAACAGTTTCATGAGCATCATCGAGACCTCCATCCTCACGGTGGCCGTGATCGTGGTGATGATCGTGGTGATCGTCTCGGTGATGGAGGCGCGGCGGGAAATCGGCACGCTGCGGGCGGTGGGCGCCGCGCGCTGGCGGATCTTCACCATGGTGGCCGGGCAATCGATTGTGCTGAGTATGATGGGAACGCTGGTTGCCCTGCCGATCGCCTTGTTTTTTGTGCAATGGGGCATGAGCGATTATCTCTCGAGCGTCACAGGCGTGCTGCAAGTCTGGTGGCAGATCCTCGTGACTGCGGTCGGAGTCGGATTGGCCGCCTCGATTCTGCCGGCTTGGCAGGCGGTAAGGGTCGATCCGCTGGAATCCCTGAGATATGAATAACCAACCCGCATCCGCCGTCCCCTCCAAAGGTCGGGGGTAAGGGGAACGGCCGGTCCGGGGGGAAAGAGCAATCCTTAAAAAGGAAGGCAACCATGAACATGATTGTTGAAACAAAAAACGTGACAAAAACCTTCGGGATGAACGGGATCGCGGTGGAAGCCGTGCGCGGGATAGATCTGCAAGTCCGCGAGGGGGAATTTGTCGCGATCGTCGGTCCCTCGGGCAGCGGCAAATCTAGCCTGCTCCATCTGATCGGTGCGATGGACCACCCGACCAGCGGGGAAGTCTTCTTCCGCGAGCGGCCTCTTTCCAGGATGAATGACGGAGCGCGGACGGATTTGCGCGCCCGGGAGATCGGATTTATCTTCCAGACCTTCAACCTGCTGCCCATGCTGAACGTCTTCGAAAACGTGGAAGTCGTGATGCGGTTCGGCGGTCTGGCAAAGCGGGAACGGATCCAAAGGACGGAATCGCTCCTAAAAACGGTCGGACTCGCCGAACGGATGCGCCATCTGCCGAACCGGTTGTCCGGCGGCGAACGCCAGCGGGTGGCGGTGGCCCGCGCGCTGGCCAACCAGCCGGCGCTGGTGCTGGCCGATGAGCCCACCGGCAACCTGGATTCCACCACCGGAACGGGTATCCTCGAACTCCTGCGGGAGATCTGCAATTCCCGCAAGCAGACGGTGATCATGGTGACGCATGATTTTCGGGCGGCTTCCTACGCCGACCGCGTGCTTGTCTTGCGCGACGGGCGGATCCGGGGCGAGGCGGGGTTGAAGGGCGTGACCGATACGCACAAAACACTCAACCAGCTGCTGGAGTTGGAACTGGAATAAGGTTTTTCGGTAGACAGCAAAGTCCGGCTCTTTGCTTGCATCCGCCTCACCCCGATGCAGGGGCGACCCATTGGGTCGCCCCTGCATCGGGGTGAGGCTCTTTTGCCGTGATATGATAACCGTCCCTGGAGAAACCCAATTGAATCCTTCCATGTGGCTTCGGGCACTGCAAGTCATCCCAAAAATCAACCGCGCGGAATGGGAGAAACTCGATCTGATCTCCCGCTGGCTGATCGCGACCCGCGCCGCGGTTCTGATCCTGACCTTTTTATCGGCCGCGGTCGCCGGATTGCTTGCCGCGCGGGACGGGCTTTTCCGCTGGGCGCCGTGGCTGCTGGTGGCGGTCGGGCTGGTGATGGCGCATGCGACCAACAACCTGCTCAACGACCTGGTGGATTACCTGCGCGGCGTCGACGAAGACAATTATTTCCGAACCCAATATGGCCCGCAGACCGTTCAACAGGGCTTGCTCTCCAAGCGGCAGCTGCTGGCGTACGCCGCCGTAACAGGCGCGGCGGCGGCGGCGTGCGGGCTGCTCCTGGCGGCCGAACGCGGCCTTCCGGTCCTGGTGCTGATGGCGGTTGGCGCGGCGTTTGTCCTGTTCTACACCTGGCCGCTTAAATATATCGGCCTGGGCGAGTTGACCGTGATCCTCGTGTGGGGGCCGCTGATGGTGGGCGGGGGGTATTACGCCGTCACCGGCCAATGGGATTGGAACGTGCTGTTGGCGAGTGTCCCGTGCGCGCTCGGCGCGACGACCGTGATCTTCGGCAAGCACATCGATAAACTCGAAGCGGATAAACGCAAACGCATCCGCACCCTGCCGGTTCTTCTCGGCGAGAAGGCCGCCCGCTTTGGGGTGATGGGTATGGTGGCGCTGCAATACCTGCTGGTCCTGGTCCTGATCCTGACCGGTTATTTTTCGCCGGCGATGCTCCTGGTGCTGCCGGCGCTGTACTTCAGCCGCCCGGTCTGGCAAATGTACCCGCACCCGCGGCCGTTGGAGCCTCCCGCGGAGGCGCAATCCTTCTGGCCGTTGTGGTTCGTGGCGGCCGCGTTTTATCATCACCGGGCATACGGGATCCTCTTCCTGGCGGGGTTGACACTTCAGTGGATTCTGGCATAGCCCGGATTCATCTATTCGGAGATGCCACAGGAGGCCTCGATGGATTTCTTTGAAGTGATCCGCACGCGGAGGTCCATCCGCCGGTTCGAGGACCAGCCGGTGGAGGAGGAAAAGCTCACCGCCATCCTGGAGGCGGCCAATGCGGCGCCTTCCGCCGGAAATCTTCAGGCGTATGAGATTTACGTCATCCGGAGCCAATCCGCGCTGGCCCGGCTGGCCAGCCTGCTTGGGAACATGGAATTCTTCGCCGAAGTCCCGGCCGTCCTGATCTTCTGCGCCAACCCGGAGCGCTCGGTGATCCAATACAGCAACCGCGGCCGGACGCTGTACGCGGTGCAGGATGCGACCATCGCCTGCACGCACGCCATGCTGGCCGCAACCGCGCTCGGCCTGGCCAGCGTCTGGGTGGGCGCTTTTCAGGAGAAGGCCGTTTCCGAAGCGCTGGCTTTGCCCGCCGCCCACCGGCCGGTCGCATTGCTTCCGATCGGTTATCCGGCGGAAACCGTCGAACCGCGCGCCCGGCGGACGTTGAAGGATATTGTCCACCTCGTAAAATAATCTGAGAATATTGGACCCGTCACCCTGGGCAACAACGAAGGGTCTGCACTTGCGGGGGGAGGAGGGATGCTTCGCGTTCCCCGGCGCGCTCGCAAAATGCGCTCCGCATAACCGCCCCAAAAAGAGAGCTCACGTTGGAGGATTATCGGATGAAGTTGGGAAACCTGCATTGGCTGCCGGCGGTTCTGCTGCTCGGGTGTTTCGGCTGTGCGCAGGCGTCCGGCGCGAAAGAATTGCGCTACGGGCTGACGCTTGTGCCGACCGGCATCGATCCGCATGTGCATGCTTCATCGGAACTGGGGATTCCGCTGGCGTCGGTGTACGACACGCTCGTCTTCCGCGATTCGGCCGGAGCGTTCGTCCCGGGGTTGGCGGAGCGCTGGGATGTAACCCCGGACGGCCTCCAATACACCTTCCATCTGCGGAGCGGTGTCCGTTTCCACGACGGCACGGCATTCAACGCCGCCGCCGTGAAGATAAACCTGGACCGGATCCTTGACCCGGCTACCAAATCCCAAAAAGCGCGATTCATGATCGATTCGGTGACGGCGGTTACCGTCCTGGACGATTTCACGATCCGGCTCGAACTCTCCGAACCGTTTTCCCCGCTGCTGGATTCCCTTTCCCAGGTTTACCTTGGGATGGCCTCGCCCGCGGCTCTGGAGCAATGGGGCGCGGATTATCAGTTCCACCAGTCGGGGACCGGACCCTTTCGCTTTATCGAGTACGCGGCGGGGGATCATCTGACGCTCGAGCGAAATCCGGATTATGCATGGGCGCCCTCCACGTACCGGAACAAGACCGCCGCGCTGGACCGGATCGTGTTCCGCTTCTACGCGGATGCGGCGACCCGCGCGCCGGCGCTGCTTTCCGGCGAGGTGGACGTGATGGGCGAGGTGCTGCCGGGGGATGCCGCCGACCTGGAAAAAGACGCCTCCTTCTCCGTCTACCCGGTTGCCGTGCCGGGACAGCCCCTGCAATTCTTTTTTAACCTCAACCAGGATCCTACCGGCGATGTGCGCGTGCGCCGGGCGCTGCTGGCCGCCACCGATCGCGTCTCGATGGTGCGCACGGTGTTCGGTTCCTATTCTCCGGTGGCGGTCGGGCCGCTGACTCAGGCGACCTGGGGTGCGGCGAGCGTCGTTCCGGCGGATGCCTTCGACCGCGCCGAAGCGGATACGCTCCTGGAAGAGGCCGGCTGGAAGGATGTGAATGGGGACGGAATCCGCGAGAAGGATGGGCAACCTCTGCGCCTGACGGTTGTCTACCCGGCCTGGGGGATGACGCCGCAGACCGCCGAGCTTCTCGAGGTGCAATGGATGGAAATCGGCGCGGCTGTCGAGCTTGTGCAGGCGGCTTCCTTCTCCGCCCTGATGGAAGCCCGCGCCGGCGGGCGCTACCATCTGATCTCGATGAACCTGGCCGGGACCGATCCGGACCTGCTGCGGTCCTTCTACCGCTCCGATGGCGCCTACAACTGGGCAGGAGTTGCCAACAGCGACCTCGATGCGCTGCTGGATCAGGCTGTCAGCACGGCGGACACCGCCCGGCGGATGGATTTATACCGCCAAGCCCAGGAGATCATCGCGCGGGAATGCCTGATCCTGCCGGTCCGGGATTATGTAAATATAAATGTCGCACACAGCCGGGTTAACGGATTGACGTACTCGCCGCAGGGCTGGTTCCCGGTGCTCATTGATGTGCAGATGGATTGAAGGATGATTGCCGGTGCCGGCATGACGATCCCCGACGCGCCGGCATGACGGTACCGTCATCCCGGCGTGCTTTAGGCCGGGATCCAGAGGCAGCCTGCGTATAATCGCTTGTCGTTCGTGTGAAAAGCCGTGGATGCCGGCCAAGTACACCCTCGCTGTGCAACCATCACTGCTCTACCCTCAAAACCGAGCGGTGATGCTCCGCGAGGGCAGGCGTCGGCATGACGACCGCCGTCAACCCGCACCTGGCACCCTTTTCGCACTCTTGACCATGCCTACTTGCTTTTTGCCCATATTGGGGACAAAATTACAGTATTAATGACCGGTTTACTCTTACAGGGGGAGGGGCCAATACAATGAAGAAAGCGGCAGCCGCATGGGCAGCTCTTCCCTGCGGATGATTGCATTGCGATATGGGAGGGCTGATTGACGGCGGAGCAGGCAGGGAATATCGGTCTCGGGTTTCTCCTGGTTTGGCTGGCGGTGGAGACCCTGTGGGACCTTAAAAAATCGGTAATTCTCCCCTTATGGCTGGTTTTCCCGCCTGTCCTGGCGGGATTGGCCTATCAAGCCGTATTCGGGAAGTGGTATATCGCCGCGGCGATCGGGATGGCCCTGCTGTTGCATCTCTCCGACAAACTTCTGATCCGGGGAGCGGGGACGGCCATCATGCTTGCGGCGTCGGCCCTGTCGGGCCATTGGGCCCTGGCCGCCGGATTGGTCCTGTACTGGGTGCTTTGGGAAGCGAACATCGCAGGCGGCGCGGATGCGCTTGCGGCGTACGCCGCCCTGATGCTCTTCCCGCGCTGGGAGATGTTCGGATTTCTGCTCCTGGGTATTTTGCTCTGGGCGGTGGTCACCATGGTCGTGGTGTACCGGGGATTGCTGGCGGAACGCTGGAAGCAGATGGCGTACCGCCTGATGCTCCGCCAACTGCCGACCGAGGCCGAATTGAACACCGAAGGCCGGCCGACGATCGGCGGGGTCTGGCTGGGGGTGGCGCTGTTTGCGGTGTGGGCGGTGACCACATGACGGAGTGGATTAAAGAGGAAGAGCGCAGAGAGGCGGATCTATGCTGAATTTTTTACGGCGCAAGCCGAAACAGAGCGACAAACTGATTGTCCTCCTGGCATCGCAGAACCCGGATCCGAAACTGGTCGATGTGTTGGCCAAACGGCAGGAGATCATCATGCGCGAAACGTTCACCACCCGCGGCGTGATCCGCGGGCTGCCGGACGCGGATCTGGTCGTGCTCGGAGACGTCATCCCGCTGTGGGACGTCGACACTTCCCTGATGCAGAACACCCTCGAGGTCACCGGTATCCCCGTCACCACACCGGATCAGATGCTGTCACAGCCGGAGGAATGGATCTCGACGGCGCGGCTGGCCAACCGCAAGAAGCTGCAATACCTCCCGGCGCGGTTCGTGCTGGTGGGCGGCTGGGCGGGCGGGGTGGGCAAATCCTGCCTGGCGCTGGCGATGGCCAAACGGTTCCGCGAGCGCAACCTCCCCACGGCGATTCTGGAAGCCAGCGAAGGCGGTTCCTACCTGGTCTCGCGCCTCGGGCCACAACTGCACTCGTTGTACGACGTCCTGACCGGCGAGGACACGGCCACCGAGTGGGAGGGCGTCAAGCTGTATCCGATCGACCATCGCGCGTCGCAGGTCCTGGCCGACGATCCGCGCCTGCCGGATTTCCTGGCCGGTTTAAAGAGGGGGTACACGCTGGTCGTGGTGGACGCCTCTCCCAGCCATCCCTTCTGGCCCCGGTTGCTGGATCTGGCGACCAACATCATCGTGGTTACCGCTCCGCGAGATGAATCCCTGTTCCAGGCGGAAACGCTGCTCAAGGAACTGGAACCGGTGCGCGCCTCGCGTCCGGAGCTTAAAATCCACTTAATCATGAATATGGTCCATTCCCTCGGCGAGCGGATCGGCATGTCGGGCATGGTCGCCGCGTCGATCCCCTACAACGAACGCTGGGCTTCCCAGCTCGATCCGCGGATTGCGGATCCTCTCCTGAACATTTTGTATCCGGGCTGGATCTCGGGCCCGAACCCCAAGGCATTGCGGAAGCGGATCCTGGCGGCCAAATCCGGCGGGAAATCTCCAGAGAATTCCGGGAAGAAGTAGCAGCCGCCCGGGCGAAAGGATGGGATATGGGACGCAGAATATTCGAAGCCGTCACGGGCATAATTCTTCTGGTTGTCGCGTTCGTCGCGGCCTACTTCTTCCAACAGGCGTATAAAAGCGGCGTGGAGTACCGGGCGCTTCCGGTGCCGGTGCAGGAGATCCCGCCGTACACGATGCTGACGGAAGAAATGTTCGAGTGGAAGGATTTCCCCAGCGCGCTCATCGGTGGATACGCAAGCACACTCTCCCAGCTTACCGGCCGGATGGCCAATTCGCGGATTCCCGCCGGGCTGCCGATCCCGCTGGTGCTGATCAGCTCCCCGGAGGATTACCGCCTGGCGGATCCATCGCTGGAAGTCCTCTCGATTCCCGTCTCGGCTCCCTCGGCGATCGGCGGCCAGATCCGGGAGGGGGACAACGTCAACATCTACCGGCTCCTCACGCCCGGCAGCCTGTTCATCCCGCTGGGCGGGAAGGATCCGATCATGGATTCGGTGACGCTCGTCGCCGAAAATATTCCGGTGGTCATGGTGATCGGAGATTCCGGCCGGTCGTCGAGTTCTTCCAGCGGCGTGCAGGAAGTTTCCGCCCGCATTCTGATCCTGGCGGTCACGGACGGGCAACGCGATGCGATCCTGACCCTGATGGGCGAGCTCAACAGCGGGGCCATCATGTGGGTCACGCTTGCGCCCATCGAAACCTGACGCATGGAAAGCGATCCGAGGGTATTCATGGCGAAGGATGAAACCTACGGCCTGCGGGAAATAGACCGGAAGGTGCTCCCGGAAGTCCAGGAGCACCTGGCGATGCGGAAAATCCGCCCGCCGGATTGGCGCGACGAGACGCCCGATTCGCGCCAGAAGTTTTTCGACGCGGTGCGCGGGATCCTGATCTCCTCCGTCTCCCAGTCCGAACTGAACGAGATTGCGACCCGCCTGTGCGACGCGCTGACCGGAGTGGGAATCCTCCAGCCGTTCCTGCGCCTGCAGGGGGTGGAGGAGATCTACGTCCGCGGCGGCCGGGTGGCGATGGAACGCAGCGGACGGCTGGAGCACCTGGGAGAACTGGCTCCGGCCTCGTACTTCGAGCAGATGATCCGCCGGGTGGCCGACGCGACCGGAAAACCCCTCAGCCCGCTCAACCTCACGCTGCTGGTGGATCTGCCGGGCGGGGAGCGTTTCACCGCGCTCCTGCCGCCGCTCTCGGATTCGCCGGTGATCAACATCCGCTGCTTCGGCCGGAATATGCGCGGGCTGGAAGACTTGGAGCGGGTGGGCACCTTCAATCGCCACATACCTCTGGTGAGCGGGTCGCTCGAGGATATCCGCGACCCGGACCTGCGGCGCAAAGTCAGCGGACAATCCTCCCCGGTGGCGCGTTACCTGGCCTGGGTGATGGCCACCCTGGCCGGAAGCGTGGTGTTCGCCGGACCGTTCAGTTCCGGCAAGACGACCCTTTTCAACGCGCTCAGCGATTACTTCCCGGTCGGGGATCCGGTGGCCGTTCTGGAGACGTTCCGCGAGATCCAGATGCGGCCGGAATCGTTCATGATGCGGGCGATCGCGCCCGCGGAAATCCTGCCGGGGGACACCCGGCGGATCACGATGGACGAAGTGCTCAACATCGTGTACACGCGGGCCAACCCGCGCGCGATCATCCTCGGCGAGGTGGTATCTCCCGGCGAAGCGCTGCAGTTCCTGCGCGCGTCGAACCTCGGGCGCAGGGCGTTCACCACGATCCACGGCGGTTCGGTGGGCGCCGCGCTGCGGCGGCTGGAGGACCTGACGCTTTCCGCCCAGGATGGGCTGACCATGCGGGCGGTGCGGGAAATGGTCGTCAGCGGAATCGACCTCGTGGTGCTGATGTCGCAGGCCGCCAATCCGAAGGATCCGCGGGCGATCGACCGCTTTGTCGCGGAAATCACGCATATCGTCGACATCGACGATAAAGGCGATTACATTACGGAGACGCTTTATCGCGGCGTGGAGGGCGCAGATGTAAGCCTGTACGGGAAGGCCTGGAAGGAAATCACGGGCGGGGATCCGGGGGGCGGGAAATGAAATTGGGCCCGTACCAGCTGCTCTCCCTCGCCGCCGTCGCCTTTGGAATCGGTCTGTTCCTCTCAAGCCGCAGCCTGATTCTGCTGATGGAGGATGTGATCTTCGGCGTGTGGGATTGGCTTCTGCGCATCCTGCGGCCGGGCGCCCACCGTCTGCGCGACCTGGCGGCGGAAGCCCACTCCCCGAAGCTCGCCCAGACCATTTACGGAAAGGGGTTCGTCTCCCGGACGGGGATTGCGATCATGCGCTTCCCGTGGCCGATCCTGGTCGGCATGGGCCTGGCCGTATGGATACGGGATTGGATGCTATCCCCGATCATGATCATCATCGGGGCGGTGATCTCCTCCGCGCTTTTCTCCCGGATGAGCCGCCGGTTCTACAACCAGCTGACCGACGAGCTGGAAATGCTGATCCTGCAATTCGTATCCCGCTACCCCCTGCGCAATTCGGTCGCGACCGCGCTTTCCGAGGCGGCCGACCAGCTTCCGGGCGGCCTACTGCGGGATGCGGCCGCCGGCACGGCCACCCGCCTGAAGCTCCAGGCCGGCGGCAATCCCTACCGCGATCTGGTCGCGGTGCCGCATCCGGTGGCGCGGCGGTTCGCGGGCGTGCTGATGCGGGCCGGGATGGCATCGCCGGAAGTGTTCCTCGACCTGCTCGGACAGCTGCGCAAAGACACCGAAAGCCGCCGCGAACTGCAGCAGCGCGTCCGCCGGGATCTGACGCTCGAATCCGCCACCATCACGATCCTTCAGGTGGTTCTGATCGCCAGCCTGATCGCCGTCGCGCTGATCCCCTCCTGGAAAGTGTATTACGTGGGATCGGTCGGGAACCGGATTGTGTATCTGCTCCTGGTCGGCATGGGAATTCTCGGGACGGTGATCGGGGAGAATGAAGTGCGCTACCTGGAGGAAGCCTGATGTCCATCCGGGTGTTCTCCTGGCTGCTGTTCATTTTCTTCGGGGTGGGCATCGCGCTCATCCTGTTCAGCATTTTTCGTTTTCTGACGGATATGTTCCAATGGATGCGGAAACCGAAGGGGATTCTCAGCCGGGCGACGGCGATGGCGGTAAGGGCGGAGATCGCCCGGCGGCCCGGTTTCTGGATGGACGTCGATTTCCCGTGGCTGACAGCCTACCTGATCATCGCGCCGTTCATGGTGTTGTTGTGGTTCGCGCTGGAAGGGACCGCGTTCCAGCCATACTCCATCGGCGCGCTGCTGATCCCGGTTCTGGTGCGGCGGTGGATCCTGCGCCAGAAGCGGCGCGAAGCCGGCAACGAAATCCGGCAGTTCCTGGTGGAATTGCGCCTGCAACTCTCCTCGGGTGGAACCCTGCGGCCTGCGCTGATGGCGGTGGCGCAGTACGGTCCGCCCAACCTCGGGCGCCTGCTGCGGCGGCGGCTGTCGAGCCAGGAAAACGGTGTCCAGGTCCTGAGGCATGTGGCCGACGACACCGGCAGCCGCTGGATCGCGGATGTCGCCGGCCGGGCGGAGGCGGCCCGCGACGGGATGTTGAATCTGGATGAGGCGGTCGCCCAGTCCATCGAACGCGTCACCGGCGAGATGGACACCGAGGTGCGCGAGGAACTGCAACGCATCCCGACCCGCCTGGTGGTCGTCGTCTCACCGCTCATCCTCGGACCGGCATTGGCCGCCTGGGTGCTTCCGGTTGTCGCCCAGATGATCGCCAATTTGGAGGGAATCAACTTCTTTGAGACGTTTTAAGGCTGTTTTTAGGGGGGAAAAGCATTGTTCTTACGATGTTTTTACTTCCCAACCGTGATTGCCTGCTAAGATTGTCTACAGCCGGTACGAAACAAGTATGCCGGACCCGAATTCAGCAATTATGATACTGCCGGAAAAATCCGGCGATGGAAAGGAGAAAAACCCATGTTTACCCGAAAGCAGAGAGGTGCAAGTCTGGTGGAATGGATCGTCGTGGTCGTGGTTGTCGTCGCCGTTCTCGGCGCGGCCGCCATCGGCATCGCCGAAGTCACCAGCGGCAAAGCGGGCGAAGTAGAGACCTGGATTGAAGGCCTCGCCACCCCGGTGCCCTAAACAGTCGGTCCTGGAATTGCCGATCCGCCGGAGTTGCCATGAAGGCGGATAACAGTTGATCGGATCCCTTGGTCGGATGGATGGCCTCGCTGCAGTAAAGAGACATCCATCCGATTAAGGATTCAGGGATAAGGAAGGACCAGGATGCTAGCAGACCGCAGAGGGGCCGATTTGGTGGAATGGATCGTCGGGGTGGTCATTGTCCTCGGCGTGGTCGGCGCATCGGTGTACTCGTTATTCCAGACTCTGGGTGGGGAGTTCACGGAACTCGACAACGCCATCTCCGTTCCATAATGCATGGAGAGAGGAATAACACGATGATTCGCAGAAGCAGGGGGGCCAGCATGGTGGAATACATTGTCCTGCTCGTCCTGATCGCAGGATTGGTTGGCGGAGCGGTGCTCGCGCTTTCCAACACCATAAACACGAATATTTCCAACGCCTACAATAATCTGGGTTCGTAGGAAGAGGACGGGATGCCGAGCCGGGTAGTCTGGATGAGCCGAGGATCTTGGGGGCTTTCCATTCGGGAAGCATGCTTTTTCCCGCCGGGAGGCGGCGCCCGCCGTTTCCGGAGCCCGCGGCATGGTCAGGCGTCGCTGGAAGTATTGATCGTCCTCCTCCTTCTGATCCCCCTCATTTTCGGAGCCTTTGCCCTTTCCCGGGGCGTGGCCATCAAATCCTCTCTGGATTCCGGCGTGGCGGTTGCGGTGCGGGCGCTTTCGCTGGATCCCTCCAATTGGACCTTCGCGTCGAATGCGGTCACTACGACCGTTGCGCAGAATGTCTTTGGAGGCAGCGGTCTGGGCCCCATCCATTTCGAAGCGTATAACTCCTCCGGAGCACAACTTTTCGAATCGACCTTCGACGACCTCGTGCTTGGCGATGGTTTTTATATTGTTGCCTGGGTGGTGTACAGCCCGCAGGTCCCATTGCTGCCCCTCGCGCCCATCACCCTTCGGGCCCGGCATTACGGCATAGTGGAAAGGGTCGACTGAAATGCAGCCCGCTGGGATATTCCGCCGGGCGGCCGCGGGCCGGTCGTATCGGTTCCGGAAAACACCGCGCGGCCAGATCCTTGTCCTGGCCTTAATCTTCATTATGATGTTTTTTCTGGTGGCGGTGGCGCTGATCGACGTCTACAGCGTGACGGAAGCGCGCGCCTGGGGCTACCGGGCGGCGCAGGCGGCGGCGCTGGCCGGAGCCTCGAGGACGACAGGCGGCTGGATCTTCTATCAACCGACGGTCGACCCTTCACTGCCGACTCCGACACCGCGCTCGGATAATTGCATGGATCCGGTCCGGGCCGAATTGGATCCGGTCCTGGCCGCGGACGCCGCCTATGCCATGCTCGACCAGGAGATGCAGGCCCGGGGGTTTGCCTACAACTATGAAATCCGTGTCCTGCCGGATTTTACCGGGGGAACGACGGTCGGCTGGCCGCCGGGATCGGCGCGGCTGGGCGGCGGGGATTGGAGTTCGGCGGAACCGGCGGTGGGCGTGTATCTCTGGTTCGACGTGCATACCTTCCTGAGCGGGATTGTTGGACGCTCCTCGGTAACCGTTCACGTCTTTGCCGCCGCCGGAGTGGCCCAGCCGCTGGTTTGCCCGCCTTGATTTAAGAGGTAGTTATTGATGAATGCGCAACCAAACATCCAACCATTCCAGAACAAGCACCGTCGCAGCGGGGTATTTTGGATTGCCGGAGCGGTTTTATTTATCGCTCTATGCGGTGGATTGACCGCACCGGGCGGAGTCCGTCCGGCGCGGGCGCAGGGGACCACGCCGACCTTTACGCCCCCGACTCCATCCACCTGCATGTACATCCAGTACGCCTACGTGACCGAGACATCGGTCGTGGTCGGCGTGAATAACAACACCGGGAGTACGACCCGCCTTTCCAGAGCGACCCTCGACTGGCCGTCGGGCCTGGGGGGTAGCGGCGGGGATTACGTGGATTATTTCCGATTCGGGGGAGCCCAATTTTATAATGGGAATGCCACCGTTCCGCCGACAAGCAGAAACGTCAGCAACAGCGCCACCTACCAGATCACCCCCGGCCAGACGCGCGATTTCACCGCCGCCTTCGGGGCGGTGCCGCTGAATCGGCCGCTGTATGGATCCTTTACCGCCACCCTCAACTTCCGAAACGGTTGCAGCGTTTCCATCACCGTGACCCGCGAGCCGCCCCCGTCGGATTGCGCCACGGTGATCAATGCCTACCTGAGCGGGACAAGTATTTATTATGTCGTATACAACAATCTGGGAGCGAGCACTTACTTCCAAAGCGCGGACCTGGACTGGCCGGATATTCCGAGCCCGAACCGTTATGTGAATTACTTCCGCTGGGGGACCGATCAGTTCTACGGCGTCAATGATTACAGCCCGCCCACCTTCGCGACCGATCCGACCCCGGATTATTTTGCCGCAGGCCAAACCTCTTTCTTCATGGTCAATTTTGGGAACGCCGGGACCCTCGAAGGGGATTTCAAGGTGAGCTTGAATTTCTCCTCCTGTTCCACAACCCATACTTTCTCACGATGGGTAACCGTCACCCCCACCCCGACCGCCACCCCGACCGTGACCGCAACCACGATCCCCCTGGCGGGCGCTTCCACCGTCCAGTTTGCCGCGTTGCTATTAAATGCCCATGATTTCGGGCTTGATGCGCAGACGATCCGGGGCCGGGTTTTGGGGGGAGGCGGGCCGCCCTATACCGTTGTCATTTCGGTCGAAGATCCCGACGGCACCATCGCGACGTACAATCAAAATGTGGAGTTGGATGGAACCTTCGAACTGATCCCGTCCGAGACGGGCAATGATAATTTCGGCTGTGACAAAGAGGGAATCTGGGAAACCTGGTTCGTTGTAACCGACAGCGTCGGCGGAACAGCCACCAGCAGTATTACCTCCTGGGCGGTTAATTTCCCGCGTTCGCACGGAATACCGTGATCCCCCTCCTATTCCTCCCCCATTAGCCAAAGATCCGATGCGGCCAACGGGGGAGGTTTTCTATGAAGAATCCTCCCTCATTTGCTCCTAGAATGGTTTTTTTACTAACTATCCTTCTTGGTGCAAATGGGGGAAGAAACGGAGGGGATTCCTCTGTTGGCGGTTTGAACGGGGGATTTTTTATTAGGTTTCAAAACCACTGCCTATGGCAGTGAGTAGAATGAAAAGGTTCTACCAGTGAAGTGGAAATTTTTTTTAGGCTGAATAATCATTTGACAATCGGGCTGATGTGTTCTCAAAGGATACAGGGAAAATACCGCATCATAGCCCGACTACCCTTCCCCCCAGGGTTCCTCCGTTTCAGAGGATGGTGCTAATCCCCCCATCCCGAAGGGATGGGGGGGAGCGATCTCGGGGGGGGGGGAACCGGGAAGGCTGCCCGGCAACGATAAATAGCCGGCAGGAGTGCACCTTCCAGGCGCGACGTTCTAAAGCATGCCCCGTCGTGATTGTAGACGGGGCCACCGTCTTTGGCGATGGTAATTTACTTCCAACCCAACCCCCTCGTCCTGTCTTCACCCAGGGAGATCTTCGGGGCTCAGACAACCCTTCCCTCGCTTCGCCCGAGGACACGCCCTGGGGCTGTCTACAAAGGAGCTTTCGACATCAACTTGATCGTCAAGCCCGGGTGTACCTGGCGGGCATCCACCCACTATTTTTAACCCTGGATTCCCGCTGAGAATACGCGGGAATGACGGCCCAGCCATGCCAAATATCTTCCTGAAAAACCCAATCGAACACTTTTTGCACAGCCCCCGAGGAGAAGAGAGTGGGGGGGGTAGGACAGCGGTGGGTTTACAATAATCCTATGCCGCCCTTTGAAGAACTCGATCACACCGCCGACTGGTCCTTCCGCGCAAGCGCGCCCTCCCGTGAGGCGTTGTTTTTGGAAGCGGCGGATGCCCTGTATGAACTCGGCGGCGTCAGGACGGTTCCGGATCCGGGCGCAAGCAGGACGCTCCATCTTGAGGCGGATGATCCGGAAAGTTTGCTCGTTTCGTGGTTGAACGAACTGCTGTATCTGGCGGAACACGACCGCCTGGCGCTGCGGGAGCTGCGAATCGAATCCTTGACGGATATTTCCCTGCGGGTCTCCGGTCGGCCGGCGGAAATTCTCGCGGTCGGAAAACATATCAAGGCGGCGACGTACAGCGGGTTGCATATCACCGAATCCGCGGGCGCTTGGCTGGCGACGGTCGTGCTAGACGTATAGAAAGCAACCTAAGCCCGACGCCCTAACCCTCTTCCCCTTACCTTAAGGGAAGGGGGAGAGGAGGTTGGGTCAGGATTTATGGCATAAAAAAAAGGAAAAAATGACACATCTCAGCAAGAGTTCGTCATGCCGGCGTGAACTTAGCCGGCATCCACTGCTTCGTCGTAAAACACTGGACCCCGGCTTTAAGCACGCCGGGGTGACGAGTAAAAAATCCTGTCCATCCTGAACCAATCCTGTAAATCCTGTCTATTTTCCCGGCGTGGAATGGCGTGGCGGACATGGCATCGAAAACCGATTTCCATAAAATCGATGATTATCTCTGGGAACTTCCCGCATCCCACCGCGGAGAAATGCATACGGCGGTCCGGATAATCGCCGACGACGCACTGCTCGAGGATGCGCTCGGCGATCTTTCCGTTGAGCAGGCCATGAATGTCGCCAGCCTCCCGGGGCTGGCGGGCAGGGTGGTGGTGATGCCGGACGTCCACCAGGGGTACGGCATGCCGATCGGCGGCGTGATGGCGGCCCGGATCGGAGAAGGAATGATCTCGCCCGGCGCGGTCGGATACGACATCAATTGCGGCGTGCGGTTGCTCTCCTCCTCGATCGTCTTCGAGGAGGCCGAAGACAGACTCGCGGACCTGGCGACGGCGCTTTACCGAAATTGCCCGAGCGGGGTGGGGGAAAAGGGCAGCGTGCCCCTGACGGTGGACGAACTGGACCGGGTGTGCCGCGAGGGCGCGCGCTGGGCGCTGCGCAAGGGGTATGCGGACAGGAACGACGTGGATCGCACCGAGGAGGAAGGCTGCCTGGAGGGGGCGGATACGCAGCAGGTTTCGGCGCGCGCCAAAGAGCGCGGCCGCGGCCAGCTCGGGACGCTCGGGGCGGGGAATCATTTTCTGGAAGTGGACGTGGTCGAGCGGATCTTCGATGCGCCGGCGGCCGCGGCGATGGGATTGCGCGAAGGGTGCCTCGCGCTGCAGATCCACTGCGGGTCGCGCGGGTTCGGTCACCAGATCTGCACCGATTATGTGCAGAGTTTTCAATCGGCCGTAAAGCGCTACGGGATCCGTCTGCCGGACCGCGAGCTGGTGTGCGCGCCGATTGATTCCGCCGAAGGGAGAGCCTATCTGGGGGCGATGAAAGCCGCCGCCAATTTTGCGTTCGCCAACCGTCAGGTGCTGGCCTTCCACGCCCGCCGGAGTTTTAAGGAAGTGTTCGGCGGAACAGGGATCCGCTGGCAGCTTTCACAGGTTTACGACCTCGCCCATAATATGGCCAAGATCGAAACCCATACTATTGATGGGCGCAGGGAAAAAGTCTGTGTCCACCGCAAAGGCGCCACACGCGCCTTCGGCCCCGGCCACGAAGGTATTCCACTGGAGTTTAGGCCGCTTGGGCAGCCCGTGCTTGTTCCCGGCTCGATGGGAACCGCTTCCTGGGTGCTGCTCGGAACCGCCGGCAGCATGGAGCTTTCCTACGGTTCGTGCTGCCACGGGGCGGGGCGGGTGATGAGCCGCGCCCAAGCCAAGCGCGAGGTGCGCGGCGACAGACTGCGCGGCGATCTTGAGCGGAGCGGTGTCCACATCCGCGCGGGTTCGCTGCCCGGGTTGGCGGAAGAAGCGCCGCAGGCCTACAAGGATGTGGACCGAGTGATCGCCGCCGTGTGCGGCGCGGGGATCGCGCGGAAAGTCGCCCGTTTGCGGCCGGTGGCGGTGGTGAAGGGATAGCCCCCTCCGAACCTCCCCCTCCTTTATCCTCCCCCGTTAGCGTTTTCGTTTGAGGAGGATTCTTAGGGGATAAGGCTTCTCTCGAAAACGCTAACGGGGGAGGGATGGGAGAGGGCAGGTCAGAACCAAGGAGCATTATGCCAAATTCATCAAACGGTGCCATTCCCCGCTGGCTGGAATGGGCGCGGGAGATACAAGCCTTGGCCCAGACCGGTCTGCATTACGCGCCGGACGATTACCACCGCGATAGGTACCGCCGACTGATCGGAATCGCGGCCGAGATTGTTGCAGAACATTCCACGTTGGAGACGGACGGCCTGGTGCGCGTGTTCCATTCCGCGCGGGGTTACGCCACGCCCAAGGTTTCCGTGCGCGGTGCGGTCTTCCGGGGCGGGAAGATCCTTCTGGTGCGCGAGCGGACGGACGGAGGATGGTGCATGCCTGGCGGTTGGGCGGATGTCGGCGACTCGCCCTCGGCTATGGTTGAGCGGGAAGTGATGGAAGAGAGCGGCCTGCGGGTCCGCGCCGCCCGCTTGGTGGGTGTGTACGATAAAAACAACGAGATCGGGCAGCGAGAGGTGATGCATCTCTACGATTTGGTATTTCTTTGCGACGATCTGGGGGGTGAGCCGGGTTCCAGCAACGAGACCAGCGACGCGCGGTTCTTCGGACTCGACGAGATTCCGGCGCTCTCCACAGCGCGGACCTCGGTCCGCAACATTCAGGAAGCATTTGCCCATTGGAAGGATCCTGCCCTGCAACCGGTTTTCGATTGACTCCGCCTCCGTTGGTGTTCCCCTTGGCAGGAGTTGAAAAAGAAAGAAACTGGTGTCATTGCGGGCGGTCCGAGGGAGCGAAGCAAATCACCCCGTTCGAACAAGAGGAGATTGCTCCCTCTGCCCCGGTTGGGTCGGGCCGGGGTCGCTGCGCTCCCCTCGATTCACAAACAAAACTGCTCAAGGAGCAAAGGCGGGCGGTTTTCCCCCGCGGGGGCAGGCTCGCCATGGCATATTCATCCTTTTTCAACACCCAGCGGGGAATAATCTGCCCGAGTTGGGCGTAAACTCGCTACCACTAACAGGAGCGGGGAAAATATCGTAGAATAGGACTCTCTACCGGGAGCATTCCGTCATCATCCGTCATTCATTCATATCGCACCCATAAGACCCTCCCCGGTAACGGAAAGGAGAACAACCTTGTCGAACAATCTTTTGTTGACGCTGGCCGTCATCGGGGGAACCGGAGCGGAAGGCAGCGGACTGGCCATGCGTTGGGTCCGCTCGGGGTACCGGGTGGTGATCGGTTCCCGATCCGCGCAAAAAGCAGCCGAGCGTTGCGCGGAACTTAACCAGCAAATGGGGGAGCCCGGGCTCATCTCCGGCGCGGAGAATTCTGCTGCGGCGAAATCCGCCGACCTCATCGTCCTGGCGGTTCCCTACGGCGCGCAGAAGGATATTCTGGAAAGCATCCGCCCCGAGCTTAATGGGAAGATCCTCATAAATGTCGGCGCCTGGATCAACCCGGAACGGCCCGCGACGGTGGAGCTTCCGCCGGGCCTCTCCTCCAGCCTGGAAGCGCAGGAGCAACTCGGCGCGGACGTTCGGGTGGTGGCGGCGTTCCAGAACGTATCCGCCGAATACCTCAGCGACCCGGAGCGGGAGATCGATTGCGACGTGCTGGTATGCGGCGACGATGCCGAAGCGAAAGTCTCCGCGATGCGGATGGTGGAGGCCGCGGGGATGACGGCCTACGACGCCGGTCCCCTGAAGAATTCCATCGTCGTCGAAGGCTTCACTTCGATCCTGGTGGGGATCAACAAACGGTACCACGCGCGCCTGGCCGGCATCCGCATCACCGGCGTTTCGCTCTGACCGCGGCGGGGGCGCGCGCTGTGATCCCGGGGCGGTCCCTGCGGTTAACCGCGCTTGCCAATTTCCCTCTCATTCGGGAGGGCGACGACCTAGCCCGGCTGATCCTCGCAGGATTGGATGCTGGCGGCCTGCGCCTGGAAGACGGCGATATCCTGATTCTTGCCCAGAAAATCGTATCCAAAAGCGAAGGGCGCCTGGTCGATCTGAAAGGCGTCGAACCCTCGGTCCGCGCGCGCGCCATCGCGGAAAAATCCCAGAAGGATCCGCGATTTGTCGAAATGGTTCTGCGTGAGAGCCGCGAGGTGCTGCGCGTGAGGCCCGGGCTCCTGGTCGTCGAACACCGGCTGGGGTTCATCTGCGCCAACGCCGGGGTCGACCGGTCGAACATCGGGGCGGAGGATGGCGAAGGCGAGCGGGTGCTGCTTCTGCCCGAGGATCCGGATGCCTCCTGCCGGTCGCTGCGCAGCCGGATGAAGGAGGAGGCGGGGGCCGAGGTCGGCGTCGTCATCAACGATTCGCACGGACGCGCCTGGCGCAATGGCATCGTCGGCGTGGCGATCGGCGTAGCCGGTTTGCCGGCCCTCGAAGATCTCCGCGGCCGGATGGACCTGTATGATTATCAACTCCAAATCACTCAGGTGGCGGCCGCGGATGAACTTGCCTCGGCCGCCTCGCTGCTCATGGGCCAGGCCGATGAAGCGCTCCCGGTCGTCCATGCCCGCGGATTCCCGTACCCCATGCGGGAATCGACCATGGTGGAACTGATCCGTCCCAGGGATCAGGACGCATTCCGATAAGCCCGCCCGGAGAAAACAAGGAGAATCCGCCCATGCCTGTCGGCTCGATGGATGAACGAGTTTGGAGGGTGATCCGGTCCGAACCGGGCCCCGACCTGCGGATCTTCAAGAGTCGGTACGATTGGATCGAAAATCCCCGCAATCAAAAAGTGCTGCAAGCCCTCATTCTCGAAGCGGGCGATTGGGTGAATGTGGTGGCGCTGACGCCGGACGGGAAAATCGTCGCGGTCCGCCAGTTCCGCTTCGGGGTCCAGCGGCAGTCGCTCGAGATTCCCGCCGGCCTGGTGGATCCGGGGGAGACTCCGCTGGAGGCGGCGCGGCGGGAATTGGCGGAAGAGACCGGGTACACCGCGCGCGAATGGAAATCCCTCGGTTGGTCGTATGCCAACCCGGCTTTCCTCGACAACCGCGCGCATTATTTCCTGGCCACCCATGTCAGGCGCACCCAGGAACCGCAGCTCGATGCCGGGGAAGATATTATTTGCACCGAACTCACAATGGATGAGGCGCGCCGCGCGATCCAAACCGGAACAATGCGCAACACCATGACGCTGCTGGCGCTTTCAAAAGTGTTCGATATGCGGGAGGCGTAGCAGGGAGATCGTTATTCATGCATGAATAGTGACCGTCATCCCGGCGCCTGCCCCCCGAGCGATGAGCGCCGGTGTTCTCCCGGTGCGAAGCCTTCGCGAGCGGGGGTGTTTTCGGCCGGGATCCAAGTATCTATCCCTGATGCATATTTTGAAAACCATGGATGCCGGCCACAAGCACGCCGGCATGACGATTACGACGTCATCCCGGCGCCTGCCCCCCCGAGCGATGAGCGCCGGTGTTCTCCCGGTGCGAAGCCTTCGCGAGCGGGGGTGTTCTTGGCCGGGACCTAAGAATCCATCCC
>JAFGCU010000043.1 GCA_016932475.1 Anaerolineales bacterium
GGATGACGGACAAGATCGGCGCGGGGGCTACGGACACGATCGTCATGCCGGCGTGCACTTGGCCGGCATCCATTTTCTCCCTCAGGTATTCCCACTCATGGATCCCGCCGGGATGACGGACAAGTTCGGCGCGGGGGTTACGGACACGATCGTCATGCCGGCGTGTACTTGGCCGGAAGCCATATTGCGCAAGATGTGATCGTCATGCCGGCGTGTACTTGGCCGGCATCCATTTTCTCCCTCAGGTATTACCACTCATGGATCCCGCCGGGATGACGGACTTCCTCTTCCACCCGATTAGTGTACAATATCATCCAATCAATTCATCCAGGGGGATGCGAACATGAGCCAACAATCCACATTGTTAAAGATACAGGATCTGCCCGCCGGGGAACGGCCGCGCGAACGCCTGGCGGCAACCGGGCCGCAGGCGCTTTCGACCGCCGAACTGCTGGCCCTGCTTCTGCGGACCGGCGGACGCGGGCAGAGCGCGCTGCAAACCGCGCAGGCGCTGCTGCGCCAGACCGGGGGCGTGCTGGGCCTGCGCCGGACCGCGCTCGCGGACTTGTGCGCAATCCCGTCCATCGGGCCATCCAAAGCGTCGCTGATCCTCGCGGCGGTCGAGCTGGGGCGCCGGATCGCGGTGACGGAGGCGGAGGAAGCGCCGACTGTCTCCTCCCCCGCCGCCGCCGCGGCGCTGCTTCAGTATGAAATGTCCGGATTGGAACAGGAGCACTTGCGCACGATCCTTTTGGATGCGCGCAACCGGCTTATCCACGTCTACGAAATCTACCGCGGATCGCTGACCACGTCCCTGATCCGCACCGGGGAGGTGTTCCGCGAGGCGATCCGCGCCAATGCGGCGGGGATGATCGTCGCGCACAACCATCCGAGCGGGGATCCCTCGCCAAGCCCGGAGGATCTGGCGGTCACGCGCAACCTGATTGAAGCCGGGCGGCTGCTGGATATTCCGGTCCTGGATCACATCGTGATCGGGCGCAGCCGGTTCGTTTCGATGCGGGAACAGGGGTTGGGGTTCGGGGAGAAATAAAATCTCATCACGAAGCCGCGGGGAACGCAAAGTGTTCTTGTTTTCTTTGCCCACTTCGCGGCTTCGTGGCGAGAAAACGGTTGCATGGATAAAACCATCGATTCCTCGGGGTCTGCGACCCCTCGGAATGACTTTCAGCGCACCCCAAACACCCGGAACTCCGAGGAGGCCGGTCCCCACTGCGCATCCACCCGGTCGACGGTGGACGCGGAGGGGCCGGTTTTAAGATCTTCGAGGAGGGTATCCAGCGCGGCGCGCGGGCCCTCGGCCAGCAATTCGACGATACCGTCCGGCCGGTTGCGCACCCAGCCCGTCAAACCGTAGGTCAGTGCCCGGCGCAGGACGAAGGCCCGGAACCCAACCCCCTGCACGTCTCCAAACACCTGCGCGCACAATCTGTCCATCCCGCTCATTTTTCACCCGCCCCTTCCTGGGAATTCTTCCGGTTCCTGCGGCGAAGCAATCCGCGGGCGGCCAATACACCCGCCAGCAACACGACCCCGGCCAGCACCAGCGCCCACGAAGCCGGGAGGAAAAGGCTTTTATCCGAAAACGTCTCCAGCCATTCGGATTCGAGATCCGAAAGTTTTTTCCCGGTTACGGCTTCCATCCCCTGGCCGCATTCCGCGCCGCCGGCATAGGCCGCCAGCGCGTTGCGGATCACGGCCGCACCATAATGCTCCTTAAGAAATGCGACGAACGATTTGCTTTCGGCATACGCCAGCTGTGCCGGATTTTCCTCGGCGGGGAACACCCGGCACAGCGTGCGGATGGGGATCACGCTCCCGTCCGCGACCGCATTCCGAAGGAGGGCGTCGAACTCCGGCCGGGGCTCCATTTCGTACCCCGCGGCGATTCCTTCCCAAAGCCATTGGGGTATCCACGCGCAAGCGGATCCCCAGCGGGCGGCGATCAGGACATGCGTCATTTCATGCGGGAGCAGAATGGCAAGCGTCGAACGGCCTTCCGCTCCGGGGGCGGCCGCCAGGATGACCGTTGCGTCTCCGGGCGCGGATAAGGCGCCTTCCCAACCGCGTATCCGTTCGCCGAGCGCCGATTGAAAATCCGCCATCCGCGGATAATGAACGACCGTAACGCGCGCCGGGATCGGAGTTTCCAACTCGGCGGAGATCGACCCGAGCGACAGCAGCGCCAGATCGGCGACGCCGTTCGCCGCCGCCAAATCCCCTTCCAGCCAATACAGGTCGAGATTATTGCGGTGCAGATACTTCCACTCAAACCGGTCATCGATGAACTGGACGGTTTGGGCCGCTGAAATCAGCGCATTTCCCGATTGCAAATCGACCTCCCACCAATAGGTCACGGCGGTGAACGGGAATGGAAGATCCGCGGCGATGACATCCGTGACGGCGAGGGAGAAACCGTCCGGAACATCCCGCTTCGACGGAAAAAAGGCGTAGCGCGCCGAGTTGTATTCCAAAATCAGCCGGCTGGCCAGGATCGGTTCGGGGGCGTGTACGGTTGCGGAAAAATCAAGATGCCCGTCAAAAGAAAACCGGCCCGGCAACGGCTCAATCCATGGCCCGCCGAGGAATCCGGATTGCGGGCGCAAACCGGCGGAAAGAAACAGGACGGCGAACAACACACTGTGCATCAGCCTGGATTATATTGAAATATCGGAAAAAGGGTGTCTTGCCGGGCGGGCGTTCGGGATGGCCATTTCCCGGGTTTCAATCCTGAAACCATTGGATGGTTGTGAAGCTGCGATCGGGATTCTACTCCCCCTCGTCCTCATCTTCCTCCCCGTCTTCCTCCTCATCCTCATCCAGTTCATCCAACTCCTCGATATCCAGAAGCGGGAGGTCGCCGAGAGAATCCTCGAATTCGGCGTTTTCAAGCGCCATCTCGATCCGGTCGAATTCATCGCCGGCCGCCTGGTTCAGCATTTTTTCCAGCGCTTCCCGCGCCGGACCGCCGCCGATCTCCCCAAGCGCGTCGATCGCGGCGCCGCGGACACCGGGATCGACATCCTCGAGCAACTCGATCAACAGCCGTACCGATTTTTTCATGCCCAGCGCGCCGGCGGCCCGCGCGGCTTCCGCCCGCAGGATCGGCGCAGGATTGCGCAGTTCGTCGGCGACGACCGGCACAAACGCGGTATCGGCCGAGCGTCCCATCGCCCGCAGCGCGCTGGCGCGCATCGGTTCGGCGGAGTGGGCATGGGCGCTGTCTAAGATGGGACGGACCTGCGGATCCGAAGCGTACCCGACCGATTCCACCGCCCGGCGGCGCACCTCCAAATCGTCCTTCCCGCGGATCACGCTGATCAGCCGCGCGGTGATGCGTTCCCCGACCGACGGGGGTATCTCCTCCAGTTCGGCGCGCTCCACGAACGGCCCAAGGGCTTCGGCCGCGCTGGCACGCACGGTCAGATCCGGATCCTTCTCCATGAACTGGATGAATCGTTCGACGAGTTTGGGGTCGCCGGATTCCCAGAAACTTCGGATGGCGTGCACCCGGACTTCGGGATCGACGTCGTTCAGCGCGATGCGCGCGACGGCGAGAAAATCCACCTCGAAATTTTCGCGCGCCTCCTCCTCCATCCTCGCGATCAGGTCCCGCCGGGTAAGGAGGGGCAGCCCGCTCCACAGACGGGCCATTTCCGCGGCTTGCGCCGAACCGAGGTCGGAAAGCCAGTGCAGCGGGAAGCGCGCGGCCGGGCCGGGATCCCGGTCTGCGGGAGGAAGGGTATCCGTCCGATTCCCGGCCTCTCCCTGTAAGATTTCCACAGCGGCATCAAACAGTTTTTGTTCGGACATGGGTATCAGCGGGGCAATACCGGGAAGAAAACATCCAGGTAGGTGATGAACAGCATCAGGGCGATCAGCACGAGCATGGTGTACCCGTGGACCATCCGCTCCTTCTCCGGGTCGACCCGCTTGCCGCGGACCGCCTCGAGCAGGATGAACACCAGCCGGCCGCCGTCGAGCGCGGGGATCGGCAGGATGTTGCCGACCGCCAGCGCGAGGTTGATCATGCCGATCCAGTTCAGGATGATCACCCACTGGTTGTTCTCCCGCGCCGAGCCGACGATCTGTTCGGTCACATCCAGGATGCCCAGGGGTCCGACCGGCCGGTCGGTGGAGGCGTTGAATCCTCCGCGCAGAATCATTCCCGGCAGCTGCAGGAAGAGCTGCAACTGGTCGCGGATGGTGAGCAGGCCCTCCTGGAAAGCCTCGCCCAGGCTGTGGTTGCCCGAAAAACGCTGCGAAAGGGTCATTCCGGTCGGCCCCTGACCCTCGGGCGTATCCGCCGCCGTACGCGGGGTGACGAGGATATCGAGCGCCCCCCCGTCCCTGGAGATATGGAGCGCGACTTCCTCTCCCCGGTTGGCGTAAATGTAATCCGTCAACTCTTTGGAATTGCTGACGGCGATTCCATCCACCGATACGATCACATCGCCCGGAAGCAAACCGGATTGCGCGGAGGGCGTTTCCGGCGTGACCGAATAGACCGCGACCGAATCCGGATATGCGATTTTGAAGGAGATGGTGTACGCGGTTATCGCCGCCAGTCCGTTAAACAGGACACCGCCGAGCAGCACCAGCGTGCGGACCCGCTTCGACGCGGCCGCCAGCCCGCCGGCGACGGCCGGGTCATCCTCGCCCAGCGGGCGGACGAAGGCGCCGAACGGGATCCAGTTCAGGGTGATGTCGGTCCCCTGCCAGGAAAAGAGTTTCGCCAATTTGGGCGGAAAGCCAAATCCGAATTCCTCCACCTTCACCCCGGTCAGCCGGCACATGAGAAAATGCCCCGTCTCATGGATAAAGAGCAGCAGGCCGAAGAGGAAAAACGCCACCGCCCAATCAAGAATATTTCCGAATATTTCCATGTACACGCCTTTCTGAATTGTCCGTGAGACGGGATTATATCAGGCCGGGAGGGCGACTCCTCCCGCACCGGCCATCCCCCTCCCCAATCATCCTCTGCATGCAAAGTCCGTTGACTACCCTCCCGTATCACGGGGGAGGGCGAAGAGAATCGCTCTATTTATTTCCATGATGTATTCGGGAGAGGGATAGGATGGCCATATGCAAGTAAATTACCACCGCCAAAAGCGGTGGCCCCGTTTACGATCGCGACGGGGCAAGCTTTAGAACATCGCACCTGGAAGGTGTACTCCTACCGGTTTTTTATCGAAGCCGGGCAGCCTTCCCGGTTCCCCTCCCCCCGAGATCGCTCCCTCCATCCCTTCGGGATGGGGGGATTAGAACCATCCTCTGAAACGGAGGAACCCTGGGGGGAAGGGTAGTCGGGCCGTGATGCGGTGTTTTCCCTGTATCCTTTGAGAACACATCAGCCCGATTGTCACATGATTATTCAGCCTAAAAAAAAATCCACTTCACCGGTATAACCTATTCATTCTACTCACTGCCAGAGGCAGTGGTTTTGAAACCAATAAACCGAACTTTATAGAATCCGCGCCCCGCCGCCCGGCCGCGCGCGCAGGATCTGCCGCACCGCGGTATTTTCCCGCAGGCGGCGCTCCACCTCCGCGGCGGATTCTTCCGGGCACAGGCAGTGGACGTTCGGGCCGGCATCGATCGAAAAGGCGGCGGGCAATCCATGCGCGCGCCAGTCGGGGATCGCGCGCATCAATTCCTCCGTCGCGGGAAGAAGGTAGTTCAAGGGGGGAGTCGACGTGCGCATAACCTCGTGCATCCGGCGTGTATCCTCCTCGACGATTTCCGCAAGGAGCGTAAAATCCCTATCCATTACCGCCCGGCGGCAGATCTCCAGCCGCCGGGGGGCGTCCGCCACGCGCACCGGCTGCAGGTGGCTTGTGCGGGCAAGCCGGTTCCCTTCTGCGGATCCAACAGACTTCGGACGGCTGTCGAGAATCGCAATCACATCCAAGAGGGCCCAATGCTCCGGCGGCGCGATCGATTCGGCGAACGATTCTTCATCCGAGTCCGCGGCATACCATTCGACGAATCCGGCCGGGATGGATCGGCTGGCCGATCCGGATTCGCGCCGCGCGAGGAGGGAAAGCTCCCGTTCCGAAAGGGTCATCCCGAGGGCGGCCGAACCGGCGGCGGTAAGCGCGGCGAACCCCGATGCGGAGGAGGCGATCCCGGCGCCCTGCGGAAAATTATTGCGGCTTTCAACGCGCGCTTTCAAGGCGGATCCCGCTCTGTTGCGGAGACGATCGAGATGAGTGGAGACGCGCGCCAGCGCCGGCCCCGTTTGCGGAACTCCGTCGAATATAAATTCATCGTCTTTCAGTTTTGGGTCAAACGTGACGGTGGTGATGGTTTCCAGGCCAGCCAGGTTCATCGAGATGGAACCGTTGGCCGGGAGGCGCAGATCGTCATCCCGGTTGCCCCAGTATTTGATGAAGGCGATGTTGGGGCAAGCGACCGCCGTTGCGCACCGAGTTTGCATTTTACGCAAGCTACCTTTTTCTCGTTCTCCAAGACTAATCCGCAGCGCAGGCCCAAATAATGCGGCACATCTTCGAACGCCGCATTATTCAGCCGGTCCCGGACTTCGGAACAAACCGATTCTATCACTTCGATATTCTCATCGGGAAAATCAACCGGTATCAGAAACGAGGCCAATTCCGCCTGCACGCGGATCATTCGCGAGAGGTCTCTTTCCAGCTTATGCTTCCGATGCGCCCATAAATTTTTGGTGAAGCTGCCATCCAAATATTAATCCAATAATATCGCAAGCGGCGTTGAGTCTGATCGCCCTTCTACGGTGTGCAAGCCGGCATCGGGCACACAAAACCGTCCACGGTGGGCGTTGCATTCCCGCCAAGGTCATCGGCCATTAGAGCCCGCTTCCTGCCCGCGGCAGGTGTTCCGGCATTCATATGTTGCATCCGGGCCACCGGCGCCCTGACCAGCGCCATGTCCACCACCCGGAGCGCACGCACCTGGTTCCTCCTAACCACCAGCGCCTTTCACGGGATCCGGTTCGGTCACCGGACTCAGACCGGCCTCCACGTTTCCATTAGGATTATGCTTCCCAGCCGGAGCTGCCTCGGGCTGATTCTCGCGACCGCGAACCTGCTCCAGGATCCGGACCCGCAGCTGCTGATCCTGCAGATCGCCGTCTAGAAGCTCCAAGCGCTGCCGGATGTTCTGGCGGGCCTGCCGGAGGAGTGCGCTTTCATCCGGCCCGACACCAGTCTGGAGATTATCCAGGATCCGCACGTGTTCCTCAAACCGCGCGCGTACCTTCTCGAGGGCAGCCGGAGCTTCCGCATCTCCGGCCTGCGCAGCGATCATAATCGCCAAGTCATCCTCGTTCATCAACCGCGTGAGGGTGCAATCCGCCACCGGCAACCCCGCGTCCATCTGGTGGACGATCTCCTCCACACGCCGGTCGGTGAACTCCAGCGCGAGATCCAGCTTCGCAAGCAGATCCCCCTCCGCTAAAAGGCGGACTTCCTCTGATAAAATCTTAACCGAATACAATGCGTCCTCCGGCATGGCCTCCTGCGCCCCGGCGACCATGGCCCTCCCACCGCCCAGCAGCATAACGACTGCGGTCAGTAACGCTCCGGCTATTTTCCACATGGTGATTCGCTCCTTTCCAAATACCGTCTGATGGTTAAGACGCGAATCGGGCGTTTTCGATACGGCAGTTTTCCCCAAGCAGGCTCCGACGGGACAGGCTTTTTTCCCTTCCTCGACGCGCGCGGGCTTTCTCGTGGGAACCGCATTTACAGACCGGAAATATCGCTCCCGGCCCTTCGCCCGCGCCACTTCCTCGTTGTCCCATTCCCCGAGTTATCCCGGGATCACCGCCTGTTTCTGTTCAGGAGTCAATTGCCGGATCGGGCCGTAACCCGGGAATAGAGCGCAATCCCATCATGATCCCGGCCCGGAGGCCGGCAGATATCGCTTAATCGTCCAGTCAATCTATGATTTGCTGTGTGGCCGAGAGGTCTGGAGGGGATTTCGTCGATCATCAAGAGGGTCCGCCAGCCATCGTTTCATCGTTGTGCGCGATGGCGGCGGGTATGGCAATGGGGTGTGCATCAAGCGCAAGACGGATTGGATACTCGAGGAATCAATAAATCAAAGCGCAAAAACGCGAAGACACAAAGAATAACAAAACATGAAGATGGTTTTTTTCTTGCGCCTTAGCGCCTTTTCGTAAAGGTTTTTTCCCAGCCTTCGCATCCTTCTCGATCTTCGCCCACGTATCCCGCAGCGCGACCGTCCGGCGCATCGCCGCTGCGGGTGGCGCTGTGAAAAGGAACGATAGGGGGGCGGTGAAAATACGGATATCCTTGCGAAGGTCAACGAAGCTTATTTTTCATCCAACCCGACATATTCAAACCAGTCGAAATCCGCCGTATTGGTACTCGGCTGCCCATTGCTGCTGGCATACATCCCGATATAAGTCCCCACAAATCCTCCTGCGCAGGGTGTGCTCAGGAAATGTCCATCCACGCCTTCGGCAACCGGCTGCCATGCCTCCGGCTCGGTCGCGATATAGAAACTTAAGGCTTGCCCCTCCGCCTCCACCTTGAAGAAAAAACGGCGGCTTTCGATGGGAAGCTCCGCCAGCACCATGTCCGTTCCGGCGGGAACCGGCAACAACGGGACCACGGAATCGCCCGCCGAGCGCTTCACAAGCCGGACGGTCGTCGCCGCTCCCCCTGATATCACGAAGCGGATATGGATCTCGTTGTTCTGCAGGAGGACCAGCCCTGCGCACTCGCTATCTTTCCGGGGCGTGAACTCGAGCGCCGCCCGGACGGTAAAGCGCATATGCTGCTGCCGCCGGCCGACAAAACTCGGATTCGCCTTATCCGTCAAGCGCTCAGGCCGCAGCCGCAAACGCAAATGCCCCGGCCGCGCGCTGAGGCTCCAAAAGTCGTCACGCGGTGTCCGCAGGAAGTTCCACTCCTGCGCGAGGGTCCGGGTTTCGAAGTGATCACAGACGGGCAAGGAGGGCCAGCGATGTTCGGGCAGGTTCGGCGTCCGTTCCACGGATTCAACCCGCCCGCGGCCGGCGGCGACCACGGGCCAGCCGTCTTCCCAACGCACCGGAACCAAAAAGGTCTCGCGGCCGAGATTATAGAAGTATCCCCCGTAGGGCCGCATGGCCAACAGGACCATCCACCACTCGCCGGATTGGGTCTCCACAAGATCCGCATGCCCCGTTCCCACGATCGGATGGTCCAGCCCCAAATTGCGATGGCTCAAGATCGGGTTGCGGCGATTCCCTTCGTAGGGTCCCGTAATCCCGGCACTGCGCGCAACCGTCACGGCATGGTCATGGCCCGTTCCCCCTTCGGCAATCATTAAATAATATTGTCCGTTGACTTTATAAAGGTGCGGCCCTTCCGCCCACGTCGCGTCCCTGGCTGCCCCCTCCCAGAGCACGCATGGCTCGCCGATGAGACGCATCGCGCCCAAATCCAGCTCCTGGAGCCATATTTGGTTATGCCCCACATACCGGCCGTTGGCCGCCTCCCGGTTGCCGACATACCAGGCGCGGCCATCATCGTCAAAAAACAGGGAAGGGTCGATGCCCGGGGCGTTTTCCAGCCAGTACGGCTCCGACCACGACCCGGCCGGATCGGCCGCCTTCACAATAAAATTGCCCGATTGTAAAGTTCCACCCACCAGCGTATTGATCACATAGAAAGTTCCCTTGTGATAACGAATGGTCGGTGCATACAACCCGCCCGAGGCGTACACGCCATCCAGAGGCAGCTGCGAAGGCCGGTCCAGGACATGCCCCAACGGGCGCCAATGGACGAGGTCGCGGCTGTGGTAAATCGGCAAGCCCGGAAAATATTCAAACGTGGAGTTCACCAGGTAATAATCCTCGCCCACCCGACAGATGGAGGGGTCAGGATGAAAGCCCGGCAGAATCGGGTTGCGAAATGTTCCTGGCATGGGATGCACCTTTCGGCGAGAAGAAATCCAAACAGCGGGACCGAGTCCGCCGATCAGGCCCCAGCCAACAGGGAGACCCATATTGAAATCGGTGGATTGTCCCGAAAAAACCCAACATTGCCTAATTGCCGGAATATTTATGGCATTTCACAAGCGCATCTTCAAAATACAGGTCTTTTGGGACCACGCTTTTACAGGCATCCATAACGTCCGGACATCGGCCTGCAAATTTGCAGCCCTGCCGCAGGTATTCTTCCTCTTCCAATTCAGAAAGTCGGATCGAGGTGGTCCAGCGTTTTTTGGGGTCCGCTTGTGGAATGGAATCGCGCAGAAGCTTGGAATAGGGATGCCTGGGTTTCATCAATACCTGTTCCACCGCTCCCATTTCGACAATGTTGCCGCGGAACATGATGGCGATGCGGTCGCTGACGTAATATGCCGTCGCCAGGTCATGCGTGATGTAGAGGATACTCACCCCCAATTCATCCTTGAGCTGTTTGAACAGGTTGACAATCGACATGCGCAGGGAGGCATCGACCATGGAAACCGGCTCGTCGGCAATAATCAGTTTCGGATCCGTCAACAGCGCCCGGGCGATCGAAATGCGCTGGAGCTGCCCGCCGGAAAACTCGCTGGGGTATTTCCCGGCAAACTCCTGATGGGTCAAGCCCACCAGGCGCAGTTTTCGATCAATCCAATCCATGGCTTCCTTTTTTGAATTGGCCAGCCGGTAGTTCCGCACGGTTTCGTAAAAATAAGAATCCACCGTTCGCAGCGGGTTGAATGTGCAGAACGGATCCTGGAAGATCGCCTGCACGCCTTGGGTAATCCAGACCTTTTCCTTCCGGGTCTGCGGCTTTCCGTTATGGAGGATCTCCCCGGAGGTGGCTTCTTCAAATCCAAGGACGACTTTCGCCGTGGTGGTTTTCCCGCAGCCGCTTTCTCCGGCCAGGGTGAAGATTTCCGCCGGTTTAATAAAGAAGCTGATGCGTTCCACGGCTGTCAGGATGACCCTGCCGATCACAAAACCCTGGGAGAATTGTTTGGTCAGTCCGTTTACTTCAAGCAGCTTGTCCATGCTTTCCTTCTTCCATTAACCAGCAGGCGACTTTATGGTTTTCATCCGGGTATGAGAAATCCGGCATTTGCCGGCGGCAGATTTCCATGACCTTCGGGCAGCGCGGGTGGAAGGGGCAGCCGTCGGGCAGGTCGGCCAGCGAGGGCGGGCTGCCGGGAACACTGCCGCGGATCGTCTTATCGCCGAGCTTGGGCAGCGAGTGGATCAGGAATTGGGTATAGGGGTGCAGCGGCCGGTCGAAGATCCGCTCCGCGGTCGATTCTTCCACGATCTTCCCGGCATACATGATGCCGATCCGGTCGGCGATGTTGGCTTGCACGCCCATATCGTGCGAGACGATGACGATCGTGTTCTTCAGTTTCTTCTGAATCTCCTTCAACATCTGGATCACGCCGCGCTGCACCACCACATCCAGCGCCGTGGTGGGCTCGTCGCCGATCATGATGCGCGGTTTCATCAATGCCGCCAGGGCGACGGTCACGCGCTGGCGCATTCCGCCCGACAACTGATGGGGGTAGACATCGAGGACATTTTTCGGCAAGCCGAATTCGAGGATCTGTTTGTGAGCCCGGTCGAAGATTTCTTCGCGGCGGCTCTGCTCACGGACATGGCTGGCGATGAAATCCTTATAGGTCTCTTTCACCTTCAACACCGGGTTGAGCACGCTCATGCAACCCTGCGGGACATTGGAGATGAATTCCAACCGCAGCTTGCGCTTTTCCTCCGCGCTCAGCGCGGTGGCTTCGATTTCATCCTTTCCGTTGACCCGGTAATAGACCTTGCCGCCAATCAGGCGCAGGGGCGGCACGATATCGGCAAACAGCGCTTTCAGCAGCGTGGTTTTGCCGCATCCGCTTTCCCCGGCGATACCGTAGATTTCGTTTTCATAGATATTCAGGTTCACGTCGTTGACGGCTTTGATGATCTTTTGCGTGCCTTGCATATCCAGAACGTAGAACGTCTGGAGCTGGTCGGTCCGCAGAATGGGGTTTTTCTTCTCTTCCATGGTTTGGTCTCTTCTAGGTTCCCACCCGCTGGGTGCGGGTGCGCGGATCGAGATATTCGCTGATGCTGACCGAGAGCCAGTACAGGGCGACAAACAGGAAAACCGACAGGATGACCGGCGTCAGGATCCACCACCAGCGGTTTAATAGGATGGCCTGGTAGGCGAGGGCCCAATTCAGCATCGTGCCCAGGGTGGGGATGTTCATATTGACCAATCCCAGGATCGCCAGGGTCATCTCCAATCCGATCGCCCAGGCCATGTTGTTGATGAGGGTCGAGAAAACCAGCGGCATGGCGTAAGGCATGTATTCCTTCCACACCAGCGGCACGGTGCCGGTTCCCGACAGCACCGCCGTCTGGGTGAACTCGCGCTCGCGCAGGCTCAAGATCACCGAACGAATGACCCGGGCGTCCCAGGCCCACCCGAAAATGGACAAGAGAAGCGCCAGGATCAGCAGGTTCATATGCTCGCGGACCAGCATTGACATCATCACCAGGATGAGGAACAGAGGAATGACCAGCAGACTGTCGCTGATGAACATCAGCACCCGGTCGGTTAATCCGCCCGTATAGCCGGCGACCATGCCGACCAGGATGGCGATGACGCGGGAAATCAGCCCAGCGATAGCCGAGACGAACAACGAGTTGCGGACGGCAAAGGCCGCCTGCCAGAAGACCTCCTGGCCCTTGGAGTCGGTTCCCAAAAGGTATTCCGATGACGGCGGCAAATCGCGCGGGACCGCTCCGGTCAAACTGGGATCCCCCTTGTAGAACAGGGTGATTCCAGACAAAATCAACAGGATGAGCAGGACGCTGAAGCTCAGGACAAATCGATAATCTCGGAAGAGATCGCGAAGGATTTTCACGTCAGCCGTACTCCTTAGGTGTATCGCACACGGGGATCAAAAAGCGGATAGAGCAGATCCAGGATGAGGATTGCCGTGGTAATGCCCAAAATCGAATACACCGTGATGCCCATGATCAGGTTGTAGTCGCCGTTGACGATGGCATTGAAGAGCAGCGTGCCCAGGCCGGGATAGGAAAACACGATCTCGGTGATCAGGGCGCCGCTGAAGATCTGGCCGAGCGAAAGGGCCAGGCCGGTGATCTGGGGCATCATCGCATTGCGGATCACATATTTACCCACGATCCGGCTTTCCGTCACCCCGCCGAGCTTGGCATATTGAACGAAATTCTCGGCGTTGACGTTCTGCACGATCA
>JAFGCU010000044.1 GCA_016932475.1 Anaerolineales bacterium
GGGGGAGAGGGGTGCCTGAACCTCGGTGTTCTTCGAGGTGAAGGCGGGGTGTGGGGGTTAGGACAGCAATGGCTGAGCAGATACAAATGGTATTTGCTCAGCCTGATTTCACTTTCTGTTACACCGAAAAGAGCCGAAAACACCGGGATTATTTTTTGGGGGTCTTCACCAAGACGAGCGGGTCATCCCAAGCGATATTACTCCCACCACCTCAGGCGAAAAAACGGAAGGAACGCCCGGGAGGGTTTTCAGCCCAAGTTCAAAACCACTGCCTCTGGCAGTGAGTGGAATGAGAAGGTTCTACCATGAGAGTAACGGCATAGATTTTTTCCGAAGAACTGCTGTCCGATCCCCATCCCCCCTTTCCATCCAAGGAGTACACAGAGGGTCACGGATGATTATTCCGGCTTTTCTCCGTGCCACTCCTGTTCTCCGTGGAAAAATGAATCGGGAGAGAAGGGATTGGGATTGATCCGCGGCGATGAGAGTGAGCGCCTGGATTTTCAGGATGATCTGAAGCGAATGGAGAGAAGAGGAAGAAAAGGTCCCGGCGGGTGAATCCCAAAGATATTCGGATCTTCGAGGATGAGATTAGAAAAATTATGAATGGGCAGTGGCGCATCTTCCAGGTGCGGCATTCCAAAGCCTGCCCCGTCGTGATCGTGGACGGGGCCACCGCCTTAGGCGGCGGTGATTTTCTTCAAGTTGGCACGCATATCCCCGCGCCTGCCCCCCGCCGGGCGAAGCGCATCGGTGATCCCGCCTTTGCGAAGAACGCAGGTTTGGGTGGCTTCCGAAATCAGCGCAATCACGAAGCCGGGGTTGTGGATGCGAAGACTTCGCGGGTGGGGAGCATCCCTGCTCGGTTCGGAACGTAGGGCGGGGGCATTTGCGCAGGAGGACCAATCCTGGCCCCCGACCCGGGCCCGCGCGTGTATGACAGGCGCCATCAGAACATCCGGCCCGGATTTGGAAAAAATGGGCAGCTATGGAAAGATGAAAGGGGGTATTTTCCAAAGAATCTGTAATTCACGCCCGAGGATTAATGATCGATCCGGCGATTCGCCGGAAAAGGAGTTTTTGCTTCTTGACAAACGAAGAAACCGGGATATTATGGTAACGGTAACATAACCATTGGGCAAAACCGGGTTTGGGATAGAACAAAGAATGCCGACTATTCGGGACGTGGCGAAGCTGGCGGGTGTTTCACCCATAACGGTTTCGCGGGTCATCAATAACACAAGCTATATCAGCGAAGGGACGAAGAAGCGGGTGGAAGCCGCGGTCCGGCAGTTGGGGTATGTGCCCAATACGCTGGCCCGGAGTTTGCGCTCCCGGAGAACCTCCACGTTGGCGCTGGTGCTCACCGACATCACCAACCCTTTCTGGACGACCGTCGCCCGGGGCGCGGAAGATGCGGCGAGCAAAGCGGGTTTCAGCATGATGCTTGGAAATACGGACGAATCGGAAGAAAAACAAGCGCGTTATATGAAGGCTCTCCTGGAAAAACAAATCGACGGGATTTTATTTGTGCCGGTGGGAAAAACCCCGGCTGTCATACGCATGTTGAAACGGCAGGATGTCCCGGTGGTGGTTTTGGATCGCAGAATAACGGGCGATAAGGCGGATGTCGTCCGGTGCGATTCGGAGGGGGGAGCATACAAACTTATCGGTTTATTGCTCTCGCTGGGACATCGGCGGATTGCCGTGCTGAGCGGTCCGCAGAGTATTTCCACCGCCGAGGATCGCGTTCAGGGGTATCGAAGAGCCCTCGCGGAACAAGGCGTGACGGTACAACCGGGTCTGATGCAATACGGAAAATTCACCGTGGAGAGCGGCGCGGAGATGGCGCATCAAGTCCTGAAGCTTTCTCCAAGGCCGACAGCCATCTTCGCCGGGAATAACTTTATCGCCATCGGAGCCCTAAAGGCGATGCAGGAGCTGCATGTCCGCGTTCCGGAGGATGTGGCGCTGGTCGGATTTGACGATCTCCCGGCGAATTTGACGATCGACCCCTTCCTGACGGTGGCCCGGCAGCCGGCGTATGAGATGGGTTCGCGCGCGGCGGAATTGCTCCTGGCAAGGCTCGACGGAACCGCCCCCCGTGGATACCAGGAAGTGGTTTTGCCCACGGAAGTGGAAATCCACCATTCCAGCGGATCCCCGGTTTCCGCCCGCGGAGACTTCACTGCCAAGGCGTCTGCAAGGTGATTTATTTTGAGGGGGATGGCAACGGTAGCTCAGTTCAAGCAGTGAAGATCTGCGAAACACAATTAATACGGCGAACCGCGATGCAGCTTTTTTTTCGGGGGATATGGTAACGGTATCATATTTCGGGGGTTGTACCGGAACGAAGCGCCTGCAAGACAGCGCAAAAGGAGGTGGCAATCCGAAAACTTAACCCATTTCGAGCATTCCATGTCCTTGCAAATCCCAAAAGATGTCCATCTCACGGAAAGGAGAAGAAATGAATACACGCGTTTGGAAATTCGCCGGCGGATTGGCTGTCGTATTGGTCCTGACGGCATGTTCTTCGGCCGCAACCCCGATGGTTGTCACCCAGATGGTGGGGGGCACGCCGCAGGTGATCACGGTCACCACGGCGCCCACCGAAAATCCGTATGACGAGAGCGCCCCCATCACAGTCTGGATCGACCAGGATCGACAGCCGTACATTGACGCCTACAAAAAGGCAAATCCCGACAAAGCCGGCCTTATCAACGAGGTGATCGTCGATCGCGAACAGCTCCCGGCCAAGGTGCTGCTCTTCAACAACACCGGTCAGGGCTGGCCGGATGTGGTCTTCGCCGAGCCGCGCCTGGTGGCCCGTGTGTCCGATGCGGCGCATCAGTTTCCGCTCGACCTCAAACCATGGATCCCCGCCGAGACGCTGAACAACTACGACGGTATGGCCAACTGCACCTTCGGCGATGCGGTCTACTGCGTCCGCAACGACCTGGCCCAGTTCGTGCTGTACTATGACAAGCCGCTCATGGATAAGTTCGGCTACGCGGTGCCCACCACGTGGGAGGAATACCAAGCCCTCAGCGACAAGGTCGCCGCGGAGCATCCGGGCTACCTGCTGGGCACCCTCGGCGACGGCTGGAGCTGGCTCTCCTTCTTCGACGCCAGCAGCTGCCCGTCCCACTTGGTGGTGAACGAAAGCGATCTCAAGATCAACATGGCCGACCCGAACTGCGCCCGGGCCGCGAAGATGGTGGACCACATGATCGCGAACAAGACCCTCTGGAACACCGATTACTTCGATGCGACCTTCGTGCAGCAGATGAATGACAACAAGGTCCTGATGGTCTCCATGGCCTCTTGGGCGTGGGGGGTCTTCAACGGGACCTACTACACGACCGCCGATCATCAGGTCGGTGTGGCGGCTCCGCTCAAGTGGGCGTCCGAACCGGCAGCCGTGAACATGGCGATGGGCGGCGCGGCTTGGACCGTTTCCAGCCACACCAAGAACCCCAAGCTGGCCACGGAACTGATTGTCTGGCTTACCACCAGTCCGGACCTGTGGTCGACCATTCCGAACTGGCCGGCCTACAAGCCCAATCAATCTTTGTTCCAGACGCAGGTTTCCAGCAACGCCATCTTCGCCAACGATCCGTTCCCGGCGATGCAGGCGGCCGCGGGCCAGCTCGGTCCGCTGGACGTATGGCCCCGCTTCGACCTGATCTCCCCGTTGACCCAGGTGGTAAAGGGCGCGTATCAGGACAACAAAACCATGGAAGAGGTTCTGCCGCAGGTGGCCGATATGTTCACCCCGCTTGCGCAGACCGAAGGATACAACGTCATCACTCAGTAGCGGCATGCGGGCGGTTGTTCCGCCCTTCTCCTTCTCTTCTCGCCCCCTTCCCGCATCAAGGATGCGGGAAGGGGGCCCAGGGAGGAAAAGCCGGGCGGGGGGATCCTCGGCTCCCGCCGGCGACTTGGGATTTTGCGGCAAGGGAAATAGGGGGGTCAAGCGTTAAGGAGGTTTCCAATGACCAGCCGGATAGTGAAAGCTTCCCCCCCCCGGTTTCCCCGGAAATGGCGCCAGTACCTGAGCGCCTACCTGTTTATCCTGCCGTATTTCTTGTTCATGCTGGCGTTTGGCATCGGCCCGGGACTGTATGCGTTCCTGATCAGTTTCGCGAAGTTTAAAATGGGCATCCCCCAGTATTTTGCTGCGGGGCTGAATAATTATATCGGCGTGTTCAAAGATTATCGCTTTTTGTTCACCATTGGGAACATCCTTAAATTCCTTGTGGTCTCGGTGCCGCTCGGGATCGCCCTGGTCGTGCTGATCGCGCTGCTGTTGCACATGCGCCCCGGACGGTTTGCCTCCATCCTCCGCACGGTTTATTTCATCCCCGGCGCGGTTACGGGGCCGGCGCTCCTGCTGCTGGCCATCTTTATGTTTTCCCCGGCGATGAGCCCCTTCGGCCCTCTCCTCCGCGCGATGGGCTATCCCAGTTTCGACTCACTCATTGCGCCGGCGCGGCTTCCCGTGATCTTTACGGTGATTGGGTTCTTCTCCGGCGCAGGAATGTGGATTGTCATTCAGTACGGCGCGTTGCAGGGCGTTTCCACCGAAGTCCTGGAAGCCGCCAAGATCGACGGTTGCAACGCCTGGCAACAGGCTCTGTACATCAAATTCCCGCTGATCCGGCCGTATATTATTTACCAATTCATCCTGATTTTTGCCGGAAACGTGCAATTGTTTGTGGAGCCGCAGTTGATGGGCACGACCTGGATTGCCGCCAATGTGCCGCAACAATGGTCGCCCAACCAACTGGCGTATTCCTTTGCGTTTGATATTGGCAATTTCGGCATGGCCGCCGCGATGTCCTTGCTGATGCTGATCGTCGGCTTGGGAGCCGCCTATTTCGTCATCCGGTGGACCGGCTTTTTCGATATCAAAGCCTAACCAGGGAGAAAGACACCATGTCTACAACCAACATTCCCAACGCCGCCGCTCCAACCGCCTGGCAGCGGGCGAGGATTTTTAGCCGGCGGATATTCGGTGATATGGGATCCCTCGGCTACTTTTTAAGGCTGGTGGTGCTCCTGGTTTTCGCCCTTTATTTCGGCTTGCCGCTGCTCTGGCTGCTCCTCGCGCCTTCCAAGGACCAGTTTGCGATCAACAGCATTAATCCGCTGGCCTTTGGAAACTGGGCCACGGTGCTCAAGTCCTGGAGCAACATTAACCTTTATTCGAATGGCGAGATCTGGTTGTGGTTCCGGAACTCGGTCCTCTATGCGGTATCGTCCCTTGCGATCGGTTTGGCCATTGGCGTTCCGGCGGGGTACATCCTGGCGGTGGCGCGCTTCCCCGGACGCGTCTTGCTGCTATGGCTGACCTTGATCACCATGCTCCTGCCTCCCTCCGCGATGGTCCTGCCGTTGTTCCTGGAATTAAATCTGGTGCATTTGGTCAACACCATGTGGGCTGTCATTCTGCCGGCGAGTTTTTTCCCCTTCGGCGTGTACCTGGCCTATGTCTACTACTCCTCCAACCTGCCGGCAGACCTGATAGACGCGGCGAGGGTGGACGGCTGTTCGGAACTGGATTTGTTCCGGCATGTCGCGCTGCCGCTGGCCAAACCCCTGCTCGGCCTGCTGGCGTTTATCAGCTTCAATGCCAACTGGAACAACTTCTTCGGCCCCTACGTGCTTCTGAACAACGATAAATTGTTCAACCTGCCCGTCGGCCTGCAGACGATGATTGCCGGCACATCCGCCATCCGGCCCGGGTTTAATACCACCCCGGGGTTGCTAAAATTCCAGCAGGCCGACGCCGCCATGGCCGGATTGGTGATGATCTTGCCCGTGGTCATCGTGTTTCTGCTTTCGCAGCGGTACGTCGTCAGCGGCGCGTTCACCGGTTCGGTTAAGGGCTGAACCTTTTTAACGCCAACAGCGGTGTTTGACCTGGGAGGCCTGGCATGAGTTCGGCGTCCGAAATGTTCGATCTGGCCTTCATCGGCCACGTGTGCTACGACGAAGTGATCCCCCACCGGGGGGCGCCCCGCGTGGCGCCGGGCAGCGCGGTGATGTGCGGCGCGCTGGCGGCGGCGCGGGTCGGTAAAAAAGTGGCGGTGGTGACCAAAATGGCTCCGCGGGATGACACTATCCTCGAGCCGATGAGGCAAAACGGCGTGAAGGTCCATGTCATCCCGGCCGCGCACACGACCTATATGAAGGTGGTGCACCCCACCGCCGATGTGGATGAACGCCAAATCTATCAGCTGGCGAACGCCGGTTTTTTCCCGCCGGCGGAAATGCCCGCGCTGGCGGCGCGCCGGGTGCATTTGGCCGGCATCTCGGATCAGGAATTCGACCGGGAGTTTATCCGCAGCCTGAAAGAAGAAGGCTATCGATTGTCAGTGGATATGCAGAGTTTTGTGCGCCAGGTGCATCCGGTCACGCACCGGATTTCCTTCGGGGACGTGCTCCACAAAATGGAAATTGTCCGGTGGATGGACATGGTCAAGCTGGATATCGTGGAAGCCAACGCATTGACCGGCACCGACGACTGGGAACGGGCGGCCATGATATTGGAGGACTGGGGCAGCCCCGAAACCCTGATTACCAGGGCCGAGGGAGTGTTGGCCCGCGTGAATGGAAAAACGTACTATGAGAAGTTCTCCAACCGGAGCGTGGCGGGCCGGACCGGGCGCGGCGACACGACCTTCGCGGCGTATCTGGCCCGCCGCATGGATCGCGACGCCCCCGAAGCGTTGAAATTCGCGGCCGCCCTGGCATCCATCAAGATGGAGACTCCCGGCCCGTTTGTCGGAACCTTGGACGAAGTGCTGACTCGAATGCGGGAAAGGAGTGAGGAGCATGCATCTTCCAAAGACGCCTCTCCATTATTTTAAGGGGGATCCCTGGACAATCGAAGAAAAGGGTTTTGACCCCGCCCATCAGCGGGTTTCCGAATCGGTTTTCTCCGTGGCCAACGAGTTCATGGGGGTGCGCGGCTATTTTGAGGAAGGCTTCAGCGGCGACCATCTGCTGGGCAGTTACTTTAATCATCTGTACGAGATGATGGACATCCGCCACGACCAGGTGTTCAAAGGCTTTATCACCCGGGGCGCGGCCATGATCAACTCCGTGGACTGGCTCTATACGCGCCTGTGGGTGGACGGCGAACGGCTCGACCTGGCCAAGGCGAAATTTTCGGGTTTCACCCGGCGGCTCGATATGCGCCGCGGGGTCCTCACCCGTGAATTCACCTGGGAGACGGCGGGCGGGAAGAAGCTTCGGGTGACCTTCGAACGCTTCACGGACATGCAATCGACCCGCGTCGGTTGTCAGCGCATTTCGATGGAGCCGATGAACTTTTCCGGCGAAGTAAAGATCCGCTGCGGCCTGGATTTCAACACCCATTACGAAATCGGAGCCGGCTGGGACCAGACGGAAACCGGAGGATCCCAGCGGAGCGGGGAGATCATCAACTTCTGGGCCTGCACGCGCAAGGGTCCGGTCGGCGACGGGTGGGCGATTCAGGCGCGGACGGCGCGCAGCGGGCATGAACTCTTCTCCGGGTTCCGGCTGCGGTCGAAACAGCCGTTCAGCCCCGCGCTCGTGCAGGAGGAGAAATTTATCGGCGTGGATTTCGTCCTGCCGGTGCGGCAGGGAGTCGCCGCCGGCGTGGACAAGCTGGTGGTCAATGAATGGGCCAAGACGGAGGAAGGCGAAAGCCTCTGGCACCGCGGATCGGAAGCGCTTACCAGCCGGTATGCCGCCGTCACCTATGACAGCGCCATGGCGGAACATACGGCCTTCTGGGAAAAAGTCTGGGACGTGCTGGAGATCGAAATCGACGGCGACCCGGAAGTATTGCAGGGCTTGCGTTTCTCCTGTTTCCAGACCTACCAGACCTATCATGGGGAAAACGTCGACCTCAACGCGTTGGGCAAGGGGATGACCGGCGAGGTGTACTTCGGTTGGGTGTGGTGGGACAGCGAAATCTACAGCCATCGCCTGATGCTGTTCATCGATCCGGCGGCGGCCAGGAAACTGCTGCTCTACCGCCATCGCCACCTGGCTCAGGCGATGGAGAGGGCCAGGCAGCTGGATTGCGAAGGCGCGCGGTTTCCGTTCGCCACCATCACCGGCACGGAAGACAGCGGCACCTGGCAGCATGTCGACCTGGAAATCCACGCCGATATGGCGGTGGCCTACGCCATCTGGCATCACGACAAGATCTGCCCGGACAAGGAATTTCTGTATCGCGAAGGCATAGAAATGCTCCTGCAGATTTGCCGTTTCCTGGCCAGCGCCGGCGGGTGGAGCCCGGTGCGCGGGGATTACGGCTTCTACGGCGTGATGGGTCCGGATGAGTTCCACATGATGGTCAATCACAACTGCTATACCAACGTCATGGGGAAGAAGGCGTTTGAATTCACGCTCGGCGTATTGGCCGAGATGCAGCGGGAGGCGCCCGCCCTGTACCGGCAGGCGGTGGCGAAAACGGGATTGAACCCGAAGGAACCCGGGCAATGGAAGGAAATGGCCGCCAAGATGCGGATTCCCAAAAATGAGCGCACCGGGGTGTACGAACAACACGACGGCTATTTTGACCTGCCGCATGTGGACCTTGAACATTTCCCGCCGGATCAGATCCCGCTCTACAAGCATTGGGCCTACATAAAGATTTTCCGGAACAATATCGTCAAGCAGCCCGATGTGCTGAAC
>JAFGCU010000045.1 GCA_016932475.1 Anaerolineales bacterium
GGTTTTGGATGGTGGTCTCAACGCTTCCATCTTAATCCAACGGAGGTTTTTCTACCCGCTAGCCGTTTCTATTTTGGACACTACTGATTCCTCATGAACTTTTAATATGTCACCTGGGATTCCATGACATCCATATTCATGAACACATCCTTAAGCCAATGCCTGTGTCTTTCATACATGGTTTGGGTATACTTTTCCATGAAGGCGGTGTTCGGCCGTATCGAATGTTCCATCCGGCCTCCCTGTTTCCATACCGCCGGAAAGGATTCCTGCTTGAACCTGGCTTTTTTCGCCTCCCATAACGGCTCCGACATGCAGGCCGTGGTCGATGCGTGCAAATCCGGAACGCTGCGCGCGACTCCCTGTGTGGTTTTCAGCAACAACAGCGGCTCGATGGCGCTCGTGCGGGCCGGGCAGGAACATATCCCCGCCTATCATCTCAGTTCCAAGACTCATCCGGATCCCGCCCGGTTGGACCGGGCGATGTTGGACATCCTAACCCGCCACCAAACCGATTGGATCATCCTGGCCGGCTATCTGAAAAAGCTCGGTCCGCAGGTTATCAACGCCTACCGGGGCCGCATACTCAACATCCACCCGGCGCTGCTTCCGAAATACGGCGGGTATGGCATGTACGGCGCCGCGGTGCATGCCGCGGTACTGGCGGCCGGCGAAACGGAAACCGGCGTGACCATCCACCAGGTGGATGAAACTTTCGATCACGGGAGTATCATCGCACAATGCAAGGTGCCCGTGCAGCCTGGCGACACGCTGGAATCACTGGCGGAACGTGTGCTGCGGCGGGAGCATGCCTTTCTGGTGGAAACGCTGCAGCGAATGGAGAATGGAGAGATGGGAACCACCGCAAATCCCGTTTCCCCCTTCCCCGAAGTGAAAACACTGCTGGACGTATTGCTGCGTGGCGTCCGTGAGGTTTTGGGGGATAATCTGGTCGGGTTTTATCTCGACGGGTCGCTGACCGGCGGCGATTTCGACTCTGCCAGTGACATCGATTTTATCGCCGTCACCGAGGCCGAAGTGACGCCGGCGCAATTCTCCGCGCTTCAGGCGATGCACGGCCGGGTCGCGGCAACCGATCCGCGCTGGGGATCCGAGTTGGAGGGCTCCTACATTTCGCGTGCCGCCGTCCGCCGCTGGGATCCGGCGCTTTCGATGCACCCCAACCTCGAACGCGGAAAGGGGGAATGCCTGAAAATGGTCCCCCACGAAGAGGATTGGATCATCCATTATCACGTCGTCCGCGAGCGCGGTATTCCGCTCTTCGGTCCGGATCCGAAGACGCTGATCGATCCCGTATCGCCGGACGATTTGCGGCGGGCGATGCGGCCCTGCCTCGAGAAGTGGTGGCGGCCGATGCTGGCCGATCCCGCGCCGCTGATGCGGACCGGGTATCAAACGTACGCCGTTTTGACGATGTGCCGGATTTGCTACACCCTCGCCACGGGGGAGGTCGCCTCGAAAACCAACGCCGTTCGCTGGGCCAAGGCTCATCTGGACCGGCACTGGTCACCGCTCATCGACCGGGCGCTGGAAGCCAGGCGCAATCCGGATCCCGCATCATCGCGGGAAGCAATCGCGGAGACTCAGGAGTTCATCCGCTTTGTGATTGGATATAGACCGCAGGCGCCGGGCGCGGCGTAGACGTTTTTCGATTTATGAGGAGAATGGCCGATGACCCCACCCAAAAAATTCCAGGCGGTGATCGAAGATGCCGGCAAGGGCGGCGCCTTTGTGACGGTGCCATTCGACGTGGAGCAGGAGTACGGCAAAAAGCGCGTCAAGGTCCGTGCCACCTTCAACGGCGAGCCGTACCGGGGTTCGCTCGTCCGGATGGGCACCCCCGGCCATATCCTTGGCGTGCAAAAAGCCATCCGGACAAGGATCGGGAAAACGATCGGCGATACGATCGAAGTCACCGTGGAGGAAGACGCGGCCAGGCGGGAAATCGTCATTCCGAAGGACCTAAAAAAGGCGCTGATGGAGAACACCGGCGCGATGGAGGTTTTCACCCGCCTCGCCTTCAGCCATCAGAAGGAATACGTGAAGTGGATCGGGGATGCGAAACGGAATGAGACCCGGCAGGACCGGATTGCCCAGACCATCGTCCGCCTATTCAAAGGGAATTAATTTTCCACTCCCGATGGAGGCGGATCGTCATCCCGGCGTGATCGCAGGCGGGATCCACGAAATAAAGCAATGGATACCGGCCTGGTACACGCCGGTATGACGATTGCATTTGCGATCCCGGCAGCTCTTCCAATACGCCAATATAAATTTTTTTTAATTGCCTTTCGCCTTTCTTATTATTCTTCTTCCCCTGCATACACCATCCCATCCTACTTCTTCCCCACAAGAAATCCGGTAATAAATTCCACCGCCTTCTCCACCCCGTGCTCGGATTCGATCCGGCGGCCGAAGGCGGCCGCCTGCTCCCGCATACTCTGATCGGTCACCGCCTGCCGGATCATCCTGGCGAGTGTTTCGGCGGTCAACTTGTGATAGGAGACGGTTTTCGGGCCCACCCCGAGTGCTTCCACCCTTTGCGCCCAGAAAAACTGGTCTGCCCCGTACGGCGTCAGGATCGACGGCACACCTGACCGCAGCCCGGCTCCGGTGGTGCCCGCGCCCCCATGATGCACGACCGCCGCCATACACGGGAACAGCCAGGAATGCGGTATGGAATCCACCAGGCACATCGTCTTTGGAAGATCCGCGCCCCCCAACCGGCTCGATCGGCTCAGCAGGACGCCCCGCTGGCCGCTGATGCGAAGCGCATCCACAATGATATGTGTGGTCTTTCGGGCCTCCGAATCCGGCATGCTCCCGAATCCGACGTAGATGGGCGCGGGACCGGAGTCCAGGAAAGCCGTTAATGCGTCTGGCGGCTGCCATCCATGGGGTTCATTTAAAAACCAATACCCCGTTGCCTGCACATTCGCAGGCCAATCCGCGGGTGTCGGCACTACCGAAGGGCTGTATCCCAACACGGTCGGCGCGCGGTTCCGGATCCGTGCACCCGGTCCATCCCATGGAAGCGGCGGCAACCCCAGTGTTTCTTTGCGCCATGTGTTCTGAAAGGAACGGAAGAACTGCCATAATCCCTGTTCCACCAGCCCGTACGAAAGCCGGTTGACGAAACCGATATTTTCGTTGGGAAGGTTTACGCCGTTCATCGGGAATGCCGCCGTGGGATAGACCGGACCCAATCCCGCCTGCAGGAAAGGGATGTTTCTTTTCTCGGCGGCGTCGAATGCCCCAAAGGGAATCTGAGTCAGGATCACCGCGTCGCACTCGCGGCAGTTTTCGTACACTTCTTCGAGGTACCTGCGGATCAGGGGCAACCCTTCGCGGAACATGGAGCGCATCAGGCGGATGGGGTTGCCGCTTTTCGCCGCCGCCTGCATTGAGGGGTGCTCCATGATCTGCTGGGGGTTGACGCTGACCGGCAGATGCTTCAATTGGTAGGATGCCACCAGATCCCGGAACATGGCGGGGGCGGAAAGAAACACATCGTGGCCCGCCCGTTGCAGACCCGCGCCCAGTGCGATGTACGGTTGGACGTCCCCGCGCGATCCTATGGCGGCGATGGTTATTTTCATGAAAACCGTTTTACCGCAAAGGCGCAAAGAACGCAAAGGAGAATAATCAATATGGTTTTCTCTGCGTCCTCCGCGACTCTGCGGTGAGGTTTGTCTTTCCTTCGCCTAGTCCGCGCTACGCCACCAAACAATCGTCGCTGCAATCCCGGCCGCTCCGGCAAGAACCAGAACGATCAGGCTGTGCGCCCCGATCGAGCCGCCCTTGGGCCCGACAATTTCCGCAACCAATGCGGGCAGCGCCCACGGGAACCACTCCCCCCTACCAAGCACGGCGCTGATCTGCGCGGCCGCCATCGTCGCGATCGCCCACGCCGTCGGCAGCCGGTGGCCTCGCCCTACGCCGACGAAGAAGGACGCCCATGGAATCAACAGGGTCAGCATAATTACGAAGCCCGTAATCCGCCGGAGGAACTATTCGTTCCGCACCGGCGACCCGCCCGGGATCTCCACGGCGCCACCGCCAGCGATCCCCAACCCGAATATCCAAAGCGTTAATCCCTGGATACCGATCGCAAGCAGGACCAGCTTGGAGGCGACAATCGTCGCAAGCGGAACGGGAATCGTAAACCATTCTTTTCCTGTATGGACCGAAAATGCCCGTCCGAAGACCCAAGTGATGGGAAAGGCTTGCAGAATCATCCCTGCGATTCGGTTTCACCGGTTGCGGGAATCCACTTCGAAGAAGCGGGAGGGTCCGGAGCTTACCCTTTCGGCTTTTTCGCAACCATTATGGTTCCGAGCTGTTCCCGGTAATCGTCAAAGGCGGTTTTCCCTTTGGCGGTAAGCCTGAATTCCGTGTGCGGGATCTTCCCGCGAAAACTTTTCTTCACCGTCAGATAACCCGCTTCCTCGAGCCGCGTTAGGTGAACCGACAGGTTTCCTTTTGTCAGCCGGCTCTCCTTGAGCAGGAAGAGGAAATCCGCGGATTCCACCGACGAGAGCAGCGCCACCAGGAGCAGCCGCGCCGGCTCATGGATCACCCGGTCCAGTTCGGAGAGGTTCCGCAATCGCCCGGTCATGCTTCCTCCCGGTACGGGGCGGGGTTTTCCCTGCGGTAACGCAGGAAGGTGACCAATCCCGAGACGAGGAAAAAAAACCCTGCTGCGAGGGTCAATCCGCCCACCCCGGTGAAAAACCGGCTGAGGATTTCATCCAGCGGAGCCCGAAGCGCCTCCGGCATCGGCGCCAGCCAATTTGCCTGCAGTGCTTCAACCGAGAGGGTTGGAAAACCGATTGTGATCTGCCAAATGCCGACGGCCAAGCCGGTCAGGAGGATCAGCAATCCCATCACCCGGAACCGGCGCAAACCCATCCATTCCCCCGAAGCAGAGCACAGGATTCCGAGGAAAGACCCGATTCCCATCGGGAACCAGGCGGGCATGGTAGCCAGGATAGTCCGCATGGACGGAATAAAAATAAGCGCCGCGATCAACCCCAGCAATGGGATGACGGCGATGAGCACCACGTTGCGGATGAAGTTCAGGATTGCCCCCAGGATGACCCGCTTGCCCTCGACAAACCCGGTCCGCGGATACGTAAATCGGTCCTTCAGCCACCAAATCACCAGGCCGGCCATGAGCAGCGTGACCAGCTTGATGGCTCCGATATCCACCGCGGTTGAGGCAAATTGCGACAGGGCCACGTTTTGCCCGGAGAAGCCCCGCAACAGGACAACCCCTCCCAGGAGCAGGAAAAAAATACCGCCGGCGATCTCGGTGAAACCGTCCGCAAACCAGTATGCGCGGCCGCGCTTGACGGCGGATTCAATTTGCTTCTCCATGGCTGAACCTCTCTTGGTAAACCGGTTTGTTATATAAACCTGTCTATCAGTATATCTGTTCAACCCCGGATGTCAAGAGGGGACGCGGCATGTATTTTTACCGGGTTTTTGGCCGGAAGGGAAAACACGGGTAGAATCCCCGCGAGCAAGCGGCGGCCCCCGGGGTGTATGCGGGGCCATGGATGCAAACCCCGGAAGAAGGCCGCATCGAAAAATCGGCGGATTGGCGGCTGTCCGGAAGGGAATTATGAAAACCCATAGGATCGGGATCATCGGCGCGGGCATGTACGGGAAAATCCTGGCGGGCTGTTTTCAAAAGGATCCGCGCGCCAGGGTTACGTGGATCAACAGCGCCAGCGAGGCGACCACCAAAGCGGCCGCCCATGAGTTCGGCGTCGAAAAATGGACGCTGGATTATCGCGAAGTGCTGGCCGATCCGGCGGTCGATGCGGTCGCGATCGCCACCCCGCCCTACCTGCACGCACGGCAGTTTTCGGATGCATTGGCGGCGGGCAAGCACGTGCTGCTGGAAAAACCGATGGCGGAATCGCCGCAAAGCGTCGAGAAGATCGTCCAGGCGGCCGAACAGTCGCCGCGGCTCATCACCCTCGACGCCTCCGCCCGCCACACCCGCCTTACGCGCAAGTTCGGCCTTATCAAATCGATCATCGACCGCGGCGGCCTGGGGGAGATTTACCATATCCATCACAACCATCTCCAGCGCGGCACGTTTATCGAATGGAATCCGAAGGGCGCCTGGGCCATGAACCAAAAACTGGCCGGCGGCGGCCCGTTCATCGATTGGGGCGTGTATGACCTCTCGTTCCACCTCGGCCTGCTCGGCGATAAACCGGAACTGAAAACGGTGCGCAGCTTTGCGCGCCGCGGGCTGCGGGATGTAAGCCGGCTTGTGGCCTTCAGCGACATCGAGCAGCACGGCGCGGCCTGGCTGGAATTCAGCGGAGGGCTGACGTATTATTACGAGCGCGGCTCCGGCGTGCACGCCGAGGCCCCCAACGAAACCCGCCTCTACGGAACCAAGGGCGGTCTGCGCTTCCAGTTCCCCGCCTGGGACAGCAACACGGTCGAACGGTTTTATGATGTGGAGGGGGAACCGCGCAAAGAAGAGTTGACGGTGGAAGCCGGCGGGGCTCTCGACGATTCACAGGCGGTGGCCGTTCATTTTCTGGACTGCCTGGATGGTAAATCCAAACCGCTGATGCCGATCCCGCTCGCCGCCAAACACATGCGGATCCTGTTTGCGATTCTTGGTCAGTGAACCTTTCCTAACCCCCTCGCCCCGCCTGCCGCGGAAAACTGCCGCGGCTTCAGCGCCTCTCTCCCCATTCCCCGAATGGGGATGGGGGAGAGAGGGTTGGGACAGGAGCAAAATATTTCTGTGGAAAGGATTTCTTTCATGACGGCTCTTTTGAAATTTCCGGCCGGCTTCACCTGGGGCGCGGCCACCGCCTCCTATCAGATCGAGGGCGCCTGGAACGAGGACGGCAAGGGTGAATCCTGCTGGGACCGGTTCGCGCATACGCCGGGGAAAATCCTTAATGGCGATACGGGGGACGTCGCCTGCGATCATTACCATCGTTGGAAGGAAGATATAGCCCTGATGAAGCGGTTGGGGTTGAAGGCTTACCGCTTTTCGGTTTCCTGGCCGCGCGTCCTCCCGAAGGGAAGTGGCGCAGTAAACCAGACGGGAATCGATTTCTACAGCCGCTTGGTGGACGGCCTTCTGGCGGCGGGCATCACGCCCTTCCTCACGCTCTTCCACTGGGATCTGCCCCAGGTATTGGAGGAAAAGGGCGGCTGGGCCAGCCGAGCCACCGCCGAGTCGTATCTTGAATTCACCGATGCTGTCACCCGCGCCCTGGGAGACCGTGTGAAAGCCTGGATCACGCTGAATGAGCCGGCAGTGGTGGCTTGGGCCGGTTATGCCACCGCCAGGCATGCTCCCGGGCGGAACGATTACGCCCTGGCCGTGCGCGCCTCGCATCACCTGCTGCTGGCGCACGGTTGGGCCATCCCGGTCATCCGGCGCAACAGTCCGGGCGCCGAAGCCGGCATCACGCTCAACACCGGTTGGACCGTGCCGGCTTCCAACAGCATCCACGACCGCGACGCCGCACGCCGGGGAGAAATCTGGCATCGCTGGTTCCTCGATCCCCTCTACGGCCGCGGTTATCCGGCTGACCTGCAGGCCGATCTGGCCGCGCAAAACGCGCTGCCTCACGGCCTCGATTTTGTGCAATCCGGGGATCTGGAGGCCATCCAGGTTTCAACGGATTTCCTTGGAATCAATTATTACTTCCGGACCGTCTGCCGGTCCGATGCGCCCGGCAACGATCCGCAGACGGTGTTCCCTGCGGAAAAGAACCTCGACCGGTACACCGAGTGCGAGAATTGGGAGATTTTTCCGGATGGGCTCTCGGGTATTCTCAAACGCTGCACCTTTGAATACCTGGCGCCGAAAATCTATGTAACCGAAAACGGCGCAAGCTATTCCACCCCGCCCGACTCCTCGGGACGCGTTCCGGATGTGCGTCGGATCCGATACCTGCACGGGCACATCGCGGCCTGCCACGAAGCCATCCGGTCCGGCGTCCCGCTGGCGGGCTATTTCGTGTGGTCGCTGATGGATAATTTTGAGTGGGGTCAGGGATACAAACAGCGCTTCGGGATCGTCTGGACCGATTATAAAACCCAGCAACGGATCCCCAAAGACAGCGCGCGTTGGTACGCGGAGGTCATCCAGAATAATGCGGTGGATCCATTCGTGGAAATGGGATCAGGCTCGGTGTCATCCTGAGACCGAATGCAATGAGGCCGAAGGATCCGCTTTTGTGATAGAGATATTGAGATCCTTCAGATGCATAAACCGCGTCCTCAGGATGACACACCCGCCTGTCTCGGTATGAAAGGGATATACCTATTAAACGTTTACTTCTTTTCTTCATCCTATTCCTCTCCCTATTGACCGCCTGCGGGCCGGCGCCCGCGCCCGCACCTGTTCCGGACGCGCTGTTCGTCGATCCGCGCACCGGTCTCGGCCCGATCAGTCCGTACCTGTACGGGACCAACTACGGGCCGATGCATGCGGTGGTGCCGGAGATGATGCCGATGGTCGAGAGCGCCGGGTTCACCGCGCTGCGCTTCCCGGGCGGCGCCTGGACCGATGCGGTGGATATTCAGCCGTTCCAGATCGACATGCTGATGGATTTCTGCAAACAAGTCGGCGCGATGCCGACCATCAGCGTGCGCTTGCTGGGCGGGAAGCCGGAAACCGCCGCCGAATTGGTGCGCTACACAAACTTGGAAAAGCAATACGGCGTGGCGTACTGGAGCATCGGCAACGAGCCTTCCATCTTCACCCTGCTCGGGCAGACCGACGAGGAGTACACCATCGAGCGGTTTAACCGGGAATGGCGCGCGATCGCCCGGGCGATGAAGGCGGCCGATCCGGCCATCCGGCTGATCGGCCCCGAGATCCATCAATGGAACGAAAGCGAAAGCACCACCCCGAAGGATTCCTCCGGGCGCGACTGGATGACGGAGTTCCTCAAGGCCAACGGCGACCTGGTGGATGTGGTCAGCGTGCACCGCTACCCGATGTACTCCCCGAACAGCCCGGTAACGGTTGCGGACTTGCGCGCGAACACCCGCCGGTGGGCGCGGGAAATTGAATATCTGCGCGAGGTGATCCGCGGCACGCTTGGCCGCGATCTTCCGATCGCCTTCACCGAAGTCAATTCGGATCCCAGCAACGCGATCCTGAAAGCCGCCTCGCCCGATTCCTTTTACAACGCGATCTGGTACGCGGACGTACTCGGCCAGCTGATGAACGCGGATGTATTCATGGTCAACCAGTGGGTGATCTCGCAGCGCAGCGGCGGGCTCGCGCTGATCAGCGGGACCGAGGTCCGGCCGACGTTCTATGTCTTCCCGCTATATAAAAATTTTGGAAGCGAGCAGGTGTACGCGGCCTCCGGGGTGGCGGATGTCGACATCTTCGCCTCCAAACGCGCGGACGGCGCCCTGACCCTGATGGTGATCAATCTGTCGGATGGGGAACGGCGCATTCCGATTCAGGTGAAGGGCGTGAAACTGAACGAGGCGGAGGTTTGGCTTCTGGATATCGCCCACAACGCCGAGAATTTGGGCGCGCAGGTTTTCCCGGAGGATGGCATGGTTATTTTACCGGCGCAGTCGGCCACATTGTATGTCATTCGATAGCCCCGGACGGAAAACGGCCGGGAGTCACTTTTCCGATTTTATTTCTCATCCGTCCGGGATGCGCGTCCGGCGAGCATGCGTTGAAGAAGTTCGACCGCTCTGCCCACTCCATCCTCGGCGCTGATTTTTTCACCGGCCGCCTGAGCTTTCTCCCGCATCGAGAGGTTCGTGAGTCCTTCGCGGATTGCTTCCGCCAAGTTGTCCGCGGTCAGATCCCTGTACGCAATGGGTTTGGGCCCGGTTCCCAGTGCATACGCCCGTCTTCCCCAGAACGGCTGGTCCGCCCCGTATGGAACCGCCATGGAGGGAACGCCGGAGCGCAACGCGGCAGCCGTCGTTCCCCCTCCTCCATGATGGATAATCATCGCCATTCTGGGAAACAACCACGCATGCGGGATTCGATCCGCCAGATACAGTTGGCCGGGCAGGTCGGTCGGGGCCAGGTTGTTCCAGCCGCGGCTCACGACCGCGCGCTGCCGGGTCCGGGCGAGCGCTTGGATTATCGTGCGGGTTATCCGCGCCGTATCCAGCGTGAGCATACTGCCGAACCCCAAATAGATCGGAGGAGATCCCGCATCCAGGAATGCCGCCAATTCGGCCGGAGGCTCCCAATCCGGCGGGCTGTCTTCCAACCAGGGACCGACGACTTGCCAGGCATCCGGCCAATCGGCCGGCCGGGGTGAGAGTGCAGGGCTGTAGGCGCCCCATACCGCCTGTTGCCGTTTTGGAAACGGCGGGGTCAGCGGGAGCGGCGGCAGACGCAGCATCTCCTTGCGCCAGCAATTGAAGCGGCTGCGAAACGGAAGCCAAGTGACGTACTCGAAGGCGACATGGCTGAGCCAATTGATAATTTTAGGCCCGGGCGATGCCATCGCTACGGCGTTGGGCACTTCCCAGCTGCGGGCGGCCGGCTGGAAACATACGAAAACCGCGGGAACATCCTGCGCTTCCGCAAGGTGATACCCCCAGGGTCCGTTTGCGGTATACAGGATGATATCGGCCCCCGGATCCACGCGTGAGGCGTCGGCCAGCGCCCGCTCCACCATTTCGAAGGCGCGCGGAAAAACCTTAAGCATCACCAACAGGAAATTCACGCCGCCTTTTTCCATGGCAGTTTGAATCTCCGGCGAGAGCAGCAGTTTGTTGTAATCCAATTCGACCGGCGCGAAGGGGATGCCGGCCTGTTCGATCATGCTCCCGAACTCGGGGTTGGCCGACAGGCGCACGCCGAACCCGGCGCGCTGCAATCCCTTCGCCAGGGGCAGGAATGGCTGGATATCGCCGCGTGTGCCGGAAGTAAAGATCGTTACCCGCACGTTATTCGAATCCCGTTTCGCAAAGCCGCTTCAGCGCGGCACATTCACCCATTAATTCCGAGAGGGTATCCGCCTTGAATTTTTTCCCGAGGAACCAACTCAGGATGCTCAAGGGGAATTTAAACTCGATCGTGGAAATAATTTCCAGCCGCACGCCGCGGATTATCGGCTCAACCGAATAGCGCACAGCCACTTTGTGAATCTTGCTCTCCAGGCGGAATGCAATCACCCGTTCCGGAACAAACTCGGTGATCGATCCCAGCATCTCCAATCCGCCTTCTTCGGATTCCATCCGTTCCCGGAATGTCGTGCCAATCCTTCCCGGAGTATCGTCGAGGATTTCCGTTTCACAGACGCCTTTTTGCCACTGTTTTGCCATTTCCGGGGTTTCCAGGTAGTGGAAAACCGTCCTCGGCGTGGCGTTGATATCGATGGAGTACGCAATCTCCATGTCTCTCTCCTGGTCCGATGGCAATCGCAAAGATTTTGCTTCGACGAATGATTTTATAATACGCCAGTCTTCCATAGCCGGCTCTGGAAGTACCGAGGAAGTGCGGGGAAGCTAAGTCATTAAAGAAATATCGGGGGTACATGAAGGATGCGTCGCGGAGCCGGTCCGCAGCCCGCATGTACCCCCGCGGTATCCTTTACAGCCCTTCGATTAAGACCGCCAACGCCAGGAGCACAAAGGCGATCACGACGATCCAAAAAGCGTACGTGGAGAGGAAGCCAAGCGAGGCTATGCTGGCCACGATCCCGATCACGGCCAAAACCACGGCGATCCAGAAGGTTATCTGTTTGGGCGCGCTGAGATTCATGATTTTCCTCCGAGGTGAATTGGTGGCAGGCGGCTCCGCGGCGGTTCGGTCAATTCGCACAGGACCTTTACTCAGCAATTATATATCTTCTCCTTAAAAGGCACCTTGACCGCTTGCTTTTGCGCCTTCCCGCGCGTCGCGAGGCTTATCGGAAAAACCGTTTGGCGCTTGCCGCCAGGACCCAAGTGATCAAACACGGGGATCCGGTCAGAATAGCCAGATGGAAACCCTGCAAGGGTATGCCGTCCAGCATATCCAATTCCCGCGCGGGAAACGCCAAGCCCGAAAGCAATTCCGGATAACCGGTGTTTCCCCATGCAAATATCAAGGACAATGTAAACACTCCCCACAAGATCGTTGTTCCCCACCAGGCCCAGCGCCGCCGCCGGATCGTCCCCCAGGCCAGGAACAGCAGGCATCCGATCGTGATGTCGAGTAGAACAATTCCAGGAAGCCCGTAGAGGAAGCCGCCGAAAACCGGATAGATTCCATTGAACAAAATCAGCAAGTGCATCATGACGGTAAAGAAAAGCAGAAGAGCCGTCAACACCAGGACCGGCTGGGGAATCGCTTCGATGGAATAGGTTTTGGAGTCCCTGGCTTCGAATGTCCGGCGCACATTGGTACCGCCGTAAAACCGGATCACGATTCCAGGTAAAACCAGATACGACATCGCTAGGAGAATTATAGCCGCCAGCGCGACGGGAAGCGCGAGCTCTTTAGAGCCCAGCAGGATGAAGCCGACCAAAAGCACAATCGGCGCGCCGATCACCAACCAGGTCCATGCCAGTGTCAGGGATAGCACCCGGGCCCAGCGCAGGCGGTTCACGTGCCCATACCCAAGCGGAACAAGCACGCTTGCGATCAGGTAATATCCGGCGATCTGGGCCGCGATGTTGCCGAACATGAACGACCCGAACCCAAATCCCTCGTATGCGAACCGGCCGCCCGCAGAAAAGAGATAGAAACAATACATCTCCAGCGGTCCGAGCAAACCCACGGCGACGCCGCCCAACAACAACATCGCGCCAATGCCAGTGAGGCTCCGGCTTCTGTCTTTGTAATCGCTAGTCTTGGGAATCTCAGTCATCATCTGTCCTTTGGTTTGCGTCCATGAACCATTTCAGAAGAGATATACGATTGAAAAAAAATCTCCAGAATATCGGAGAAAAGTTAAGGCATCATAGTGACTATGCGAAATCCGATGTGAGAATTCTGGTATCCAGGCGGGTCTTCGAAATGCCTATACGCGGAACGCGCGACAAACATGTTCGCACCCCACCACCCGCCCTTTTCGACCTTCACCCTCCCCGTCGCAGGGCCGGTTGGATCTTCAACCGCTCCGCTTGAATATGGTCCCAGCCAATCCTGAACCCATTCCATGACGTTCCCTGCCATATCGAGCGCGCCGACCCAGCTCGCCCCTCCCGGATAGTCGCCCGCCGGGAGAAGTTTTTTTGAGTCCACCACATTGCACAAGCCGGGATCGAAAACATCTCCCCAGGGATACTCACGCGATTCCGGCCCGCGGGCCGCGTATTCCCATTCCGCCTCCGTCGGCAGCCGCCCGCCGCGCCACGTCGCATACGCCTCCGCTTCAAACCACGTCACGCACCCGACGGGATTCTCATCCAAGTTGCCCTGGCAGTACAGCGGCAGCATGTCGACCAGCTGTGCCTGCAGCCACTCCCATCCCTCGGCCGACCAATACATCCGGTTGGTGTATCCCCCTCCCTCGACAAAATCCCGGTAAGCGCGGTTGGTAACCTCGTATTTGTCGATCCAGTATCCTCTCGTGAGGCGCACTGCGTGCTGCGGCTGCTCGCTTGCGAATTCGCCAGCGACAAAAGGCGGCGGATTAAGGTCCAACAACGCGTGGATAGTCTCCGCATCCGTCCCCATCTGGAAAAAGCCTGCTTCCACCCATACTTGTTCGACCCCCGCGGGATCCGTCCGAACATCCCCCGCCGCGGGCATCGCGGTGGCCAATGGAATAATCGGGCTTGGGGTTTGCGTGGATGTTCCGGGAATGATTTGGCAACCGGGTAATAGCATGCCGCACCATAAAAATAAACGTGGGGAGAAATCACTGCTGTCCAAAATCGGCCGAAGTAACCTGAAATACCATCAAAACACCGGCATAATTCCCTCCAAGCCCGCGAAATCAGAA
>JAFGCU010000046.1 GCA_016932475.1 Anaerolineales bacterium
TCCTCGTCGCTGGTCGGCATCACGTAGGTGATGCGGTAGGTGACCAAATCCCCCGGCTTAATTTGGACCAGCGAGGAAGAGGGTGTGATGCCGTTGACCGCATAGATACTCTTCGTCAGACTGCCGGACCCGATGGCGATGGATTCCGCCGCATCGTCGGTTACATCCAGCCCCGGATTGAAGGTGCCGGTATCCAGCAGACGCCCGAGGATCAGCGCATTATCCTGGAACGTATCCCCCTGATCCACGCTCCAATCGCCGGACGGGTAGGTGTCGGTGAAGTCCTCCTGGATGACGGCGTGGAAATGGACGACCGCGGTCGTCGCGCCGTCATTAAAGGAACAATCGGGGTTGGGCGTGCCAAACGCGGGATCGACGCAGCCGCCGACCATCCGCGGATCCGATACGCGATCGTCAAGTTCGTCCGAGATCCGGAAGGTCAGGAGCGTCGTCCCATTGGTTGCAGGGTTTTCCACGCCGGGCGGCCCGTCCGTAAGGTCGATGCTCGATGTGTCTACGGTGTAATTGGCGGCGTCGAAATCCGCGGCGGGGAGGCTGTATCCGTTCCCGTTGACTTCCAGGGTCGGGACGAAAGCCGGATCGAAATGCTGGCCGTCGGAGAGAATGTCGGTCAGGACGATCCGGTCGAAGGCGAAGAAATCCGAGACCTGTATCTCCAGCCGGTAATCCAGGACATAGCCGGGGTAATAGCTGGCGGACGGGTTGGTGATATCTTTCTGCACGGCCAGGGAGCGGTCGGTGAGCGTATGCTCGCAGCCGGGCGGGTCGACGGTCACGGACTGGGCGATATCGCGCGTATCGACCGGAATCCAGGATCCGGAAGCCAATGCGTTGTTGCAGGACGACACTGCCACGCCGGTGTCGGGATCGATCACCCGCGCGCCGCCGGCATCGTTCAGCGGGATAAAGAACGAGAACTCCGCCATTGCGTCACTGGCGCCCGCACCGCCGGTAATCGACGCCCAATACACGGTCAGATCGTTATCCGGCGGAATCTGGGCGCCGGGGCTTGCCGGTTGGTCCTCCAGGGTGTAGCCCGGCGTGGCCGTATCGAGCGACAAGTACTCCTGGTTGTTCGGAAGCTGGTCGATGATGCGCAAGTCGGTGATCGTCTGCCCTTGCGCGATATCGACCGACACCGTGTACTGGCGCGGATAGTTCGGGCCGGTCGCGGTTTCGGCGGAGACGTCCGCCGGACCGGCGTATGCCTTGGAAAGCGTGAACAGAGTCGGGGTGACCGATGCGGTGGTGTACCCGCTGAGCGTCGTATGGGGAGGGTCGCCGCAACACCAATCATCGAGCGGTGTGAATCCGAACTCGTACCCGCCGCGCGCCCGGATCGCAAGCGGGAAACCGAGATCGGCGAGGTTGCTCATGTTGACCGTCACCGCCACCGCGGCGGGCGGCTGGTCCGGGGTGAAACTGCCGAACGGCAGGCGGATGACCACCAGTTCGTCGCCGGGCGTGCCGCTGACCGTAATGAGGGCGCCGGTCGCGTTGCGCATGATCGGGTGCGTTGCCGTACCGCCGGCGTTGAAGGTGACCCGGTAAAAATCCCGCGCGGGAATGGCGGCCCCCATGTAGGTGGCGGAGATGGTCGTCGTGCCCAGCCCGTCGTCCGTCGCCGCGCCGGCGCCGTCCGCCCCGGTGCGCGGAATATTTAATTCCAGGAACGGGCCGTAGCCGGTTTCGTCTTCCGGGTCGTTGTTGTCGAAGGTGGCGGTGAAGGTGACGCTCGATCCGATCATCGCCGTCGCCGGCACGTTCAGGGAGACCGTCGGCGGATCGATCACATTCAGGGTTAGCCGAGGCGCCGCCCATGCGGGGTGGGAGGCGGCCGCCGGAGAGGCGAAGCCGGCGGCGGTTACCAGGGAAAGGATGAAGATCCGGAATTGGCTGCGGCGCTTTCCTGCAGGATGAGGGCGCCGGGTTGGGATGGATTCGTAAAATGAGGCATCGGCGGAGCGCGGAGCGCTGTCGAGATCCAAACCCATGATGTGTCTTCCTTGACCCTAGGGGTGGCGGTGTTTACTGGGATTTCATTATAGTATGGAACCCCGGGGACGGGGGTGACAGTTCGCATATATAATGAGATCAAACGTCACTTTTGGAGGCCCCATGCGTTGGATGCGGTTGCTCCCGGTCATCCTGATTCTGCTCCTGGCCTGCAATCTTATGCCGGCGGTCGCTCCCACCGGCGCCCAGCTCGCTTCACAGGAAACCCGGGACGCCCCGGCCAAGGTGGAATCGCCGACCTTGGAATCGCCCCCCGAATCCCCGCAAGGCTCCGACTGGATCGACCCATCCCCCCCCGCCCAAACCGTCAAGCTGATCTTCATCCACCACTCCTGCGGCGAGAACTGGCTGGCGGATTGGCACGGCGCGCTGGGGCAGGCGCTGGCAGACAACAACTACTTCGTCAGCGACACCAACTACGGCTGGGGCCCGGAGGATTCCTCGATCGGCGGCGCGATCGGCGATTTCACCGACATCGGCCACTGGTGGAACTGGTTCCGCGGGCCTTCGAGCAAGTCGATCATGCAGGCCGTTTACTCCGAAAGCGAGCGCAACTCCGATTACACACGCCTGGAAGAGGATCCGGGGGGCGAGAACGAAATCGTGATGTTCAAATCCTGCTTCCCCAATTCCGCCCTCGAGGGCAGCCCCGGCGACCCGCCGGCCGATGGCGCCAGCCCTCTGCAGGGTTTGGATTGCGGCTCCGGCGAACACACCGTCGGCAATGCCAAGCGGATCTACGATGATCTGCTTGATTATTTCGCCGCCCACACCGAAAAGCTCTTTATCGTCATCACCGCCCCGCCGCTCTTGGATTCCCCGCCCGATCAGGCCGCCAATGCCCGGGCCCTCAACATCTGGCTGGTGGAAGAGTGGCTGGCATCCTACCCGCACCACAACGTCGCCGTGTTCGATTTCTACAACGTGCTGACCTCCAACGGAGGCGACCCGAACACCAACGACCTGGATGCCGCCGGCGGCAACCATCACCGGATCCGCAACGAGCAGGTGGAATACACAGTCGATCAGGGGGGAGATTCTTCCGCTTACGCCGAGAACGGAGACAGCCATCCCACCCCGGCCGGCAACCAGAAGGCCGCCGGCGAATTCGTGCCGCTCCTGAATTATTTCTTCCATCGCTGGCGCGGATAAAGCCCCTGGTTGTGCCCATCCCTCACCGCTGTCCTAACCTCCTCTCCCCCCGTCCCCTCTCCCCCTTCCCCGTAAGGGGAAGGGGGAGAGCCTGTCCTCGAGCAAAGCGAGGGGAGGGTGCCAAAGCCTCGGCGATTTTCCGAGGCAAAGGCGGGGAGTGGGGGTTAGGACAGGGAAGGATGCTGAAAAAGGAGGCCGGAATGCAAAGATGGAGTTTAATTTTCATGGTCTTTTCGCTCCTCACCGCCTGCAACCTCGGCCGGATCGAATCCGCCGCCCCCTCCGGGCCCGGTCAGACGGCTATCGGCGTGGCGGGGAAGCGATGCGGAGACAGTGTTTGCGACGGGCCGGAGAGCGCCGGCACCTGTCCGCAGGATTGCTCGTCCGCCACAAACGGCCCTTCTGCGACAGTCCAGCCGTCCGGCGCCGAGGTTGAGGCTGCGAACCTGACTCCGGGAACAAAGGCAAACGCCTTTTGGATGATCAATCCCGCCAGCGGCGCCAGGTTGTATATCGTGGTTTCATACCCGAATGACGGCGGCGCTTCTCCCCTTCCGTCGCTCGTCATGATTCCCGGCGGGCTGGGTGCGCAGGACCTGGAAAACGGCACCGACCTCGATGCGGTCCGCCTGAGTGCGGCGGGATTTATTGTGATCCAATTCGACGCCGACGGCCGCGGCGCCAGTGGGGGCGATGAGGATTACAACGGCTTCCGCCATCAGGATGGATTGTCTGCGCTGATCCTTTCCGCCGGACAGATCCCGCGCGTGGATACGGCCCGGCTGGGCGTGATCTCCCGCTCCTACGGCGTGACGATGGCAGCGGGCGCGCTCGGGCGGCACCCGGACCTGCCGGTGCGGTTCTACATCGATTGGGAAGGTCCCGCCGACCGGATGTACACCACCAGCGGCTGCACGGGCGTCAACCGCGGAATCGATTGGCCGTCATGCGACGACGAATCCTTCTGGTCGGAACGGGAGGCGGTGGATTTCATCGGAACGGTGCGGGTCCCATACCTGCGGATACAATCCGAAAAGGATCACGTGCAAAGCACCAACGCCCATGCCGTGGATATGATCAACGCCGCCGTGCGCGGCGGAGTGCCGTGGGCGCGCTTGAACGACAACCCGGCGGGCAAAACCTACGACTCCGCGCAACCGCCCGAGATGTTCCCGGATACCGTCGACCGCCAGCTTCCGGATTTGTTCATCCGGTATGCGGGAGAGCTGTTCGCTTTGGAATGGTAGGCGCGGATTGTCATCCCGGCATGACGATCCATCCGTCACCCCGGCAAGACGGTCTCCGTCACCCCGGCGTGTTCCTGGCCGGGGTCCACGAGGCGCAGAATCGATTACCCTCTCGGCGCCGCATGCCGTCCAAGAGTACACTCGCAAAAACGGTCAATCCGTCACCCCGGCAAGACGGTCTCCGTTACCCCGGCGTAACAATCAATCCGTCACCCCGGCATGACAATCAATCCGTCACCCCGGCGTGTTCCTGGCCGGGGTCCACGAGGCGCAGAATCGATTACCCTCTCGGCGCCGCATGCCGGCCAGGAGTACACTCGCAAAAACGGTCAATCCGTCACCCCGGCGTGTTCCTGGCCGGGGTCCACGAGGCGCAGAATCGATTACCCTCTCGGCGCCGCATGCCGGCCAAGAGTGCGCCGGCAAGACGATCACTTGTCATCCCGGCTCCCCACCCCTGCTGGACATCTTCGGTGAATTGTTGGACAATTGCCTTTATCTCCGCCGGATGCATCGAATGGCATCGGCGACCGTGGAGGGTTCATGCTGGAATTTCTTGGCGCGCTGATTAATTTTGCGATCCGCCTCCTGGCGGTATTGCTTTGCCTCGCCTTCCTGGTCACGATCGTCATCGTGCTCCTGCTGGTTAACGCCGATTCCATGCTGCTTTCGCCGGCGGTTTATCAAAACGCACTCGTCCGCGAGCGGATTTACGACCGCCTGCCCTCCCTGGCCGCCGAACAAATCCACACCAGCATGCACCCGGCCGGGGAAGGGATGACCTGGGGAGGCGGAAGCAATCCGCTTCAGTACGCGGGACCGGAAGCCCAGAGCTGTTCGATGGAAGCCCTCGGCGACCAGGCCTTCCGCGATATCCTCGGCGGATTGCGCGCACCCTCCCCGCAGGAGATCTCCGCGATGGAGGCGTGCGGCGTGGGGGGCGGGGACGGCGGCGCGGACGGTGCGCCGGAATTCTTCAAAGTCCTGAGCATAGATCAGTGGGGATCGATTTTACGCGCGTTGCTTCCCGCGGATTGGCTGCAGGCCCAGGTGGAAAGCGTCCTGCATCAAACCTTTACCATCCTCGACACGCCCGGCGCGCCGCTGGCCATCACCATCGACATGCGCGATTTTAAAAAGCGGCTGACCGGCCCGGCCGGCACGGAAGCGATACTCCAGATCATCCAGGCGCTGCCCGCGTGCGCGGCGGATTACTTTCCGGATCTCTCCGATCCTTCCAGCATGCTGGAATGCCGGCCGCCCGATGAAATGATGGTGTTCGTCGAACCGGGCATCGCGCCGGCGCTGGCCGAAGCCGCCAAGACCATCCCCGATCAATTGGATCTGCTCGAACCGGTGCGCGCTTCGGGCGCCCTGAACCTCGAGCAGGCCGGCCTGCCGATCGGACCGCGGCAGATCCTGCAGATCGGCCGCCGGATTGTGCGCCTGAGCCCGATCGTATGCGTCGTGATCCTGTTCCTGGTCACGCTGCTGGTGGTGCGTTCATGGCGGGGATTCCTGCGCTGGTGGGGGCTTCCGATTCTGGCGGCAGGAATTTGCGTGCTGCTGACCGCACTCGTCATCTGGGTCGGGCTGGACGTGGCGATCTCGCTCGGACGGGAAAATCTACCGGCAAGCATCTCTCCCGGCGTATACGATACCGGCGCCGGAATTCTGGTGTACATCGCCCACCGCTACGCGCTCGTTACCGGCGGCGAGGGAATCGTCCTCGGGTTTATCGGCCTCGGGTTGGTCGTGCTGTCCTTCTTTGTCGGACGCCCGAAGCATCCGCTTCCGGCGTCCGCGCCCCCCGCGGCACCGTACGCCCCGCCGCCCTCCGTCACGGATGATACACCGCGGGCAAGCGGCATTTTCGGTTAGCCGGGAAAAGCCCTTTCACCGCTAAGCCGCAAAGAACGCCAAGGTTTTTATTATTTTTTTTTTAAAACTTAGCGCTCTTAGCGGCTTTGCGGTAAAAAGGTTTTCCTTCCGCTTTACTCCAAAATCGTCTCCCCCGCGCATCGCATCAGCCGCACGCAGCCGTCTTCGAGGCCGGACTGCGCACGGAAATAACCGACTCGCCTTCCCGTAAAAAATCAGCGGGGCGGTGGAATGGACGGCCGGCAGTCCGGCTGCGGCGAACCGTCATCGCTGATACAATCACGGCAATCCAATTTCCATGTCAAACAAATCCTCCCATCCATCCCCAACCGGCCTCCAGCAGTTCCGCCGCATCGTTGAAAGCCGGGTTTCCATTCCGGAAACCGAATGGGAATACGCGCTTCCCCTCCTTTTCGGGCGGATATTCGAGAAGCATGAATATATCGCCAGAGCCGGTGAGGTTGTGGAGAATTTTTATTTCCTGGTTTCCGGCCTGGTCCGGTTCTTTTATTCCACCGAAGCGGGAAAGGAATTCAACAAGCATTTCGCGATGGAGAACGGTTTTGCCGGATCGTTCCATTCGATGGTGTTGGGGGAACCGTGCGGGTTCTTCATCCAAGCGATGGAACGAACGGAGACGATTGTCCTGCCCAACGCCCGGCTCCGCGAATTATACGGGCGGCATCCGAGTTGGGAGCGGCTGGGCCGCGGGAATGCCGAGCATCTGCTCCTGATTAAGGAAGCGCGGGAAAAGGAGCTTTTATTGGATTCACTGGAGATTCGCTACCGCCGGTTTCTGAAGGAATTCCCCGGTCTGGCGGACCGCCTTCCCCAGTATCATATTGCCTCGTATCTGGGCGTAACCGACGTTGCATTATCCCGGCTGCGAAGAAAAATTAACCAGGGTTAAGGCCTTTCCCCGCGCGTCCTGCTATCCTGAACGCTCGCCAGCGGAAGTGACCCGCCGGCAAATTGGATCCGGACAGAATTGACCGGTTTCAAACTCCGATTGAGGACGTCCCGCGATGAATATGCTGACGGATAGTCTGGCGAGTCTGGAATTCATACCCTTGGTATGGGTATTCCTGTCGTTTTCCATTCTTCACGAACTCGAGGAATGGAACATCCATGGGTTCGAGCGCAGGCTCTTTTCCGGCGTGCCGGACTATGCCACCGACCGGAGCGCCCGGGGAGTGATTGCATTTGTCTGCGCCGCAGGCTTGGTCTGGACCTCGGCCGCCGCGCTATCGGGCAATCCGGCCATCGCCGCGTGGATCATCGTGCCGGCGATTTTCTTCATGGTCATGAACGCACTTCAGCACGTGTATTGGTCGATCCTCTTCCGGCGGTTCGCCCCGGGCATTTTCACCGCGGCATGTCTGATCATCCCGCTCGGCGGATATCTGATCTTCCGGGCCGTATCGCGGGGGTATGTGCCGGCCGGGTATGCGGCCGCTTGGGCGGTCCTGTTCACCGCGATCTGGGTTCAGACTATTCTGGCCGGAAGCCGGATGACGCATTTCCTTCGCGGCGTCTACGCCATCGGGCATTGGATTTCGGAACGCATCCCGGACCCAAAATAATCGTGTTATCCTTCGCATTTCTGATCTCACAACACCCTTGGGGTTCACAGAACCCCAAGGGTGTTCGGAAATTCGAACGGGAGCCTTACGCATGGATATTTCGATCCGGGATGCGCGGCCCGCCGATGCGCGGGACATTGTCACCATCATCCGGGAAAGCGCCGCCGAGGATCAGGAACACAGCCCGGTCACGGAAGCGTATGTGGCGGACTATCTCGCCTCCCCGGGAAGCTGGATTCTTATCGCGGACGCGGAAGGCCGGGCCGCCGGATTGCTCAGTTATTCCATCCGGCCGGGCCTGTTCCACGCCGCTCCCTCTTGTCTGATCGAGCTGCTGATTGTCCGCCGGGACGTGCGCGGCCGGGGCGCGGGGAGTGCGCTGATGAAGGCGCTGCTATCCCGGACCGCAGCCCTCGGGTGCGCCGAGGTATCCGTATCGACGATGCCGGACGACGCCGGCGCCCTCCGCTTTTACCGCCGGCACGGATTGTCGGAAGCGTGTGTTTTTCTCGAACGTCATAATTTCGAAGGCCAGCCTCCGGCGGGGAATTAACACCCGGTTAAGGCTTCTCCTTTCCCCCATTTCATATACAATCCTTATCAATGAACAGCCCTCCGGGGAGGGCGGGATACGAAGCTCCCCGGGCCATGCTCCCATACGATGCGGGAGGCCCCATGAACCAGAAGACACTTGTCCAACTGACCAGCCGCGATACGATGCTCATCCTGAGCTACGCCCCGGCCGGGCTCGGGCACCTGCGGGTAACCGACGCCCTGTACGACGGGCTGCCGAAAAGCGTCAACCCGGTGGTGATGGGCAGCCATGATAAATCGATCCAGATCCTCCATCGGCTCACCAGCATCCACCCCATCGCCCGCGGGATTTTCGAGTGGTTGCAATCCGGTCCGCTAGCCCGCCAGGCCAACCGGCTGTACCGCTGGCAGCTGCGGTTAAACACCGGCGTGGTGCATGAAGAAATCTCGAGGCTGATCGACGCCCGGTTCGATCCGCCGAAGAAGATCCTGGTTGTCTCCACGCACTTCGGCCTGGCGCATAAACTGGCGGCGGTCAAGGAAAAACTGCAAAAAGAAAAGAGCGTCAAGATCATCCTGGTGGTGGTGGTGACCGACGACACCTTCCAGCACATCTGGTACGTGGACGGCGCGGACCTGATCGTCGTGCCCAGCAATTTCATCAAGCGGAAATACGCCGCCTACGGCCGAACCCTGGGAAAATGCGCGCGGATAGAGGTTAATCCCTATCCGATCAATCCGATGCAGATGAAGAAACTTGGCGCGGCGCGGATGGCCCAGAGGAAGAACCAGCTGAACCCCCGGAGCAAGGAATCGATCCAGGTCTCGCTGCCGGTTTCCGGCGCGGCCGTCGGCACCCTGTACTTCTCGCACCTGATGTACGCGCTCCACAAAAAATCCAAACGGTTCCATTTTCACGTCGTCTCCAAGGACGCCCCGTTCACCAAGGATTTTCTGTTTCTGTGGAAAAACCGGTCCTGGGTGAACCTGCACGTCGGCAAGAAGGACCGGGAGGTGGTGGACCTCTACGACAAGCTGCTGGATGAAAACGTCATTTCGCTCGAGGTGACCAAGCCGAGCGAGCAGGCGTTCAAGGCGCTGATCCCGACATCGATGCGCGGAGGGGTGATTCTGTTGTTTTCAGAACCCGTGGGCAAGCAGGAATTCGACAATCTCAACTTTCTCCAACACCACGGGCTCACTCCGTCCCGGGAGGTCACCCAGGAACTTTGGGCGATGGCGGAGCACGGCGGGGGATTGGATGATGCGCTGCGCAGGCGATTTTTCCGCGAAGCGCGTTTCTGGAGGGGGATCCGGCTCCCCTGGCGGTCACAGAAATCCGCGGATTTCATCTGGTGGCTGCACCAATCGGGGATCCTCGCGTGGATGGTTTCCGCCAACGTCGCCCAACAGGTGGTGGACGAGCGCTCGCGCATCCTCGGACCGAACGGCGTGGCGGAATTCTGGGATCTGGTGACGGCGGTTTGACGCCGATTAAGCGGTTGCCAATGCAGGCGGGACTATCTACAATTAAGGGTACAGACCATCGACCATCGAAAGACCCGGCCATAGACCATGGTAAAACCATTGCCCAAGCAGGCTTTTCGGTGGTTATTCTTTTACGAGCGAATAATCCGCTCTCCGAAACAATAACGCCGTTCCCCAAACCAACGATCGCGAACACTCATCGGCCACGGTCCACGGTCCATCGTCCATGGTCGGTTTCCCGCGTCGGCGTTTCGTACGTCATTCCACGATCAAATAGCACGTGTCTTCCACCGACTCATTGTCGGTCCCCGGACCAAAATATTCCATCCCGTCGAAGATGACATTCCGGAATTCCACAAAAAAGGTCAGCGGGTATTTGCCGCGCTCCAGGATCCCCAGGCTTTTCTCCCAAAAAACATGAAACGCGCCCTCCTGTTCGTACACATCGGTCCGTTCCGCATCGGCGACGGATTCTCCATTAAAGGTCACTTTGGCCATGGCGTTCTCAAGATAATCCCTCACCTGTTGCTCCGTCTGCGCCTCCCAGCCCCACGCCAGGACGAACACATTTCCATAATCCTCGGTCCGGGTTCTCTCCTCCCCCAGAAGCGTGCAGAAGGGGGCGATGTAAACGGTCTCCGCGCCGCTTGGGTCGACCGTCGGGGAAGGAGACGACCGATCCGCCGATTCCGCATCCGAGGTTGGGGAAAATGAATTCACAGCCTGGTCCGCCAACGAGCAGGACAACAAGGCCGTGCAGAGCGCAAGAAGCATCCGTTTCATAAGGATCCCGAGTCCTTCCTCCGGCGGATTATCCGCCGCGCATGGTCGGTCTCTCCATCGTCTATTGTCGACCGTCGTTTTCCACATGCACCACATCACCCGCCAGAATCGTGCGCAGCGAGCCGTCGTCCATCTTCAGGATAAGCGCGCCGGATTCGTCGACCGTCTCCGCCATGCCGGAAAAATCCCCGTCCGCCAACATGACCCGCACCCGCCGGCCGAGCGTGGCGAGGGCGCGCGCCCACTCGTCGCGCAGGGATTCGCCGCGCAGGAGGCTGCGGTAGCGCGGTTCGATCTCACCGAGGATCGCGCGCAACAGCTCCGCCCGGGGCTGCCGGCGCCCGAGTTCGGATTGGATGCTGGTGGCGTCCGGCGGGATGCCCTCCACCGCACGCGGATCGAAATTCACGTTCACGCCGACCCCGACGATCACATACTTCAGCGACTTGCACTCCAGGCCGAGCTCGCACAAGATCCCGCCCGCCTTCTTCCCGCGGATAAGAATGTCGTTCGGCCATTTCAGGCGGGCCGGCAGATCGCACACCCGGCGGATGCCTTCCGCCACGCCGAGCGAAACCGCCATTATCGGGTTCAGCGCGCGGGAAAGATCGAGCTCCGGGCGCAGGAGCAGTGAAAACAGCAGGCTGCTCCCCCGGGGGGCCTGCCAGGCCCGGCGCATCCTTCCGCGGCCCGCGCGCTGGAAATCCGCGGCTACCAGCGCGCCTTCCGGCTCGCCGGCTTCGGCCAGTGCGCGCGCTTCGTCATTGGTCGAGGAGCATTCGGGCAAAATTATTACGCTGCGGCGCAACGGCCCGCGGCCGAGGGAGTTGGGTTCGAGGGGATCGTTGGGGGAGAGAGAGTTCATTGGGAGCAGGGCATCCCGAGGCATCTTCAGCGCATTCGTCATCCCGAGGCCTCTTCAGCGCATTCGTCATCCCGAAGCCTTTTCAGAGGCTGAGGGATCGGTAACGCAGGGGGGATGATAGCTGAATGTGGATGGATCCGTCTATCTTCTAATCACCCGATTCCTCGAGCCCTGAAGGGCCCTCGGAATGATGCCCTGCGAAAGTCATCCCGGCGCCTGCCCTCGCGTAGCATCCCGGCTCGCATTTGGTTTATGAGCCGGGATGAATGCGAAACGAGGGTGTTCTTTGCCGGGATCCATTATCGGCATGGATGCCGGCTACTTGCGCGCCGGCATGACGATCACTCGCCCATAACTCACCGATTCCTCAGGCTGCTTCGCAGCCCTCGGAATGACTTCCTACGCGTGTCATCCCGAGGCCTCTTCAGAGGCCGAGGGATCGGTAATGCATTTATTTCCCCTTCCCCGCCGGTTCGGCCTGGACGGCCTGAGCCAGCTCCTCGGAATGATCGGCCAGGCTCCCCAGCACGCCGTTGATGAAACGCGGCGCACTGTCGGAACCGTACAGCTTGGCCAGCTCAACCGCCTCGTTGATCGCCACCCGCACGGGGGTGAGCGCGCCGATCGTGAACTCCCACAGCGCGATCCGCAGGATGTTGCGTTCGACGATCGCGATCTGGTCCACCGGCCATTCGGGAGCGAAGCGCGCGATCCAACGGTCGAGCCGGGTGCGGTCCTTTAAAACACCGAAGACCAGCGCGCGGGCGAACTCGTGCTGGCCTTCCGGAAGTTTGCTTTCCTCTTCGCGCTGGGAAAGAACCAACCCCGGCTCGTGGGAGGAGCAATCCAATTCGTAAAGTGCCTGCAGCGCGACAGTGCGCGCCTTGCGTCTTGCCTTCATGGGAAGCGCGTCCTCGGACGAGCGCTGCTATGACGGACGGGAGTCGATATCCTCGATGTGCACGACGATTTCCCCCGCCGTCAGACCTATGATTTCGGTGATCGCCTGGCCCACCTCAAGCTGGACTTTGCGCGCCACCTCGCGCACATCGACGTCGGATTCCACAACCAGGAAAAGCTCGGTCGAGACTGTTTCGCCGGTGGTCTCCAACCGCACGCCGCGCGAGGCGCCGAGACGGAAGAGCTGGTTCACCCCGCCCGGCACCGGGCTCATGCGCACCACACCCGGCACGCTGAGGGCGGCGAGCTTGGCCACCGTGATCAGCACGCCGGGAGCGACGAAGATTTTTCCGGAGGCGGGCGTGGAATCCATGGTCACCTCACATCATCACCATGCCACCATCCACCGACAGCACGTGGCCGGTCATGTAAGCGGCCTCGTCGGCGGCGAGAAATTCGACGGCGTAGGCGATCTCATCGGTCGACCCGAAGCGGCCGACCGGGATCATCTTCATCAGCGCTTCCTTCATTTCGGCGGGCAGGACGTCGGTGAGGGGCGTGGGGATGAACCCCGGCGCCACGGCGTTGACGGTGATCCCGCGCGACGCCACCTCGCGCGCCAGGGCCTTGGTGAAGCCGATCAGCCCGGCCTTCGAAGCGGAGTAATTGGTCTGGCCCGCCTGGCCGGCGAGGCCCGAGACGGAAGCCATGTTGACGATCCGTCCGTAACGGGCCTTCATCATCGCGCGGATGACGGCCTTGGAGCAGTTCCAGGCGCCCTTGAGGTTGATGTCGAGCACCTTGTCCCAGTCGGCTTCGTCCATGCGCAAGATCAGGTTGTCGCGCGTGGTGCCGGCATTGTTGACCAGGATGTCGATCCGGCCCATTTCGGCCAGGGCCTTCTCGATCATCTCCGAAGCGGTTTTGGTCGACGACACGTCGACCCCGAGCCCGATCGCCTTCCGGCCGGTCGCGGCGGCGACTTCCTTCGCCGCGGCCTGGGCCTTCTCGAGCTGGATGTCGGCGATGACGATGTCGACCCCGGCCTTGGCCAGCCGGTCGACGATCGCCCGTCCGATGCTTTGCGCTCCGCCGGTGACGACGGCCACGCGATTGGGTGAAAACGTCATTGTCTACTCCTCCAAAGGCGGTTTTTTGGGCTTGCCATCCCGCGGGGAGGAAAAAACCCTGCGGGGATTATACCCCCAACACGGAACGGATTTCTTCGGGCGAGCCGGCGGCCATGGCGCGGACGGCCGGATCGATCCTTTTAATGAGGCCGGTGAGCACGTCCTTGCTTCCGAGTTCGATGAACGTATCCGCCCCGAGCGCCTGCATGGCGCGGACGGATTCCACCCAGCGCACGGGCGAGGTCAGCTGGGCGTTGATGTCGTCGCGCAGCGCATCGGACGTGCGCAAGGGAGCCGCGCCGACGTTGCCGATCAGGGGCATGCGCGGATCCGCCAGCGGGGCGGCGTTCACCGCCCGGGCGAATTCCAGCGCCGCCTCCTTCATCAGCGGAGAGTGCGAGCCGATGCTGACGTGGAGCCGCACGGCGCGCCGGGCGCCGCTCTGGAGCGCGAGCGCCATCGCCCGCGCCAGCGCCCGATCCTCACCGGAGATCACCACCTGCCCCGGGCAGTTGTCATTGGCGACCCCGACGATGCCGCCGGTTTCCTGCGCCGCCTGAACGCACAGTTTTTCAAGGACCGCTGCCGGGCAGTTGAGGATCGCCGCCATGCCGCCGGGCGTGGTCTTCCCCGCCCCGCTCATCACCCGCCCGCGTTCGCGCGTAAGCCGGAGGGCGTCGGGGAAGGGGAGCGCGCCGGAGGCGACAAGGGCGGAGAATTCCCCCATCGAGTGCCCGGCGACGCACAGCGGCTGAAATCCGCCGAGCGCATCGGTCAACACGCGCCAGGCCGCAACCGAATGCGTGAGCAGCGCCGGCTGGGTGTTGAAGGTGTCGGCCAGTTCGCCGTCCGGCCCTTCCCAGCACAGCCGGGTAAGGGAAAATCCGAGCAGGGCATCCACCTCTTCAAACAGGCGGCGCGCCTCCGGGTGTTTCTCGGCCAGCGCCTTGCCCATGCCGACAACCTGGGATCCCTGTCCGGGGAATACGAACGCGGTGCGTTTGGGGTCTAGGGTCATGTTTTTTCCAGAGAAACAGGACTTGGGAATCTACCACGGATTGCACGGATTGAAAAACGATTTCACGGATAATCCATCCACTCGGATATTCCTGATGCTGTCATTTCCCGTCCGAGAATTCCGTTTCTTTTCCGTGCAATCCGCGGTCTACAAGGTGGTCACCTTATCTAACACTCAACATCCGCCGGGGTTTCTTAATTAAAAAAGGCCGTCCGAAAACGGCCTGTTTGTTTGCGCCTGGAACCTATTGCTTCTTTTCCGCCTTTTTCTTCTTCGGTTCGAGCACTTTGCGTCCGTCGTAATACCCGCACTGCGGGCAGACGGTGTAAGCGGGGATTTGCGCGCCGCAATTGGCGCATCCTACCAGATTGGGCGGCAGCATCGCATCATGGGCGCGCCGACGATCCCTCCGTCCGGAGGAATGTTTTCGTTTTGGATGTGGGGGCATAATCCGAACTCCTGAACCATGGCATAAAAACGGCCGGAGACTCCCGGCTTGTGGATTATAACCCTGGCCCGGCCATTGGGTCAAGGAACCGAATCCGCTCATAAATATTGTTACCTAGCAGGTAGTCGTTCCCTCATCCAGAATGTTACCGAACCGCCCATCCGGCGGGAAAAGGA
>JAFGCU010000047.1 GCA_016932475.1 Anaerolineales bacterium
CGAGAACTTCGCACCGGGAAACCGCCGGCGCTCATCGCTCGGAGGGCAGGCGCGGGGGCAGGCGCCGGCATGACGAACTCCGGCTGAGCAGCTGCTATTTTTTAATCATCCTGTCAATCCAGTCTATTGGTAAACAAATCGCCGGATGGTATCCGGCGATTTTTTCATCAAACGTACCCCGCCATGCCGTGTGCTGCGTGATTTTGAACCTGCTTGCGCAGGTGGGAACTTACCGTCAGGTCCAGCCTTGGCCGAGGCCTATCGCTTCGCCCTCGTGAGATAAAGTCCCCGGGATCGGAGTATTGGCTCAAAACCGTAGTGCAACATCACGAACACGGAAGGGCGCGATTCTTATACCACCATTGCCGGTCCAGTGCAATTGCCTGACAAGCGATTAATCCATTGTCTGTCACCCCGGCGCCTGCCCTCGCGGAGTAACATCGCCCGCCCGTGATCTTTGGGCGATGTTGATTACGGAGCGAGGGTGCTTATAGCCGGGGCGGCACGACAGTCATGGTAATTTAGCGTTCGTCGAGCAGGCGGATGTGCAATTCCTTCAACTGGCGCGGGTCCGCCGGGGAGGGCGCGTCCGCCATCACATCCAGCGCCTGCTGATTTTTCGGGAAGGCGATCACCTCGCGGATGTTGGGTTCGTCCGCCAGCACCATCGCCAGCCGGTCGATCCCGGGAGCCATGCCGCCGTGGGGCGGCGCGCCGTATTCAAACGCCTCGAGCAGGTGCCCGAACCGCCCGCGGATCTCCTCTTCGCTCAGACCGATCCGTTCGAACACTTTGTGCTGGATGTCGGCGCGGTGGATGCGGATCGATCCCGATCCCAATTCGGTCCCGTTGATCACCAGGTCGTACGCGTCGGAAAGCATCGATCCCGGATCCGTATCGATCTTGGGGAGATCGGCCTCCTTGGGCATCGTGAAGGCATGGTGTTCCGCCTCCCAGCGCTTCTCCTCTTCGTTCCAGTGGAACATCGGGAAATCCAGAATCCAGACGAGCGAAATTTTATTCTTGTCCGCGAGGTTGAGCCGGTCGCGGAACAGCAGGCGCAGCGCGCCGAGGACCTTGTTGGCCGTCATGATTGTATCGGCCACCAGGAGGATCAAATCCCCGTCCGCGGCGCCGGTCAATTGCTTCAACGCGGCGGCCTCCCCGGCGGCCACAAACTTGGCCACCGATCCCTTGACGCCCTCGCCGGTGTACGCGACCGTCGCCAGCCCCTGCCCGCCCTGCTCGCGGGCGAACGCCATCAGGTCGTCGACATCCTTGCGGCTGTATGCCGCGCAGCCCGGAACGGAGATGCACTTGATCACCCCGCCGCTTTTCAGGGCTTCCTGGAATACCTTGAATTCGCTTTTGGCGAACACACCGCTGGCGTCGCACAGTTCCATCCCGAAGCGCAGGTCGGGCTTGTCGATCCCGTAGCGGTTCATCGCGTCGGTCCAGGTCAGGCGCGGGAACGGCGTCTGTTGGATTTTTTTATGCGGTGCGACGGCGGGGATCAATTCGGTGAATAGCCCTTCGATGATGTCCAGCACGTCGTCGCGGTGGACAAAAGACATTTCCAGGTCGAGCTGGGTGAATTCGGGCTGGCGGTCTCCGCGCTGATCCTCGTCGCGGAAGCAGCGCGCGATCTGGAAGTAGCGTTCCACGCCGGCCACCATCAGGAGCTGTTTGAGCTGCTGCGGGCTTTGCGGAAGGGCGTAGAAGCAGCCGGGATGGACGCGCGAGGGCACCAGGTAATCCCGCGCGCCCTCGGGCGTCGTTTTAAAGAGGATCGGCGTCTCGACTTCGATGAAGCCGAGCGGGTCGAGGTAATCGCGCATGAACTTGGTGATCTTGTGCCGCAGGACCAGGTTCTTCTGCAGCCGCTCGCGGCGCAGGTCCAGGTAGCGGTATTTCAGGCGGACGTTTTCATCGACGGGCGATTCTTCATTGATGTTGAAGGGGGGTGTGAGCGCGGCATTGAGGACTTCCACCTCGCGGCTTTCCACCTCGACCTCGCCGGTGGCCAGGTTCGGATTCTCCATCCCGGCCGGACGGCGGCGGACGATCCCGCGGATCTGCACCACGAACTCGTTGCGCAGCCTGGCCGCGGTCTCATGCGCGGCGGCCGCCAGTTCCGGATTGGCCGTCACCTGCACCACCCCCCAGCGGTCGCGGATGTCGAGGAAGATCACCCCGCCGTGATCCCGCCAGCGGTCGACCCACCCGGCCAGGGTGACTTCCTTGCCGATATCCCCGGCGCGAACATCGCCGCAGCGGATGGTCTTGTACATGCTTGCCTCCATAGGGGAACGCTTCCGAAAGCTTACAAGAGCCGTTCGGGTAGATGCGGATTATACCGAATGTGATCGCTTTCCCCTAAAACGGGGAGCGCTGGGAGGGGCCGGCGCGAACGATTGCGAGGAGGTCCGCCAGCAGCCCGTAGGCGGTTGTCTTGGGGCTGGGCGCGGTCCCGCCGATGATCAACCCGGGCAGCGAGTCGGTTTCGATGCAGAGCATCGTGCCGGTCCCGCTCACCGATGCCAAGGGGTCGTCTGTGGAAAGTTGTTCCGGCCGGACGGATCCCGCCACGCCGTTTGGGGTTCGCACGGCGCGGCATACCAGCTTGAACGGCCGATCCTCCGCCCGGGCCCGGCGGACCGCCGCCGGATCCAGCATCCCGATCCCCTGCCGCGTGATCGCCGCCGGCGCAAGCGGAAAATCCATCATCACGTTAACCAGTGCCGCCACTTTAAGGACGGCGTCCCATCCTTCCACGTCCGCCAGCGGATCGGTCTCGGCGATCCCGACCGCCTGTGCCGCGGCGACCGCCTCCTCGAAATCCATCCCCTTTTCCATCCGGGTGAGGAGGTAATTGGTGGTGGAATTCAGGATCGCGCGGAAGCCGATGATTCCCGCGGCTGGAAGCGTTTCCCGCTGCAGGGAAAAGACCGGCGTGCCGTCCATAACGGCGGCTTCGAAAAGGAAGCGCCGGTCCGCCTGACGCGCCAGGTCCCGCAACTCACGGTAGGCATACGCCACCGGGCCCTTGTTGGCTGTGACCGCATGCCGCCCGCCGCGGAGCGCGGTCCGGATATGGGATGCCGCCGGTTCGCCGTTCTCGCGGTCGGTGGGGGTGATCTCCACCAATATATCCGCTTGCGAATCTTTCAACAGGGTTTCCAGGCCGGCCTCTTCATAGGAACGCTTCCCGATTCGTCCATCGGCATCCGCCATGCGCAGGATCCCGTCCATATCCAGGCCGGCCGGGTTCCACGCGCAGCCGTGCCGGCGGGTGGCCACGCCCGTTAATTGAAAAGACGCCGCATAACCCGCCTGCAGGATGGATTGCTTCTCCTGCAGCAGATGCGCCAGCGCGCGGCCGATGGTGCCGAAGCCAATGAAAAAAAGGTTGTATGTTTTCATTGAAAACCGGGATCGTCCGATCAGGGTTGGCTGAGAATTGTACATGGAATCTTCCAAGAAACCGCTCTTACCCCCTTTTTACCGCGAATCCTGCCCCGGTTGGGGTAAGCCCAGGCCGTAAAGGACGCAAAGTTTTTTAATGTCTTTGAGTGCTTTTCGCCTTTATGTTTAAGTGCCGTTCATAAAGGTTAATCCGGGCCAAAGATAAGAGGCATCACCAGAAATAGAATGGACATCACGGCGGCGCTGATTTTCGGGTGTTTGTGAATGGTGAATTTGCCAAGGACATAACTGACGCCAGTCGAGAGAATGAACACGGCGGGAATTTTCACAGCCACCGGAATCGCGGGCATTCCCGCGAACATCATCTGGAAGGCGACGACGATGAACAGATGAACCAGGTAAATCTCATACGACACCCCGGCCAATTCATTTAATGCGGGGTTTCTTTTTTGGAAGTACGCGCTCCCCACAGCGATGGCCGTCAGAAGATAGGACAACAGCATTACCGACCGGATCAGCGCGATGCAGAACAGATAGACGGGCGGCAGCGTGTTTGAAACCAGAAGGCGCGCGAAGAATTCCTGCCCAAGAATAAAATAAGCGGCGGTGGCGACGAATGAAATGCCAAGCCAGTGCCGAAGCGTGAGGGGGATGGAATCAACCGCGAACCAGCCTTTGTCCTTCGCGTACATGCCGAAAGCAAAATACAGGAGCATGGTCGGAAGCTGAATGACGCTGACCTGGATCACATTTGGGACGATAATCCAATTGGCATCCGGAACAAAGACGAGAAGGAGGAAATCCACCGCCGTCGTCAAAAGGGCGAATCCTGCCAGGCGGGACAGTGTCAATTTTTCAGCGGGCGGATGGCCGGGCTCGGATTTTCGGAACCGGATGATGATTTTATACGCCACCGCGAACAGGATATCGACGTACAATAACAGAGAGATGAACCAAAAATGCATGTTGTTGGACTGGCCGGCGGCCATCGGCCCCACCCGCGCATCCCGAAAACTCAGCAGGGAGCCGATCCAGAAATCAAAATACGTTCCGGTCCACTCGCTCGTTTTCGAGTTGAAAAACGGGATGATGATCAGGACGGCGAAAATCCAATAAACCCCGAGCCTTTTAATTTTTTTCCAGATAAATTGCAGCGTGGTATCGTTACGCAGGGAAGGCAGGACGAAGAAACCCGCCGTGAAGAAGAAAAAGGGCATGATAAAAACGACAAGCCACTCCCGCAGCACATCCCCGAATATATGCTGAGTATCCTGAACAGCCCAGTACGGCGACAGAAAACTGTACGCCGCGGCCGAATGGTAAAGCACGACCCCGAGCATGGCGGTCACCCGCAGGAAATCGAATGAATAATTATGTTGTTTCGGAAATTTCTTTTTAATTTCCATGAGTGCACCCGGAAGACGGAATTTTGTAAATTACCACCGCCAAAGACGGTAGCTGTAGAATGTCGCACCTGGAAAGTGCGCTCCTGCCATTTCCACTCGCATGATTCAACCTCCCCCCAGGTTTCCTTCCACCCATCCCTTAGGGATGGGTGGATTAAAACCATCCTTTTCAGCAATGGAACCCAGGGGGGATATTCATTGAGCCCGCATGCGCCAGGAAGAGTTCCTTGTCGCGGATCCATTGATAAGGACCCTTTGAAATTCCTTTATGCGTATTTCCCGCAAGGATCAAGATTCTTACTCGTACGGTGGAACCTTTCAGGTTACTCACTGCCATAGGCAGTGGTGTTGAAATCCGATAGAAACCGCCCCCTGCGGCTTCATCCAAAATAGAAATCCCATCATGCGGACCGGTCCGGAGGAATTCGCCAAACCGTCTCGGCGTTTTTATTTATTCCCAGCGGAAGGTCTTCGCTGCGAGGACCACTCCCGCCAACAGAACGCCCGCCAGCACGATCACCTCGGTCCCATGGCTGTTCCAGGCGTCCCCCTTCCACAGCCCCTGCATCAGCGTCACCACGTAGGTGACGGGAAGGAATTTGCCGACGGCCTGCACGCTTTCCGGAAGGATTTCGAGCGGAATTGTCGCGCCGGACAGGAACATCATCGGAAAGGCAATCACCATCCCGACCGTTTGGGCGATCCGGGCTGTCGGGGCGAGGCCGGCAATCCAATACCCGCATGTGAACATCGCCAGGGCGCCCAGGCTGAAACCCGCCAGCACGCTGATCCAATTCCCGTCAAACTGCATGTGGTATCCGAACGTGCCCACCAGGACCAATAGGATGACGCCCAGCAGCGTCATCAGGAAATAAACCGCGACGTCGGCGATCAGGTAGAGTACCGGGGAAAGCGGCGTCACCCGAAAACGGCGCAACACGCCGGATTCCCGGCTGCTGGCTGTGCCGATCGGGATGCTCATCAATCCGACGGTGATGATGATCAGGCCGATATAGGCGGGGACCGAAACATCCACGGTTCCGCGCCCGCCGAACATTTCAACCGGCTCGTTGCCGTAGATCGACCCGAACAGGACCAGCATCATCGGCGCGTAAACCAGGGTGAAGAAGAGCGCGATCGGTTCGCGAAGGTACAGCTTGATCTGCGTGATGGCAAGTTTTCCTAATGCGCGCATGGCTTCTCCTTAATCCCGCAACTCGCGGCCGGTCATGGCGAGAAAGACGTCGTCGAGCGTCGCCTGCTCGGTGCGCAGATCGCGGTAGCGGATTCCCTTTGCGCCGAGCGCGTTCACCACTCCGGCGACGATCGCGTCTCCCCGGCCGCAGACGACAACACGGTCGGCCGTCTGATCCACGCGCACCACGCCCGGAACCGCCCGGATCCCATCCTCCGGGAGGGGATCATCGGTGAAAAAGACAACGCGGTTCTCGGCTTTTAATCCGTGGACCAGGTTGGGCGGAGTATCGAGCGCGATGATCCGGCCATGGTCGAGGATGGCCACCCGGTCGCACAAGCGTTCCGCCTCTTCCATGAAGTGAGTCGTCAAAAAAACGGTCTTCCCCTTTTCGCGGATGTCCCGCACCAGGTCCCACATTGCGCGCCGGGCTTGAGGATCCAACCCGGTCGTTAATTCATCCAGGAAGATCAATTCGGGATCATTCAACAGCGAGAGGGCGATAAATAACCGCTGCCGTTGGCCTCCGGAAAGCCCGGAGACATAGGCGTTGCGTTTTTCCGCCAGTCCCATCCGCTCCATCAGCGATTTCCAATCCACCGCCGAGGGGTAGAACGATGCGAACAGGTCCAGCGCCTCCCAGACTTTTATCCGCGGGGAAAGCGCCGCCGATTGCAGTTGGACGCCGATCCGTTTGCGGAGGGCATTGCCGTCCGCCTGGGGGTCCAGCCCCAGCACGTTCACCTCTCCGCCGTCCGGCCGGCGCAAGCCCTCGCAGCATTCGATCGTCGTGGTCTTTCCCGCGCCGTTCGGACCGACCATTCCGAAAATTTCGCCCCGCCGGATCTCGAACGACACATCCTCCACAGCCACGACTTTCCCATAGGTCTTGCGGATTTTTTCAACCCGAATAACCGTCATGCGCATCTCCCGTCCAATCGGATGAGTCCGGTTGAGCCTGTTTACCATTATAGGATTGGGCGCGGATCGAAACGGGAAGTAGAGGGGCAAATCCGTTCCAAATGCGAGCCGATTTGAGTTCAGGAAACCTAAAAAGGAGGAGTCGGAACCGGAGAATTTAACTGCAAACAGGAAGGATTACGGAAAAACCTCTTCCAGCCATTGAAGCGGGTTGACCTGCACGCCGCCGACCCAGATTTCCCAATGCAGATGGGGGCCATCGACTCTGCCCGTGCGCCCGATCAGGCCGATTTCCTGACCCGGCTGTACCATCTCGCCGACTTGAACCTTGATCGTATGCTGGTGGCAGTAGCGTGAGTACACGCCCCATCCGTGATCGATGATCGTGGCGTTGCCGCAGATGGTCAGCGGACCGGTGAAGATCACCCTGCCCGCGGCCGGCGCATAAAAAGGATCCTTGTCCCTTCCGGCGTAATCCACGCCCGCATGGAACGAGTAATACGCGCCGTTGTTGTAACTGCGACGGTTGCCAAAAAGCGAGGTGATCCCTTTGGAGGCGGGCGCCAGGAATAACCCATCCCAGAAACGCTCTTCGCTGAAGGGCGCGATGATCGCGCGGGTTTGTTCGGATTCCGCGGCGATTGTCTGGGGATCGAGTGTCTCCGGGGGAACCTTCAGGTCGGCTTCCTGCGGATAGTTGCCGCTGATGAGCAGCACATCCTGCTCGAACACCCGGGTACGGCCGTCGGCGAGCGTGACCGTGACCTGGAACGGATATGTCCTGGGAGCGGCGGTGGCATGGATTCCCTGGAGGGTTGCCAGCCGTTCGCCCAATTCCCGGAAATTTAAATTCCAATCACCCAGCGTTCCCGCCACCTGGGCATCTCCGGAAAGCGTGATAAAAATTTCCCCGGTTTTGCCCTGCACGAGCGGCAGGGACCGGAATTGGATGTCTTCGAGCGGCGTCGGCCATGCCCGCAACGGGAAGTCGCCGCCGACGGTGAGCAGCGATTGGCCGGAAAACTGATCCGCCTGGGAGGAAAGGGTATTCAGGCTGGTAAGCTCCCAGGGATTTTTCCCTTCCGCGGCGGCAAGTGCAACGAGCGGCGTTCCGGCGGACAGGGAAAGCATCCGGCCGGTTTCCCAGCGGGTCACGTCCGCCGCGCCCTCTTCGGGTTCGAGGATGATCATCGCCTGCCCAGCATACAGACGTTCCGGGTTGACCAGCCGGTTCAGCCGCAGGAGAGTATCCGCGGGAACGCCCGTTCGAAGCGCCAGCGTTGCAAGGGTCTCCCCCAGTTCTACGGTTTGTATCGAAAGGGTCCCGTGGATCCCCTCATAACCCGGGATGACCAGCCGGTCGCCCGGATTGATGATGTGATTCGCCGAGAACCCGTTCGCGGCCAGCAGATCGGGGATTGTGACCTTGAATGTGTCCGCGATCGCCCAGTAGGAATCCCCTTCCAGGACGACATACACCGGGCCGTCGACCTGCGCCCGCGCGACGGGAGCCCGGTAAAGCGCCGGGATTAGGATCAGTCCGAGCAGGAGAAGCCGGTTAATGGAATTCAACGCGGTCACCAATCTGAAGTTTATCCAGGGCTGTGGGATGCAATTCGAGCACGTAGTTAGCCGGAACAGCGGACGCATAAAACGGACGCCAGGGAAGCGCCCGGACCCGGTCGACAACGGTTCCCCGTGAATCCAGCCAGAACACACCGAGGGGAAACGACACGAAGAACATATGGATGGATGTATCCGCCTTCGATGGCCGGCCGTACGCCAACAGCGCGCCTTCGTCTTCGGCGAGGCTGCTTCGGAACATCAGACCGAGAAGCTTGCCACCGAAGCCGCGGCACAGGCGGATCCGCCTGGCCAGTTCCGCGCCCGATGAAGCAATCCGCACGGCGGCTGAATTTCCGCATCCCCGGATGAGTTCTGCTTCGTGCATCATCCCTCAATAAAAACGCGCCGTGGTCGGCGCGCCGGCAAAAAACATCCTCGGGCCGGATTATTCGGGCGGCAGCCGCGAGGCGTGCTGGCTGGCCAGCACCCGCTCCACACTTTCGACCAGATCTTGCGGCGTGAATGGTTTTGAAATGTAATCGTTGACCCGCGCCACATGCAGCCCGAGCACGCGGTCGATGCTCTGCGCGCGGGCGGTCACCACCACCACCGGAACCTTGGCGAGTGCTTCCTCCGCCCGGATCCGGTGAAACACCTCCCAGCCGTCCATATCCGGCATCATCAGGTCCAGAAGGACCAAATCCGGCTTCCAGGCACGAGCCTTCGCCAAGCCCGCCTCGCCGCCGATGGCGCCTTCCACTTCGTATCCTTTCCGCCCAAGGATCAGGCGGATTAGATCGATGATTTCCTTTTCGTCGTCGATGCACAAAATACGCGCGGCGGCCATCCATCCTCCTGCGACTGTCTCGGCGACACATCGGCAGTGACCGGGAATAGTCTACCACCGCATCGTCAGAAAGCAAAGGATTCGGCCAGTTATTTGCCGCTGCGAATCGCCCTGCCGGCCCGGTGGCGGGGAATCCGGCGCTAAAATTCCGATCCGCGTATCCCCTTGGAGTATAATCTTTTCATGTTCTCCTTTTCTGCTATTTTTCGATCCTGTATGCGGAGTATGGCGCCCTCCCCATCCGCCGTAGGGAAAGCGGGAGGGCGGGCGAACCCGGCTCCCCGTTTATTTCCTTTTCCACATAACCACCGGGCATTCCTCCAAAGATCGATGGTTTTGACCTTGCTGGCCGTTATGTTTTCGGCTTGCGGCGCGGCGCCGGCCGCCGTTCCCACACTGACCCGCACATCATCCCCCTCCTATCCGTCCCCTTCGGCCACCCGTACGGCTCCTCCGAAGGCCACTGCTTCCGGTACGGCCACCGCCACACCAACGCCCCAGCCGTTTGCGGAACGGATCGTGATTGTGGAATACCATCACTCCTCCTTCCGGCTTGCGGATGAGGTGATGATGAAAACCGAGTGGTTCCAGACACAGATGGACTGGCTGGTGGAAAACGGATACCGCACCCTCACTGCAGAAGAATTGGATTCCTTCCTCGCCGGCGGAAATGTCCCCGCGAAATCCGTCGTCCTGACCTTCGACATCGGCACCGCCCAGCGCGCCGATTACATCGAAAACATCATCCCTGCCCTAAAACAGCACGGTTTCCATGCGTTGTTCTTCGTGGTCACGAGCGTCGTCGCCGACGTGTGCGGGGGTGAGAATAAGGTCTGCTGGCAGGATCTGCGGGATTGGGCCGCTCAAGGATTGATCTCGGTCGAATCCCACGGCGTGCATCACCCCGATTTCACAGCCATCACCGCGGCCGAGCAGCGCTGGGACGCGGAAACCTCCCGGCAGATCATCACCGAGAAAACCGGCCGCTCCCCTATGGCATTTGCGTATCCGTTCGATTCATTCAATGAGGGTGCTTCAAAGGTCATCGAATCCCTCGGGTACCGTTTCGCCCTGGCTGGCAACACCCGCAACGACCGCTCGGTCCACCGCGCCGATCCGGATCGATATCATCTTCCACGCATGTATCCGTACTCGAATCCCCAGATTTACCCGGCGATCTATGCGGCTTACGGGAAAACCTTCGGCGAGTTGATCGCGGAATACAGCCCGGCGGTTCCCGCCTTCTCACCCACCGCGGAAAACGCGACCGCGGCGACCGCCACCGCGGCCACGCCCGTCGTCGATTCCGGAAGTTACTTCTCCGCCTGCGCGAAGATCGATCAGATCGCCGATTCGTCGCAGCGACTGTACGCGATGGAGCAGCTTTCAATCCCGGCGGACGTCACCGCGGAAACCCTCGCCGGTTTATCCGCCCCGATCATTTCCAAACCGTCGTGCAACGTGGCACGCGGGAATTTCCCCCGCGGGATCGTCCTGCACATTACCCGCGGCACGCTGCAGGCTACCTTGAGCGAATTCCAACGGCCGCTCAACACCAGCGCGCATTATGTCATCGACCGCGACGGGCAAATCTACCAGATGGTGCCGGAGAACCTTGGGGCGTTTCATGCCTCGTGCGGGGGAAGCCGGTCGGTCTGCCTTCCCACCTGCCCGCTGTGCGAACGGCCGGACGGCACTTTCCTCGAACCCTACCTGCAGTCAATCGGTATCGAATTGGTCAATGACGGGCAGCTGGCGCATCCGGAGACATATACCGGGCCGATCTACGAAGACTATCTCATGTCGTTTGGATACCGGCATTGGGAGGATTTCCCGCAGGCTCAGCTTCAGGCCATGGCTCTGCTGGTGAACGATATCCGCGCGCGCTACGGAATTCCCCTCGCGCTTGTGGTCGGTCATTACCGGATTAATTACAAGACCGATCCCGGTCCCGCGTTGAATATCTCCTGGTACCGGGTCGGTAACCCCGCCCGCGAACCGATATTTTCCGAATAAAATCTTAGCGCAAGGGCGCAAAGACGCAGAGACGCAACGAAAACCGTTCGCAGTAGATAGGTTTTCCTTGCGCCCTGGCGCCTCTGCGCTTTGGCGTTTATGCTTTAATTTCGATCCCAGCCCTGCTTTAGCCGTCTCCTGGCACCGGTCCGGCAACCCCGCCCGCGAACCGATATTTTCCGAATAAAATCTTAGCGCAA
>JAFGCU010000048.1 GCA_016932475.1 Anaerolineales bacterium
ATGGCGGTGCGGATCGGGAAGACGCGGCTGATCGATAATTTCGTGCTGAAGGATGGGGTATGGGATGCGGGGGCTATGCTTTCCTAACCCCTCCCCTCGCTTCGCTCGGGGACAGGCTCACCCCGCCCTTCGGGCACCCCTCTCCCCCTTCCCTTAAGGGCCTGTCCCTGAGCGGAGCGAAGGGAGAAGGGGGAGAGGGTGGACTGAGCCTCGGCGATCTTCCGAGGGGAAGGCCGGGAGAGGGGGTTAGGACAAGACGACGGTCGATGGTCTATGGTCGATGGTCGGCTGCTAGATGAAAAAGTCTGCTTCGAAGTGGAGGGATGTTAACCAAATGAAACGCACACTTCTCCGTTCCAAAATCCACCGCGCAACGGTCACCGGGGCGGATGCCGAATACGAAGGCAGCATAACGATCGACTCGGAGCTGATGAAGGCCGCCGGACTCATGGAATATGAGTTGGTCCACATCGCCGACGTGACCAACGGCGTGCGGCTGGAAACCTACGTAATGACCGGACCTGCCGGATCGGGCGTGATCTGCATGAACGGCGCCGCGGCGCGCGTGATCGGCGTCGGGGATAAGATCATCATCATGGCGTACGGCCAGGTGGAGGAACCGCTCCCGGCCGGGTGGAAGCCTGAAATCATTCTGGTCGATGATAACAACAAGATCCGGGAGGCGCGCCATGCTGCTGTGCATTGATATCGGCAACACCAACATCACGCTCGGCCTGTACGAGGGCGCGGCGCTCGGACCGCGCTGGCGGCTCTCGACCGAGCACGAACGCATGCCGGATGAATTCGGCCTGCAGATAATCGGGCTGCTCGACCTGGCCGGGAAATCCGCGGCCGATATCAGCGGCGTGGCGATGGCCTCGGTCGTGCCGCCGCTGACCGGGCGCTGGATCGAGACCTGCCGCACCTACCTCAAATCCAATCCGCTGGTGATCGACGCCGGCGTGCGCACCGGGGTGAAGATCCGCTATGAGGATCCGCGCGCGGTCGGCGCCGACCGGATCGTCGACGCAGCCGCCGCCTTCCGCCTGTACGGCGGGCCGGCCTGCATCGTGGATTTCGGGACCGCCACCACCTTCGACGCACTTTCGGCGGAGGGGGAATACCTGGGCGGCGCGATCGCGCCCGGGATCGGGGTCGCGGCCCAGGCGCTTTTTCAGCGCACCGCCAAGCTCCCACGGGTGGATATCTCCCGGCCGCCGGCCGCGATCGGCCGCAATACCGTCCACGCGATACAATCCGGGCTGCTGTTCGGCTACGTCGGGCTGGTGGAGGGGATGGTGACCCGCTTCCGCCGGGAGCTCGGCCCGGAGATGAAGGTCATCGGCACCGGCGGCGAGGCGGACCTGATCGCGCGCGAAACCACGGTGATCGAAATCCTCGCCCCGTGGCTGACCCTCGACGGCCTGCGCATGATCTACGAGATGAACCAATGAACCCCATCCAAGGCAAACACATCCTGCTGGGAGTGACCGGATCCATCGCCGCCTACAAGGCGGTCGACCTGGCGAGCAAGCTGGCCCAGGCTGGCGCCGAGGTCGATGTTCTCCTGACGGAGGCCGCGACCCGGTTCGTCTCCCCGCTCAGCTTCCAGTCGGTCACCGGCCGCAGCGCGCACACCGATGCCGAATTGTGGGGCGCCGAAGCGCATGTGCTGCACGTCAACCTCGGCCGCCCGGCGGATCTGCTCCTGGTGGCGCCGGTTACCGCCAATACGATCGCCAAGTTCGCCCACGGCCTCGCGGATAATCTTCTCTCGCTGACCGCGCTTTCCGCCCGTTGCCCACTGATGATCGCTCCGGCGATGGACGGCGGGATGTTCTCCTCCATCCCCAATCAGGAGAATTTGCATAAGCTTATCTCCCGCGGGGTGATCGTCGTCGGGCCGGAGGAAGGCCACCTGGCCTCCGGGCTTTCCGCCCGGGGGCGGATGACCGAACCGGGCGAGATCCTCAATCGGGTTCGCCACCTGCTCGCGCGCGGCGGGCGCCTGTGCGGCCGGAAAGTGATCGTGACCGCCGGCGGCACCCAGGAACCGCTCGACCCGGTGCGCATGCTCACCAACCGCTCCTCGGGCAAACAGGGATTTGCGATCACCCAGGCGGCGCTGGACGAGGGCGCGGAAGTCACCCTGATCGCCGGTCCGGTGGCGCTCGAATCTCCGTGCGGGGCGAAGCGGGTCGATGTGAAAACGGCCGAGGAAATGCGAGCTGCGGTTTTAACCGAAGCAGCCGTCTCCGATGCGCTGATCATGGCCGCCGCCGTCGCGGATTTCCGCCCAGGCGACCCCGCTCCGCGCAAGCTGAAAAAGAGCGCCGCTCCGAATTCCATCCGCCTGGAGCGCACGCAGGATATACTGACCGCCGTTTCGGAGGCAAGAGAAAAATCGGGGCGCCCGCTGATGACGATCGGGTTCTCCGCCGAGACGGAGGATCTGGAAACCAACGCCCGCAAGAAATTGAAAGCGAAGGGACTGGATTTGATCGTGGCCAACGTTGTCGGCCGGGCCGATTCCGGTTTCGAGACCGAGACCAACCGGGTCACGCTATTCTCCGCCGACGGATCGGCCGAAGCCCTGCCGCTGATGGAGAAATCCCAGGTCGCCGAAGCGATCATCGAGCGTGTAATCGTGCAATTTACGAAAGAGCTGGGGAAATAGACAGGATTGACAACCCCGCCCCGGCTTCGCCGGGCGAGGCCGGGGGATTTTCGCAGGATTTGCAGGATTTCGTGATTAAAAAATAAATAGATCATGTCAATCCTGAAAAATCTTGTAAATCCTGTCCATTTCTTTCCCGGCTTGAAAGGAAGGCAGATTATGGGCAAGCTGAATGATTCGATAACCGATGTTCCGGGGATCCTGGTCGGGCACGCCCAGGATGAAACCGCGCTAACAGGATGCACGGTCGTCTTGTGCCTGAAGGGCGCGGTCGCCGGTGTGGACCAGCGCGGCGGCGCGCCCGGGACGCGCGAAACGGACGCGCTGCGGCCGATGCACCTGGTGCGGAAAATCCACGCGGTGATGCTCGCCGGCGGGTCTGCCTTTGGGCTGGACGCGGCATCCGGCGCGATGAAATTTCTGGATGAAAGGAAGATCGGTTTCCCGACCGGCACCGTGAAGGTGCCGATCGTGGCGTCCGCCATTTTATTTGATCTGGGAATCGGTTCCGCGAAAATCCGTCCGGATGCCGGGATGGGGTATCAGGCCTGTGCGCAGGCCTCGGGCGAACCGCCCCAGGATGGGAATGCCGGCGCCGGAACGGGCTGCTCCGTCGGCAAGATCTTCGGCGCGGCGGGCGCGGTGAAAAGCGGCATCGGGAGCGCGAGCATCGACTGCGGCGGCGGCCTCATCGTGGGCGCCCTGGCCGCCGTAAACGCCTTCGGCGATGTGGTCGATCCCGAGAACGGCGCAATCCTCGCCGGCGCGCGGCCGGTCGGGACCGGACCCTTGCGCATCGGCGGGCAGGACCGGTTCGCCGACACGCTCGCGGTGATGAGCACCCATGCCGGACGGCTGATCCTCGGCGTGGCCGAAGGGGGGAACACGGTGATCGGCGTGGTGGCGACCAACGCGCTGCTCACCAAGGAAGAAGCCAATAAAATGGCGCAGATGGCGCAGGACGGGCTGGCGCGCACGGTCCGCCCGGCGCACACGATGCTCGACGGAGATACGATCTTTGCGCTCTCCACCGGCGCCCGCCGGGCGAACGTCAGCCTGGTCGGCGCCTACGCCGCGGAAGCGTTCTCCCGCGCGATCGTGAAAGCCGTCCTGGCCGCCCGCGCCGCCGGCGGCCTGCCCGCCGCGATCGATATGCGAAAACGGGTGGAACACTAAAAATCTTCATCCACGGAAAACACGGAGAGCACGGAGAACAAAAAGAAGACGTCACCCCGGCGCGCTCGTAGCCGGGGTCCAGTGTTGTTTCGAAGAATTGTGAATGGGCACCTCATGGATTCCGGCTATGTGCACGCCGGAATGACGATCGCCTTCGCGCTCTTCGTGCTCTTCGTGGAAATATTGAAATTTCCAACCCAGGAGTGTCCATGTTCCAGAAAAAAGACTCATCCCCCCTTCCCGAAGTCCTGCGCACGACCGGAAAGATCGAAACCGTGCTCGGGCCGGGCATTTGCATTCAGGGAGTGCTGACCGGCAAGGGCGGAGTCCGCATTGAAGGGGTGTTCGAAGGGAAGATCGATATCGAGGGACCATTGGTGATCGGCGAAGCGGGAAAGGTCGTATCGGAGGAGATCCGCGCCCCGTCGGTCGTCGCCGGCGGGACCCTTCAGGCGAACGTGTTCGCCGACAAGGTCCAGGTGCTTCGCACCGGCCGGATTTACGGCGATGTCACCACGGCCAACCTCGCCACCGAAGAGGGCGGATTCCTAAAAGGCACGATCCATATGCCGGATGAAAAATCAACGCAAGCCGCGCCTCCCGAGACAGCGAAGAAATGACCTGAAAGGGCGACCCGATGGGTCGCCCTTACTACGGCATCACACCGTTCCATTAACCGCCTCCTGCAATATATCCTCCAACATCACATCCTCCGTCAGAATCCGCGTCCTCCACCCCGGCATCAGCCGGTCGAGGATGACCGCCTGCGCCAGACCGCTGTAGTAGAAGCGGGTATCCCCGTCGTCACTTGCCATGAGGCGGATCTGAGTTGTCTGCTGAGACCAGATTTGCTTGAAATTCCCGTAGTCGGAAAATCCGGGGTCGGCTTCCATCGCGGGCAGCGGCGCGTAATCGGAGCTTTCCGCCGCCAGCCGCCAGATCCCCAGTTCGGTGTATTTCGCCAGACCCTCCTCCCATTCCTTCAACCGTTCCCAATCGATCAGGGCGGCATCCAGGTTCGCCGCCGCCCGGCGTTTTTCCCGGGTATCGAGGAATTGACGGGCCCGATCCAGCGTCTCCGCGTCCGATTCCGCCTGCACCGCGTCCGCCAGCAGATCCAGCTCCGTCCGCCAGTCCGCCGTGAATCCCGGATCGTCAAATGGATAGCGGATGGCGTTGTGGTTGTAGACCGTCTCGGCCGCGAGGAGGCGGTCCTGTGCCAGCATGGCTTGATGGGCATGAAAGGATTCGTGCAGGATCGCACAAACATACAAATCATTTCCGCCCGCGGCGGCTAGGAACACCCTGGCCGCCAGCCGGTAGGGGAGAATGGATTGCAGCGGCGGGGGAAGCATCCCGCGTAATTCATTTCCCAGGTTGATCTCCATCCATTCCGCGGTGAGCAAGGAGGATACCCAACGGTCCCCGATGCGGACGATGAACGCCTCCGGCGTTTCACCCGCGGATGCAAGCGGCTGACGGAAGTACACATCCCCTTCAAAAACATCCTCCGGAACTGCTTCCCACGGGCCGCCGCGCAAAATAAAATCCGGCATCTTCACCCACCCGGCGGCGGGATCCGGGAAGCCCGTCAGAAACGCATAGCCCTCGTTGTAGAAGATCATCGGGATATCGGCCGCCCCCCACCCCGGCCACAACAGATCCCCGAATGCGCGCCGCAGATGCAACGCTTCCGCGGCCCGCGCTTTATCCAGACCGGAAAGCCGATCGGCCGCCGCCGGCCGCGAGGGGAGCAGGGTGTTGCTGAGTGACGAGAGCCCAAATCCGAGAATGCATAAACTAGCAAAGATAATGGGAAGAAGAAAGATCAGGCGGCGAAAACGGTTATTTCGATTTGTATTCATGAGTTGTGGTATCCACTGACCCCTCCCCTGCCCCTCCCCGGACGGGGAGGGGTTGGAGGAGTGAACTACTTTTCCTCTGCCATTCCCCCGGAACGCGGAGGGGTTCTCATCCTCCTCTCCCTTCCCCGCATGTCAGAAAGGGGAACTACTTTTCTCTCTCCCCTCCCCTCCCCGCATGTCAGAAAGGGGAACTACTTTTCTCTCTCCCCTCCCCATTTTGGGGAGGGGTCGGGGGAGGGGTAAGAATTCTCTCCCCTCCCCTCCCCGCATGGTGGAATGGGGAACTTCTATTTTTCCTCTCCCCTCCCCATTTTGGGGAGGGGTTAGGGGAGGGGTAAGAATTCTCTCAACCCCCTCCCCGCATGGCGGAATGGGGAACTTCTTTTTTCCTCCCCTCCCCATTTTGGGGAGGG
>JAFGCU010000049.1 GCA_016932475.1 Anaerolineales bacterium
ATAGTGAGATCGCATTAATCATATTTGCTTGCCATTAAAACGCAAAGGCGCAATGACGCGAAGACGCAAAAAAATTCCAGGGAACTCCTTTGCGCCCTTGAGTCTTTGCGCCCTGGTGTCTTTGCGCTAGAGGGTTTTCCAGCGAAAACCTGAAAGTAATTTAAACGCAAAGTCGCGAAGATGCAATAAAATTCCAGGGAACTCCTTTGCGCCCTTGCGCCCTTGCGTCTTTGCGCCTCGGCGCCTTTGCGTTTGAGGGTTTTACGGCTTAGAATCTAACTTTCAATCGATCCGATGATAACGCTGGTAATGAATAGAAAGCAGGCTGATTTGAATCCTCAGGATTTCATCCGGCTGGAAAACGAATACGGCGCGATGAATTACAAGCCGCTCGACGTCGTCCTGACCCGCGGACGGGGGATCTGGGTCTGGGATGTGGACGGCAATAAATATATGGATTGCCTCTCGGCCTATTCGGCGGTCAACCAGGGTCATTGCCACCCGAAGATCGCCGCGGTGATGAAGGAGCAGGCGGACAAGCTGACTCTCACCTCGCGCGCCTTCCGCAACGACCAGTTGGGACTTTTCTACAAGGAGCTGTGCGAACTGACTCATTCGCACACCGTCCTGCCGATGAACAGCGGAGCCGAGGCGGTGGAATCCGCGATCAAAGCAGTCCGCAAGTGGGGTTACCGCGAACGCGGCGTGCCCGATGGCAAGGCGGAAATCATCGTCTGCGCCAACAATTTCCACGGGCGGACAATCACCATCGTCGGGTTCTCGACCGAGGAGCAGTACCGCGACGGATACTCGCCGTTTACGCCGGGGTTTACCATCATCCCGTTCGGGGATGCGCGCGCACTCGAGCAGGCGATCACGCCGAATACGGTCGCCTTCCTGGTCGAGCCGATCCAGGGCGAGGCGGGCATCATCCTGCCCCCGGTCGGCTACCTGCGCGACGTGCGCCGGATCTGCAACGAGCATTGCGTGATGCTCGTCACGGACGAGATTCAGACCGGGCTTGGCCGGACGGGGAAGATGCTGGCCGAGGAGCACGAAGGAGTCGAAGCCGACCTGACGCTGATCGGCAAGGCGCTCTCGGGCGGGTTCTACCCGGTCTCGGCGGTGCTTTCCAACAAGGAAGTGTTGGGGGTATTTCAGCCGGGGGACCACGGCAGCACCTTCGGCGGGAATCCGATGGCGTGCGCGGTCGCGCGGGCTGCTATGCGCGTTCTGGTCGAGGAAGGCATGATCGAAAACGCCGAGCGGATGGGGGAGTATTTCATGACCTGCCTGCGGGATGTGAAGAGCACGCACATCAAAGAGATCCGCGGCAAGGGGTTGATGATCGGGGTCGAGCTTCACGAGGCGGCCGGCGGGGCGCGGCGATTCTGTGAAGCCCTGATGGCGCGCGGCCTGTTGTGCAAAGAAACCCATAAACATGTCATCCGCTTCGCACCTCCCCTGATCATCCAAAAAGAGGAAATCGACTGGGCGATGGAGCGGATTACGGCTGTCCTCACGGCTGGTTGATTCCACCTTGATATTCCCAATTGCTTTATTCCGATCGCGTACCGGAAAGGGAACCGATGGAGGGATTGTTTTCGGCGAGCGGGCGAATTAATCGGGAGAAAAGTGCGATGCAGGAACAATGGGATGCGGTTGACCGTTACTTCAATAATCTTCTGAACCCGGCCGATCCCGTATTGGATGCGGCGCTTCAGACTTCAAGAACAGCAGGATTGCCTGAGATTCAGGTTGCGCCCAATCAGGCCAAGCTGCTGTGGATCCTGGCCCAAACAGCGGGAGCGAGGAAACTCCTGGAGATCGGCACACTTGGTGGATATAGCGCAATCTGGCTGGCGCGGGCATTATCCGCCGGCGGCCGCCTGATCACGCTGGAAGCCGATCCTGGTTATGCCGCCATTGCACGGGAAAACATCGCCCTCGCCGGTCTTTCGGACGTCGTCGAAATCCGCGTTGGCCGGGCTCTCGATCTGCTGCCCGGGCTCGCGAACGAAGGCATCGGACCGTTTGACCTGGTTTTCCTCGATGCCGATAAACAGAACAATCCTGAGTATTTCGCCTGGGCTCTTAAGCTGACGCGGCGCGGGAGCCTGATCGTCGCCGATAACGTCGTCCGCGGCGGTGCGGTGGCGGATTCGGCCAACACGGATCCAAGCGTCCAGGGAACCCGTCGTTTCCTCGAGTTGGCGGCCGCCGAACCGCGGGTGAGCGCCACGGCGATACAGACCGTCGGGGAGAAGGGATATGATGGATTTTTCGTTGCGCTGGTGGTCGCGGATCCATAGGAAGCCAGCGGATAGAATTGCTCGATTGATACCGCCGGGGAAAACGATACAATGGACGGAAATCCGGGCCGGGAGGATCTGCGGGGGAGAGGAGTATTCCTCCGGCATCGCAAAATCTAAACGCCGTTTCATCCGGGGAAAAGACCTGAAGGGACAGAATTCATGGCGATCAACAAGGAAGAATTCGAACGGTTGATGAATGAAGCCTGGCAACATGAATTCACCGGGTGGGATTTCGACTTCATCCGTGGCCGCATGCTGGAAACCGAGCCGTCCTGGGATTACCGGAAAATAGCGGCAGACCGGATCCGGGACGCGAAATCGCTACTGGATATGGACACCGGGGGAGGCGAGTTCCTTGCTTCCCTGGCGCCGCTACCGGCTGAAACCTGCGCCACCGAAGGTCATCCGCCGAATGTGCCGGTCGCCAGGACCCGGTTGGAACCCTTGGGGGTCAAGGTCGAAGATACCCATGCCATGACCCAGCTTCCCTTTGGGGATAATTCCTTTGATCTGGTGATCAACCGTCATGGAAGTTTTCTGGCGCCCGAGCTGGGACGAATCCTGAAATCCGGAGGCCGGTTTGTCACCCAGCAGGTCGGAGGGCGGAACTGCCAGAAGCTGAACGAGGCGCTACACGCGCCACCGGATTTCCTTGCGTCGATGTGGACTCTGGACATCGCCGTCAGGCAATTGGAGGGAGCGGGCCTGCGCGCTTTGGAAAAGAAGGAGGAATTCCCGGCAACGGATTTCAAGGATATCGGCGCGGTGGTATATTACCTTAAAGCCATCTCCTGGCAGGTAAGCGATTTTTCGATCGAAAAATATTATGATCAGTTGCTCGAAATCCACACCGTGATCCAGGAGACCGGCAAATTCTCGGTGGAAGAGCACCGCTTCTTCATCGAGATGCAAAAACCATGACAGCGAGGATGCCCGGCGATGAAGGTCCACCCAAACGCCAATCGTGTGTTGTTGCTCTGCCTGCCTGCGGCCGTCCTTGCATGTTCCCTCGCGGATAATTTTCTTCCGCCGGCGATTACACCGCCGGCGCCTGCGGCAGCCGAAATCCCCGAACCGGCCGCGATGGGAACGGCGGAACGGAAACCGACCGCCACTCCGTCCCCGACCTTCAGTCCCACGGCGCCGTGCGTCCTCCGGACGGGATCCGGGGGTTTGCAGACGATCCAGGACGATGTGGATGGGCTGGTGCCCGGCGCCACTGTGGTCTGGTTTGACGATTTTGCCTGCGGCACGCTGGATCCCGGATGGGGGACCGGAGGCGCCAATCCGACGATGCAAATCAGCGTCGCAGGAGGGGTGGTCAAGATCCATGCCCGGGAATACAAGGATGTCTGGGAAGGGTTAGGCCGAACGGAACCATCCCTGCGCGACGGGATGGGATACTTGGTTCTGTTCCGGTTTGAAAACGGCACGACCGGCAATCTGGCGCTGTTCACCGGCGTGTGGCAGACGCCGAGCAACCGTTCTTGGATGCTTGCAATCAAATACGAAACCGCACAAATCGCAGTCTGGGAGGGCTGGGAGGGGACGGCCTGGATGAGTAATAATTTTCCATACAGCATGCTTCGATCCGGAGAATGGTATTACCTGCTCCTCCGCCTCGGGAATGCCGGGGAGTTATCCGCCAGGGTCTGGGAAAAAGACCGTCCGGACAATCAAACGGAATTCCGCCGGAACATGAAGCAGGGGTGGGCGGGTCTTGATTGGACTGCGCTTTTTCAGGTATATAAGGGAACGATTGAAATCGATCGATATCTTGAGGTGTCATTCTAATGACCACAACTACAGATACCGGCGAAAGACTGCCGCCTTTGTCGGAACTCCATCTTCATCTGGAAGGAGCGATCCCGCTTCCGGCATTATGGGAGCTGATCTGTAAATACGGCGGAGACCCGACTGTTCCGGATTTGGATGCGCTTCAACGGCGATTCACGTACAAGGATTTTCCGCATTTTATTCAAACCTGGATTTGGAAAAACGGTTTCCTGCGCGAATACGAGGATTTTGCGTTCATCGCGGAGCGGGTCGCCAGGGATTTGCAGAACCAGAACATCCTTAACGCCGAAGCGCACTATTCACCCTCCGGATTTGTCGAACAGGGATTGGATATCCGGGAGATCACCCGGGCGATACGATCCGGGTTGGACCGGGTGAAGGGGATCGAGGTCGCGCTGATCGCCGATCTGATCCGGGACCTGGGGCCGGAAAGCGCAGCCCGGACTCTGAAGGAAGTCAGCGAGGTTCGCGGGTATGGAGTGGTTGGAATCGGACTGGGAGGATCCGAGCAGTCCTTTCCGCCGGAATTGTTCACCTCCGCGTACGCGGACGCGCGGCGCTCGGGCTTTCACACGACCGCGCACGCCGGGGAGGCGGCCGGCGCGGCGAGCATCTGGGGCGCTTTGCGCAGGCTGGGTGTGGAGCGGATTGGGCACGGAACCAGGGCTGAGGAAGACCCGGAACTCATGGATTACCTTGCGGAAAAACAAGTGCCTGTCGAAATGTGCCCGCTCTCGAACATCCGCACGGGGGTGGTCGGCCGGATCGAGGATCATCCCTTCCGGCGGTATTTTGACCGCGGCCTGATGGTGACGGTCAGCACCGACGACCCGAAAATGTTCGGAAATTCGCTCGCCGAGGAATATCGGATTCTGGAAACGGTGTTCCAATTTACTCAGGCAGAGCTGCGGCAGGTGAGGATAAATTCCATCAAGGCATCCTGGATGGACGCGGAGAAGAAGCAGCGGCTGCTGGCTTAGCCGATGAATGCTCGCGGCGGCGTAGTATAGTTTTGGCAGGAGACCAAGCATGCCCGTTTCAGCCCCGATCGGAATTCTCATCGCCGACGATCACCGTATCGTCCGGGAAGGGCTGCGGTTGATCCTCGAATCCCAGGAGGAATTCACGCTCCTGGGGGAAGCCGCCGACGGGGCGGAAGCTGTCCGGATGGCGGGGGAGCTGCACCCGGATGTGATCCTGATGGACCTGCGCATGCCGGTAATGGATGGCATCACCGCGATCGGGAAAATTCGCGCCAGAGATCCGCAGGCGGCGATCGTCATCCTGACGACCTATAACGAAGACGACCTGATGGTCCGCGGCTTGCGGGCCGGCGCGCGCGGTTTCCTGCTCAAGGACACCGACCGCGAAACCCTGTTCCGCGCCATCCGCTCCGCCGCGCGCGGAGAAACCCTCCTGCAGCCGGAAATCATCTCCAAGGTGCTTGCGCGAACGACGGATGTGCCGGCCGATACGGCGGCGACAGACCGCGCCTCCGCAAATTCCACCGGGAAGAGCGGTACCGAGGGCGTTCTCTCCGACCGTGAAATCGAGGTCCTGGCCGAAGTCGCCGGCGGGCGGCGCAGCAAGGAAATTGCCGTCACACTCGGGATTACCGAGCGGACGGTAAAGGCGCATCTGGCGAGTATCTACAACAAACTCGGGGTGGATTCGCGCGCGGCGGCGATTGCCATTTCCGTTCAAAAAGGCTGGTTGAACGCCAAAAAATAGACGGTTTTTACATGCTCCTGTAACAGGACCGTAACTCCCCCGTAACTACCCGGACAAACTAATTCCCTACTATATCCCAAAGGCAGCGGCATTCGGATTCATGCCGGACCCGCTGGGAGCCGAGGCATTCCATTATCCGTTTCGTAGAGGGAGAGTACCGGATGGAGAATGAATGGATCACCATGTTCCGCCAGGTCAGGCAGCCGAATCCGCCGGCTGCGTCGATGATGGATCGTTCCGCGCTGTCTGCCGTCTCGCCCGAAAAGTATCAGGGCCGGCAAACGATTGAAATCTTCCGGGCCGTCCTGCGCAAGCTGTTTGGAATGGAGCGCGAATCCGGCGCGGAATCCGAGAAGCCCTTCCTTTTCATCCTGTATTCCGAAACCGGCGCGACGATCGGCGCGGACCTTGGCCGGACGGGGTACCTCGGTTTTTCTGAGGTTGTCCGCCGCGGGGTGACGCGCGGATCCAAGGATCTGCCGCTGCAGATTGTCTGGATCGAGGATGTATACGGTGTCGGAGGAGATCCAGACGGGGAATACGTCCCGGATGGGGGAGCGGTAATCCGGTTTTCCGGAATCCGGCGCGACGGCGCCGCGCTGGTGCTGGTCAGCGGCAACATCCACCGAATGGGATCGGAGCCGCGCGGGTTTGAATACGTCGTCGAAAAGAAGAATGGTTTTTGGATGGTGAAAAGCTCCTATCATCTGTGGATCAGTTGACGGCCGATGGGGGGATTCGCATGGAGATACGTTTCCCGGAATGGGAGATCCGGGAGACGTATTTTTTTCTTGTGTCAAAGATAGTGCTTGCCGAGGCAGAGTACGCGGGAGGAGGATTTTCACGGCAGCCAGTGCGCAAACCATCGGGTATTTGTTGCCATGCGGCGGAGGGAAATCGAAATACAATAATCGCCAACTCTCCGATAGTGGCAATGTGGCGAGCCTCGACACATGGAAAACCACCGCCGAGACAATCAGCCACAACGGCCGCGCCGCTCAAGCGGTCTTGGGTCTACAAAAAAGATCCTTGCGACAAGTTCCAATGACGAAACGGTTCCTCTTTGGGATCAAGCGCAAACGATGGATATCGGTTGGGCAAAGGACTCTGTAACCTGCCGTTTCCCGCGCCGTCGAATCCCGCCCCGCCTGCCCAGCCGGGCGTTTTTGGTTAAAAATAAGCCAATCGGGGTACAATAATTCCAACGGCGGAAACGCCGCTTTTTATGCACATTCTCCTTATCCACCAGGTATTCGTACGCCCGGACGATCCGGGCGGGACGCGCCATTACGAGATGGCGCACCGGCTCGTGCGTTCCGGCCATAAAGTGACCATCCTGGCCAGTCCCTATTCCTACCAGACCGGCCAGCGGGTCACTGAACAGGACCGGGAAGTGCTCGAGCCGGGTCTGGAAGTCGTCCGTTGCCGGGTATTGGGAAGCGTCAACCGTTCTTTCTTCTGGCGCACGGTCGGTTTTTTTTCCTTTATGCTGTCTTCCTTTTTCGAAGGACTGGCGCAGCCGAAGGTCGACCTGGTGTGGGGAACTTCACCCCCGCTGCCGCAAGTCTTCACCGCCTGGCTGGTCGCCCGGCTGAAGGGCGCGCAATTCCTGTTCGAAATCCGTGATTTGTGGCCGGCGTTCGCGATCCAGCTCGGCATTCTCAAGAACCCGCTCCTGATCCGGCTCGCGCTTGTGTTGGAAGGCTTCCTGTACCGCCGGGCGGACCGGCTGGTCATCAACTCGCCCGGATTCATCGGGCATCTGGAGAGCCGGGGCGCGAAGCAGGGGAAGATCGTCCTGATCCGCAACGGTGTGGATCCGGCGATGTTCGACCCGGCATCGCCAGGAGCGGATTTCCGGGCTAAGCATGGATTGAAGAATAAGTTTGTCGCATTGTATGCCGGCGCGCATGGAATTTCGAACGATCTGACAGTCCTGCTGGAGGCGGCCGAACATCTCAAGCGGGATCCCCGGATCCGCTTCCTCCTGGTCGGCGACGGGAAGGAAAAACCGAATCTGGTGCTGTCCGCCACCGAACGCAAACTGGGTAACGTGGTTTTCCTCCCGCCGGTGGCGAAACACGATATGGCCGGCGTGCTGGCCGCGAGCGATTGCGGGATCGCCATCCTCAAGCCGATCCCTCTATACGGCACGACCTATCCCAATAAGGTGTTCGATTACATGGCCGCCGGAAGGCCGGTGGTGCTTGCGATCGACGGGGTAATCCGCAAGGTGGTGGAGGAAGCCAGGGCCGGCACGGCGGTGCCGCCCGGGAACGCCCGGGCGCTGGCGGACGCGGTCCGCGGTTTGGCGGATAATCCCGCTGCGGCGCGCAAAATGGGAGCCCGCGGCCGGTCCGTCGTGGAACGGGAATTCAGCCGCGAGGAACAGGCGCGTGAGATGGAGCGGTTGATGCGGGAGATGATCCCGGTAAAAAAAAGAAAATCCGGGGAGGTGGCATGACCTCGGGAATCCGCAAACGGTTTGTTCGGTCGTTTTGGGCGGCCCACAACTCCTCCGCTGCCGTGCGAAAAGCCGTCGGAGTGCTTCTGGCGGAGATGGGCGCAGGGCGCGGGCTTAATCTGGGCTGCGGCGATACGCGCCTCGACCCCCGGCTGGTGAACTACGATCTCATCCGGACCGGCGCGGTCGACGTTCTCGGGGATGCGCTGGCCCTGCCGTTCACGGAAGGTGAATTCACGCTCGTCCTCTCGCAGGAAATGGTCGAGCACGTTCCCGATCCGTTCCGGGCGGTTCGCGAAATGGCGCGCGTCCTCCGCACCGGAGGAACGCTGTACCTGCAGGCGCCGTTCGTCATCGGGTATCACCCCGGGCCGGAGGATTACTGGCGCTTCTCCCGCGCCGGGATGAAGCGGCTGCTCGAGCAGGCCGGGCTGGAGTGCGTCCGGCTCGAGCCCGCGGTCGGCGTCGGGACCGGGATGTACCGGATCGCGGTCGAATTCTTCGCCGCGCTCCCCGCGCGCCTGCTTCCGGCGCTTTACCTCCCGGCCAAGGCGCTGGCTTCGGTGGCTTTCTTTCCGCTGGTATGGTTGAATGGAATCCTCGCGCGCGGCGCGCAATCGGACCGCATTCCCGGAGGCTACTATGCCATCGGCGTCAAAAAGCAAACCCCGTAACGCAAGTGTGCTTTTCACCAGCGCCGGACGGCGGGTGGAACTCCTGCGCGCGTTTCATGACGCCTACCGCTCGCTGCGCCTCAAGGGAAAGATCGTCGTCACGGATATCAATCCGCTCTCGCCGGCTTACCAGATCGCCGATCTGACGTCCGAGGTCCCGCCGTTCACCGATCCGGGATACGTCCCGGCGCTGCTCGAGATCGTCAAACAGACCCGTGTAAAACTGGTGTTCCCGCTGATCGATCCGGATATCCCGATCCTGGCCGCCCATAAGCGGGATTTCGAATCCTTCGGGGCGCACGTCATGACGCCGGATGCGGGCGGCGCGGAAACGGCGCGCGACAAATGGAAAACGCATCAGTTTTTTCAGGCGCACGGCATCCCCGCCGCGCGCTCCTGGCTTCCCGGAGATCTGCGCGACGCGAAACCCGGATTTCCGCTGTTCATTAAACCGCGGCGGGGGAGCGCCGGGCTGGGCGCGTTCCGGGTGGAGGATGAACGGCAACTCGAGTTCTTCCTGACCTACGTGGAGGATCCGATCATCCAGGAGTGCCTGCCCGGGCCGGAAATTACAAGCGATGTGATCTGCGGCGCGCAGGGCGAGGTATGGGCGGTTGTTTCCCGGCGCCGGCTCGAGATCCGCGCCGGCGAAGTGTCGAAGGGCGTCACCGTGTGGGATGAAACGATCGCAGGCCATTGCGTGGCCGCGGCGAAGGGCATCCGCGCCTCCGGCCCGGTCACCGTGCAGTGCATCCTGCGGGATGGAAAACCATACTTTACCGAGATCAACGCGCGCTTCGGAGGCGGCTGCCCGCTGGGCATCGCCGCGGGCATCGATTCGCCCAAGTGGTACCTGGCCGAGGCGGCGGGCCTGAAGGTGAGGAAACCGCCCATGGGCGAGTACAAGAAGAACCTGTATCTGACGCGGTTTGACGAGTCGTTCTTCCTGGAGGAAGAAGGCGAGTAGGAGCCGGCCGGGCAGGGGCCGCCGCGGATCGGAGCCGCATTCCCAGGCAAAGCACGGGGTCGTGACACGGGAGCGGAAATCACAATGCCTGCCAGACCATTCGGTAAAAAATGGTCCGGCCCCGACACGGCGAATCCGGTGCGGGGCCGGGGTGGCGCGCGAATCGTGCGGACATATCGAGACCGAATTCGTTGACCAGGCTCAAAGTATCGAGACGGCGGTGAAACTCGATCCGCCTCTTCGACCGGTGTGGAACGATGACGATCAAAGCGGTGATTTTCGATCTGGACGACACGCTTTACCCCGAACGGGATTATGTCCGCGGCGGATTCCGCGCGGTGGGGGAGTGGGCCGGGCGGCGGCTTAACCTGTCGCCGGTGATCGTCCGGGCGCAGCTGGATTCACTCTTCGACGGCGGTTTCCGCGGCGATGCGTTTCAATGGTGGCTTTCGGAACAGGGTTTGCCGGAATCGCTGCTCCCCGAAATGGTGGCAACCTACCGCGAGCACGAGCCGCGAATCGCTTTCTATCCGGAAACGGAAGCAGTCCTGGATGCGTTGAAGCGGCGCTTCCACCTGGGTCTGGTCACCGAAGGCCGGCGCGCGGCGCAGGAAGCAAAGATCCGCGCGCTGGATCTGACTCGCTGGATCGAGGCGGTCGTAATCCTTGGCGAGAAGGACCGGGCGCAATGGAAACCCAGTATTAAACCGTTCCACCGCATCCTCGGGATGCTCGCCCTCGCCGGAGGGAATGCCGTTTATGTCGGCGACAATCCGCGCAAGGATTTCCGCGGCGCGCGCGGAGCCGGCCTGCAAACCGTCCGCATCCGGCGCGCGGGCGGATTGTACGCCGGAGAAGAACCGGCCGCGGCGGAAGACGCGCCCGATCGTGAAATCCACGTCCTGGATGAATTGGGCGCACTTTTTGAATAGTTGGCGGGCAGGAAAACCGGATGGATTCCCTGATTGCCTTCATCGTTTCCCATTGGGTCGTCATCATGCAGGGCGTGTTCATTGCTTCGCTGATGCTGATCCTGTGGATCTATCTGCCGTTCTTTTGGGGTTCGCCCTGGGTACCGGGTCCGTATCGGGTGATACACCGGATGCTCGAACTTGCCGATATCAAACCCGGTCAGACGGTGATCGACCTGGGTGCGGGCGACGGGAGGATCGTGATCCTGGCCGCCCTGAAATTCAACGCCAGGGCGGTCGGCGTCGAGATCGATCCGTTCCGCTGCCTGATCGCCAAAATCTGGATCGCCCTCCTGGGCCTGCGCGGGAAGGCGGAAGTGCGCCTGGGGGATATGCGGCGGTTCCCGGTCGACGGTGCGGATGTCGTCACCCTCTATCTGTTGCAGGGAACCAATCAGAAGCTTAAGCCGCGCCTGGCGGAATCCCTCAAACCGGGAGCGAAGGTCGTATCCCACACCTTCTCCATGAGCGGCTGGACGCCGGCTGTCATCGATACGCGCTGTGGAATCTTTGTCTATGAGATCGGCCGGATGGATGAGGAGATTGATACGAAGGTGTATTAGCCGGACCGCGCAAACGGGAAAAAGAGGAGGTCCGAATTGAACAACATCCGGATCGGGACCTGTTCCTGGAAGTATCCATCGTGGAAAGGCTTGGTGTACTCGGAAGCTCCCGTCAATTTCCTCCAGGAATACGCGCAGAGGTATTCGACCGTCGAAATCGATCAGTGGTTCTGGTCGCTTTTTCCGAAGGGCAAACCGAAGCTTCCCGAGCCGGCCCTGGTCGAAGAATACAGGAAATCGGTTCCGGAAGACTTCCGTTTCACCATTAAGGCCCCCAACAGCATTACCCTGACGCATTATTACGCCAAAGAAAAAAGCCTGCCCGGCGCCGCAAACAGGTTCTTTCTCTCCACGGAGCTGGCCGCGGAATTTCTGGAAACCCTCGCGCCATTAAAACAAACACTCGGGCCCCTGATTTTTCAGTTCGAATATCTCAACCGCCAGAAGATGGCCTCGCAGCAGGAATTGGCATCCCAGTTGACGAAGTTTCGAAAACGGCTGCCCGGGCGGCATCCGTACGCGGTGGAAATCCGGAACGGGAACTATTTTAACGAGCGGTTCCTGGATTTTCTGCTGGATCAGGATTGGCAGCTGGTTCTGCTGCAGGGATATTGGATGCCTTCGATTGCGGAGATGTGGACGAAACTGGAGCCGCGCATTCGACGGTTCCGGACCGTGATCTTCCGGCTGCACGGAACCGGCCGCGAGCAGATCGAAAAGGAAACCGGCAAAGCGTGGAACCGGATCGTCACCTCGCGCGAGAAGGAATTGGCGGACATTGCCGGCATCGTCAAGGATCTTTCGGGCGGCAAAAACGAAATCTATGTCAATATCAACAATCACTACGAAGGCTCTGCGCCGCTTACCATCGAGCGGTTTCAGAAATTCCTCAAAGGCTAGAAGCCGGAAAAATATTCACACGGAAATAGAAACATCGGAGATAAGGGTAAACATAATCCTGTAAATCCTGAAAAATCCCGTAAATCCTGTTTATTTCCATTAATTCCTAATACCCAACCGAAGCCGGGATCGGAAACAATAAACTGATAAAATTGTCATCATCCATTATTGGAGGCATTTCCATTGACCCGAGAACCGATCCGCATGTCGTCTCCGGATATCACCCAGGCGGAAATCGACGCTGTGACGCAGGTTTTGCACACGACCGATTTAAGCATGGGCGGGCAGATCCTTGCGTTTGAGGAGGAAATGGCGAAAATCGCCGGAACGAAATATGCGGCGGCCGTCTCGTCCGGAACCGCCGGATTGCATCTGGCGGTGATCGCGGCGGGGATCGGCGAGGGGGATCTGGTCGTCACCACGCCCTTTTCCTTCGTCGCCTCATCCAATTGCCTTTTGTACGAGCGCGCCATCCCGGTATTCGCCGATGTGGACGATCAAACCGGAAATATGGATTGGATGCGGGTGGAGGAGACGGTCGAGGCGATCCTTCGCGGCGGCAACGACGCGAAGCGTTTTCTGCCCCGCAGCTTGGCCGGCCAAAAATCAGGGCCGCACTCGGTAAAAGGAATTCTCCCGGCGAACGTTTTCGTCCAGGCGGCGGATTACGATCAATTTGGAGATATTGCGCATAGACACAATATGGTGATTATTGAGGATGCGTGCGAGACGGTCGGAGCGCATTATAAGGGTCGGCCGGCCGGTTCCCTTGGGGATATCGGTGTGATGGCTTTTTACCCGAACAAACAGATGACGACCGGCGAGGGGGGCGTGGTAGTGACCAGCAATGAAGATTGGATCACCCAAATCCGTTCTCTTCGAAACCAGGGCAGGAAGCCGGGCGGCATGTGGCTGGAACACGACCGGCTTGGCTACAACTACCGTCTGGATGAAATGAGCGCCGCATTCGGGCTGGCCCAGGCGCGCCGGTTGCCGGAGCTTCTGGAAAAACGGAAACGCGTCGCTTTCTGGTACGAGGAGAGACTCCGCGATGTGGAGCTGATCCGCTTCACGACGATTGCCCCATATACGACCCAGCCGTCATGGTTCGTTTACATTATCCGCATACTTCCGCCGGCCAACCGGGACCGGGTGATCGAGCGCCTGGCGCGGGAGCAAATCCCATCGCGGAAATATTTTTCCCCGATCCACCTGCAGTCTTTCTATCGCGACCGATTCGGCTACCAGCCCGGCGATTTCCCTGTGACGGAGCGGCTGGGAGATCAAAATATCGCGCTTCCCTTCTCGGGTGTGATGTCTGAAGACGAGGTGGAAACGGTGTGCTTTGCGCTCAGGAAGGCGCTGGAATAGAAGACAGACCGGCGCGTCCGGCCGAGGGAGGCCGTCCCGACCAGCGTGTTCCGGGCGGGAATCCAGTGCAACAACCCCGAGCCAATAACAAGGTGCCCATGGATGCCTGACACGATCAGGCATCCATGATGATTTTAAAGACAGTCATCATGCGCGCGTCTGCCACCCGAACGATGAGAATCGGCGAGCTTCCTGTGCGAGGCTCTCGCGAACAGGGGGAGCATTCCCGCTCGATTCCGGTTTTTAAGCGGGATTAATTGCGAAGCACGGGCGCAAGAAGCGGGCATCCGGAAGTTGGTTCCAAGGATCCCGGCCCACGCTTCGCATTCATCCCCGCTCAAAGATAAGGAACGAGCGGGGATGCTCCCCTCGCTTCGCACCATCCCCGCTAATAGAACAGGGGCAAGCGGGGATGCTCCGCGAGGGCAGGCGCGAGGGCGGGCGCGAGGGCAAGCCCCGGGATGACGGCCGGTTGGAGGATCGTTGTTCCCAAGAAAAAAACCGGCTTCGAAGGCGAAATCACCCCCACTTGAGATTTCTTTGCACTCGCATTGCACCGGCGCTCAGCGCACGGGGGGCAGGCGCAGTACAATTCGCGCATGCCCACCCCGGATATTCTCCTGGAACTCCGCGGCATCCACAAAGCCTTTCCCGGCGTCAAGGCGCTGGAGGATATCGATCTCGATATTCTGCGCGGAGAGACCCACATGCTGCTGGGGGAAAACGGCGCGGGCAAATCCACCCTGATAAAAATCCTTACCGGCGTGTACCTGCCCGATGCGGGGACCATCTCCTTCGGGGGCCGTCCGGTTGTCTTTCAGAACCCGTCGGATTCGCAAAAGGCGGGAATCAGCGTCATTTACCAGGAATCCCACCTGGTCCGGCACCTGACGGTTGCGGAAAATATTTTCCTCGGGAGCGAACCCCATATTCCCTCCGGGCTTCCGATCATCGATCAGGACCGGATGATCGAAAGCGCGAACGCTCTTCTGGACCGTCTGAACCTCCCGATCGATCCGCTGGCGCGCATCGACGAGCTCTCAGCGGCCGAACGGCGCATGATCGAAGTCGCGCGCGCGCTGCACCTATCGGCCGAAATGATCATCATGGACGAGCCGACGGCCGCGCTTTCCGCGCGGGAAGCCGCGGACCTTTTCGGCATTCTGCGCACGCTGCGCGCGCAGGGAGTCACGATTCTGTATATCAGCCACCGGCTGGAGGAGGTTCTCCAACTTGGTGACCGCGCGACCGTCCTGCGGGACGGCCGGAAAATCACGACGGTTCCCCTCGCGGAAGCGTCGCTGGAGGATCTCATCCTGTGGATCGTCGGCCGCTATCTGCCGGGAAAATTTTCAAAGGCGCTTCACGCCGCCGGCCCGGAAGTGTTGCGCGTCGAAGGATTGCGGCGATCCGGATCCCTGGAAGATGTCTCCTTTGCGCTCTCCGCCGGCGAAGTCCTGGGCGTGACGGGTCTGATCGGAGCGGGGGGCACGGCGCTCTCCCGCGCGCTCTTCGGCGCGGATCCCGCCGAAGGCGGCTCCATTTTCATCGACGGCCAGCCGGTGAACATCGCCACGCCGGATGACGGGATCACGCACGGGATCGGCCTCCTGCCGGAGGACCGCTTGGAGCAGGGGCTGATTTTACAAATGCAGGCGCGGCACAACATGACGCTCGTGGCGCTCGAGAACGCCTGGCCGGGTCCGTGGATCGACCATTCGCGGGAGATCGACATCGCCAACTTCTACGCCGGCGAACTCGGCATCCGCTCTGAGACGCTGACGCAGCCGGCGCGGACGCTTTCGGGAGGCACGCAGCAGAAACTGGTCCTCTCCAAATGGCTGGCCGCCCGCGCCCGGGTCCTCATTTTCGATGAACCGACCCGCGGCGTGGATGTCGGCGCGCGGGTGGAGATCTACCGGCTGATGAACGACCTGGCCCGTCGCGGGACGGCGATCATCCTGGTCAGCTCCGATCTGAACGAAATCCTCGGCATGTGCGACCGGATTCTCGTCATGCGCCGGGGCACGATCGCCGCCGAGCTGCTCCGGGCGAATGCTTCGCAACGGGAAATTCTTCGGCTTTCCAGCGGGGTAGGAACGGAATGAAAGCCACCCCGGCGATGGGCAAGGGGTTTTTCCGGCGCTGGATCGGCGGACGGACTTTTCCGACGGGATGGCAGACGGATCAGATCGGCGCCCTGTTCGGCCTGCTCGTCCTGATGGTGGCTTTTTCGGCGCTGTCGCCCGCGTTCCGGCAGGTCGGAAACCTGTTGTTGATCGCGACGATGGCCTCCACAATCGGGATCGTGGCGGTCGGACAGACGCTGGTTCTCCTGACCGGCGGCATCGATCTTTCCGTCAGTTCGGTCGTCGCGCTGTCGGGGATGATCGCCGCCAGTCTGATGAAATACGGGCTGGGTCCGGTTCCGCCCCTGACCGGGCCGCTGTCATGGGTCGCCATCCTCGCCGGCCTCCTGGTCGGAACCCTGATCGGCGCGGCCCAGGGCTGGTTGATCGCCAACCGGCGCATGCCGCCCTTCATCGTCACCCTCGGCACGATGGTCGGATTGCACGGGATAACCCAGGCCATCGCTTACAGCTGGCCGACTCACTCCCTGCCCGATGATTTCAAGTGGATTTCCGACGGATCGGTTTGGATCATCCCCGCCCCGGCGCTGATCATGTTCGCCGTCTACCTTGCGGCGTGGTACATCCTGCGCAACACCAAATTCGGGCGCTACTGCTACGCCATCGGCGGGAACGAAACCGCCGCGCGGCTTTCGGGCGTGAAGGTGGACCGCCACAAGATGATGGTCTACGCCGCGTGCGGGCTGCTCTCAGCCCTGGCGGGGATGATCCTGATCGCCTACATCGACGGCGCCGCAACGACCAACGGCGGAAGCTACGAGTTGTATTCGATCGCCGCGTCGATCATCGGCGGAGTTTCCCTGGGCGGCGGGGTGGGCGGTGTGTGGGGCACCTTCGTGGGCGTGCTGATCATCACCGTCATTCCCAACGGGATGATCATGCTTAACGCGCTGCCCTGGTGGAAGGACGCGATCACCGGCGCGATCATCCTGCTCGCGGTTCTGGTCGATGTCGAACGCCGCCGCGCCCGCCAGGCCGTTTCCAAACCGGAAGTCAGTTCGTCGATCCTCAGCGGCCGGTACCTGAACGAGATGCTGACCCGGCTGACGCAGACGGTCGAGGAACGCGTGGGATTCGCCTACTGCCGGATTTACCTGGCGGACCGGGATACGGGCGAGCTGGTGCCGCAAACCCATGCGTGCGAGGATCCGTCGGCGGCCGTTCCCGAACGCCGCGCGCTCGCCGGGCGCGGCAGCATCCTCCAGGAGGCCAAGGAGACGCGGCGGCCGGTGTATGTGCCGGATATCGGCCGCCGGGCGGGAGTGGTCCCGATGGGGGTGGATTCCCAGTGCGCGGTGGCGATTCCACTGATCCAGAACCAGCGCCTGGTCGGCGTCCTCGAAGTCCAAAGCCCGGTGCCGGATGCGTTCCGCGAAGAGGCGATCGGGATCCTTGAGCAGGTGGCGGCCGCCAATACCCCGATGCTGGAAGATGCCTGGCTCCTCGAAAGCGGCTGGCTGATGCGTCAGACCCGGGATGCGTTGCGCCATATGTGGGACGACCATTACCTGGGCCGCTGCGAGCTGTGCGAGTGGGCGGTTCTCTCCGGCGGCGCCGCGCCGGATCCCGGCCTTGGAAACCGGGGTGAGGAACTGCGGCATGTGCTCCTGATCGCCATGGATGGAATACGTCCGCCGGCTGCGGACAGCCGGGATACCTCTCGTTCCAAGCGCGGACACCGGATCCTGCAGCTGACCTACGTGGAGGAACGTCCGGTGGATTCCATCGCGCGGGAACTGCATATGAGCCGCCGTCAGTATTTTTATGATTTAAAAGGCGCCATCGAAACGCTGGTGGATAATCTGGTGCGCACCCACCACCCGGCACGATAGGGGGATCGAAGAATTCAAAATCACCGGGATAATCCCGGCCGGTTGCACCCCGCTTGCACTTTTTCCGCGCTCACCGTCGCCCATATTAAAACCGTTGCACTCCCTCTGCATCCAGTCTGCATCAAGTATGCGCTGAACCCGTTGTCCTTCCCGCAATCCGTTTGCTAGTATGGGGTCAGCCTTCGGGCACGCACGCAATCCGACGGCATGCCATGGCATGCAGGGCAGCCGGTCCGCAGGATCCGGACGCAGACCCCACCTTACGCCCATCGAGGACATGATGACAAGCACCCGCTCGGCTCCGCCCAAGAATGCTTCCACGGAAAAGCGCAGCCAAACCGCAGCAACCCCCAACGCGCTCGAGATGATTCACATTGAAAAGTACTTTGGCCTGGTGTGCGCGCTCAAGGACATCAATCTGAAGGTCGGGAAGAACGAGATCGTCGGATTGATCGGGGACAACGGAGCCGGCAAATCCACCATGGTGAAAATTCTCACCGGCGTGTTTCCGCCGACCTCGGGCTCGCTCTGCATCGCCGGACGCGGGGTGGACCTCGGGTCCTACAACGTCAAACACGCGCATGCGCTGGGAATCGAGACGGTCTACCAGGATAAATCCCTCGGAGAAAAGCAGCCGCTGTGGCGCAACTTTTTCATCGGCCGCGAAATATGCTATCCGCTCGGGTTCCTCAACGTGAAAAAGGAAAAAGAGATCGCGAGCGAAATCATGGTCAAGACGATCGGATTCCGGGGCGCGGGCATAACCGTGGATTCGAACGTCAGCAAGCTTTCCGGAGGCGAACGCCAGGGGGTGGCGATCGGGCGGGCCATGCACTTCGAAGCCGAACTGATCATCCTGGACGAGCCCACCGTCGCCCTCTCGCTTAAGGAAGTGCGCAAAGTGCTGAACTTCGTCCATAAGATCAAGGCGGCCGGCAAGGCGTGCATTTACATCTCGCACAACCTCGCCGATGTGTACGAAATATCCGACCGGTTTGTCATCATGGATCGCGGAAGGATTGTGGCCGACAAACCCAAGCGAGAATTCTCGCTTAAGTCGCTGGATGATTTTTTGCTCGAATATGCCCACGGCCGGATGGACGAGGAGGCCTCATGAAAGCGCGCAGATCGCTCTGGTCCATCCTTGGAAGCATTGAAGGGCTCCCCGTGGTCGGAGTGCTGCTGCTCCTGTACGCGGGCTTCGTGATCACGGCCCCCACCGTCTTCACCAAACCGCTGATCTACATGTCGTTCCTGCAGACGGTGCCGCCCTGGCTGGTCCTCGGCCTCGGATTGACCCTCGTGATCACCGCCGGGGAAATCGACCTCAGTTTCCCGGCCGTGGTCGCCCTCTCGGGCTTTGTTTTCGCCTACGTGTTCAAACACGTCCCCGGCCCCTGGGCTCCCTGGCTCGGCATCGTGCTCGCGCTCGCCGCCGGCGCGCTGGTCGGCTGGACCAACGGGATTCTGATCGCGAAGGTGGGCGTTCCGTCGATCATGGCCACCCTCGCGGCGCAGTTCTTCTGGTACGGGATCACGATCCTGATCGCCAACGGGCTGCAAATCGATATTGGGGCGGTCGAAAAAACCGCCGTACACGACCTGTTCACCGGCCGGATCTTCGGGATCGTACCCGCCCAGGCCCTTTGGGCGGCCGGACTGGCTGCCCTCCTGTGGTTCATCTTGAACCGGCACAAATTCGGCGAAGCGATCATGTTCATCGGCGATAACCCGAACGTGGCGCGGGTGATGGGGATCAACGTGGAGGCGACCAAGATCCAGCTGTTCACGCTGATGGGGGTTATCGCCGCGTTCGGCGGTTTGCTGCTGACCGTCGAGATCAACGTCTTTTTCCCAAACCAGGGGCAGGGCTTCCTGTTGCTGACCATGGCGGCGGTGTTTATCGGCGGAACCCTGATCTCGGGCGGGAAGGGGAGTGTCGTCGGGACATTTTTCGGAGCCTACATCATCGGATCGTTGCAGGCCGGCGTGGTCGCCACCGGCGTCACGAGTTACTGGGTGCAGTCGGCGATGGGGCTGATCATCATCGCCGCGGTGGTGATCAACGTGCTGATCGGGGATGGACGGATCGGACCGGCATCCGCCCGGATCCGCAAGTGGATCCTACCGGCCCGGGCGCAATCCGCCGCCGCGGGAAAGACAACGGACGTTCCGAAAGGAAGCTGATCGCTCCCCGGCGAATTGCGGAAAACAATCCGCCGGAGAAGGAGGTGCCGCCCGGAGGTTAAAAAAAACTGTCAACCCTTGCGCACCACCGGCGAAAGAATTACTTCGATACCCAAAAGGAGGAAGCCCATGAAGCGTTTTGTTCACCTACTGGCCGTTCTGTTAATGGCCACCCTCGTCCTCTCGTCCTGCCAAGCGGCAACGGCAAATCCGGTTGAGGTCACGAGGATTGTCACCGAAAAAGAAACCGTGGAAGTCCAGGTTCCAGCCCCCGCGGAAACCGGCGGGGAAGAGCTCGTCGTCTATATGCAGATGGGCGGCAATCCGGGCGACGCATCCACCCTGGCGCGGACCAACGGCGCCAAAGCCGCCGCCAAAGCCTTGGGGATCAAACTGATCGAACAATACTCGGGTTGGGATTCCCAGAAGATGATCGACCAATTCAAGGAAGCCATTGCGGCGAACCCGGACGGCATCGTCATCATGGGCCATCCCGGGGAGGATGCGATGCGGCCGCTGGTGGAACAGGCGATCGGCATGGGCATCGTTGTCACCAGCGGCAACAACCCGCTGCCGACGATCGAAGCCAAGTACCAGGTCAACGGATTTGGCTACGCCGGCGCGGACCTGTATGCCGGCGGTTACCTGACCGGCACGGCGATGGTCGCCGCGGGCCTCAAAGCGGGCGATGAAGCCCTGGTGTACGACATTTGGCACCAGGAAGGCCGCAGCCGGAGCTCCCAGGGCGTTTACGACGCACTGACCGACGCGGGCATCAAGGTCGAAAAACTGGACATGACCGACGATGTGGATAAAGATGCCTCGCTGGCGATCCCGGTCCTGACGGCGTACATCTCGGCTCACCCCAACCTCAAGGCGATCGGAACCCAGCACGGCAATATCACCGCGGTCCTGCCGAAGGTTCTCGAAGCGGCCGGCAAGCAGCCGGGCGACGTTATCTGCGGCGGCATCGACCTCTCCCCGGCGACGATCGAAGGCATCCAGGGCGGGTGGATCAGCGCCAGTTTCGATCAGGTGCTCTACCTGCAGGGTTACTTCCCGGTCCAGCAAATCTGGCTGACGAAGAACTACCTGATCCCGGGTCTGCATATCGATACCGGAGTCGGCACGGTCCGCCCCGATAACATTGACCTGATCGCGCCGCTCATCGAACAGGGTATTCGCTAAGCTGGTTGCGGGGTTTCAGAAAAGTCGAAGGGAAAGCCCCTGCCGGTCCATGGCAGGGGCTTTTCGCCAAGGATGCGATGGTAGAATCTCTTCCGTTCCGCATTCTCCGCCAAACCGGCCTTCCGGATTTCCGACGGATGAGGTTTCCCGCGGTTATGCCTCGGATGTCAAGGAGCGGGTCATGAACAAATCAGCGATCATCCGGTGGGGGCTGGGGGCGGCGGTTATTGTACTGTTCGCGGCGGTGGTTGCCATGCTGTGGCAAGGCGGAGGAGATCCTTCGGCGCAAAAAATCCGCGTGGCCATCGTCCCGCCGGGTTTTGGCAGCCCATTCCACGTGGCTATCAAAGAAGGCGCCGTCCGCGAGGCGGATCTTCTGGGCTGGGCGGTGGATGCCGTGGCCGCGGAAAAGGAGGACGATTTTTCCGGACAGGTGTCCGTCGTCGAGCAGGAACTGCAAAAGGGCATTTCCGCCATCGCCATCAACCCGATCGACGTGAAGGCGATCGTCACGGCGGTCAAGAGCGCCAACAAACGCAACATCCCCGTATTCATGCACAACACCATAACCCCGCTCGATGACGGCGAGGTCACCGAATTTATCGGGTATGACCAGTGGGGCGGGGCGGTTCAGCTCGCGCGCTATACATGCGGCTTGTTCGAACAAAACGGCAATCCGGACGGGAAGGTGTACATCCTGATGGGCATCCCGGGGTTTCATGCCAACCGCAGAACCCAGGGCTATGCGTGGGGGATTGCGCAGTATTGCCCGCAGGTGGAAATTATCGGGAAGCAAACCGCGGAGTGGGATCGGACGAAGGCGGTCGAAGTGGCTACCGCCGCACTGCAGCAGCACCCGGAGATCGACCTCTTTTATGGGAATTCGGACGAGATGGGGATCGGCGCCTGCATTGCGGCCAAAAAACTGGGCCGCACGGTGAATTCCGATATCTGGTGCATCGGCATCGACGGTAATCCGGTGACGCTGGAAATGATCCAGGGCGGTCAAATTACCGCCACCCTGGGCGTGTATCCGTCGTTGATCGGCGCCACCGTTATCCGTCAGATGAAGAAGGTGCTTATCGACGGCCGCGATGTTCCCTACATCCTCGTCACGCCGTCGGTTGTCGTCGATGAAAACAACGTGGACGCGTATAAAAACGGAAGCACCTGGACTGCTCCGGTGGAGGGCGAGCCGGAGTTTGACAACGGCAAACCGACCGGAGAAGTGTGATCGTTCCAGCGGTCCGGGGTGTTTTACCCGGACAAATGGCGGACCGGATCAGGGGAAAATGGCTTCCGGCGCGGTAAAGAGCCGTTTTCGAAGATGGAAGTACACACCGGCCAGCACCATGCCGACCGCAAGGATCGGCGGGATCGTGTTACGGGAGTAAGTAAATACTCCCGATTGCATATGAAAGCCCCATGCGAGCAGCGCCAGCCATGCCCCGGCCAGGGATCCAAAAACCACGTGGAAACGGAGCACCATCGTTAGTCTCCGCCAATCACGGTGGAAGGTCAGCCAAACCGCGGGGAAAACCGCCGCGCCTTGAACAAGCAGCCAGACGGCCAACCAGGAAAGATACTCCGCCGTATCGATCCGCCGGACGCGGAGCAGCCAATCGGCGGCCGCCCCTGCCCACATGGCGGCTGCCGCACCCAGGGAGATCCACACACAGCGTTTCCAAACTTCCAACCGTAATTCCAATTGCTCGATCGTCATTCGGATGACTCCTTTCCGGCGGGATTCTCCAGAAGGACAGCCTGAATCCGATTCCGGACGGCGGGGTTGTCGAATACCAGGATATTGCGGTTGATGAATCCTGCGAGGATTGCGGATCCCGCCCGGGAGAGGCTGTAATAACGCCGTTTCGGCCCGATCTCTGATTCTCGCAGTTCGCTTTTTGCAAGCCCCAGTGATTCGAAGCGATTAAGCGCCCGGTAAATGCTGTTTTCATCCGCGTGGACGGTTCCCTGACTCAGGCGTTCCACTTCCGCTCCGGCTTCGTAGGCGTAAGCAGGCCGTTGATGAAGGAAAAGCAGCAGCCAGAATGTCAGCAGCCCCTTTTTGTAGACATCCTCCCAATTCGAAAGAAATTGCGCTTCGGTTTGCTTTATGAGCATGCCAACCTCATGGCTATTCTACAACAGGTAGAATAGATCAATTATCCCTGTTTGTCAAATAGCCATAAACGCCATCCGGCCGTATTCTCTTGTCCAGTAATCGGATATTGAACCGATTCCTCTTCTGGAAACGATTCTATAAAAAGGCTGAAAAACAGCCAATTTGGGAGGTATAATCCCCAGCAAGATTTTCGCAATCGCCGTAACAAGTCCAAATTCTATTGGGAGAGGCGGATTCGCCACTTCATGACGGAAGAGACTCTTCACGATCCCCAGATTCCACTTCCCGATAATCTCCTCGGTCGCATTGCCGTCACCAGCATCGATCGAATTTACAACTGGGGCAGGCGCAACTCGGTCTGGCCGATGATGTTCGGCCTGGCCTGCTGTGCGATAGAAATGATCTGTACCCAGGCCAGCCGCTTCGACAAATCCCGGTTCGGGATGGAAATCATGCGCCCCAGCCCGCGTCAGAGCGATCTGCTGATCATCGCCGGAACCGTCACCAAGAAGATGACCCCGACGATAGTCCGTCTCTACGATCAGATGGCCGAACCGAAGTACGTCATCGCCATGGGTGCGTGCGCATCGGGCGGCGGTCCGTTCCGTGAAGGATACAACGTGGTGCCGGGGATCGATCAGGTCCTGCCGGTGGACGTCTACATCCCCGGCTGCCCGCCGACGCCCCAGGCTCTGCTGAACGGATTGATGGAGCTGCAGAAGGTGATTTCAAGCCAGTCGTGGCGGACTTCACCATGGTACCGCAGGGGCCCGCGGGAAATCCCGGTTCCCCAACTAGGACCGGACCTGGTTGTGGAACCCCGGCCGCAGAATTTCCCAAAGACGAAGGAGCGGGGGACGTGAACCTCGGCGAACGGTTTCCGCAGGGCGTGGTCCGCGACGAGCGGCCGGGGTATTCCGGCTGGATCGTCGATTCAAGCCTGCTCCCGAACGTCGCCCAAACGCTGCGCCGGGAGGAAGGGTTTGATTATCTCTCCTCCGTAACCGGAGTAGATTATCTGCCCGAGGATCTATTCGAAACGGTTTATCACGTATATCGGACCGGAGGCGGGCCGGGAGAAATCATTAAAGTCCGCACGCCGCGCGGAAGACCGGTCCTCCCGAGCCTGACGTCAATTTATCCGGGCGCCGAATTTCAGGAACGGGAGATCTGGGATTTGTTCGGGATTCAATTCGACGGGCATCCCGACCTCCGCCGGATCCTTTTGTGGGAGGGTTTTTCCGGCCATCCCCTGCGCAAAGATTGGCGCGAACCGATGTACGAGGAGGAGACCAAACCTTTCGGAGCGCGCTGGCCGGAAGGCCGCCGGAATGGACCGCCGGACAGAGCCTTCACCCGTCCCGCGGATGCGCTTGCCCCCGGGGGCTGGGAGGCCGACGACGACCGGGCGTTGTACGCCGCGCTGGAAAACGAGGCCGGCGGGCGTCCGGAAGCGCTCCAGACGGAATTCCTGATGGTCAACCTGGGTCCGCAGCACCCGTCCACGCACGGCGTCTTTCGAGTCGCCGCGCTCCTGGATGGAGAGACTGTGGTCAACCTCAAACCGGTCATGGGGTACCTGCACCGCTGTCACGAAAAAATCGGCGAGCGCAATACCTTCCCGGGCAACATCCCGTTCACCGACCGCCTCGATTACCTCACCTCGCTGAGCAACAACTTCGGCTACGTCCTTGCGGTGGAAACCCTGATGGGAATCCGCCCGCCGGAGCGGGCCGAGTATCTGCGCGTGATCCTGGCCGAGTTGACCCGCATCGTCAGCCACCTGTGGTCGATCGGATTCCTGCTCAACGACCTGGGGGCGTTCTTCACGCCGGCGTTGTACGCGATCGAGGAACGGGAACTCGTGGTCGATATTTTCGAGGCGGTCACCGGCTCGCGGATGATGTGCAACTTCTTTCGGTTCGGCGGCCTGGCGCGCGATATCGACGCCGGAACGGTCGAAGCGATCCGCGCCCTGGTGGAAGAGCGATTGCCGGGGAAAGTGGATCAGCTGGATGCCTATCTTACGGGGAACGAGATCGTCCAAGCGCGCTGCGCCGGAGTGGGGATTCTCCCGCGTGAAAAAGCATTGGCGTATTCGGCCGCCGGACCCGTCCTGCGGGCATCGGGGGTGCCGTACGATGTGCGCAAAGCGGAACCGTATTCCGTGTACGACCGGTTCGAATGGGATGTGGCCTGCCGCGGCGGATGCGACGTGTACGACCGCTACCTCGTCCGGATGGACGAGATCCGTCAAAGCATCCGCATCATCCGGCAGGCGCTGCGGGCGCTTCCGGCCGGACCGGTCCAGACCGGCAAGCCGCAATTCCAGCCGCGCGTGCCGCCCGGGGAAGCCTACGGCCGTGTGGAAGGGCCGAAGGGCGAACTGGGTTTCTATGTGGTCTCGACCGGCCGGCCCAATCCCTGGCGGTACCACGTCCGCGCGCCGTCCTTTATCAACCTGACGGGCATGGCCGAGATGTGCCGCGGCGGCAAGGTCGCCGACGTGGTCGCAGTCCTCGGCAGCATCGATATCATCCTGGGGGAAACGGATCGATGAAAGTAAAGAATAAATCTCACCGCAGAGACGCGAAGAGCGCAGAGAAAAAATGATTACAAATCTCTGCGTCCTCTGCGTCTTTGCGGTGAGATATATTTTAGGTCTTTCCTTATGTTTGGATTAGGCATTCTCAAAGGCCTGGGTATCACGCTGCGCCACTTCGTGGAATCCTACTGGGAGGATCTGCGCGGTTGGGGCCGCCGTTATTTCACACCGGAGGGAATCGCCCGGCGGCGGAGCAGGGACACACGCGGGATTTTCACCATCCAATATCCGGAAGAAAAGCTGCCCGTCCCGGAGGCGTTCCGGGTGATCCCCTTCCTGGTATATGCCGACGAAGCGGATGGCACGCGGAAATTGCGTTGCACCGCCTGCGGGATTTGCGCCCGGGTGTGTCCGCCGCAATGCATTTGGATCGTCCGGGCCAGCGACTCCGCCACAGGGAAGCCGGTTGCCCACCCGGCGGAATTTGCCGTCGATATCGACCGCTGCATGAATTGCGGTTATTGTGCGGAATATTGCCCGTTCGACGCCATCCGGATGGATCGGGAGTACGAATTGGCGTCACGCAACCGGTCCGGGCACGTGTACAATCTGGAAAAGCTGCTGAAGCCGGCGGCTTATCATGCGGCCATCCATCCCGCGGCTTTCGCGCGGGAGGAGGCCGAGCGGGCGCAGCGACAGGCGCGCCGGACAGGGGATGCCTGATGTACCACGAAGACGCGGAAATGCTCTTCCCGATGCGCGTGGTTCCCTCTCTCGGGGACCTGCGCGGCGCGGCGTGGAAACGGCTGGTGGCGAGAATCGCGGAAATGGAAGAGGACGATGCGGACGCGCTGGCATTCGGGTTGATGATGATCCGGCTCAGCGGATGCCTGAATTGCCAGGCGGATTCGTTCCGTGCCCTGCGCGGCTGCACCGCCTGCGCGCGCCAGGCGATCCTGCGTTACCGCGGGAACGACCAGGAGCTGATCCGCCTGTATGAAAAAGCGCGCAAGGAAATTGACGCTTATCTTGAGGAACATGCTGCTCGGAAGGAAGGTCGGTGAATCCATTCATGCCCAATGCCAAATCCTCCTCGGCCGGACCGGCGATCGAAGACCTGCGCAAGGCGCTCGGCCGGGTCGAAGATCCCGAACTGCATAAGGACCTGATCAGCCTGAACATGATCCGCGACCTGAAGGTCGAGGACGGGCGCGTGTCGTTCGCGCTGGTGCTGACCACTCCCGCCTGCCCGCTGCGCGACCAGATCGCGGCCGAAGCGCGGGCGGCGGTGCAATCCGTCCCCGGCGTGCGCGAGGTGCAAATCAGGATGGAAGCCTCCGTGCCGGGCGGGAAGCCGAGCGGCTCGGTGACGATCTCCGCCCGCAACGTGATTGCGGTCGCTTCCGGGAAGGGCGGCGTTGGGAAAAGCACCATCGCGGTTAATCTGGCGGTCAGCCTTGCTCAAAGCGGCAGCTGCGTCGGCTTGCTGGACGCCGATATATACGGGCCGAATATCCCGACCATGATGGGAGTCCATGAACTCCCCGATCCGCAGGAAGACAGAATCTTTCCGGCCGAGGCGCATGGGGTCAAGGTGATTTCGATCGGGCTGATGGTGGAACCCGGCCGGCCGCTTGTCTGGCGCGGGCCGATGCTGCATTCCGCCGTCCGTCAGCTGCTGACCGACGTCGAATGGGGGCCGCTGGATTACCTTATTGTGGACCTGCCTCCCGGAACGGGCGATGTGCCGATCAGCCTCAGCCAGCTGGTCCACCTTACCGGCGGCGTCATTGTCACACTTCCGCAGAAGGTCGCGCGCGAGGACGCCCTGCGCGGCCTCGAGATGTTCAAGATGATGAACGTGCCGATCCTCGGAGTGGTGGAAAATATGAGCTATTGGATCGGGCCGGATGGCAAGCCGGTCGATTTGTTCGGACGCGGGGGAGGCCGGGAGCTTGCCGAGGAAGCGGGCGTTCCATTCCTGGGCGAGATCCCGATCGATCCGAACGTGCGCATCGGCGGCGACGAAGGAAAACCGGTCATCCTGTCCGCGCCCGATTCACCCGTTTCCGTCGCGTTGAGGGAGATGGCGGAAAAAACCGCCGCCCGGATCAGCGTCGTCGTGATCCAGGGCGGCACAGAGAAGGCGGTCGAGTAGGCCGCGTGATTTTCGCGGCCGTATCGAGCCCTGATGGCAAGGCTACAATCGTCGAATGGATATGGTGGTCTCGATGCGCCCGAAAACCACGGACTGCTCGACCACCCAAGCGGCGGTGCTTATTTCTTTTGTGATTTCGCCCCGCTCAACCTCTCCGGCGGCACGGCCGGTTTGGTGTCGACCAGGCTGATCACTCCCCCGCGTTGCAGGGTCCAAAGGAACAGGTATGTCAACCGGTGGATGATGTATTGATCCACTGGCGCCGGGTTGTACACGACCAGTGAATGCGTGACCAGCTGCTGGAGCGCGGCATCCAGCTCCTTGGAGGAAAGATCGGTGGCGGTTTGCAGGTCCTCGTAACTTGTGCCGTTTGGGGAAAACCTTTCCATCGCGAACAGGACCTGGCGGGATGCGGGCAGCAGCAGTTTCCAGGAATGCCGGTATATCTGCTGGAGGATATTTCCTGCCGGCGTGCCTTTCGTCGCGGGAAGGAGATTCTCCAAAACCCGGTGCAGCGGTAGGCTGACCGCCTGACCGATGATGAGCTTGAGCGCCATCGGGTTCCCGCCGACCATCGCAAACACGCGGTCCATGTCAGCCTCGGAGATCTGAAGTTTGCGCTCCTGCGCCTCGTAGCGCATGATCGCACAGCTGGCGTCCCGCGAAAGCTCATGCAGGAAGAGGCTTCCGCATCCGGGAAGCATCGGCAGCCGCTGGCGGCTGGTGAGGATGAACCGGGTGGGGCCGGTCGGGGTGATCAGGTTGGGCAGGAAATCCTTGGGGCGGTGTTCCGGCTCCAGATCCTCGAGCACGATGAGGTAAGGCTTGGCGGACAGCGTTGTTTTCACCGCGTTCCGCCGCTCCGCCGCGGGCAGGTTGATCGTTTCCTCCGGCAGGTCCAGTTGCATCGCGATCTGTTCAATGATCCGATCCGGATTTAAAGGCGGCGGAGTGTCGGGAGCTTCCCAGAGATAGAAAGGCCGGTCTACGGCGGAGACCCAGGCCAGGTCTGCCCATGGACCGGAGGCCAGCGCTTCGCGCACGGCGGCGTGCGCCAATGCGGTCTTCCCAAGCCCGCCGAGGCCTTCGACGCTGATGATCTGCGGACCCTGCGGATCGTTCAGCCATTTTTCGATCTGGACGAGCGAGTCTTCAAAACCGAATAGCCGCTGGAACGGGCAGGGGGGAAGATTGCGGCATCGGTAATTGACCGCTTCGGCGCGGTGGGTTTCGGCTTCCTCTTCCATTTCCGAAAGCGTCTTCGCCAGTTGGCGCAGCGCCTGGGATTGCATCGCGTACAGTCCGCTGGAAGACCGGCCCTGATTGAGGGAAAGCTCCTGCATCGTCCGGCCTTCCCAGAAGCGTTCCCGCAGGAGCGTGTGCATTTCCGGATATGAGGGGTTAAGCTTTTCGAGCGCCTGGTCGAAAAGGGACCGGACTCCGTCCGCCGAGAGGACCGTGTCCGCCGGAAGCAGGTGCGGAAGGCAGATTTGCAGACGGTGAAAATCGGGCTTGGAATGCGGGTGGATTAATGCCCGCAGAGCGGCATGAACCTCGATGTGAAGTCTTTCCTTCCGGGAGGCGGTTTGGGATTTCTCGGATGCGTCCATCATTCATCCTGTCGAGGCTGCTGTCACGGTTCCATGGCGGATTCTTCCGTCAATTATATGTAAACCTGGAACAGACCACAAGGATGCAGGCGTTGCGGTGGAAAGCGGCAAAAGTAAAAAATGTCACAAACAGTGTACAGGAAAAGAAATTCGAAAAATATTCTTTTGCGGCCAAAGAAAGAGTATTTATGAAAAAACCGCCTGAGAATCATAATCCCAGGCGGTTCGCAGGCGTGTTCGCTATTGGAAACCGATGAAAAAACCAAACTGAGTGGCGCCCGCCCCGTTGCGCTTACATCCCCGCTTTGGGACCAAACTCAAACAGGGATGCTTTCCCGGGGCAGGCGCTCGGCATGACAACCGCTTATCAGAGATTTCTAAATATTCCGGCTTCCTAGTTGTTGCGGGCGGGTTCGCCGTAAACCACGGGAAAACCTGCGGCAATCCAGGCTTCCATACCGCCTTTCAGACTGGTGACTTGGGAAAACCCGGCTTCCTCCAGGATGTACCGTGCTTGGATGCTGCGCAGCCCGGTCCGGCACACGGTGATGATCAGCCGGTCGCGGGGCAGCGCGCTCATAAGCGAGGTGAGCTCCTCGAGCGGCATAAACAAGCTCTTCTCGATATGCCCGGCGACGAATTCCTCGCGGATACGGACGTCCAGAACGACCGCGCCTTCTGCTATCTGTTTGCGGGCGTCGTTGGGGGAGATATCGCCGGCAAGCCGCCAGGGCGCAAGTTCCCCGGCGATCTGAACGATCAGGAAGCCGATCGCGAAGATCGCGACCAGGATCAGCCCCACCAAGTACACCATTCGGATGGATTTGCCGGCGCGGCTGTTGCGGTAGGCGCCGCCGGATTTGCCTCCCCTGGCGGTTTTGACCGATTTTGGATTTTTTACGGCTCGTTTGGATGTACGCGGCATACGCTCTCCGGATGAATTTCTGATGATGGACGCCGCGCCATTATATCCGATGAAGAGAGTTATTCGGAGGGCGAGGCGGCCGCTGGTTATCCCGGGGAAAAACCGGCCTGCCCGGCTTCACAAGGTATAATCATGCCTGACTTGACCCTAGAAAGGCCTTCCAGAATGTCCGCCATCATCGGCGTACGGTTTCAAAAACTCGGAAAGGTTTACCATTTCGACGCCGGCACCCATGCCGATTCTATCCATCCGGGCGATTACGTGGTCGTCACCACCGCCCGCGGAAAACAGATCGGCCAGGTTGCGTGTTTCGTGTGTAATCCGCGCGCCGGTGAGGGGGATCGCCGCACGATCGACCGGCCCGCTTCGGCTCAGGACCTGCTCGTGCAGCAGACTTGGAAGGAACGCGAGGAGGAAACCCTCGCCATCGTGCGCGAATGCGCCCGCAGGCATAATTTCCCGGGTGTGCGTTTCTTTGCGGTCGAATTCGGCTTTGACGGATCGCACCTGACCGTTATCTTCTCGACCGAAAGCGACGAAAAGGTGGATCTCAAACCGCTGCGCAACGATCTGGCGCATCGCTTCACCCGGCAGCAGATCGAATTCCGCCAGGTGGGTCCGCGCGACGTAGCCCGGTTGCTCAGCGGATTGGGCGCCTGCGGCCTCGCACAGCGCTGCTGTTCGCAGTTCCTCGGCGAGTTTAACCCCATCTCGATCAAGATGGCCAAGGCGCAGGGGATTTCCCTCAATCCCGGAGAGATTACCGGGATCTGCGGCAGACTCCGCTGCTGCCTCATCTATGAATATGATCAGTACGCGGACGCCCGCCTGAAACTCCCCAAACGCGGCAAACGGGTCCAAACCCCGCGCGGGATCGGCCGTGTCGCGGAGGTGTTCCCGCTGCGGGATGGCGTGCTCGTGGATCTGGGTGACGAGATGGGGACGGCCGAGTTCCGCCGCGAAGAGATCCAGCCCGTGGATGAGGGCGCCTCCCCGGCGCCGAAAACGGACAACGGGGAGCGTGACGACAGCAACGGCGGTGCAAGCGGCAGGAACGGCCGCCACGGCCGCCCGGACCGTCCGCCAAGGTAATCCGGCACCGCTCATCGTTTGCCGCCACCAGGGATTCCATGCCTTCGGTACTATCGCAACTATTCCGCCGACCTCAGGGCACCGGATGGCTTATCCTTTCCGGGGGGCGTATGCCGGAGGAGCTCATCCTGCGCGCCCTGGCATTGGTAAACCAAGCGGGCATCCTCGCGGCGGTTGTCCCCTCGGCCCGCGAGCTTCCCGGCGCGGATACCGCGCTGGAAGACTGGATGGACGCATCCGGTTGGGAGGCGCGCAGTCTCGATAGTGATTCCCCGGACGCCCTCGAAGACGCGCTGACCGAAGCCGCGCTGGTCTTGCTTCCGGATCTCGCGGATGCCGGAACCTATGCCCGCTGCATCGGGCAAACCGATGCGAACGAATTTATACTTGCCGCGCTGGATGCCGGTGTGGTGATCGTCGCAGAAGGCGCGGCTGCGGACGCGCTGGGAGAGCAGCTGACCGCGGGGGACGGTCAACCAGGCACCCCGGGTCTGGGCTGGATCCCCGGAGCCATCATCCAAACCCATTTCACCGAAGGACAAAACATCCCCTTGATCCTTAATCGGAACGACCGTTTCCGCATCGGCCTTCCCGAAGGCGTCTCGATTGCCTTGGGGCCGAAGGAGGAGCGGGAAATCTGGGGCATGGGAAAACCGACCATTACTTTCCGCGAGTGGTGGAAGGCATGAATCCAGCCGCCGAACCGGGGTTCCCGCCGCAGCGGGTTGTCTCCGTGGCTCCGTCCATCACCGATAGCCTCCTGGCGCTTGGCCTGGGACGGTACCTCGCGGGCGTGACGGATCTTTGCCTGCTCCCGGATGGCATGGAGGCGGTGGCGCGGCTGGGACGGCCTGAGAATATCCGTTGCGCGGACATTATGGGATTGGATCCGGATCTTATCCTGGCTGCCGGAGAAGAAAATTCCCCGGAACAGATGGAAGAATGGAAGCGCTCCGGTCTTCCGATGTGGGTCTCCTCGCCCGGGACTGTCCGCCGGGCTGTGGCGGATTTGAGGGATCTGGCCCTGATGTTCCCTTCCGAGTCGGCGCTGCAAAGCGTCGTCTGGCTCGACCGTTCCGTGGACTGGTTGACCGGTTCCCTGCCGGAAAAACGCGTGCGCGTTTTTTGCCCGCGCACGCGCCGGGGATCCGCGGACGATCCGCAATCCTGGGAGGCTGTCGGCGGCGGATCCTATGCAGGCGATTTGCTTTTCATCTGCGGGGCGGAAACCGTCTTCGGGAGCGATGACTCCCGGCGGTACCCCGTGGTGACGCCCGGGGAAGTGATGGCCGCCGCGCCGGAGGTTATCCTGCTCGCGGGAGAACCATTCCCGTTCTCCGAAGCGGATGCCGCGGCGATTCGCTTGAAAATGCCGGAGGTGCCGGCGGTGAAAAACGGACGGATCCTGACGGTGGACGGCAGGCTGATCTTCTGGCCCGGGGCGAAGATGGGCGAAGCAATCCGTATGCTTCCGGCTCTTTTTGATCAGAAGGATTAATCAGGGTGGCGATGAAAAACGCGCGGATCGACGGACAGACTCTGAAGACGGCAGCGACGTGGGCGGTCATTCTGATCGCCGCTGGTGTTTGCCTGGCCGTGCTGACCAGGGTGAATTATCAATTTTCCGAATCCAATCCGGGTGGCAACGATTTCCTGGCGCGGTGGATGGGAGCCCGCTTCGCCCTGCAGGGCGTCCAGCCGTACGACGACAGGGTGTCCCTCGAATCACAAAAGTGGATTTACGGACATGCGGCGGATCCCGCCCGCGGGGAGGACCTTTCCCGATTCGCGTATCCGCTCTACTCGATGATCGTATTCCTCCCCTTCGGCCTGTTTGAATTCACGACGGCGCGGGCGCTGTGGATGACCTTGCTGGAAGCGGGTACGATCGCATTTGCCGTGCTGGCGGCGGCGCTGGCGGGCTGGGAAGGGCGGCGCTGGAGAATGGCCGTCTGGATTCTCTTTTCCCTTTTTGGTTATTTCGGATTCCGGGCGGTGATCAACGGCAATCCCGTTGTCCTCGTAAGTTTGTTTCTGGCCTGCGCGTTGTTTTTACTAAAAAGGGAATTCCCTGTCCCGGCGGGTATCTTCCTGGCCCTGGCCGCCATCAAACCCCAGGTTGTTTTTTTCCCTCTGCTATGGATAGCCCTCTGGTCCCTTCACCGGAAGCGATTCTCCGTGCTTGTCAGTCTCGGCGTGACGCTTGCCGTCCTGATAGGGGTAGGTATGCTGTTCGTCCCGGACTGGGTCATCCTGAACATCCGGGAGATTCTTGACTATCCTGCGTATACGGAACCCGGGAACCCCGCGGCCGCGTTCGGGTTGTGGTTTGGCGAAGCCGGACATGTTGCGGGGTGGATATTCTCCATGGCGTTGCTTGCCGGAATGGTCCGGATCTGGATTGCCAACCGGAAGGGGTCTTACCGGAATTTCCTCATCGTCATGGGCGTAACCATAAGCGCCGCGCCGTTGCTGGGCATTCCCTTCGATCCCGGAAATGAATACCTGTTGCTGCTTCCGATCGCGGCGGGACTCGCGGGTTGGAGTGAATCCTCCCGTACCCATTTGACAGGGTGGATCCTGACGCTGGGAGGGCTGTTTTTCGGGTTGTGGACGCTCTTCTTGACGACGCTGGGAAAGGGAACCCAGCCTGTTCAAAATCCGATAATGCTATTCCCATTACCTCTATTCCTGCTGGTCTGGCTTGGATATGTGTATTTCCGGGGGAATCGAAACGCACTCCCGGCCGAGGTTTGACCTTGCGGATGGTTCAGGCCGGCTCCGGATTGTAGCTTCCCACAGTGTGCAGCAGCAGGAAGTTCGGCGGCCCTTGCAGCGCCATCGGCAGGGACGAAACGAGGATGACCTGTTCTCCAGCCTGGATCGGCCCGGATTCGAGCAGTGCCGCCTCCACATGCGCGATCATCTTTTCCACGGATTCGGCCTCCGGCACCAGGGCGGGGATGACTCCCCAGTACATGGACAGCCGGCGGTATGTCTCCGGGTTGGGCGTAAAGGCCAGGATCGGCGCGCACGGTCTGGCTTTCGACATCAGACGGGCCGACCGCCCGAGCTGGGTGAAGACGGCGATCGCCGTCACCTTCACGTCCATCGCCAGTTCCGCGGCCACGTGCGCCAAGGCGGTGGGATGATCCTTCGGCTTCCCGGATAGGAACCCCTTCCACCGTCCCCATTCTTCCAGGTGTCCCTCCGCTTCGAGGAGGATTGTCGCCATCATCCGAACCGTCTCCACCGGATGGGCGCCGACCGCCGTCTCGCCGGAAAGCATGACCGCGTCCGACCCGTCGAACACCGCGTTGGCGACATCGGAAGCCTCCGCCCGGGTGGGCTGAGGATTGACGATCATGGATTCCAGCATCTGGGTGGCGGTGATCACCAGCTTCGATTTTTGATTGGCGGATTGGATGATCTGCTTCTGGATCACCGGTACGTCCTGCACCGAGGTCTCCACGCCCAGGTCCCCGCGCGCGACCATCACCCCATCGGCGGTGTCCAGGATCGCCTCCAGCTGTTCGACCGCCTCGCGCCGCTCCAGCTTGGCGATCAGCGGCAGCCCGGCTTTGGCGGGATCGATCCGGCGGATGAACTCGCGTACCTCGACCACGTCATCCGGTTTGCGCACAAAAGAGATCGCCACCGCATCCACTTCGTGCCGCAGGCCGAATTCCAGATCCCGCCGGTCCTTTTCCGTCAGCGAGGAAACCGACAACCGGACTCCGGGGAGGTTGATTCCCTTGTGTGGTGTGAGCGTCCCGCCCTGTTCCACATGCGTATATATGTCCGCGTCCCGAACCCGGCCCACCCGCAGGCGGATCCGTCCGTCGTCGAGGAGCAGCAAATCGTCCGCACGCACGTTTTGTGGAAGGGGAGCCCAAGTGACGGACACTTCCTGCTCATCGCCCGGGACGTCGCGGGCGGTGAGGGTGAAGGATTGTCCCTCCCGCAAAACCGCCTGGCCCCGGCGGAGCGCGCCGGTCCGGATTTTCACACCCTGCAGATCCTGCAGGATGGCGATCGGCCGCTGGATCCGCTCGGAAACCTCGCGGATGATCCGGATGCTGCGGGCATGATCTTCGTGGGAGCCGTGCGAAAAATTCAGGCGCGCCACGTCCATCCCCGCCAGAATCATCGCGAGGATCGTCTCCTCGTTGTTCGAAGCCGGGCCGATTGTGGCGATGATCCGGGCGCGGACATGTGACGAAAAACCTTCGGCCATGGTCGCCTCTCGGGGTGAAATCAGAGATGATACAGTTCGTGCGCTTGGCGCGCGAGCGCCTCGCGGAACTCCGGATGGGCGATGTCGATCAGCGCCCGGGCCCGCTGGCGGATGCTTCGGCCGTAGAGGTGTGCCGCTCCGAATTCGGTGACGACCGTGTGCACATGGCTGCGGGTGGTGGTGACACCCGCGCCCAGCGCGAGCGTCGCGACAATCTTGCTGATGCGGGTGCCGTCCCGGCGCACATTGGTGGAGGGCAGGGCGATGATCGAACGCCCGCCCTTCGAGCGCGAGGCGCCGTAAACGAAATCCAGCTGCCCGCCCACGCCGGAATAAAATTTCGTGCCGATGCTGTCGGCGCACACCTGGCCGGTCAGGTCGATCTCGATCGCGGAATTGATCGCCACCACGTTGTCGTTGCGCGAGATCAGGAAGGGGTCGTTGACGTGTTCGATCGGATGCAGCTCGACAAAGGGGTTGTCGTCCACGAAATCGAACAGCCGGCGGGTGCCGATGAGAAACCCGGCTACGATCTTCCCGCGGTGGACCGTCTTGCGGGCATTGGTGATCACGCCTGCCTCGGAAAGATCCACCACGCCGTCGGATATCAGCTCCGAGTGGATCCCGAGGTCGCGTTTGTCGCCCAAATGGCGCAGGACGGCATTGGGGATCTCCCCGATCCCGGCCTGCAGAGTCGCCCCGTCTTCGATCAGCGGCGCAATGAATTCGGCGATCTTCAGGCTAATCTCATCCGGCTCGCCCATCGAGATCTCCGAGAGTTCGTAGTTGACGGGGACCAGGTAATCGATTTTGGAAATATGCAGCAGGGTGTCGCCGAGCACGCGCGGCATGCGCTCATTCACTTCGGCCATCACCAGATGGGCAAACGAGGCGGGGGTTTTCACCATTCCGCTTTCCACGCCCAGGCTCACGAATCCGTGCGAATCCGGCGGGCTGACGTGCAGCATCGCGGCGTCCAGCGAGAGCGCGCCCTTGCGGTACAAGTCCGGGAGTTCCGAGAGGAAGCATGGGGTGAAATCCGCCCGGCCTTCATTGACGGCTTCGCGGACGTTGCCGCTGATGAACATCGTGTTGACCCGCAGATGGCCCTCCATCGCGGGCGCCACGTAATCGTCCGGGCAGACCGTCAGCACCTGGTCAATCTCCACATTGCGTAGTTTCGGCGCGCGCCGCACCAGCGCTTCGAGCATGACTTTGGGGACCGAGCAGTTGCCGCTCATATACACACGGTGCCCGTCCTGGATCATCTCCGCCGCCCGATCGCCATCCACCACCTTGTGCGGATAGCGTGTTTTCCAATCGCTGAACATGACGCGCGTTACCTCCCGGTTCGACCGCGGAATATGCCCGCGGTTGGCAAGGATATGGTCCGATTATTTGGATCGAAGAAGGATTGCACTGTCACCCTGAGCGAAGCGAAGGCTCTCCAATTACCGATGCCGATGCTTCGCTTCCTCCGCCGTGCGGAGGCAGGCGCTCCGCATGACGATCGGATGGCGATCGTCATCCTAGGCTCCCGGCGCGAGCAGATCCGCCAGGATCGCCTTTTGGGCATGCAGGCGGTTCTCCGCTTCCGGGAAGACCAGGGATTGCGGGCCGTCCATCACATCGTCGGTGATTTCCTTGCCGCGATGCGCGGGAAGGCAGTGCAGCACGACGGCATCCGGTTTGGCTTTTTTCATCAGGGCCGCGTTCACCTGATAACCGGCGAACGCTTTCTCGCGCTTCCCCGCCTCTTCCTCCTGGCCCATGCTGACCCAGGCGTCGGTGTAGAGCACATCCGCGGCCAGCGCCGCTTGGTCCGGTTCCCGGACCATCCGGATCCGGCTGCCGGCGGCCTCCGCATCTTTACGGGCGGCGGCCACAGCCTTCTCCGGAAGGGCATAGCCGTCCGGCGAGGCGATTGCGAAATCCACCCCGAGTTTTGCGCAAATCTGCATCAGCGAGACGGCCGTGTTGTTCCCGTCGCCGATGAACGCCACCGTGCGCCCGCGCACTTCCGTAAAGCGCTCCATAAGCGTCAGCATGTCTGCCATCGCCTGGCAGGGATGCACATCGTCCGAGAGCCCGTTGATCACCGGCACGCGCGAATGGCGCGCCAGCTCCAGAATCTGCTCGTGGGCGAAGACGCGTGCCATGATCCCGTCCACATAGCCCGAGAGCACCCGGCTGACATCGGCAACGGATTCCCGCCGGCCGAGCCCGACCTCGTTCGGGGAGATGTACAGCGCATCCCCGCCAAGATGGCGCATGCCCATCTCGAAGGATACCCGCGTGCGCAGGCTGGGTTTTTGGAAGACCATCCCGAGGGTCTTGCCCTTGAGGATCGGACGGTTTCCGCCCGACGACCATACCTTTTTTAGTTGCCGCGCCAGTTGCAGAAGGCGCCGGATGTCATCCGCCGAATAATCCGTCAGATTGAGAAAATGGCGAACCATGCCTCACCTCGCTCAATACCGATTCCGCATGTGCAATATGGGGGTTAACCCGGGAGGGCTGCGGAAGTTGCGCGGTGCGGTCGTTGTTCGGATGCAACAACCGGTGGAATCCAATATTCGGATCAAGGCCGTCTTCCGCGCGCGCGCCGCAAGTATAGCACAGGATACGGCGATTTTGCTTCCATATGAGCAGCCGAAAAAAGAGGAAGTCGTCGTCAAACCACGAAGACACTCAGTCGCGGGGTTACGAAGTCGCGTGATCGCCAAGTCGCTTGGGTGCGAAGACACCAAGACACCGGGCAGAAGGAGAAAAATTTATTGTGGCTTGGTGTCTTCGCGGGTAATACTCTTCATCCAAGGGCGGAAAAACTTTTTTCAGGGTTAACAATTGGAGAATTCTTATTATTCCGGCGGCTTGGGGGCGGAAGCGGAGGGTTCGGTGGCGCGCGGGTCGTGCCCGGAAATCGGCGTCGAGGGAGGAAGAGGCGGCAGCGTTCCGGCGGCAAGCGCTTCGCGCACGAGTTCCTCCGGCGATTTGGGATGCAGCCATGCCAGCCAGCCGGCCCCGGGCGCCAGGCGGGTGGGGATCGGAGGCTCGCGCACGCCCAGAAGCACGCTGACCGCCATGAGGGCGCCGCCCAGCCATTGAGCCAGGCTGAGATTCTCGCCGAGCAGGGCTATTCCGAAGAACACCGTCACCAGCATCTCGGCCAGTCCGAGCAGCGATGTTTGCAGTCCGCCGATGTGCTTGACGCCGACAAACAGAGTCAGCCGCGACAGGAAAATTGCCAGCGTCATTCCGCCGAGCGCCAGCCATGAGGTTTGCGAATGCGCCGTGCCGTAGGAGGAATTAAACAGCAGCATCGGCAGCAGCACGGCCGCGGACGCCACGAGCGTGTAAAAGGTCACCGTCGGCGCCGGCACTTCATACAGCACGCGCTGATTAATGGGCAGGTGCAGCGCGTACAGCGCGGAGGAGGCCAGCATCAGCAGAACCCCGGTCAGATCGACCTGATGCGAGCCGGTGGAAGTGATCAGGACGATAGCCGGGATGGCGATCGTCAGGCGGACGACGCTGAGCCGCGACGGCGCATACCCGTCGAGCAGCAGGAACAGCGCGACAAATCCGGGATACAACGAATAGATGATCGCGCCCAGACTGGTGTCGATGCGGGTGATCGCGCTGTAATAGAACAAAGCGCCCAGAGCGTTGATCCATCCCGCCAGCAAACAGCCGATCAACCCCATCGGGTAAATCTGAAGCAGGCTGCGCTTGGCGGAGAAGATGATCAGAAACAGAAGCAGTGCAGCTCCGAGAGCCCGCAATCCGACCACTTCCACCGGCAAGAATCCGCCGGCAAACGCCATCTTGCCAAGGGTCGGCGAAACGCCCAGGAAGAAAGCGGAGGAAAGCGCCGCGATAAGTCCGGTGCTCCGGCTGGTCCAGGTTCGCTTCATGCCCGGGTACTCATCCCGTGGGTGGTCATCCGCGGATCGGCGATCCCGGCCGCCTCATTCGAGCGCCTTGTTGATCTCGGAAAACAGATCGTCGTCGAAGAACGTCCCCTTCTGAAGCAGCCGCTGGATCTGGCCGGTGAGCCGGCGGCGCTCCTCGGGCACCAGCATCTTGGCCGTCACCACCACCACCGGAATGGACGCCAGGGCCGGATCCTTCTTCATGAGTTCCAGCAGCCCGAAGCCGTCCAAATCCGGCATCATCAGATCCATGACCACCAGGTCCGGGTTTTGCGCCCGGATGAATTCAAGCGCTTTGGTGCTTTCCGAAATCTCGCTGATTTCAAATCCGCCGCGCGCCTGAAGGATCCGCCGGATCAGGCGGACCGAATTCGGATCGTCGTCGACGATGACGATCTTGCGCAGCCGGAAATCCAGCCGGTTCAGCGCAGCGAGGAGCCCTTCGCGCGGCATTTCGATTTCGGTGGTTCCCGGCAGGGAGACTTCCGTTTCCCAGCCTTCGCCGAGAATGTCGCGGTCGATCGGCAGCGTGTGACCGGAGGCGTTGACCACCACGATATCATCCGGATGGATGGTCCCTTGCCGGACGAGTTTGAACAAGCCGGCGAACGCGACCGAGGCGGCGGGTTCGAGCGAGATGCCTTCCATCTTCGCCACGATGTGGGTTGCCCGGAACGCCTCCTCGTCGGAAACCGATTCGAACGCCGCCCGCGAATCCGGCTTGGTAAGCTGGTTGCGCAACAGTTGGTATGTGCGGCCCGGATCGCCGGTGGAGAGGGTGGAGATGTTTGTGATCGGAGAGACCACCACGTCCGGCTGGTCCATCCCGCGCTTCCAGGCCGAGGTCATCGGAGCGCACCCCTCAACCTGGACGATCGCGATCCCCGGCTTTTTGGATACCAAACCGAGGAGTTGTAATTCCTCGAATCCCTTTAACACGCCCAGCGGGCCCATCCCGCCGCTGACGGCCTGGATGTACCAATCCGGGCACCGCCACGGCGAAGATTTCAGTTTGCCGGTTCCGGAGAGCCTGGATCCCAGCAGCGGGGTGAGTTGCTCGGCCATTTCGAAAGCGAGTGTCTTCATCGCTTCCACGGGAGTGATGCTGCGAGTCCCCTGGTCGATAAAAATCCCTTTTCGCTTGGCGAATTCCGCGGCCACCTGCTTGGTGTGGTCGTAGGTCCCCGTCACTTTAATCACCTGCGTGCCGTAAATCGCCACTTCCTGCATTTTGGCGGCGGGGACCATGCTGGTTAGGAACGCCCAGAGTTTGATCCCGGCCCGCGCGCAGTAGGCCGCGTACGAAATGGCGACGTTGCCCGTGGAGGCGACGACCGCCTCCTGGATGCCGGCCTCCTTGAGCGCCGCCACCGTCAGGGCGGCCTGACGGTCCTTGAACGACGCGGTCGGGCCCTGCCGCTCATCCTTGATGAACAGGTTTGGCAGCCCGAGCATCAGCCCCAGGTTGGGCGCATGATGCAGGGGCGTTCCGCCTTCCCCCAGCGTGACGATGTTGGCCGCATTGGAAATCGGCAGGAGATCCAGGTAGCGCCAGAAGTGGAACGGCCTCTCGCGGAGCGAAAGGACGAATGTCTTCGCCAGCGTTTCATAGTCGTAGCGCGCCTGTCGCCAGGCGCTGTGGCATTTGGGACACAACGTGGTTCGGGGGGAATAGGGGGAAAGCGTACCGCAGTCGATGCACTCCACCACGAAATGCGCGGCCATGAATTCTCATCCTGTGTGTTTCCCGTTCATCCGGGCCGGCGGCGCGCACACGCGCTCATGCCGCCGGTCCGGAGCGGGAGGTTAGGTGGTCGTTTCGGTCGGAAGCGGCGTGGTAGGGCTCTTTTTGTCCGCGGGCAGCGGAGAGGTGGAGCTTTTCCGGTCCGCGCCAAGCGGCGAAGTGGACGGCCTTCTCTCGCCGGGAAGCGGCGAAGTGGATTTCTTGACTTCCATCGAAAGCGGCGATGTGCCGGGCACGCCCTTGTGCTCGTACAGCTTCAAGGCGCGGGCGATGCTCTCGAGCAGGTCGTGCTCGGAGAACTGCTCCTTGCGCAGGATCGCCTGGACCTGGCCGGAGATGCTCTCCAGTTGCTCGGGGCTCATATCGGCCGCGGATAAAACAATGATCGGGATGGCCTTGGTTTTCGGATTGCCCCGCAGGGCGGCTAGGACCTCGAACCCCGTCGATCCGGGCAACTGCAAATCGAGGAGGATCAGATTGGGCTGGTCGTTTTCCGCGCGTTCCACTCCGGTATTCCCTTCCGCCACCATCCGGATCGAGAATCCGCTTACCTTTTCCAAAATCCGCTGCACGATCTGGGCTTCGTCGGGATTGTCCTCGATGACCAGGACGTTGTAGGTTTTGCGATCGGGCTTCTCGAGCTTCTCGAGCGACGCCACCAGGTCCGATTCGAGGATCGGCTTCACCAGATAATCGGCGGCGCCCAGGCTCAGGCCGCGACCGCGGTCCTCGGTGATGGTGCACAGAATGACCGGCAGCGGCCGCGTGACGGGATCCGACTTCAACTGCGCCAGGACCTGCCACCCGTCCGGTGAAGGCATGTTGACGTCCAGCAGGATCGCGTACGGACGCAGTTCGCGGGCCATCGGAACCGCGCGGGCGCCGTCCGAGAGTTCGACGATCGTGTAACCGCGGGGTTCCAGGTAGCGCCGGTACAGTTGCACGACTCCGGCTTCGTTTTCGACGACCATCACGTTCTTGCGGCTGGCACCCTGCGCCGATTCCGTCGCAGACGCGGTCTTCGGCTGCAATGCGGGCAGGGTGAAGAAGAAGGTCGATCCCTTCCCCAGGATGCTGTCCACCCAGATCCGCCCGCCGTGCATTTCGATCAGGCGCTTGCAGATCGAAAGCCCCAACCCTGTGCCGCCGGTCCGGCGGGTGGGCGAGGCGTCGACCTGCGAGAATTCGGTGAACAGTTTCGGGAAGTGTTCCGCCGGGATGCCCGAACCGGTGTCCGACACGCTGACGACAATCTCCGGATAGTCATCGGGGCTTGTCTGAAGTTTCGCTTCGATCACGATGCTGCCGGATTCCGTGAACTTCGAGGCGTTGGAGAGCAGGTTCAAGAGCACCTGGCGGGTGCGGATCGGGTCGGCCCGGGCCAGCGGCAGGTCATCGGGGATGAACTGCGACAGGCGGATGGGTTTGTCTTTGATCAGGCCGAGCGCGGACGCCGCCACGCTCTGGATCAGGTTGCGCATATCCACTTCCTCGAACGCCAATTCCATCTTGCCGGCGTCGATGCGCGAAATATCCAGGATGTCGTTGATCAGGCCCAAAAGATGCTGGCCGGCGTTGTGGATCGCGGTCAGGTCCTGGTTCTGAAGATCCGTGATCGGACCGTCGATCCCCTTCAGGATGACGCGCGAAAAACCGATGATCGAGTTCAGCGGCGTCCGCAATTCGTGGCTCATGTTGGCCAGGAACTGGGTCTTCAGGCGGTCCGCTTCGCGCATTTCCTTGAGGGCTTCGCGCTCCACTTCATAGGACCGGGCGTTATCGAGCGCGACCGCCACCTGGTCCGCCAGGGATTGCAGAACGGCGACGTCCGCCGGAAGGAAGGCGTTGGCCCGCGAAACGTGAATATCCAGCGCGCCAAGCATCCGGTCGCCGATTTTCAGCGGCAGCGCGAGCTGGGTTTTGGTATCCGGCAGCGAAGGAAGCGCGCGGTAATACGGATCCTTCGAGGAGTCCAGGGCTGCGTACGGTTTTCCGGTCTCCGTCACCTGGCCGACGATCGTTTTCGAGCCGACCCCGATGCTGTGTTTGGCTTCCTTCATCTGCACGCCGGGCTGGCCGGTGGCCTCGCGCACGACGGCGTACTTGCCCTGCTCGTCGAGCAGGTAGATGGCGGTGTGGTAGAACCCGAACCGTTCGCGCAGGAGGTTCACCGCGCGGGAAAGTAAAGTTCCGGTTTCCAGGGTGGAAGTGGCCAGGCGGCTGACTTCCGCCGCGATCTCCAGCTGCTGGGCGCGGCGCTGGGCTTGGTTCAGCAGGCGGTAGTTGTCGAGCGCGACCGAGAGCTGGGCGCCGACGGTTTCGAGGAACCGCACCTCAATGTGCGAGAACGGGTTGGCCGCCCGGCGCACGGCCTGGAGAATACCGATGTTCTCGCCGCGGACGCGCAACGGCACGGCGACCATCGAAGCGATCGCGAGATCCGCCAGGATCGGGCGCACCATCCCCGACAGCCGGTCGTCGTCCTCGGCATGGTTGCTCACCACCGTCTGCCCGCTTTGCAGCAGGTCGAAGAACGGGTACAGCACACCGGGGAACCGCGTGCCGTCTTCCACCGAGGGCTGATCCGCGTCGGCCATGTGGGCGACTTGCTCGACGTAGGTTTGTCCGGTTTCTTCCCCGAAGATCTGGATAGAAATGCTGTTCAGCGCGACGGCGGTCCGGCACGAGTCGAGCGCTTCCTGCATCAACTGTTCCTCGCCGCTGGCTTTCTGAAGGCGCTGCGAGGTTTGGAACAGGTTCACCGCTTCGTGCAGGGCTTGTTCCGTCTGGTTGTGAAGGCGGGCGTTCTGAATGGCCGTCGACGCCTGGGTCACGATCGTTTCCGAAAGGCGCAATTCATCCGCGGTAAAGCTGCGGCCCTCCTCGAGGATGTGCATGCCGACCAGGCCGATCGTGTTGCCTTCGGCGACCAGCGGCAGGAGCACGAGGGTTCGCGTGCGGTGTTCGTGTTTTTCTCCCGGCAATAACGGGCGCAGCGGGTTCTCGCTGACGCCGGTGAAGATCGTCGGACCGCGTTCCACGATCGCTTTCTGCAGGATGGGAGAATCTTTGACCGAAACGAAAATCGTCGGGCTGGAGCGGTCCATGCGTCCGGGCTGGTCGCTCACCAGCGTCAGGGTGGATTTATCCTCGGAGAGCAGGGAGATACTGGCGTGACCGAGGGATAGCGCGCGGGCAAGCTCCGAGGCGATAGTATCCAGGCTGGTGAGCAGATCGAGGGAGCCTGCGACGGAAGATACGACCCGGTTTACCAGCGCGAGTTCCTGGGTGCGGGCGGCGGCTTGATGGAACAACCGCGCGTTCTCCAGGGCGAGCGCCAGCTGGTCGGTGATTTCCTCCGCCAGCATCCGGTCTTCATCCGTCCAGTAACGCTTGCCTTCTTCGTCGCGGAATTCGAGCACGCCCAGGATCTGGTCCTGAAGGCGGATCGGGACGGCCATGACCGAATTGGGTTCACCGTGTCCGTCGCCGCCCGGCTGGGAGATGACGAGCTCCCCGCTGGTCAGGGCTTTTTGCGTTTCCGGCGTGTTGTAGGCGTCCAAGCGCTGCACTCCGCCCATATCGTCGTGATAGAACACCGGTTGGACGGAGAACGGATCGGATGTCTGAGATTTGGCCGCCAGGCTGCGAAGCGATAACGGGCCGGTTCCCTTGAAGGGAGTCAACGGTCCCGATTTTTTAACCGGTTGCGGCGCGGGCGGGGGGGCGGGCTTTGGCGTTTCCTGTGCCGGTTCGGCGATTGCGGGTTTGGTCTCCGGAGCAGGCGGCTGGATTATTTCCGCTGCCGGGGGTTGTGCCATCGCTGGAATCGGGATTGTGGTGGGCGGCTGGAATTCCGGAGCTGCCGGAGCAGGCTCAACGATCGGAGCCGCGGGCGCTACCGGTGCTTCGTCCGGAGGGGCGGGAGGGGGTGCGGATTCCATCACCGCCTCGGTCGATAATGGCGCGGGGGCGGATTCAGGCGCCGACGGTGTTGCGGGAAAGACCGGTTTATCGATGACCGGCAACTCGAGCGCGAATTCCGGAACCTGCGCCGGTGTTTCCGGAGCGGGGACAGACGACAGGAACGACGGAATAGCGGGCTCGGCCTCGTCTTGGACGGTCGGGATTTCCTGTTCCACGAGGAACGGACGGACCGGCGGCGCCGGCGCGGGCGCATCCGCCGGCTCGACGACCGACGGGGTGGAGACCGGTTCGATTTCCGGCTCGGGCGCTTCCGTCAGCTCGATGGCCGCCGGGGTGGAGACCGGTTCGATTTCCGGCTCGGGCGGGCTCACTTCGGATTCCATCGGGGGAACAGACTGATCCCGCTCGGATCTTTGCTTAAAGGAAGGCGCGATCGACGGCAGGAGTTCTTCCAGCGAAGGCCTACGGATATGCTTGTCGGGCGCAACCGATCCGGATTCCAGCAGTTCGGAGATGCTTGGCAGCGCGTGTTTTTCGGGAAGCGGTCTGGTGGGTTTCTTCTTGACAGGGGCGGTTGCATCCTCCGCCATCGGTCGGGTGATCCGCTTCTTTGGCGTGACGTCCGCGGGCGTTTCCACGGAGCGGACCGCCTCGGTTGTGACCAACGGCCGGGTCAAGCGACGCTTGAGCGGAGCGGGTGCGGGAGTCTCGACCACCGGAACGCCGGCGGTTGTCGCGAAGGGCTTGGTGGTTCGTTTTTTAACTGCTGTGATATCGGGCGTCTTCGCCGTGATGGGTGCGGCGGCCGGGGCAAGGGTTTTACTGGGACGCTTTTTCGTGGTGCGCGGGGAGGGTTCGGCCGCCACCGGCTCCGGAGGAACGGGTCTAGTGATCCGTTTCCTGGGCGCGGCGGTTTCAACCGGCGGGGCCGTTTCCACTGGCGGTTTGGCGGCCCGTTTTTTTGGAACGACGGCTGGGGGAATTTCCCCTATCTCCGGAAATGCGACAACCGGTTTTGTGATCCGGCGTTTTTGAGAGGGAACGGGGGCTGGCTCGGGAAGCACGTCCGCCGGGCCGGCGATCCGTTTCTTGCGCGGCGCGGGAGCGGCCGCTTCCGCATGCCGTGCGGGTTTGAGATGCGGTAATGCAGGCGTTTGTGCGATCGCCGCTTTGGAGGGTTTGCGGGGCAGGGTGACTTTTTGCGCGCCGGGAATGGCTGTCGGAAGCGCGATTCCTTCGCCGGCTTCGGGGGCTGCTTTCCTTGCCGAAGCGGCCCGTTTTTTTGAGACGGGAGCGGCTGTTCGCGGAGCCGGTTCCGCAGGAACCGGTGCCTCCGGAACGGGCGCGCGTTTTGGGGTCCGCTTGACGGCCGGCGCGGGCATTGGCGGGCCCGCCGGTTTGCGGCTGCGGACCGCGCTTGGCACGGGCGCGGCAGATTGCAGGACCTGAACGACAGCCCGGTAGGTTGAGGGCTGGCCTTCCTCGTCCATCCGCGGCAGCGCATTCATCAGCAGCAGGATCATCGACCCGTTGCGGTGATTGGCCGTCAGGAACAGGTTGTCGATCGGTTCACCCGCCTCGATGGCCGCCCGTAGTTTATCGGCGGATTCCGGAAGCAGCCCGCAGTCTTCCATCGGGCGCCCTTTGGCCTGCGAAGCCCTCAGCCCCAGGAGCGGGAAGATCTCATCCGAACACCACAGGCTGTTGCCTTCGGCGTCGAATTCCCAAACCCAGCCGCTCGGTGCCGCGGCGGGTTCGCTCGCCCGGCGCGCCTTCCGATCGGGCGCGGCCGGGACCTCGGGTTCCGAGATTCCCGCAAAAAGGGTCTCAAGCTGGTTGAGCGATCGCTTGATGGACATATTCTTCCAACTCCTGAGCCAGCGCCCGGTATTGCTGGGCGGCCCGGCTTTCGGGGGCGTACTCGGTGATCGGCTTTCCGACCACCGGGCATTCGCGCAATTTTGTGTCGTTCTCGATTGCGGTCGCAAAGACCGCATTTCCGAACGCGGAACGGATCTGTTCCTGCAGCGTCCGATGGACTCGGGTCTTCCCGAGCATGGTGATCATGACCCGGTAGCGCAGCGAAGGATTGGAGCGCTGGCGGATGTTGCGGATCAGGTCCAGCATCTCGCGCAGCGAATGGGCGGAGAAAAACTCGCACTGGGTCGGAATGATCAACAGGTTCGATGCGGTCAGGGCGTTGATGGTCAGCGCGCCCAGCGACGGCGGGCAATCCAGGAGAACCATGCTGTACATGTCGGCTTTCGCCAGCGCCTTGCGCAGCAGATGCTCGTAGTTCTGGCGGACGTACAGGAATCGTTCGACCATCAGCATCTCTCCGGAGGCGGGGATCAGGTCCAGCCCGGGAACGGAGGTCTCGCGCGAGACGCTCAACACCGATGTGTTGCCCAGCAGGAGATCGGCCACCGATCGGCGGATCTGCGCCGGCTGGATACCCAGCGCGAGAGTCAGGTTGGCCTGGGGATCCAGGTCCACCAGGAGAATCTCCTGGCCGCTCTCGACCAGGGCAGCGCCAATGGAGAGGGTCGAGGTGGTTTTGGCGACTCCGCCTTTTTCATTGGCGATGGCGACGATGGTTGTCATAGTCCGGATCCTGTTTTTCCGTCAATCGTTCGTCTGCTGTCTTGATCCGCGCCCGCTGCGTTCCCGTCCCATCCCTCCCCCATCTCGCATTCTTTATGAAATGGGGGAGGGATGGGTGGAGGATGCCGTCAGGATGCGCTCGGGCCGGCGGGTCCCTTGGGTTCCTCGATCTTCGCGGGCCGGACCGGCCCGACCATGACGGTGCCGCTTGAGATGCCGAGCGCCCGGCGGAGCTCGCTGACCGCCGTCTGTAAAATGGAAGAAATATCGTTGCTGGACCGGATGCGGCCGGTGATTTCAACCACCTTCCGTTCCCGTTCCGCGCGCTGGGATACCTGGCTGAACAGGCGGGCGTTTTGCACGGCGACCGCCAGCTGTCCGGAAAGCGTCTGCAGGATCGCGATCTCATCCGCGCCGAAAGCATTGATCTTGGCGGAATGAATATCCAGGACGCCGATGACCCGCCCGGCGACGATCAGGGGGATGCCGAGCTCCGATTTCGACTCCGAGAGCAACGGATCCGCCTGATAATTCGAATCCTTCTTCAGGTTGTTGACGGCGAAGAGCACGCCGGTGGAGAGTACGTGCCCGACGACCGATTGCGAATTGGCGGTGTAGAACGCGCGCCGGGCGACAAGGTCCACCCCGGCCTGCCCGGAGGCGGCGTAGGCGGCCGCGGCCTGGTCCTGCTCGTCCATCAGGTACACCGCGGCGTGCGAGAAGCCGAACCGCTCGCGGATCAGTTCGACCACGCGGCGCAGCAACAGGTCCAGGTCGAGGGTTGTACTGGCGTCGCGGGCGATTTCGTTCGCGGTTTGCAGATAGGCGGCGCGCTGGGTCAGCTCGGAATACAGGCGCGCATTTTCGAGCGCCAGCGCCGCCTGGGTGGTGACCGCATCAATGAAGGTCAGGTCATCCTGGGTGATTTCCTTTTCCCCCGTATCGAGCGTAAGCGCGCCGATCACCTGTTCGCGCAGGATGAGAGGCGCGGTGATCTGGGAACCGTCCGCGCTGCGCGTAATGCTGCTCGGGACGGCTGCCGTTTCGTAGGAAGGACCGAGCGGGGTGATGATCTCCTCGCCGTTGGTTTCGCTGCTCTCCACCGAAAGCGAGAGATCCGAAGTCTGATCCACGTCCTTCCACGCTTCCGACATGTAGCGCCGGTTCAGCGCGCGGACTTCTTCGCGGTCCAACTGGGATTGCGCGTTGAGCCGCGCCATCTCCAGCCCGTGGGCCAGGGTCTGGGAAATCCCGCGCAAGGTCAGGATATCCGAGTCGTCGAAGGCGTTGACCGTTTCGGATTGAACATCCAGCACGCCCAGGATCCGGTCGCCGATCAGCAGCGGGATGACCAGTTCCGACCGGCCCGTGGAAAGCGGATTGTCTTTTTCGATCGGGCGGTCGCCTTCGGAAAAGATGCGCTTGCCGTCGGCGGCTTGTCTGACGAGCGAGGTCGATTCCTCCGGATGGCGGTATCCGCGGCCGATTAGGCGCTGAGCTTCCGGGGTGGATCCGGCCCGCAGGACGAGCGACGGACCGGGTTCCTCCAAAAGAAAGATCGCCGCCGAGGAAAGATTCATGCGTTGCTGCAGAACTTCCATTACCGATTGCAGCAGGATCAGCGGCTTCCGTTCGGCGCCGGCCGCCATCGAGGTCTCCGCCAGAGTCCGGAGCTGAATGATCCGCTGGTCGAGCAGTTTTTTGTTCTCGGCGATCCGGCGGATGAGTTCCTGATGCTCGTTCTGCAGCGCCTCGGCAAGCTGCTTTTCCATCTGCAGCGAGACGCGCATCTCGCGGTTGTAAATGGCGGAAATGCTGATGAGGACCGCCAAACCAAGCCCGAGTCCGACCGCATCGGGCCAGATGGTGCGGAGCGGGGCGAACCCGTCCGGAACGGCGATGGTTCCCGATTGCTGAAGCAGTCCGATGACCAGGTGCGCCATCATGCTGAGGAACGCGAAGAGGATCCCGCTCCGGGTGCTGATGAGGATCGCCGCGGTCAGGGTGGCCATCGCGTAGCCGACGTATATGGCGTGGCCGAGCCCGAGCGCGATCGAAGCGTACATCATGACCAGGAAGATGCTGACGACCGGGAAGTAGGTCGCCAAGCGGACCTGGCCGCGCCGGGCGAGAAAGATGGCGGCCAGATACACCGGCTGAACGACGAGCCCGGCGATCACGCCCACCCAGGGGCCCCCGCTGAGGAGCGCGATGGCTGCACTCATCAGCGCGAATAAAGCGCCGGTCAGCGCAAGCCCGATGACCACCAGGTAGAATAGATTCTCCTGCCGGGCTTCGTCCGGATTCTTGGAAACAGGAGGAAAGAGGCGGGTGATCCGATCCAGCATGGCTCTGCCCTTCGATCCCTTATCCAGCGGCTTTCGGCCGGTCCGGAAGGTTCCCGGCCGGCGGACCGCAACGGAAAAGCGTCAATCGATGTTCCGGATAACGGCGTTGCTGAGAGATCCTCTTCACGGCTGATCTCCCGTACCGCCGCCGTTGTCTTCCTCCGGAGCGGTGGTGTCGCCCAAGCCGATCTTGATGCTGGCGCGCTTGGCGCCGAGCGCGCGGCTGAGTTCGCTCGCCGTGGTGGTGAGAATGCCCTGCATGTCGACCGAGCGGCGGATGCGGCTTGTGATTTCAAACAGAAGGTGCTCGCGTTCCGCCTGGCGGCGGGTCTGATCGAAGAGGCGCGCGCTTTCGAGGTTGGCCGCCACCTGCAGGGCGAGCAGATTCGCCAGTTGGACTTCCTCGGTCGAAAACGCCCGCTCGGAAGCCATCCGCGAAAGCAGCAGCGCGCCGATCGTGCGGCCGGTCCATTGCAGCGGAAGCGCCAGCGCGGTCTTGATGCCTGCCTGGGCCAATGAGCGCGAAAGGGTCCCGGTCGAGGCGGGCGAGTATTTGACGGTTTGGTTGGTGGAAAGCGCTTCGCCGATCACATCCTGCCCGTAATGGGCGACCAGCCCGGTGATGTGCTTGAGGTGCGGTTCGCAGGTGCACATCTCGATCTTGACCTCGTCCTTCCCGGATGGGAAGGCGATCGACACGCAATCCGCGCCCGACACGCTGCGGACTCGTTCCAGCGCGGACCGCATCAGGCTCTCCATATCGCCGGAGGGCGGGCCGGCCATGCCGATCGCTTCCTCGTACAGGTGCCGCAGGCGTTCCCGTTCCTGGGTCACCTGCTCGAACAGCACGGTCGAGGCCATGATCGCGGCAAGCGAACCCGCGACCGTGCCGAGCAGTTGCACATCATCCTCCGAAAATGCCGAGAAGTGCGGGCTCTGGATGTCCATCACGCCGAGAAGTTCGTCGCGGTGGATCAGCGGCACGCACAATTCGGATTGAATGTCCGGGTCGATCATCAGGTAGCGGCTGTCCGCCGCGGTGCTGGCCACCAGCGACGGCTGCTTGTTGCTGGCCACCCAGCCCTGCACGCCCTGCCCGAGCGGCACGCGCATCGTGCCGACTTCGCGCGAGTTAAACCCGGAATGGGCCCGGACCACCAACGTGTCCTTTTCCGGGGAGAGCAGGAACAGGGCCACCCGGGCGCCGTTCATGGTGACTCGCAAGCCCTGCGCGGCGCTGAAGAGGGCGTTATCGAGCGAGGTGGAGGAGGCGGCTGCCGTGGTGACCTGGTACAGGGATCGGTGGCGGGCGAGGTATTCGCGCGTCGTGGAGAACAGCCGCGCGTTTTCCACCGCGATCGCGATCTGGTCGGCGATGACCTGGAGGATGGTGATGTCGTCGGGGGCGAACGCGTACGGCAGAGTCGATTGGACGTCCAGAGCGCCGATGACCGTTTCCCCGATGCGGAGCGGGATGCCGAGTTCCGCGCGCGTGGCCGGGAGCAGCGGATTGGGCTTGTGCATCGGGTCGGCGGTGACGTCGTCGGCCACGCGCGGGCGGGCGTTTTCCGTGACCCACCCGACGATGGATTGCGACCCGACTCCGAGTTTGTGCTCGCGGGCTTTCATCTGACGCCCGGCCTCACCGGTTGATTCCCGCAGCAGCGCGAATTTCCGTTCCTCGTCGAGCAGAAACACCGATGAATGGTAGAACCCGAACCGTTCGCGGATCAGGTTGATCGAGTGGGAAAGCAGCCGGTCCAGATCCAGAAGGCCGATGGTTTCGCGGGCAATTTCGGCCGCCGTCTGCAGCTGGACCGCTTTCCGCTCCGATTCCTGGAGCAGGGAGGACGTGCGGATCGTCGAGGCGATCTGGGTCGCGATGGTCGAAAGCATCCGCAGATCGTTGTCCTTGAAGCGGTTGGCCTTCTCCGTGTCCAGGAGGATCAGCGCGCCCACCACCTGGCCGGCGGTGATCAGCGGCACGCCCAGCCAGGATTGCGGAACGACGCCCGAGAGTCGGATGCCGGTGGAGAGCTGCTTTTCCACCCAGGCCTGGGGGATGATGCCGGGCAGGTGCACGCCGAGCGCCGCGGCCCGCTCCTCGACGTTTTCTTCGAGCAGCAGCGGTTGGGCGTTGCGGATGACTAGTGTGTACAGACTGTCGCCCATGGCGATCGTGTCGAGGTTAACGGTCTCGCCGCGGATGTATGCATAGGGGAACGAAAGCAGATCGCGGTTGGCATCGTAAAGCGTGATGATGATGTCCACATCGCCCAGGGCGTTGCGGGTCTGCTCATGCACGGTCTCGAACAGCCCCTGCAGATCCGTGGCCTGGGAGATGGATTGGCTGATCCGGTTCAGCGTGGCCAGTTCCGAGAGCCGGCTCTGGGTCGTCTGCAGAAGCTCGAGGCGTTCCAGCGCAGAGAGAATGGATTCGGCGATGGGTGTCAGCGGCCGGATACTGGCGGGGGTGATCGCGTTTTCATCGCGCGAGGCCAGCAGCAGCACGCCGAGCAACCGTTCGCCCTGGCGCAGCGGGAGGAAGGCCGCCGCGCGGCATCCGAGCGTATCCAGATACTGGCGGATGTTGCCCGGCAGGCGGACGATGCCGGATTCCACCTTCACGATCAGCGGTGTGTTGGAGGGAACCAGGCGAGATACGGTGTCCGGATCCTCCGCGATTTCCGTCACCGGCGCCTGAACCGCTTCGGGGCTGACCGGATCATAAAAACCGGCGATGGTCATGGAGGAGGCGCCCGACTCAAGAATGGTCACCACGTAGGGGGTGCCTTTCATGCCGTCGATGACGGATTTGAATATCTCTTCCGGGCTCGAGGCCAAGGCAATCAACCGGCCGACGCGGAACAGCTGCTGGGAGACTTCGGTGCTCACGCGCGCGGTTTCCACCGTCTGAACGTTTTGAATGGCGGCGCCGGTCTGATCGGCGATCGATTGCAGCAATTCCATATCCTGCGGTTGGAATCCGTTCACGCTGTTGGAATGGACATCCAAAACGCCGATCGTCCGCTTGTTGACCCGGATCGGAAGCGCGGCTTCCGAACGGGTGTCGGGAAGCAGATCGTTGCGGATGTACATCGGATCTTCGGTTACATTGGGCGCCAGATGCGCACGCCCGGATTGCGCCACCGATCCGATGATCGAATACGAACCCAGCGGGAAACGGTTGACCGCCGCCTTGAGCTTCTCGCCGGCGGCACCGGTTGCCTCGCGGACCAGCGCAAACTGACCGGCGTCATCCACCAGATAGATGGAGGCGAAATCGGACCCCAGCCGGTCCCGGACCAGGTTGACCACAATCCGGAGTGTGTCTTCCAGCGAGGCTGCGCCCGTCAGCAACTGGACCAGTTCGGCCGACACCACAATCTTGCGGGTCGACGATTGACCGTCGGAACCGACCAGCGTGGAGACCTCCCGCAGGGAACCGGTCAACCGGGCAAGCGAGGTGGCCAGCAACTCGAATTCGGAAGTCGCGTACATGGGTATTTGTTCGTCGCTGTGGCCGGAGGCGAGCCGGGCCACCGCCGTCGTGATTCGTCTGGTGGGGCGGATGATGAAGAAGACCGACTGAACAGTGGAAAGGACCAGCGCGATGAATATGCCGACGCCGATCATGATCAGAGCGGTGTTAATCTTGTTGAAGGACGCGTATACCCTGGACTGGTTCCGCTCAATAAGGATCTTGGTCTGGGAGGAAGCCGGTTCCTGATCCCCGACGAGGTTGTAAATGGCGATGTTCTGCGTGTATCCAACCACCGGCAGGCCGAGGATCCCCGTGTATTCGGAGACCACGCCGGCCGTCAGGGGGATTTGGGCCTGGTTGGTGTCCAGGATGAACTGCATTCCCGTGAAGGTGCCCGTCTCGGGGTTGGTCCGGAAAAAGGAGGAATCCCGGAAGGTGAGAATAATGGAATGCGCCTTGGCATTGTTCAGCGGCACCGATAGGACCGAGTATAGACCCGTGTTCTGAAGCAGGCCGATCAGCACCAAGCCGGACTTGCGGGCGGATGTCTGGATCGGAGCGCCTGCCAGGACAACGAACGCGGAGGGGCTTAAGAGCGCGTGGTTGACCTGACTGAACGAGAAGGGAAGGGTCCAATCCGGGGCGGGGGTGATTGCACTGCTGCCGGTCAGGGTCAACCCTTCCCAATCGGCGTTGCTGGACGCCACGATCGTGCCCGTGGCCGGGTCGACGACCAAGAAGTTGGCGAAAACGTTCCCCCTGGGTACGAGGCGGTAAATGGCGTTGAAGAATGCGGTTTTGGAACTTGCCGTGGATTCCAGCGCAATCGCGGCCTGCACGATGGTCTCATCCCGGCTGATGGCTTGTATGCTTTCATACCCGTCCGATTGCCAAATTCGGGCTTTCGCGCTTACCCCCTCAAATTCCGCGATGAGTTCGGCGGAAACCTCCTGTTTGATGCTGTCACGGCTCTGCGAATATCCGATCCAGCCCATGATGGCGGGCAGAATGATCACCGGCAGCAGAATCCCGATGAAGGCCAGCATCAGGTTGCGCGGGGTCAAAAGGTTTACGAGTGGGTTCGACCGAATTCCAGATCGCTCAGCCATACCCTGGTGCTCCTAAAGGGATTGCTCCCTTATCATGAATACTCCCAGACCGGTTCGCCGTGAAGCATCCGGCGGATCTGATCCGGGAACCGGTCGGGATCCAATGGCTTGCCGACAAACCCGTCAAATCCGGCCGCGCGCGCCCGGTTCAATTCATCCTGGCTGGCGTTGGCGGTCACCGCGATGACGGGAATATCCTTGTACAGCGAGGTGCGGATCTTGCGCAGGGCCTCGTAACCGTCTTCGTAGGGCAGGCGGATGTCCATCAGGATAAGGTCCACCCGCGGAAGCGTGTGCGCGTATTCGACGACTTCGTACCCTGAGGTCTTCCATTCGCAATGGATGCCCAGGTAGGCCAGCATGCGCGCCATGAGCACGAAGTTGGATACATTGTCTTCCACGACGAGGATCGTGGCTTCCTTCATATTCAACAGCTTCCTCTTCCGGGATGCCGCCGGGTCCGGAGTGGAAGCAGGAGTTGCAGAGGGATCGGGCCGGGTATCCATTCGCTAGGTTCCTCGGGACTTGCGCAAGTACTTGGAGATTTGCCAGGGTAGTTGGTCGATGTCGACCGGCTTCTGGATATACCCGTCGCAACCCGCTTCCAGCACCCGTTCGCGGTCGCCTTTCATGACATTCGCCGTCAGAGCGACAACCGGGATGTGAGCGAGGCGGGGGGTGGCCCGGATCCTCGCCGTGAGGGTGTACCCGTCCACTTCGGGAAGGTTGATGTCCATCAGGATCAGGTCGGGCGGATCGGAGAGGGCCAGCTTCAATGCCTGTTGCGCATCCCCGGCTTCGAGCACTTCATACCCTTCGGCCATCAGCACCCGTCGGATCAGCAGGCGGTTATCCGGATAGTCCTCGATGTAAAGGATCCGGAGGGGTTTTTCTTCGGATTGGGCGGTGAAATCGTTGATAGAAGTATAGTTGTACACCGACCACTCACCTTCCTGAACACGATACTGGCGTGATGATCGAAAAGACCTTCCCCGCTCCGGGCCGGTTCCCCTCCGGCCTGCCAGATTCATTCCCAGAATCCGGAATCGGCCCAATCAGGCAACCCGTGCAAAAAACACGCCTGCCAGGTCGATCTGGACAAATAATGGCTGTGAAATCGATTATACTCCGAAAGCCTACGCGCAGCGCCTTTATAAAGTCGAAAAAAAGCGTAAAAGGTACGTGAATGATACCTAAAAGGAGGGAACATTTCCCCGCGTTATCCATCGCCAGGGCGCTCCGTTATCCCAATTATCGGCTTTGGTTCGCCGGTCAATCGGTATCGCTGATCGGCACCTGGATGCAATTGGTAGCCCAACAATGGGTGGTTTACGAGATGACCGGTTCGAAGTTCCTGCTGGGCGCGGTCGCCTTTGCCGGCAGCCTGCCGACCTTTTTCCTCATGCTTCCGGCCGGGGTGCTGGCGGACAGGGTCCCGCGACGGTCCATCCTATTGTACACACAGACCGCTTCGATGATCCTGGCCTTCATGCTGATGCTGCTGCTGGCGGTCGGCAGGCTGGAAGTCTGGCATGTATTCGTGATGGCGACGCTGCTTGGGGTGGTGAACTCGGTGGATGCGCCCGCCCGCCAAGCCTTTACCATCGAGATCATAGACGACCGCGATGACCTTCCGAACGCGATCGCTCTGAATTCGACCATGTTCAATTTGGCGCGGGTGATCGGTCCCGCAGCCGCCGGGTTGATTCTTGCTACGTGGGGGGCAGTCTGGTGTTTTGGCGTCAACGGGGCTTCATTTATCGCTGTTCTGGCCGGATTATTGCTCATGCGCATCCCTTCATCGCTGCCGCGCGCCGCCGAGGAGCCCGCCCGGCAGGTGCGGGAAGGCGTCCGTTATGCTTTTAATCACCCGGTCATTCTGCCTTTGATCCTTCTGACCGTCGTCTCAGGCGTGTTCCCGTTTTCTTATTCAACCCTGCTTCCGGCGTTTGCCGTGGAAGTGGTGCACCGGGGGGAAACCGCATTGGGACTGCTGACCGCCGCCGTCGGGATCGGCGCCGTGCTGAGTTCGCTGTTTATGGCCTCCCGAGCGCAAAAGGAGAAATGGGCCGGGCGCCTGTTGCTCGGCAGCATCCTTTTCCCGTTTTCCCTGCTGCTCTTCTCCTTCTCGGGTTCCTTCGCGCTGTCTCTGGCGCTCCTGGTGTGTGCCGGATTCGGGCTGGTGGTCCAGAACACCTCGATCAACTCGGTTATCCAAACCCTTGTGGATGACAATCTGCGGGGGCGGATTATGAGCATCTACCTGCTGGCGTTCTTCGGCGCGGTGCCGATCGGCGCATTACAGGCCGGCATCGTGGCCCAGGCGCTGGGCCCGGGGACCGGGTTGGCGCTGTCGGCCGGTCTGGGGATATTGCTGGTGGCCGCGATTTACGCCGCCCATCCCGGTCTGCGACGGATATAATCCACTGCAAGGTGGATGAGGAATTGTAGGATTCCGGCCAATTATTGGGATGAACGATGGATGACGACCTGACACCCATTCGCAGACAATACCTGGACGTAAAGCAGAAGTATCCCCATGCGCTGCTGTTCTTCCGCCTGGGGGATTTCTACGAGACGTTCGATGCCGACGCGGAAACCGCCTCCCGGGAACTGGAGATCGTGCTCACCTCCCGGAATGCGGCGAAAGGCTCCCGGGTGCCGATGGCGGGCATCCCGTACCACGCGGCGGAGTCGTATATCACCCGCCTGATCCAGCGCGGGTATCATGTGGCGATCTGCGAGCAGGTGGGCGAGGCGGTTAAGGGCCTGATGCCGCGCCAGGTGACCCGGGTGATCACGCCCGGAACGGTCATGGAGCCGGGGATGCTCTCCCCGAAGCGCAACAACTACCTGGCGTGCGCCGTGGTGAAGGGGAGGCGCGGCGCCGTATCCTACTCCGACATCACCACCGGCGAATTCCGGGTGGCGGAGTTCGAATCCGATGACGGAGCCGCCGCCGTTCGGACGGAGCTGATCCGGCTCGGACCGGCGGAAGTGATCGTCATGGAGGGGGAGGGGAACGGCGCGGACGGAGCCGGCGCCCGGACGGTTTGGCCCGCCTGGCGCTTCGAACCGGGGCGCTGTGAGCAAGTCCTGCTTCAACATTTCGAAACCGCATCGCTGGAAGGGTACGGGCTGGCCCGCAAATCCGCCGCGGTCTGCGCGGCAGGCGTGCTGGTGCAATACCTGCAGGAGAACCAGCCGGAATCGCTCCAATGGATCCGGGAACTCGGAACCTACTCGCTTTCGGATTTCATGATCCTCGATCCGGCCACCCGACGCGGCCTGGAATTGACCGAGACGTTGCGCACCGGCGAAGTGCACGGATCGCTGCTCGGTGTGCTGGATCAGACCATAACCCCGATGGGGGGCAGGGCTATGCGGCAATGGATCCAGCAGCCGCTGCTGGATCTTGACCGGATCCGCGGGCGCCAATCCGGGGTGCAGGCCTTCTTCGATGCGGGATTGGCCCGGGCGGCCTTCCGCGATGCGCTGCGCCCCCTGAACGATCTCGAACGGCTGGTGAACCGGATCGGCTCGGGCAATGCCCTGCCGCGCGAACTGGTTGCATTGAGGGAATCTCTTGCGGCGCTCCCGAAAATACTGGCGGCGCTCGACGGGATCCCGGCCGAAAGCGCGGTCGGGTTGGAGCGGCCGGAGCTGTTTCCGGATGTTCTCCAGCTGCTGCAACAGGCGATCACGGATGATCCGCCGGCGACGTTATCCCGCCCGGGCGTTATCCGTCCCGGGTACAGCGAAGAACTGGATGCGGTGGTCGAGGGCGCGCGGCAATCCCGCGAGTGGATCGCCAACCTCGAGACCTCGGAAAAACAACGGACCGGCATCAAGACCCTCAAGGTCGGATACAACAAAATTTTCGGATACTACATTGAAGTATCCCGCGGCCAGGCCAAATCAGCCCCGCCGGAATATATCCGCAAACAAACCCTCGTCAACGCCGAGCGCTACATCACCCCGGAGATGAAGGAGTACGAGACCCGGGTCCTGAACGCGGAAGACCGGATCCGCGAGATCGAAGCCCGTTTCTTTAAGGAAGTGTGCGCCCGCGTGACGGCCGAACGCGCCGGGCTGCTGCAGGCGGCGCGTGCGCTCGCGGCGTTGGACGGCTGCGCCGCGCTGGCCGAAGCGGCCGCCAGGAACGATTACACCCGTCCGGAAGTGACGGAGGATGCGATCCTGGATATCCGCGACGCTCGGCACCCGGTCGTGGAGCGGTTCCTGGAGGAGGAGCGGTTTGTGCCGAACGATGTCCGGTTGGAGCAGGGCGAGATCATCCGGATTATCACCGGCCCGAACATGAGCGGCAAATCCACCTACCTGCGGCAGACGGGCCTGCTGTGCCTGATGGCGCAGATCGGTTCCTTCGTCCCGGCGCGTTCGGCCCGGATCGGCCTGGTGGATAGGATTTTCACCCGGATCGGCGCGCGCGACGAAATTCACGCCGGGCAATCCACCTTTATGGTGGAAATGGTCGAGACGGCCAACATCCTGCATCACGCCACGCCGCGCAGCCTGCTCATTTTCGACGAGGTCGGACGCGGCACCTCGACTTACGACGGGGTCGCGATCGCCTGGGCGGTGATCGAGTTCATCCACAATCACCCGCGTCTGCGGGCGCGGACTCTGTTTGCGACGCATTACCACGAATTAATCCGCCTCGCGGATCTTCTGCCGGGTGTCCGGAATTACAACGTGTCGGTGGCGGAGGAGGGCGGCAGGGTCGTCTTCCTGCACCGGATTGTCCCGGGCGGAGCGGACCGCTCTTACGGGATTCATGTCGCCCAATTGGCGGGGATGCCCAGGCCGACGATCGCCCGGGCGGAGGAAATCCTCAAGGAATTCGAGCAGGGGAGCGTGCAGGGTGGATCGAACGATTCCCCCCGACAACTGCAAATGTTTACCGATCTGGATCCGATCTGGAAGGAATTGCAAGCCCTCGATTTATCCTCGATGACCCCGATGGAAGCGCTGGCGAAGCTGTTCGACTGGCAGAAGAAACTGCCGCCGAAAGAGTAAAGCTGTCCACCAAGGCACACGAAGAATAAATCTCAAGGACACGAAGAAATTAAGAATATTTTTCCACGAAGGGCACGAAGAGCACGGAGTAATACATGGAATGGATTTTCATGCTGAGCGCGAAGAAGCTTCCGGTTTCGTCCGCCGCCCCGGTGTGTTCGAAGCCGGGGTCCAGTGATTTTCGGGGTTCATGGATGCCGGCCAAGTTCACGCCGGCCTGACGATCGACTGTCTGAGTAACCGGTTTTTTCTTAGCGTCCTTCGTGCTCTTGGTGGAAAAAACCATCCTTCGTGTTCTTCAGATCTTGCTTCGTGTCACCCCGGCCCCGCCCGGCGGAGCCGGGGCGGGGCTTCGTGGGTAAGAAATCCAATACGATCTCCTGGATCTTCTCCGCCGCAACCGGAAGCGCCGCGCTAACCGAATCGCTTAATCCGCGCCCTAATTCATATTGCCCGCCCTCGATGCCGATCAGGATCAGCCGCTGCGGAAGCCGCGCGCCCGTCTTCCGCGCCACCGAAATTGACTCCGCGACGCCGAAGCCGTGGGCCGTCTTTTCCGCGGCCGACAGGCTGGTGTCCGGAATCGGGTCGAACACGCGAATCGTGCCGGCGGGACGGCCGGTGGAAACCGCATCCACCAGAACCGCGGAATCCGCTGTCTCGAGATCATCCAGCAATCCGAGGCCGGGCGTCTCCAGAATCATAACGTGGATTTGAGGATCTTCGGCGGTGGGAGAGTGATCGGCGGACCAGTGCCGGACGGCTTCCGGCCCGATCCCGTCGTCGCCGCGCAGGGATTGGCCGATGCCGATGACGGCGATGTTCATCCGCCGGACGCGGGCCCGGGTCCGGGCTGCATGTAGGGCTTCAGGATAGTCCGTACGGGATTGGTGGTCAACGGAAGGATCAATCCCATGACCACCGCCGAAGCGAGGCACCAGAGGCAGGTGGCGCCGATGACAAACGGTTCCAGGAAGGTCAGGTAGATCGAGAAGCTCACGCCGAACACGGCGAAGCCGAACATGGCGATCGCCGCGACCTTCTGGATGTCCCCGCGCGCGATCCGGTGGACGAACAAGGTCGCGGCGAGAAGGCAGTACCCGATGATTCCGAATTCGCCCACGGTGATCAAGCCGAGGATTCTCGAGTACTGGCTGTCATGCACTTCCTGGCAGCGGCTGATGCCCCCGCAGATGACATCGGAGTCCGTGAGTTCGGTGTACGTCAGGTAGGATGCCACCGCCAGCCCGATCACAAGCAGCCCGGGGAACACCCAGGCCGGCAGGGAATCCAGGAAACTCGGGGCTGATCGGAAGGTGATCAGGATGGAAGATGCCAGGGAAAAGAACAGAAAAGCCAAAACGAGCACGGCGAGGGTATTCCCGAATTTATCGGCGAGTAAGTTTTCCCATATGTTCGAAGGCGGGCGGGAAAAGCCCGCCTTCTGCAGGGCGTCTTCCAAGCCCGGAACAGCCGGCCAGTCCGTCCCGCCCTCGGACAAATTCCGATCGATCATGCCGGGGAACTGAGCCTTAATGGATGCCAATCCGGAAAGGTAGATGTTCTCCACCACCAACAGCGGGACGCCCCGCTGATCGGCCGGTATGGCCAGAGCCTCGAGGGCGGATTCGTAGAGAGCGCCGCCCTCTGGAATGGTGACATCGACCGTCAGGATCAACAGGTTGCTGTCGTGCTGCAGAAGCAGCGGGGGAAGTGTCTCGTTGATTAATATCTTGCAGTCGCCGAATCCAGGGTTATAGAACAGGAGAGCCCTGACCGCGGCCGTCTGAGCCCGGACGGGTGTAACCGTCAGGAGGAAGAAAATACCGGCGGCGAGCAACGCGCGACCTGCACGAACCATATCAGACGGCGTCCTTATTCTCCCAGCGGACGAAATGCACGGAGCAGGAAATGCACGGATCATACGACCGGATCAGATGCTCGCACGCCAGAGTGGCCTCCTCGTGCGGCTTGGTGATCATGGTGGGCGCGAATTTCCACAAGTCTGCTTCCATCCGGGCGTAATTCTGGGAGGTCGGAGGAACAATCCGCGCCTTTTGGATCAGACCGCCTTCGCCGACAATGTACCTGTGGAACAGCAGACCGCGCGGTGCTTCCGATACGCCGCACCCTTCACCGGCATGTGCTTCGAACTGAATCCGGCTCGGTCCTTGGGGATTATACTCTTTTATCAACCGGATGGCATCCTCATACGCGTCGACCAGTTCGAACGACCGCGCCAGAAGCGCCTTGAAGGGATTGCGGATCGGGAACTGGATTTTCAGTTCTTTGATAAGCGCCTGGGATGTTTTTCCCAGCTGGCTGTGGTTGAGATTGAACCGGGAGAGCGGACCGACCATGTAGGATCCGCCGTCTTTGGTATGGCTATGAAGGGAATTGCAATGCGCTACGTGTTCCTCCAGGTAGTGTTTCTCATATTCGGTCACCGGGATGTCGACTCCGGAGGAGGAAACGACGCGGCCTTCGAGCATACCGTATTCGTCCGGATGCCGGGTGGCGACATATTCGGCATCCACCTCAAAATCCGGGTATGCGAGGCCGGCCGCCCAGCGCACCTCCTCCACAGCCGTGGCGGCGGACCATTCCAATTCCGGCAGCAGGGCCTGGAGAGCTTCCGTATCCGGCCATCGGTAGAAGCCGCCCACGGTGGTGGAGACGGGGTGGACGGAACGCCCGCCGATCACGCGCATGAGAGCGTTGCCGACCTTCTTCATCCGCAGCGCCCGGATGACCACTTCCGGCGCGACGGCCGCCAGGCTGATCGCGCTCTCCTGCCCGAGCAAGTCCGGCGCCTGTAGGAGATAGATGTGCAGGGCATGACTCTGGATCCACTCGGCGCAATACAGCAGCTTGCGCAGCGCGCGGATGGAAGGGGTGATCGTAATCCCCTGGGAGGCCTCCAGGGCGTTGACGGAGCTCATCTGGTAGGCGACCGGGCAGATCCCGCAGATCCGGGCGGTGATGTCCGGCACTTCGTACAGCGACCGCCCGCGCAGAAAGCTTTCAAAGAACCGCGGGGGTTCGTAAATATTCACCTTGATCTCGCTGATCTTGCCGTCTTTCACGCCGATATACAGTCCCCCTTCGCCCTCCACGCGGGCCAGGGCCGGGACATCGATCGGGCGGATTTCCGTGACTTTGGTCGCGCTCATTTCTTTTTCTCCTCGGCGAAGATCGATTCCGCCGCTTGCGCAAAAGCCGGTGCAAATCCGGTCACGTGGCTGAGCAGGCGCGCGGTTTCCCGTGGATCCTTTTCCAACGCCCGCAGGGCGGGAACCAGGGTATTCATATCCGCACCCGGCTGGGGACCAAAGCACCCGTAGCAGCCGCGGCCGCAGGAGGGGCACAGGGCGCCGCACCCGGATCGGGTGACCGGGCCCAAGCACAGCATGCCCTTCGAAACCATCACGCACACGGTGCCGTTCCGCTTGCAATCGAGGCATACGGAATGCTGAGGGAGGTTGGGTTTGCGGCCCTGCAGCAGGGCGGTGATCGCTTCCAGCACTTCCGCGCGGCTGACCGGGCAGCCGTAAAGTTCCAGATCGACCTTGACATGATCCGAGATCGGGGTGGCTTTGGGTAGGTAATGCAGGTATTCCGGATGGGGGTACACCGCGCGGGCGAATTCGTCCACATCCGCCCGGTTGCGGAGGGCTTGAATCCCGCCGGCCGTGGCGCAGGCGCCGATGGCGATCAGGATCTTCGCCTCCTCGCGGATCTTTTTAATGAGTTCAGCCTCGTGCGGGGTGCTGACCGACCCCTCGACGAGGACCACGTCGTACGGGCCGGGAAGCACGCGCCGGCGGGCTTCCAGGAAGTTGGCGATTTCGACCGCACCGGCCAGCGCCAGAAGCTCGTCTTCCATATTTAGCAGCTGCAGCTGGCAACCGTCGCAGGAGGAAAATTTAAAAACGGCTACTGTAGTTTTACAGGGGGCTGGCATTAGAATTCCTCCACGCTGAAATACGGCTCGATTGCAGAAAATGGAAATACCGGACCGTCTTTGCAGACGAAGAACGGGCCGAGTTGGCAGTGGCCGCAGGAACCCTGCCCGCATTTCATATTCCGTTCCAGCGAGACGAAGATCTGATCGGCGGGGATCCGGCGCGCGAGCGCCTCGAACACTACGAAGCGGATCATGATCTCCGGCCCGCAGGTCATCACGGCGGTTTTGGCCGCATCAAATCGGTAGCGATAGAACAGCAGCGGGACCACACCGACCTGGCCTTTCCACGTGTCGTCCGCGCGGTCGACGGTGACCTGGATGTCGATATCGGCCTTGCGCCACTCCTCGAACTCCGCGGTGTACAGCAGGTCGCTCGGCGTCCTGGCTCCATACAGCAGGATCACCTTGCCGAACTTCGCGCGGTGGCGCAGGATATGGTAGATGACCGGGCGCAGCGGCGGCAGGCCGATGCCTCCGGCGGCGAGGAGGATGTCCTTACCCTCCAGCTGCTCAATCGGCCAGTGGGTTCCGAACGGACCGCGCAAGCCGATCGTGTCGCCGGCTTTAAGGCGGCTGATGGCGTTGGTGACATTGCCGACAAAACGGACGGTGTGGCCGATCGTATCCCGCTTTTCACCATCGGAGCAGATCGAGATGGCCGCTTCGCCGTAACCTGGCAGAAACAGCATGTTAAACTGGCCAGGCGCGAAGGTGTACGCCTTTTGCAGCGCGGGATCCTTGAATCGCAGCCAGACGGTCCCCGTTTTCTCGATTTCCTGTTTGATGTCCACGACTTCCGCCCAGGAGGGCGAAAGCAGGTCTTCGGACGACACGGCGGCCGGACGATTGGTTGCAACAAGTGTGGTCATGAACGGGCCTCCTTCCGCAGCGCGGCGACTTGTTCGGTGATGTCGATCTTTACCGGGCACCAAGTGATGCAGCGGCCGCAGCCGACGCACCCCAGAACGCCGTACTGTTCCTTCCACGAACCGAGCTTGTGGGAAAGCCATTGGCGGTAGCGCGAGCGCGTGTTCGGCCGCGTATTGCCGCCGGCCTGGTAGGAAAACCCCGGATTGAAGCAGGAATCCCAGACCCGCTCGCGTTCGGTTTCGTTTCCATCCAGGCTGGTGTGATCCTGGGTATCCCAGCAAAAGCAGGTCGGGCAGACGAGTGTGCAGGAGGCGCAGGACATGCAGCGTTTGGCGACCGCCTCCCATTCAGGGTGATTGAGGTTTTTTAGGATCAGATCCGGCAGATCGCGGACATCCATCCGACGGCCCATTTTTTCCCTGGCCGCGGCCAGACCCTGATCGGCTTTTTGCTGCAGGGAGGCATCCGCCGGCTGAAGCGGCATACCTTTGACGATCTCCTTGCCCGCTTCCGAACCGATCTCCAATATAAATACATCGTCCAATTCGGTCAGGGCGAGGTCGAAATCCCCGCCGGCCTTCGGGCCGGTTCCCATGGAGTCGCAGAAGCACGTCCCGCCCGGATGAAGGCAGTTCACGGCGACGAGGAACGCGTTCTTCCGCCGGTCCCGGTACAATGGATCGGTGAAGTCGTCGCGCATAAAAGCCATATCCTGGATCTTTATCGCGGCGATGTCGCACGGGCGCACGCCGATCATCGCGATCTGCGGTGCGGGTTCGGAGGGTTTTTCCACATTCCAATTGCCGTTCTTGCGGGCTGTAAACAGAGAGACCCGCGGCGGGAAGAAGAATTGCTTCCAGGATTGGGCGCCGGGGGTGATGTCGAAATAGCGTTTGTTGCCGCTGGGCACGATCCGATACTGGCCGGCGTTTTCGACGCTTGTCAGCCCCTGCGGAAGATCCGCGAGGCCGGCGATCGGCCCACAAACCACCGCATCGTCACGGATGCGGGGGCCGACGGTGCGGTAGCCCTTTTCGCGCAGCCGCGACAGGATTGTGTCGAGCTGGGCTTTCGGCAGCGCAGCGATGGTGCCGATGTTCAAGTGAAGTTCAGCCATGAGGTGCCTCCGAGGATGGTTGGGAGAACATATCCAGGAGCTGCATTCGCGTCGCCAGCAGGCGGCCGGCGATGACGTTGGCAACATGATGCATGACGGCATACCCCAGCTTGGGATCCGTCTGGCAGGCCTGATGCAATTTTGCGGCATCGATGGCAAGCAGTTGCCCGGTGCATACCCCGACTGCGGTGAGAGTTCGTTTGGGGGATACATCCGCGACACTCGACCACCCCAGCACTTCAAGAGGCTCGACCGTCAGGATCCGCAGGCGGCCGCGGTTGGGAATATGTAACTCCAGCGCGACCCGGCCCTCCATGACGATGTAGAGATATTCACTCTTATCCCCTTCGTGAAAAATCTCCTGTTTTTCGCTCATGGGAATGAGTTTGGAGACGCCGGCGATAACCTCAACATGCTCATCGGTTAAATCCGAAAAAAGCGGCAGCGAGCACAACATGGACGAGGTGACGGAATCGGAACCCATGTGTTTCCTCCTTGCGGGTATAGAAACCATACGGACGGGGGGTAATTGTAGCATTTTTCACAAATAAATCAATAGATTTTTTCGATGAGGGGTTGCAGCAGGAAAATTTGGTATAATGACGTAGGGAAAACAATCCGGAGAAATATTCTGATGAACCACTTCCAGAAATTTACCCCGTCCCTTCCGGGAACCACGACTACTACCACCATTCGCACCTGAGCGCGATACAGGCCAAATGCCCGTCGCGCCGGATGCGCATACCCCGGAAGCGACGGGCTTTTTTTATTAACCGCACGACTGGAGGAGAAGATGGCGGAACGCACGTTGGTGATGAAATTCGGCGGGACTTCGGTGGGAAGCCCGGAGGCACTGCGGGGAATGGCGGAAATCGTAGGCCGCAACCTTAAAAAATGGCCCCGGTCGGCGGTGGTTGTATCCGCGATGGGCGGCGTGACCGACCTGCTTCTGGCCGGCACCGCCGCCGCCATCCGCGGTGACACCGACCTTGTAAAACATGCGGTCCGCGACATTTCGAAAAGACATATGGACGCGATCCGCGCGGGCGGGCTGGACCCCGAAACCGGAGAAGCGATCGAGGGTTTTATCCGGGAATTGAAGAACCTGTATCACGCCGTTACCATCCTGCGGGAGGCTTCCCCGCGCGCGATGGATGCGATCGCCTCTCTGGGAGAACGGATGAGCATCCAAATCGTCGCCGGCTACTTGAACCAGGCCGGAGTGCGCGCCTTTCCCCTGGAAGCGTCCAGTTTTCTCCTGACGGATTCCAAATTTCAGAATGCTTCCCCGATCATGCTCGAAATCCCCGCGCGCGCCAAGCCGGTTTTCGCTCCGATCTTCGCACGCGGCGAGGTCCCGGTCGTCACCGGGTTTATCGGCGCCACATCCGAAGGCGTGATCACCACGCTCGGACGCGGCGGTTCGGATTTCAGCGCGGCGATCGTCGGGGTGGCGATCCGGGCGGACGAGGTCTGGATTTACACCGACGTGGACGGCGTGATGACGGCCGATCCGCGTACCGTTCCGGATGCGCGCAGCCTGCCCTCGCTTTCCTACCGTGAAATTTCCGAGATGGCGTTTTATGGCGCCAAGGTCGTCCATCCAAAAACCATCCGCCCCTGCATCGAGCGGGGGATTCCGCTCTGGATCAAGAATACCTTCCATCCCGACCATCCAGGAACGGTGATCCTGGCCAATGGGCAGACCACGTCCGACGTGATCAAGGCGGTCACCGCCATCCGCAACCAGACCTTGATCACGGTCAAGGGCGGGGGGATGCTGGGAATTCCCGGCATTGCGGCGCGGACCTTTGCGGTGGTCGCGCGGATGAGCGTGTCGGTGACAATGATCACACAGGCATCCTCCGAGCAGAGCATCTGCCTCTCCGTCCCCAGTTCCAGCGGGAAGGCTGTGCAAGCCGGCCTGGAGGAGGAATTCCGCCGGGAAATCGACCGCGAAGACATCGACGCAATCGAAGCGCTCGAAAATTGCGTGATCGTGACGGTTGTCGGGGAGGGAATGCGCAAGACCCATGGAGTTTCCGGGCGGATATTCAGCGCCCTGGGAGCGACCAGCGTTAATGTTATTTCGATCGCGCAGGGATCGTCGGAATGCTCGATCAGCATGGTCGTTGGCAAAGACGACGAAATCCCCGCGGTCCGGGCAATTCACGCGCTGATCGTATCGAAAGAAAACGTGCTGTAAACCCTACTCACCCCCGAACCCCGTCCCCTCCGCAGGGGCACGGCGTCCGGGGATGAGGAAATCCTGGAGGACTCATGAAAAAAATCCCCGTTTCCATTCTCGGCGCGACCGGCATGGTCGGGCAGCGGTTCGTGCTGCTTCTGGATCAGCATCCATGGTTCCAGGTCGTCGCGCTGACCGGATCCGACCGGTCGATCGGACGGACGTACGGCGAAGCGTGCCGGTGGGTTCTGGCCGATCCGATGCCGGAGTATGCGCGCACGATGGTCGTTCAGGCGACCGAACCGGATGCGGAATCCGCGCTGGCGTTTTCGGCCCTGCCGGCGGATTTGGCGCGCGAAGCCGAGCCGCGGTACGCACGGGCGGGGAAGGGGATTTGCTCGAACGCATCGGCCTACCGGCAGGAACCGGATGTGCCGATCCTGATTCCGGACGTCAACCCGGATCACACCCGCCTCATCGACGCCCAGCGCAAGATCCGCGGGTGGAAGGGGTTCATCGTCACCAATCCCAATTGCACGAGCACGGGGCTGACGATGGCGCTGCGGCCCATTCTGGATGCATTCGGGATTCAGCGCGCGATCGTCGTTTCCATGCAGGCCATATCCGGAGCGGGCTACCCGGGCGTGGCCTCGCTCGACATCCTCGATAATGTCATACCGAACATCGGCGGCGGGGAAGAGGAAAAAGTGGAAAGCGAACCGCGCAAGATGCTGGGGAGCCTTTCCGATGGAAAGATCGAACCGGCGCCGTTCCAAATGTCCGCCCACACCAACAGGGTGGCGGTGTCGGACGGGCACACGGTGTGTGTCAGCCTGGAGCTCGGGAAGCGGGCCGCGCCGGAGGAAATCCGCAAGGCGCTGGAAGGGTATGAATTTCCGGAGGCGGTCCGCGGGCTGCCCAGCCTGCCGGAAAAATTCATCGAAGTGCGCGGGGAACAGGACCGGCCGCAGCCGCGCAAGGACCGCAATGCCGGCGGCGGGATGACCGCCGTCGTCGGCCGCATCCGGCCGGATCCGGTCTGGGATATTAAATTCGTCGTCCTGTCCCACAATACGATCCGCGGCGCGGCCGGGGGCGCGCTGTTGAACGCCGAATTGCTGGTTGCCCAGAAATACATCGACCGGTGAAAATAAAACGCGGGGGCACGGCATGCCGTGCCCCCGCGGGTTGCATCACGACCGAACGGTCCGCGCCTCGGTTTACGGCAGGTAATTCAACGGATTCACATACCCCAGCGTCTCGCTCTGCATCTCAAAATGAAGGTGCGGACCGGTGGAATTGCCGGTGCTGCCGCCCAATCCGATAACCTGCCCGCGCATCACATCATATCCGCAGCCGGAGTAGATCACGCTCAGATGGGCGTAGACCGTCTGCCAGCCGTTGCCATGATCAATCACAATCAGGTTGCCGTACCCCCAGGTGCTCCAGCCGGAGAACACCACCACGCCGGAGTCGGACGCGTAAATGTTGTCTCCCATGGAGAGATGAATATCGATGGCATGATGCCAGTCCGCATATGGGTTTCCGCGTGAAGTGTCGCGGCCGTCGGTTGGCCAGACGAAGTAGCCGCTGCCCTGGGCGCTGCTCAGGTACGGCCCCTGGCATGCTCCCGATCCGCCCCAGGACCACTTCATACTGTCGGTGCGCCGCAAAATCGGAACCTGCCACTGGACGAATTCGCGCGAGCCGCCGGGGATGACAATCCAGGTGCCTGCGCTGATGCCGGGATTCTTCGGATCCGCGTTCGAATCGAGATTGTTGCCCGGCCAGGAGATGATCTCGACCAGCTCGACCTTGAACCGCTCGGCGATGACGTCCAGCCGGTTCCCCTCCTGCCACTGGTAGTACACGCCGTCGACCGGCAGGATGAACAGCTCCATGCCCGGCATCAGCAGGTCCGGATTGTCTTGAAGCGTGTTTTGGTTGGACCAGAACAGCGTTTCCGGCATGAGGTTGAACTTTTGCGCGATCCCGAACAGCGTGTCCCCGGTCGTGACGGTGTATACGACCACCTCCGAACGCGGTTGATCGGGAAGGTAGGTGATGTAATTGATCGAGCGTGAAATAAACGCATTCGGATTCCCGTCGGAGGAGGCCGGCAATGCGGCCGCCGCGCGGATCGAATAGGTCGGCGTCCGCGCCTCCGGGGAGGGGTTGATTTCAATTTGCGCCGGAAGCAGTTCCAGAATCGAGGAACGCGCCAGCCAGGCGCCAACGGCGACGATCAGCAGGATCAGAAAATGACCCGCATACCGCATGGCGGGGGCGCGCAATCCGGAGTGGGTGATCGATTCCCAGATCGACGACAGCCGCGAAGTTTCCGGCTCTTCATCTTTTCTGGGCGGGAACGGCCAGGACGGTTTATTAGATGAGTTCATGGTTTATTCGAAAGTCCATCATAGGCCTGCCCGGAGCGGCGGTCAAGCGCGCGGAGGGGAAAGGTAGGGTTTACGGAAGCAAACCCCACGGATTTTGGCCGACTCCGTTGTAGCGCATTTCGAAATGCAAATGCGGGCCGGTAGAGTTGCCGGTTGTCCCGCCACCCCCCAGCAAGCTCCCGGTCCATACCTGCTGGCCGCATTGCACGGCTGGATAGTCCAAATGGGCGTAGAAGGTATGCCAGCTGTTGAGGTGGTCGACGATGACCAGGTAACCGTATCCGCGGTCGCTCCAGCCGGTAAACACCACCACGCCGGTCTGGGCGGCGTAAACCGGCTGGCCGATGTAGACCTGGATGTCAATCGCGGGATGGGTAGGTCCGAAATCGTAACCGGAAAGGTTGTGGTTGACCGTCGGCCAAGCCCAGGCATCGGTGCCCGCCGTGCCGTTGTATTTTCCCGAACAGGTACCCGGTCCAAGATTATAGGTCCGGCTGCTCCCGCCGGTAGAGACCGGCGCAACCTCCCAGGAGAAGGGGCGCCAGCCGCCGGGAATGATCACCCAACTGCCGGTCAGGACGACCGGATCGAGCGGATTGAGGTTGTTCCCCGGCCAGTCGATGATGGCGTCCGGGGTGACATGGAATTCCGCGGCGACGGATTCCAAGCTGTCCCTTTCCTGCCACTGGTAGAAAGCGCCGTCGACGGGCAGGATGAAGAGCACCTTGCCGGGGATTAAGAAGTTGGGATCGTCTTTCAGAGTCTCCGAGTTTCCCCACAAGATGCTTTGCCAGGTCAGATGGAATTTCTCCGCGATCGTGGAAAGGCTGTCGCCCCGCATGACGGTGTATTCGGTCACCCAGGAGGATCCGCGCTCGGGAATTTCCGTATGCGGATCGACGGACCGGCGGATTTGAACGGAGTAGGATGAAGCGGAAACGTCCGGGAGGGCCTCCGGATCGATGACAACCGTCGGGATTTCGGAACCCGCGCCGGAAACCGGGTTTGGGCTGGTAAGGTTATACGGGCTGGCGGTGAAAGCCTGCCAGGCCCAATAACCGATCGCCGAGAAGACGGCCAGGGATACCAGGCTGCCGGCCCAGAATTTCCAATTGCGCCAGGCGGGTGTTTCTTCCGCCGGGCAGGGTTCGGGCGCCGTTTCCGACATTAGAAGTTGTCCTTCGCCAGGCTTTCCAGGAATTCCATATTGTCGTTGGTTTGCTGCAGACGCTGCAGGATGGCCTCGGTGGCGGTGGTGATATCCAGGCCCGCGCCGCCGGGGGGCGGGGTGATCATCTGGCCGACCATCCGGCGCATCAGCCAGACGCGCGGGGTGATATCCGGCCCGAGCAGCAGTTCTTCGCGGCGGGTGGAGGAGCGTTCGATGTCGAAAGCCGGGAAGATTCTGCGTTCCTGGAGCTTGCGCGAGAGCAGCAGTTCCATGTTGCCGGTCCCCTTGAACTCCTCGTAGATCACGTCGTCCAGACGCGAGCCGGTATCCACCAGGCAGGTGGCGATGATCGTGAGCGATCCGCCGTCCTCGATGTTGCGCGCGGCGCCGAAGAAACGCTTGGGCGGATAGAGAGCCGCCGGGTCGAGGCCGCCGGAGAGAGTCCGCCCGGACGGGGTGACGACAAGATTATAAGCGCGTCCGAGGCGGGTGATCGAATCCAGCAGTATGACCACATGATGGCCGATTTCCACCAGCCTTTTGGCCCGTTCGAGCGCGATTTCGGCCACCCGGACGTGCGAGGTGACCGGTTCATCGAAAGTCGAGGCGATCACCTCGGCGTCGACCGAGCGGTCCATATCGGTCACTTCCTCGGGCCGTTCGCCGATCAGCGCCACCATCAGGTGGACGTCCGGGTATTTGATCGAAATGGAGTTGGCTATGTGTTTGAGGACGGTGGTCTTGCCGGCTTTGGGCGGGGAGACGATCAGGCCGCGCTGGCCGCGCCCGATCGGGGCGACCAGGTTAAGCAGCCGGGTGGTCAGTTCGTGCGGATCGGTCTCCAGATCGAAACGCTGATCCGGAAAAATCGGCACCAGGTCCTCAAAGATCGGCCGCTGTTTGGCGGCTTCCGGGTCCAACCCGTTGATCGCCTCCACCCGCAGCAGACCGTAATACTTCTCGGTTTCCTTCGGCGCGCGCACCTGGCCGATCACCATATCGCCGGTGCGCAGGCTGAACCGCCGGATCTGGGACTGCGAGACGTAGATGTCGTTCTGGCCGGGAAGGTAATGATCCGCCCGCAGGAACCCGATGCCTTCGTCGACGATTTCCAGAATGCCGCCGCGCAGCTCCAGCCCCTGGCGCTCGGCGTTCGCCTGCAGCAGGCGCAGGATCAGGTCTTCCTTCTTCATCCGCGCGCCGCTGGGAATTTCGAATTCCTTGGCCATGCGGCGCATATCGACAAGGGATGTTTTTTCGAGTTCGGATATGTTCATGTAGGGGCTCTCATTTCTTGAATGGGAAGGATGGACAAAAAAGGTGGCCGAATGATAGGGAGGCGGAGAAGTTAATTGTCCGAAAAAATCCGAAGATGATCCGGCGGCTTCACGGTTGGCGCCCGGTTCGCGGGCGGACGATCAACAGGAATCACGGTGCTCGGAAAATCCAGTCGGTAAAAAAAGGGTGGTGACCCACGGGGGACTTGAACCCTCAACCAACTGATTAAGAGTCAGCTGCTCTACCGATTGAGCTAGTGGGCCAGTTTGATTTCATTCGCCCGGGCCTGCAGACCGTCCCGGCAGGTGGGTTTATGGTGAAAGAAGCATCTCAATATTACCTGAATCAACCGGAGTGTCAAGACCGGCATGGAGGCGGCGGAAAAAAATCACCCGCTCCGTCCTTGGCGGATCCGAGTGGTGATCCACCCTTTGCGCGGAGCAAAAAGAAACGCCAGCAGGAAGAGGCCGGTGGCGGAAAGGACCACGGACGCGCCGGATGCGATGTTGAGGTAATAGCTGGCATACAGGCCGGTGATCCCGGCGAGGAGTCCGAACAGCGCGGAGAACAGCACCATCTCCGGGAAGCGCCGCGTCACCAGGTATGCCGTGGCGGCGGGGGTGACCAGCATGGCGGTCACGAGCGCCACCCCGGTCACCTGCAGGGACACCACGATCGTCAGCGCGATGATGATCAGAAAAGCGGTCCGCAGCAGGTCGATGGGCAGGCGGAGCGTCGCTGCCAGGATCGGGTCGAACGTGACGATCAACAACGGGCGGTACGCCAGGAACAGGAGGAGGAGGATCCCGGCGCCGATGACGGCAATTCCGAGCAGGTCCTCCGGCCGGACACCCAGCAGGTTGCCAAACAGGATATGGCTCAGGTCGGTGGCATAGGAGCGGATCGTGCTGATCAGCGCGATCCCGAGGGCGAGGGCCGACGAGAAGAGGATCCCGATCGCGGTGTCCTCCTGCAGCGCCCCTTTCCGGGAAAGGAACGCAATGCCGGCCGCGACGGCACCGGCGGCGACCAGGGCTCCGAGCGTTAAATTAGCGCCCACCAGATAGGCCACGGCCACCCCGGGCAGGATCGAATGCGCGATCGCATCCCCGAGGAACGCCATCGAGCGCAGGATGACAAAACAGCCGACGACGGAGCACAACACGCAGACGAGGCCGACGGCGACGAACGCGCGCTGCATGAATTCGAATTCCAGGGGAGTGAGAAGGAAGTCGATCAATGGGGAATCACTCCGGGCAGTACTGATCGACCACAACCAGGTTGTCGAAATCGAGCGCGCTGGGGCCGAACGCGCGGCGGATGATGTCCTTGCGCATCACTTGGTCCGGCGGACCGGCGGCAATCAATGTGTGATTGAGCAGGAGGATGTGATCGAACCGGCCGGCCGCAAGATTTAAATCGTGGGTCGCCACCAGGGTCGTCACGCACATGCTGCGCAGATGCGCCAGGATTTCGATCACCTTATCCTGCGTCGTCTGATCCACGCCGTTGAAAGGCTCGTCCATCAGAAGGATGTGCGGTTCCTGAGCCAGCGCCCGGGCAAGGAAAACCCGCTGTTGCTGGCCACCCGAAAGATCGGCAAGGGAGGTATTGCGGATCGGCAAAATGCCCATCTCGTCCATACTTCGCATAGCCACATCGGTATCTTCTTTATTTAACTTTTTAAGCCATCGTTTTTTTCCGAATCTTCCCATTAAAACAACATCCTGAACCGTAGCCGGAAACCGCCAATTGATCTCATCCCGCTGCGGCACGTATGCCAGGCAATCCACATGATGACCGAGCGGCAGGCCGTGTATCAGAACTTCGCCCCTCCGGATGGGCAGAAGACGGGTCATGACTTTTAATAATGTGGATTTGCCGGCGCCGTTCGGACCGACCAGCGCCACCCTCATCCCCTGAGGAATATTAAAGGAAACATCCGCGAGAGCAAGACCTCCGTTGTATCCCGCATCCACATGGTGGAATTCCAGACGGGCATTCTCGCACTTCGGCACGAACGGGTCGTCCGTCATCGCAGCGCCTCCACGAGGAGGTTCACATTATGCCTCATCATCGCCAGATACGTGGCCGCGATGCCGCCGGGAGGGGTGAGCGAATGCGTATACAAACCGGTGACGACGCGGCAACCGGCCTCGCGTGCGATCTGATCCGCCATCTGCGAATTGACGCACGTCTCAAGGAATATCGCCCTGGCGCCGGATGCGCGGATTTTCACCACAAGGTCCGCCATTTGGGAAGCGGTCGGCTGGGCATCCGGGCTTACACCGGGAAAAATCGAACCTAGAATCACAAACCCATAACGGTCGGCGAAGTATCCAAGGCTTTCATGATTGGTGACCAGGATTTTCTGATCGGGGGCGATCTGTGCGACCTGAGTGGAAATCCACCGATCCAATTCATCCAGGGAAGCCGTGTACGTTTCCGCATTCCTGCGGTACAGGGACTCCCCCTCCGGGTCAAGCTGAACCAAGCCTGCGAGGATGTTGGATACATATGTCTTGACCAGGATCGGATTCATCCAAAAATGAGGATCGGCATCGGAGTGGGCGGATCCACCCTCGCGGGAACGACCCACAAGACCGGACGACGCGGCGACCACGATTCGCGTTCCGCCGATGGACTCCAATCCGGCTTCGAGCCAACCCTCCAAACCGGCTCCGTTGACAATCAACAGATCGCTGTCTGAGACAAGGATCATATCCCGGGGAGTGGGTTCAAACTCATGGGGTTCGATACCGTATGGAATCAGAGGGGCCACGACCAACCGGTCGCCGGCAATGTTTTGAGCGATATCGGCGAGAAAATTTTCCGCCGCCGTTACCGCGAACGGGGAGGGGGAGGCATCGGCCGGACGGCAGCTCCAGCCGAAAAGGGATAACAGAACCAGGGGAAGAACCATGGAAACGTTTTTTTTCATCGGATCCCGCAGAAGGAACAAAAGTTAAGGTTTTCCATGGCGGTCGGCATGCAGCATGGCACGGTTTTTGTACCCAATGCGGTGGCGGTATTTTCTGCCGGATGCGTGTGGGTGGTGCCCGCCAATAGTATAACCTTGACATAGGGGTGTCAATCCGGACCGGTTGTGGATCCGGCGGGATACTCGCCGCCCGGGAATTGAGCTGCCGTCCGCGGGAAGGTGATACACTCCGGACGATGCTCGAAAGAAGGAGAGTCGGATGAACACACGGACAAGAATATCGATAACCGGCCTGCTGGTGACCGTGCTCGCGGCCTGCAACCTGACCCAAACGGGAAAACCCACGGCGATCCCATGGGATACCTTGCGCGTCACTGCAACCATCGCGACGCTTCCCTCCGGCGGCCTGATCGAAGCTTCGCCAACCCCGACTTTATCCACGCCGACCCAAACTCACACGCCAACGGCGGATCCGCTGGCGGTTCCGCGGTTGGGCGCGGGTACGGCGATCGATATTCTGCGTCTGGAAATGCTGGATGCGCTGAACGGCTGGGGAATTGGCGGGCCGCGGGCGAGCGGCGCCGCGAACCGTGTCTTCGCCACCCGGGACGGGGGAGCCACCTGGGTCGAAGTCTCCCCGCCGGAACCCGTGCCGTCGGCCGGCGCGGAAGTATCGGCGGCAATCGGGTACTTTGCGGATGCCCAGACAGCATGGGTAACGTACCACGCGTCGATACCCGCGGGCGTCCCCGAAAACCCGGTGGTGTGGCGGACCGATGACGGGGGTGAGACATGGCAGGCCGGATCCGAACTGGATACGTCCGGTCTGACCGAAACGTACTGGGTCTCGCACATCAATTTTTCCGGCAAGCAATACGGCTGGTTGCTGGCGCATGTGGGGGCGGGCATGAATCACGATTACATCGCGCTGTACCGGACCGCCGACGGCGGCGCAACCTGGTCGCGCGTGATCGACCCGGCGACCGACGGGGGAATCCAAAGCTGCACGAAAACCGGAATGGCGTTTTCCGACGGCTCGAACGGCTGGCTGACCGGGAACTGCAACGGAGTGCGTCCGGGCGCATTCCTCTTCCAGACGAAGGATGGCGGCTCCCATTGGGATCCGGTGAGCCTGGCGGCACCCGCCCCTCATCCGGATCTGTTCACCGCGGATCAATACGCGTGCTGGGTGCGCGCGCCGTTCCTGAACGGCAACCAGGCGTATCTGGGCGTGGAATGCGCGGATATGGGCAATCCGGCAGCGGGCAACATCACCTTTTTGTACCGATCGAGCTCCGGCGGCGCGCCAACCCCGCAGGCCTATCCCGGCGGCGACCTGTTCACCCTGGATGGCAACCGCATCTGGGCGCTGGGGAAGGAGATCTTCCGCTCCGACACGGCGGGGGTCAGCTGGACGAAACTCGCCACGGTCACCTGGGACGGGCAGTTTGATTTCGTCGGCGCGCAGCTGGGGTGGGCGGCCGTGCGGAAGGGATCGGAATACGGATTGGTCCAGACCACCGACGGCGGCAGCCTGTGGGTTCAGCTCTCGCCCGTGATCGCCGCCGGGCCGTGATCCTCCGTCGTAATAGACGATTTCCCGGGAATTTAATCCCGCACAGCTCCGGTCTTTGGCTTATAATTTCCACAGCATGACCGCTGCGGAAATACTACTCCTCGTTATCCTCTCCGTCGTTTCCTTCTTGCTTATCCACGGCCGGTTGCGGCCGGACCTTATCGCCCTGGTCGCGCTGGCGGTGCTCGGGCTGACCGGATTGGTAACCCCCCAGGAAGCCTTCGGCGGATTTTCCAGCTCGGCGGTCATGACCATCCTCGCGATCTCGATCGTCTCGGAAGGCATGCATCAATCCGGGATTTCGAAATTCCTCAGCCAGCAGATGTTCCAGCTCGGCAAGCGCAACGAAGTCCGGCTGGTGTTCGTGACCGTCATCACGGCCGCGCTGCTTTCCCTGTTCATGAACAATATTGCGGCCGCAGGCGTGCTGATGCCGGCCGTCATCGCGCTTTCGCGGCGGACGCGGATCGCACCCTCGAAACTGCTGATCCCGCTGGCGTTCGGTACGATCCTGGGCGGGATGGCCACGCTGCTGACCACCTCGAACATCATCGTTTCGGATGCGCTTCGCATGGCGGGGTACAAACCATTCGGGCTGCTGGATTTTCTGCCTATCGGCGTGGTGGTCGTCATCGTCGGCGCGGTGTACCTGACCACCCTGGGCCGCCGGATTCTTCCGGCAAGGTTCCCGGCCGGGCAGGTGGCGCGCGCCGAACGCCTGCATGCCGAATTGGCCGGTCTGTATGGACTGCGGAAGAACCTCAGCGAACTGCAGGTTCTTAATGGGTCCTGCATGTCCGGGATAAATATCAAGGAGGGAGACTGGGCGCGCCGGTTTGGGATCAACATCCTGGGTGTGTCGCGCGGCGGGCATCTTGCCTTTGGCCCGCGCGGGGATGAGATCATTCAGACGGGCGATATTCTCCTGGTTCAGGGTGAGGTCATCCCGTCGGAGCTTGAAATATGCGGCCTGAAGATCCTGCCGCGCGTGAAAGCCCCGAAGGAAGTCGCCGACGAAAACACCGTCTTGGGCGAAGTCATCCTCTCGCCGCGGGCGACGGTGGCCGGGAAAACGCTGAAGGATATTCATTTTCGCGACAAGTACCGCTTGAATGTTGTCGCGATCTGGCGTGAAGGAAAGCCGTTGCGCGAGGGATTGGCGGATATCCCCGTCCGGTACGGCGACGCGCTGCTGGTGCAGGGCAGCCCGCTGGAGATGCGGCTGCTGCGCGACGACAAGGATTTCATCCTGCTCGAGGAAGACCCGGATGCCGTGCTGCAGCCGGGCAAGGCGAGCCGGGCGGCCGCGATTCTGGTCATGGTGCTGGGGATCGCCGCTTTCGGCTGGCTTCCCGTGGCCGAGGTCAGCCTGGTGGGCGCCATCCTGATGATCCTGGCCGGCTGTCTGACGATGGACGACGCCTACCGCTCGATTGAGTGGAAGGCGATTTTTCTGATCGCCGGCATGTGGCCGCTCGGGCTTGCGATCCGGTCGACCGGTTTGGCCGGCACCATCGCCGACTACCTCGGCGGTTTTTCGGTGTACGGCTCGGAGATTCTGGCCCTCGTGCTCATCCTGGTCGGCCTGGCGCTGACTCAATTGCTGGGGAGCCAGGTGGCATCGATCGTCCTTACCCCGATCGGGCTTACCCTGGCTGCCTCCGTCGGCACGGATCCCCGCGCGATCGGAATGGCGATTGCGCTGAGTTGTTCGCTCGCATTCCTGACGCCCCTCGGGCATCCGGTGAATGTGATGGTCATGGGGCCGGGCGGTTATTCCTTCCGCGATTACTTCCGGGTCGGCGCTCCGCTCACGCTGATCGTGCTGATCATCATCATGATTGGTTTGAAAGTGTTCTGGGGCTTATAGGCATGAATTCCTTCGGGTTCCGGATTCTCGCGCGTGACGGGCGCGCCCGCTCGGCCGTCCTGCAGACTCCGCACGGCGAAGTTGCCACGCCGGTTTTCATGCCGGTCGGCACCCAGGCCACCGTGAAGGCGCTGACGCCGGATCAGCTTCGCGACGCCGGGGTATCCATGCTGCTGGCCAATACCTATCACCTTTACCTGCGGCCGGGCGACGAAATCATCGCAGAGCTGGGCGGATTGCATGCGTTTATGGGTTGGGAACACGCGATTCTGACCGATTCCGGCGGTTTCCAGGTGTTTTCGATGCGTTCCATCCGGGAGGTGGATGAGGACGGGGTGACTTTCAAATCCCATCTCGATGGTTCCACTCACCGGCTGACACCGGAAAAAGCGGTCGCGATCCAGGAACACCTGGGGGCGGATATCATCATGGCGTTGGACGAATGCGCGCTGCCGAATGACCGGGAGTACAGCCGGATGGCGATGGCTCGCACGCATGCCTGGGCCGACCGTTCGGCGCAGGCCCATCAGCGGCCCGACCAGGCATTGTTTGGAATTGTGCAGGGCGGGGTTTTCCGGGATCTCCGCGAAGAATCGGCCCGATCCATTTCCGCGCTCGGGCTGCCGGGGAATGCGGTTGGCGGACTGTCGGTGGGCGAAAGCAAATCCGAGATGCACGCCGTGCTGGAGTGGATGGACCGGTGCCTGCCCGAAGATAAGCCGCGGTACCTGATGGGCGTGGGCACGCCGGCGGACATCGTCGAGGCGGTCGCGCGCGGGATGGACATGTTCGATTGCGTCCTCCCGACACGCTTGGCGCGGCATCACGCGGCCATGCTCCGCCGCGGAAGGCTGAATCTTCTTGGGGCCGGTTTCGCCCGCGATCTGCGGCCGTTGGATCCTTCCTGCGCATGTTATACCTGCCGGCGCTTCTCCCGGGCATACCTGCGTCACCTGATGCAAACCAAGGAGATCCTCGGCGCCACGTTGCTTTCGATCCACAATATCACCATCCTGGAAACCCTCACGGCGGAAATCCGGGCTGCAATCCATTCCGGAAGATTTTCCGCCTTGCGGGAGGAATTCCAGAAAGAAACCGCCGTTCCGGATCCTTCGGCATGAACCGCCTCGGCATTGCCCTCCTTTCGGCACTCGGATTGCTGTTTACCGCGGCCGCCGCCCGGCAGGAGGCGGAGATCTTCATACGCGGGACCGGCGCCCGGGTGGATTACCCAGTCGGCATCCTCTTTCGGATCGAAGCCGAAAGCGAATCGCAAATCCGCACCTTCCAACTGGAGTTCGGATTGACCGGCAGGGATTGCACCCCGGATCTTAACATCGTAACCCCGAAGGATTTCTCCCCGGCCGGTCATGTGGATCCGACCCAAACCTGGACGGTTGCGGTGTAGGGCAGCCTCCCGCCCGGGATGCGGATCTGGTGGAATTGGCGCATCGTGGATGCATTCGACAACGAAATCCGCACGGAAAAACAGTGGATTACCTGGATCGATGACGTGCACGACTTGGGGATCCTGACGTCGGATAACATCCGCGATCCATGGCGGACCGCCGATTGCGTCTTTCTATTCCCTGAAAAAAATCGGCGCTGGACAAAGCGCCCAAGACGCCATGCGAACATTCCTTCTCCAGGAGTGGATCGCCGATCGTTTTCCAGAGGCGGCGGATCAGGCGGAATTTACAAGCGCCGCGGGCATTTCCGGATGGAGGCTGAGCGGTACCATGCTGGCCGATCCCGCCCGGGGACCGCGGGAAAAAATTACCGTGATCGCCTTCGCCGCATCCGGAAACGGTTACTTCCTGACGGTTTACCCGGATCGATCAATCTCCTCCGTGTCTTTTCTCGATAAAATCCTTTCCATGATCCATTCGCTGCGGTGGGAGGAAAGCCGGACTCGGCAGGTTGAGACCGCGGACGCACTCCAGCTGGCGCACGCGGACACCGTCACATCGGATCCCGCCCTGACGGTGGAGGGGACGGCGAGCTCTGTCGGCGATCTCTACAGCGGGTTGGTAGTGCTCGACACATCGCTGACGGTTCGGCCGGGTTTGGCGGAACGAAGGGATGTGAGCGCGGACGGCGGAACCTACACCTTTCCCCTCCGGCCGCAGGCGAAATTTCACAACGGACGTCCCGTTTTGGCCGATGGTGTTCTGTTCAGCAGGCTGCGCGCGGCAAGCCCGGAATTGAATTCCAAGACGGCGCTGCGCTATCTCGGAGACATTCCCGGGATGCGGGATTACCATGAAGGAAAAACCGACGCCGTCCCGGGGCTGCGGGTCGTGGATTCGTTGACGCTCCAGGCGGCCTTGGACGCGCCCCAATCGTACTTCCTCGAAAAATTGACCCATCCCGCTGCATGGATCGTGGACCGCAATACCCTCCGGCTCCCGAACAGGCAATGCAACCCAAACGGCACCGGCCCTTTCCAGCTCACCCGATATGTGCCCGAAAAAAGCCTGCTGATGGAACCCGGCGAACATTATTCGGACCCCCGGCCCGGCTTTGGTATTTAATCCACTGGCTTATGTCCTCGGACGACGAGGCGCTGTACAAAGGCGGCAAGATCGACAGAATGATCGTTCCGGAGGCGGAATTACCCGGCCTCCGCGATCCGCACAATCCGCTGATCGGGACGGTCTCCATCGAGCGCAAACTGTGCACCCATTACCTGCAATTCAACAGGCCGGTTGCTCCCTTTGACGATCCGCTCGTCCGCAAGGCGTTTTCGCTCTCGATCAACCGGGAATTGTATGTGGAGGCGACCGCTGAAAACGGCGATCTGCCCGGAACCGATATCCTGCCGCCGGGCATGTGGGGATATGCATCCGACTCCAACCGGGCCTCGTATGATCCGCGGGAGGCAAAGGCGCTCCTGAATCGGTCCGGGTATTTCGACGGATCGCAGGCCGCCCCGGAAATCCGGATCGCCCTCCCGGGCGAAGCGGGCGAATACGATTCCTCAATGGAATTCCTGATCTCCTCCTGGGAAAAGACGCTTGGCGTGGATGTACTCGTGGAGGGAATTTCATGGAGGGCGTACGAGGAGAAGATCCGGAACGATCCTCCCGGACAGTTCATTTTCGGAACGCATTGCGCCGATTACCCGGATCCTGAAAATTTTACATGTTTCTTTTTCACGGAGCCTTCGCCGGGAATCATTACGGCTGTCGGAATCCGGCGCTGGATTCATTATTGGACTCCGCGTCCGTCGAGCCGGATTGGGATCGGCGGATGGGCTTATACCGTCAGGCGGACCGGATTATTCATGACGATGCGCCGGTGATCATTCTTTCGTATCGCGGACCGGCCTACGTTGTCTGGAAACCCCGGGTGATGGGTGTCACGGCCTCCCGGATCGATGTTCCCCAAAACCATCTGCTTTGGATCCAGCCGGATTAATCCCGGGAAGGAGGCGGGGGCGCATCCGCAACCCCGCATCGTACGGCTGTATAATCCCGGATACCCATGATATCCGCAAGCCCGGACGCGGCAGATCGCACTCCGCGGATGGATGGGATGCCGTTTCGGCAGGGATCACATGAAAGATAAATTCCGGCGCGGATTGATTATTTCCTTGTTCGCCTCCTGCGCGCTTTCCGGCTGCCGGGAAGCGTCGGACCCGGTGGATATTCCGCGACTCACGATTGCGGCGGCCGCATCGCTCGCGCCGGCGGCTTCGGCCTTGCGGACCGGTTTTGCCGGTATCCATCCGCAAGGGGATGCCTTCATCCTCGAACCGATGGACGACAGGGTTGTTCCCGCGGCCTTCGACGGCGGCGGGATTTCCGCTGTCTTTCAATGGCAGGAACCGCCGGCCGAGGATTGGTCGGCGCTGATCGGGTGGACCGGCATCTGCTTCGCGGTCCATCCCGGCAATCCGGTGGAGAATATATCCGCCGTGCAGGCGCGCGCGATCTACACCGGATTGATCCGGCAATGGGAGGAAGCGGGCGGATCGTCCGGGGAGATTCATGCAATGGCTTATGAATCGGAAAGCCCGTGGGCCGCGCTGTTCGAAGGCGTCGTGCTCGCGGAAAGCCGGCTGACCGCCGGTGCCATGATCGCACCGTCGCCGGAAGCGGTTCCAGCCGCCATCGCGGCCGATCCGCAGTCGATCGGGTTTATGATGCTGTTTCAGGATGCGCCGGGTGTGCGGATCCTGACCGTGGATGGCGCCTCCGCGGATTATCCCGGACTGCTCTCCGGGGCGTACCCATTCCGTATCCCGATCTTTCTGCGGGCGCGGGAACCGGTTGCCGCGGAGATCCTCTCCTTCGCGGGCTGGGCGCAGTCGGTTTCAGGGCAGGCGATTCTGATGCAACTTCAATCACGGGAGTAAACAACGATGAATTCACTTTCCCATCCGGAACGCATGCGTGCCGTCCTGGCCGGAGAGCACCCCGACCGTGTCCCGGTCGGATTGTGGCGGCACTTTCCCGTCGACGACCAGGATCCGGCGGCGCTCGCGGATTCCTCGATTGCGTTTCAACAGGAATACGATCTGGATCTGATCAAAGTCACACCGGCCTCCTCCTTCTGCCTGAAGGACTGGGGCGTACAGGATGTGTGGGAGGGAAACACCGAAGGCACGCGGGTTTATTCGGCAACCGTCATCCAAAAGCCGGGGGATTGGGGACGGTTGAAAATCCTTGACCCGCTGAAAGGGTATCTGGGGGATCAATTGAACTGTCTGAAGGAAATCGTCCGAAGGGTGAAAGGCTCCGTTCCCGTCCTGCAAACCGTTTTCAACCCGCTGGCGCAAGCCAGGCACCTGTGCGGACCGGATAGGCTCAAGGAGCACCTGGTTCGTTACCCCGAAGCCCTGCGGGCCGGCCTGGACATCATCGCCCGGTCGACTGTCCTTTTCGTCGAGGCGTGCATGGATCGCAAGATCGATGGGATCTTCCTCGCCGTTCAGCATGCCAATGCGACTTTCCCGGGGGAGGCGGAATACCGCACCTGGGCGGTCCGGGATGATCTGGCGATCCTGCAGGCGGCGCGCGGCGGATGGTTGAATATGCTGCACCTGCATGGCCTCAAGGTCTACTTCTCGCTGGCCGCGGAGTATCCGGTGCAGGTCGTCAATTGGCACGACCGGGAATCCGGACCGTCGCTGGAAAGCGGGCATCAACTGTCCCGGAAGACGGTCTGCGGCGGCTGGCGGCAATGGGAGACGATGGTGCTGGGAGACGGGGAGAAAATCGAAGCGGAAGCGAAGGATGCCATCCGGCAGATGAGGGGCAGGCACCTGATCCTGGGGACGGGCTGCGTCACGCCGATCATTGCGCCCCGGACCTGCCTGAAGGCGGCGGCGAAACCCAGAAAACCGTAAAAGTTAATGGTCTACAAAAACCTTAACGCAAAGACGCATGGACACAAAGAAAAATGATTTTGGGTTTTATCGCGCCTTCGCGTTAACGCAATTCCTGAAAAAATCCAGTTTAGGCCAATATTCAAATCCGTATTTAAAATCCAATAATATCCAAACGCTATTCGTTCTTGCCCCAGATGATCCCTTCGATGTTGCGGCGGGTCCGCCGCGCGTAAGAACGCGCGCGTGTAAATATTCGATCGGTCAGGGGGATTTGGCGCCGTTTTTTCGGCGCCGGGCTGACCCATTTAATGACCGAGGCGGCCCAGGTTAACCCCGCCCCGAACGCGACCAGGACGATGTTATCCCCGGGGAGAATCCGCCCCTCGGAGAGCGCTTCGCACAATGCGATCGGGATGGATGCGGTCGAGGTGTTTCCGTAGCGGTCGATGTTCACCACGAACCTGTCCATCGGCAGCTCCAGGTCCTTGGCAGCCGATTCGATGATCCGCCGGTTGGCCTGATGCGGCACGATCAGACGGATGTCGTTGAGCGCGAGCCCGGCTTTTTCCAGCACCTCGCGGATTCCGGCGACGATCACCCGCGTCGCAAACCGGTAGACGCCCCTGCCATTCATCACGATCGCATGCTTATTGTCCTCGATCGTCTCGAGGGAAGCCGGCATCCGGCTGCCTCCGGCCGGGATCATCAGCAGGTCCCCGCCCGAACCGTCGGCGTGCAGCGCGAAGGAGAGCAGGCCGCCGGGTTTTTCGTTCGCCTGAAGCACGACCGCGCCCGCGCCGTCGCCGAACAGCACACAGGTGGAGCGGTCGCTCCAATCAATCAGGCGGGACATGGTTTCCGAGCCGATCACCAGCGCATTCGAATAGGCGCCGGAGGCGATCATCTGCGACGCGACGGAAAGCGCGTAAGGGAAACCGGAACAGGCCGCGAGCAGATCGAACGCGGCGGCGTTGCTGGCGCCGATTTGATCCTGCACGAGGCAGGCCGTCGAGGGCATCAGGAATTCCGGCAGGCTGGTGGCGACGATGATCAGATCGAGTTTCCGGGCGGGGACGCCGGCCGTTATCAGCGCCTGGACGCCCGCTTCCACGGCGAGGGTGGCGGTGGATTCGCGCGGCCCGACGATGTGCCGCTCGCGGATCCCGGTCATCGACTGGATCCATTCGTCGCTGGTATCCACCATCCGCGACAGATCCTCGTTGGTCAGGATCTGCTGCGGCACGCTCATTCCCCAGCCGATGATGTGCGCGTAGCGGGTCGGCATGTGGTTATTCGGATCCCTCCGGCAGCCGGCGGAAGATCACCGCCGCGTTGTGTCCGCCGAATCCGAAGGAATTCGACATGACGATGCGGACCGTTTTCCTGCGCAATTGATTGGGCGTGTAATCCAGATCGCAATCCGGATCCGGCGTTTCGTAATTTATCGTCGGGGGGATCATGCCGTCGCGGATGGCCAGGACCGAGATAGCCGCTTCGAGCCCGCCGGCGGCTCCCAGCAGATGCCCGGTCATGGATTTGGTGGAAGAGACCGCCACGGCACGGGCGGCGGCTCCAAACGTGTCCTTGATCGCGCGGGTTTCCCCTTTGTCGTTCAACACCGTGCCTGTGCCGTGGGCGTTGATGTAATCGACCGCGGCGGGATCTATCCCGGCCTGCGCCAGCGCCAGACGCATGCACATGGCGGCGCCCGAACCGTCTTCGAGGGGGGCGGATATGTGGTGGGCATCGTCCGTGGTGCCGTACCCGGCGAGCTCCGCGAGGATGGGCGCTTTCCGCGACCGGGCGTATTCCAATTCCTCGAGGACGATGATTCCGGCGCCCTCGCCGATGATAAACCCGCTGCGATTTTTATCGAACGGACGCGACGCGGCGGACGGGGGATCGTTCTGCTCGGACAGGGCGCCCATCACGCCGAAACCGGCGACGCCGATCGGGGTGATTGTCGACTCCGCGCCGCCGGCAATCATCACATCGGCGGCTCCGCGGCGGATGACCTCGGCGGCTTCGCCGATCGCGTTGGTGCCGCTGGCGCACGCGGAAACGATGCAATGGTTGGGGCCCCGCGCGCCGGTATGAATGGCCACCTGGCCGCCGGCATTGTCGGCCAGCAACATCGGCACCAGAAACGGGCTGATGCGGTTCGGTCCGTTTTTCCGGAGGACTTCCATCTCGGACATCAGCGTGCCGATGCCGCCCATGCCGGTGCCGACCAGGACGCCGGTCCTCTCGGGCGACGATACCGGGATGGATAGGCGTGCCGCGGCGAGCGCTTCCAGCGAGGCTGCCACGGCGAATTGCGTGTACCGGTCCATCCGCCGGCTTTCCTTGCGCCCGAGGACGGCCGCGGGATCGAATCCCTTAACCTCCGCCGCGATCCGGGTCTTGAAAGTCGAGGCATCGAATGCGGTGATGTAACCCACGCCGGATTGTCCGGCGCAAATATTCCGCCATGCCGTGGGAACGTCATTGCCGACCGGGGTTACACAGCCCAGGCCGGTTACCACCACTCGTCTTGTCACAATCCCTCCAGCCGCCGATTTTACTGCTTTATCACCCCGCGGGGAAGATCGATTCCGCGGATTCGTCGGCGATTTTCATTTGCGGTATCGTTTTGGATGGTTTATACTCGCATTTACGCGGACAGGTGGAGGAAATTCAACCCCATGAAACCGACTTTTACGGTTGTCATACCGGTATTCAATGAAGCGGAAAGCATCACTGAATTTCACCGGCGGCTGCGCGGCATGAGCCGCAAGGCGGGGGATACTTGGGAATTTATTTATATCAACGACGGTAGCACGGATGCATCGCCCGATCTCCTGAGACAATTCGCCCAATCCGATCCATGCGTGCGGGTAATCGATTTCGTCCGGAATTTCGGGCACCAGATCGCCGTCACCGCCGGGTTGGATTCGGCCCGCGGCCGCGCGGTGATTATCATCGACGCAGACCTGCAGGATCCTCCGGAGGTCATCCCGGAGCTGATCGCCCGATGGCGGGAAGGAAACGAAGTCGTCTTTGCCGTCCGGGCGGAGCGGGAAGGCGAAACCTGGATCAAGGAACTCACCGCCAAGGTTTTTTACAGGCTGATATTCCGTATCACCGACATAAAAATCCCGCTCGATACGGGCGATTTCCGGCTGCTGGACGAAAAGGTCGTGGCCGTTATGCGGCAGATGCGCGAACGGCACCGTTTTCTGCGCGGGATGGCCTCCTGGGTGGGGTTCCGCCAGGTCGGCGTCCCATACCGGCGGCATGCCCGCTATGCCGGCAAAACCAAATACCCCTTCAGCAAGATGATGCGGCTGGCGCTGAATGCGATCACGTCGTTCTCCTATTTTCCGCTGCAGCTAGCCACCTATGTCGGGTTTGTGTGCGCGACCATCGCGGCGATATCGATCCCGGTCGTGATCGTCTTGCGGTTGACCGGGTCGGGCGCCTTTTTCGGGCAGGCCACGACGTTGATCTCGGTTTTGTTCCTTGGGGGCGTTCAATTGATCTGCCTTGGGATTCTGGGTGAATATGTCGGCCGGATTTACGACGAGGTGAAGGGCAGACCGCTGTACATCGTGCGCGAGGAACCACGGTCCATGGGAAAGGCCGCGGCCGGCAAAAAAGGATGATCCGGACCTGAATTCGGTTTCTACCAAGGGGGAGTCATGATCCATCCAACCGATCTCGTGTTGATCGCCATTTTAAATAACCGCCGCGATTTCGAGGTGCTTCGGCTGCTCGGGTGGTACCGCATCCCGCTGCGGTTTGCGCCGAAGATCGTCGATGTGGACGCGATTGCCTTCTACCAGACCGCCCGGTTTGGGGAGGAGAAATGGAGCATCCGTTATGCCGCGCGGGTCCAGGGGTTCGAACTGGTGAAACGGGTGGAACTGTTCCGGGATGAGGAAGACCATCCACGGGCCCAGGAAGAATATTACAAACTGCAGCTTGGCCCGCTCGAGGCGCTGCCCCACGCCATCCCCGCGCGGTCCTGGAAACGGCTGACGTTTGTGTATACGACCGGGGAGCGGTTGCTGAGCGCCGGGGAGATCGGCGATCTGGCGATTTCGGCCGGAGACCGGGAGAGCGTTTGGCGGGCGCTGCGCGACCGGGCCCATCCAGCGACCCGGAAAACCACCTCCGCCGATTTGTTTCATTGGCCGGATGCCATGGAAGCTTTCTTTGACTTCACGAAAGACACGAAGCCCGTCCAAGACCACGACGGGCCGGGGGAAAACATGAAGGATACGAAAAATTGTGAAAACAAATAAGAAATCCACGAAATGCAGGAAGGCCATAAAGAGAAAGTATTTTACATCTTCGTGTTCTTCAGGTTTTCCTTCGTGTATCTTCGTGGACTCTTATCCCTCCATCACTTTAACGATGACCCGCCGCTCGCGCGGACCGTCGAATTCCGCCAGGAACACGCCCTGCCACGATCCGAGCAAAAGACGGCCATCCTCAATCAACAGGAATTGGCTGGCGCCCAGCAGGGAGGAGCGGACGTGCGCGGGAGAATTCCCCTCTTGGTGCCTGTGCGCCGCAGAGGACGGAGCCGTCTGGTGTTCGAGGGTATGGAGGATATCCGCGGGAACGGCGGGATCCCAGTTTTCATTCAACGTCAGGGCGGCCGTGGTATGAGGAAGGAACAGGAAACACACGCCGTTTTTAATGCCGCTGCGGTCGACTGTCGCCTGAACCTGCCCGGTGATATCGATCAATTGCTGAGCGGCGCGAGAGGAAACAAAAAACGTGTTTTTTAAGGGCTCGGCCATCGGATCACCGGCTGTAGGTTCCCAGCAGCGATCCCGAATCCAGAAGGTGACTCTGGATCGCCTCGCGCAGGCGCGCCGCAGTGCTTTCCGCAGGCAGGTCCAGGATCCGGTCGATCGCGAAAATTTTGAAGAAGTACCGGTGGGGCTTGCCCGGAGGCGGGCAGGGACCGCAATAGCCGTGCTTTTGAGCGTCGTTGACGCCCTGGCGCCCGATACCCGGCACATCCGGATTTTTCTCCACCCCTTCGGGAAGCTGATTCCGATCGGGAGGGATGTTGAATAGGACCCAGTGCACAAAAGTGCCGGAGGGAGCATCCGGGTCTTCCATGATCAAGGCGTAGGATCTCACGGCCATAACGGATTTATTCCAGGAGAGGGCGGGCGAGAGATTATCGCCGTTGCAGGCATGCCGCCGGGGGATCACGGCACCCTCGGAAAATGCGGAAGAGGTCAGGATAATAGCCATACGATCCTCCTTTTCGCGCCTACGCAGAAATTATTATACTTCGTGTCTTCGTGGGATTAATTCATCCGTCGCCATGGATAATCCATTGAGTAATCACCATCACGACACAAAGCAGATCTCTCCTAGTACAGCAATCCCCAATCCGCTCCGGTATCCTCATCCATCATCGATTGTTCCCAGGCTTCCTCGCCCATTTCCATGACCACGGGCAATCCCAAAGCCTGCTCCGCCTTCTGTCTGGCGTTTTCCATCAGCGCCGGACCGTACGGGCAGAAAGGCGTGGTCAGGATCATCCGGATGGAAGCGTTCTTATCCCTTATCTCCACTTCCCGGATCATACCCAATTGCAGGATACTCAACCCCAGTTCCGGATCCATGACCTCGCCGAGGGCCTTGCGCAGCGCTTCCGTCTGCTGCGGATGCGACCGGTCGGCCAGCCAGAGCGTCTTGGGGGTGGAAGCGTCCGAAGGCTCAGCCATTGCCGGGCTCCTTTTTCACTGCGCCGATCAAATACGTGCACGAGTCTGAACCGGTGCGGATGCACGAAGTTCTTTCCACCGGCGCGCCGAGCGCCCGCGAGATCATGGCCGCGTCCAGGGCGCAGATCTCCGGATGGGAAAGGCTGATGCGCGAGTACGGGCAGGCCAGCTCGGTGAGGCAATACTGTCCGGCGCCGGTGCTTTCCACGCGCGCGACAAATCCTTCCCGGGTGAGCAGTTCAACCAGGCGGTCCAGACGACGGGGCAGCGGAAGCGCATCCAACTCCGCCTGCCACACTCCGGCCATGCTGGAAGCAACCTCCGCCAATAGCTTTGCCACCATCTCCGGCGGCAGGTGTTCCTTCATCTGATCCAGAAGCAAATTGGTGAATTGGTAATACCGGGAGGAGTTCCGTTCCAGCGCGTCTGCCGTTAGTTTATATACCTGGCGGGGTCGGCCGACGCCGTGCCGTTCATCGCGCACTTCGATCATCCCCTCCGCCTGCAACGCCGTCAGGTGATGGCGCACGGCTATCGGCGTAACGTTAACTGCCGTCGCCAACTCAGAAACCGTCATCTGCCCATGAGATCGCAAAGCCTGGAAAATTCTTTCCCTGGTTGGTTCGGTGTCGGAAGTGTTCATTTCTGCCTATTTTATTGATAAAAATATAAATAGTCAATATATAATATAAAAATATAATATATTGACTACCTGCCACAATAAATGCTATACTCAATCGAATTTAATGAGGTTTCCATGGCCAGTCTTCTAGAGATACAAGATTTGCACGTAAATATCGGCGAGAAACCCCTGCTTAACGGCGTCAGCCTGGCCATTCGTCAGGGTGAAGTGCATGCACTCATGGGCCCGAATGGCACCGGCAAGTCCACGCTTGCCTATGCGCTGATGGGGCATCCCGGGTACGCTGTTACCAGCGGGAAAATCCTGCTTGACGGGACGGATGTCCTCGGGCTGTCAACCGACGAACGATCCCGGATGGGACTATTTCTTGCGTTTCAATACCCGGTCGCCATTCCGGGCGTATCGGTCGCCAATTTCCTGCGCACGGCGATCAACGCGCGGCGGCGCGCGCTGGATCCGCAGGATAAGGGTATTCCGGTTCCGGAATTCCGCAAGATGCTGAAAGCCAAGCTTGAGATGCTCCAGATCCCGGTCGAGTTCGCCGGGCGATATTTAAATGATGGGTTCTCCGGCGGCGAAAAGAAGCGGATCGAAGTGCTTCAGCTGGCGGTCCTCCTCCCAAAATTCGCTGTCCTGGATGAAACGGATTCAGGGTTGGACATCGATGCGCTGCGGATCGTTGCCAGCGGCGTGGATGCCATCTCCGGACCAGATCTGGGCGTGCTCGTGATCACCCACTACCAGCGGATTCTCAATTACATCAAGCCGCAATTTGTGCATGTGATGTTCGACGGCCGGATCGTCGAATCCGGCGGCGCGGATCTGGCCCTACGGCTGGAGGAGCAGGGTTACGATTGGATCCGCCAAAAGTACGCTGCGGCAGGGACGGCAAAGGCCTGACATGACGCAGAACGGGAAACCGCAATGGGAAGGCCCCAGCGAATATCCATACGGCTTTCGCGATCCGGAGGAGTACCTCTACCGTGCGCAGCCCGGGTTGCACCGCGAGGTGGTCGAGGAGATCTCCTACCGGAAGGGCGAGCCGGATTGGATGCGCAAGCTGCGTCTGGAGGCGTTCGACCATTTTCTCGGGCGGCCGATGCCCGCCTGGGGCGGCGACCTCGCGGATTTAAATTTCGACGAGATCACCTTCTATATCCGTCCGAGCGACCGCACGCAGGTTTCCTGGGATGAAGTCCCGGAGACCATCAAGCGGACCTTTGACCGTTTGGGCATCCCCGAAGCCGAACGCAAGCTGCTGGCGGGAGTCGGCGCGCAGTACGAATCCGAAATGGTCTACCACAACATTCAGCAGTCTCTGGAGAAAAAGGGGGTGCTTTTCCTATCAAGCGACGACGGCCTGAAGAAATACCCCGATATCTACAGGGAGTATTTCGGCACCGTCGTCCCGCATACCGATAACAAATTTGCCGCGCTCAACACGGCTTTCTGGTCGGGTGGGTCCTTTGTCTACGTGCCGGCGGGCGTGCATGTGGACCTGCCGCTTCAGGCGTACTTCCGGCTTAACGCCCAGGGCGTAGGTCAGTTCGAGCGGACGCTGATCATCGTCGATGAAGGGGCCTCCGTCCACTACGTCGAGGGCTGCACCGCTCCGATGTACACACGGGATTCCCTGCACTCCGGGGTAATCGAGATCATTGTCCGGCGCGGCGCGCGCATGCGCTACACGACGATCCAGAACTGGTCCACCAATGTATACAACCTCGTCACCCAGCGCGCGCTGGTCGGGGAAGGCGGGGTCATGGAATGGGTGGATTCCAACCTCGGCAGCCGGCTGACGATGAAGTATCCGGCCTGCATCCTGCAGGGCAAAGGCGCGCACGGCGAAATCCTCTCCATGGCGTTTGCCGGCCGCGGACAGCACCAGGATGCCGGCGGAAAAATGATCCACCTTGCGCCGGGCACGAGCAGCAAGATCACTTCCAAATCAATCAGCAAGGCCGGCGGGCGGTCCTCCTACCGCGGTCTGGTGAAAGTCCTTCCCGGCGCGACGGGATCAAAATCCAATGTGGTGTGCGACGCGCTGCTTCTGGATTCGGATGCCCGGACGGATACGTATCCGACAATCCGCACCGAAGCCGAGCAGGTGGAGATCGGGCATGAGGCGACGGTCAGTAAAATCGGCCAGGAGCAGCTGTTTTACCTCCGCAGCCGCGGATTGACCGAAGAAGAAGCCGTTACCATGGTGGTCTCCGGTTTCATCGAGCCGCTGGTCAAGGAACTCCCGATGGAATATGCGATCGAAATGAACCGGCTGATCCAGATGCAGATGAGCGGATCGGTGGGTTAGGCGGAATATGGCGAGAAGATCCGAACGGGCATGTGAAAAGGGCGATCCAGCCGCGGCCAAACCGCCGTCGCTGACCGATATCCAGGTCGAGGCGATTGGACGGGAGACGGGCGAACCCGGGTGGATGGTGGATTTGCGCCGGGCGGCGTTTGAGAGCTACCGGCGGATGGAGATGCCCTCGCCGGCTGCCGATGCGTGGCGCCGCACGGATTTGCTTCATTTCCCGTACTCAGAATTGAACCTGGAGGCCCTGGCGGTTTCCGGGAAGCCAAAGCGCGTCCCGGCGTCCTGGCTAAAACCCGTCGCCGGCGTGCGGACCGGCGGGCAGCTGGCGTTGGAAGACCGGAGTGTGCACACCGCCGACTTGCATGAAGACCTTGCCCGCGCGGGTGTGATCTTCATGCCGTTCTCGCAGGCGGTCCGGGAGCATCCGGATCTCGTGCGCCGTCTGATGGGAAGCGTTATCCCGCCCACGGCCGATATTTTTGCGGCACTGATCTCGATCCTGTTTGACTCCGGCTTCCTCCTGCACGTCCCGAAGGGAGTCCGGATCGAAAAACCCCTTCATTCGCTGCTTTGGTCCTCCGGGGAAGGCCTGCGTGCGTGGAGGCTCTTGGTCAATGTCGAGGAGGGTGCGGAAGTCAGCCTGCTGCATGAGGTGGCCTCGCCGGAGCGCGCTGCTGCGGCGGCGCGGCTTGACATCGTCGAATTAATCGTCCACCCCGGCGCGACGCTGCGATTCGTCATGACCCAGGCGTGGGGCGGCAACATCGTCCGCGTGGCGCATGAAAAGGCGGCCGTGCACCAGGGCGGACGGCTTTTCTGGGGCAACGCCGAGTACGGTGCCCGTTCCACTAAAGTGTTTTCCACGTTGGATTTGAAGGGGGAAGGGGCCTCGGCGCAATGGTCCAGGATCCAGGTGCTGGACGGCGAACAACGGGCGGATATCACCACATCGCAGAAGCACTTGGCGCCGAGAACCGTCTCCGATCTGCTCAGCAAAGCCGTTCTCCTGGGCGGTTCGGAATCCAACGCGAGCGGGATGATCCGGATCGAACCGGAGGCCGCCGGCGCCGACGGCTATCAGGGGAACCGGATTCTGATTCTGTCGGAGCGCGCCAAGGCGGAGGCGGTGCCGGGATTGGAGATCCTCTCGGATGACGTACGCTGTTCGCACGAAGTCTCGATCGGCGGATTGGATCCGGATGAGCTTTTCTACCTCCGTTCGCGGGGAATTCCGGAGGAGGAATCCAAGACCCTGCTGGTGGAGGGCTTCCTGGAGGGTGTGCTCGCCCGGATACCGGATGAGGAAATCCGCCGGCGGATGCACCTTGCCGCCAGCGCCAAAATGAAGACAATGGATGCAGGGCAACTTCCACATACGCAGTTCATCCGGAAGCAGGCGATGCCGGACGCAGAGGGAGCGCAGTTATGACATCCGTAGCGGTTTCCATCGGGGATATCGTCGAAGTGTTTTGCGATCACAAGCGCAGCGGCCGCAGGGTGCGCGATTGGGTCGAAGGCGTCGTCGTGCACGCCGATGACCGGATGACGGCAATCCAGTTCCGCAATGACGTGTACCTGACCGATGGATGGATGGTGCCCGACCGGATCCTGTGGTTCAACAAGGGGTCGGTGAAAATCCGGCTTGCGAAGAAAAGCCGCGGAGCCGCCGTATCCACCAAACCCAGACCCGTCGCGCCGGAACGGAGAAGAAAAAACGTCGCGCCGGAGCGAAAGCCCGTCCGGTCCAGTAAGAAATAGAATTCCGAAAAGCGCCAGGCAGCCATGAAAGCCGAAACCTTCTCACGAAAATATGGGATCGATATAGAGCGCATCCGGGCGGATTTTCCGATCCTTAAGCGGCAGATCAAGCCCGGCATCCCGCTTGTCTACCTCGACTCCGCGGCTTCTTCCCAGAAACCGAGCGCGGTGATTGACGCGATGTCGGAGTATTACCGGAATCACCATGCCAATATCCACCGCGCGGTCCACACGCTGGCCGAGGAAGCCACCGGCATGTACGAAGCGGCGCGCGCGAAGATCGCCGCCTGCATCGCGGCGCAGCCCGAAGAGATCGTCTTCACCCGCAATGCGACCGAGGCCATCAACCTGGTGGCGCAGTCCTGGGGCAGGACCCATTTGAAAGCGGGCGACCGGATTCTCCTCTCCGAGATGGAACACCACAGCAACCTGGTGCCCTGGCAGATCCTGGCCAAAGACCGGGACCTGCAGTTGGATTTCATTCCTCTGACCGGCAGCGGCGAACTGGACCTTGACGCTTGTGAAACGCTCCTCGGGCGCGGGCCGAAACTGGTGGCCTTGACGCAGATGTCGAATGTGCTCGGGACCATCGTCCCGATCCGCGAGATCGTCCGCTCGGCGCACCGCGCCGGCGCCCGGCTGCTGGTGGACGCGGCGCAAGCCGCTTCGCACATGGCGATCGACGTCCTCGACCTGGATGCGGATTTTATGGCGATCTCCTCCCATAAAATGTGCGGCCCGACGGGGATCGGCGCGTTGTACGGCAAGACCGAGGTTCTCCGCGATATGCCGCCGTTCCTCGGCGGGGGCGATATGATCCGCAAGGTCGATTGGCGTTCGTTCGAGCCGAACGACCTGCCGTACATTTTCGAGGCAGGCACGCCGGCGATCGCCGAAGCGGTGGGCTGGGGAGCGGCGGTCGACTATCTGACCGCTATCGGATTCGAAGCCATCCACAGGCATGAAACGGATATTGCGGCCTATGCGATGGAGTCGCTGCGGGAGATGCCCGGCCTGACGGTTCTCGGGCCGGAACCGTCCAAGCGGGGAGGGGTAGTCTCCTTTACGCTGGAAGGCATCCATCCGCATGATATTGCGCAGATTCTCGATTCATACGGGATCGCGGTCCGTGCCGGGCATCATTGCGCGATGCCGCTTCATACCAGGCTGGGGCTCTCGGCGACCACCCGGGCTTCCTTTTACCTGTACTCCACATTCGAGGAAGTCGACGCGCTGGCCGCGGGGCTGCGGAAAGTGCGCGCGATTTTCGCTTGAGGCAGCCGTGGACGATCTCTACCGCCAGCAGATCATCGACCGCTACAAACATCCGCTCAAACGCGGGATGCTGGATCCGCACGATATTACCTATGAGGATGAGAATCCGCTGTGCGGCGACAAGCTGCGGATCGATCTACGCGTTAGTCCGGAGGGCATCATCACCGAAGCCGCTTTTTCGGGCGACGGCTGCGCCATATCGCAGGCGTCCGCGGATTTGCTGACCGAATACATCGAAGGCAAGCCGCTCGAGGAAGTCCGCACGCTCTCCAAGGAGGATATCCTCGATCTGCTGGGGATCGAACTGAGCCCGATCCGGTTGAAATGCGCGCTTTTATCGTTGAAGGTTTTAAAGGCGGGCGCATACGGGATGAAGGAAGAGAAAGACGCATAAAGGGATCGTCCCCCGCGTGGGCCGGGCGGGAATCCATATACAAGAAGAACGCAACAATACTTCATGAATTTATCAACTCATGGATGCCGGCCGAAAGCACGCCGGCATGACGACCGGCTGGAATCTCGTCCTCCCGGCACCTGCCCCTCGCGAAGCATCCCGGCCCGCATCAGGGTCATGCGCCGGGATGAATGCAACGCAGGGGTCATCCCGGCCGGGATCCACGGGAATTGCGAAAGCCATCCATCCGAATTCACCAGAATGCCGGCTGCGAATGCGCCGGCGGGATACCCCGCCGGCGTCTCGGGACGCGATTATCCGCTTTTAATTACTCCGAATGCGGGGAATCTCCTTCCCGTGGTAAAATTCTTGGCTGTTGTGAACCCATAATTTTCCTCTCCTGAAAGGAGCAAATCAGAATGTCTGCAGCAAAAAAGAAAACCTCGACCGTCAAGCGGGCGAAGAAAACGTCTTCGGCCGCCGGTAAATCCAGGAAGTGGGTATATCTTTTCAGTGAAGTGGCCCAAGCTGAGAAGTACGCAAAATCCTGGGAGGGCGTGCGCGCCCTGCTGGGCGGCAAAGGCGCCGGCCTGGCGGATATGAGCCGGGGCGGGTTGCCCGTTCCGCCCGGATTCACGGTCACCACCGAAGCCTGCAATGCCTACCTCGCTGCCGGAGAGAAGTTCCCCCCCAAATTGTGGGATCAGGAAGTGGCCGCCATGCGGCAGGTGGAGAAGCTGACCGGCAAGAAATTCGGAGATCCCAAAAATCCGCTCCTGGTCTCATGCCGCTCCGGCGCCAAGTTCTCGATGCCCGGAATGATGGACACGGTCCTCAACATCGGGCTGAACGACGACACCGCCAAGGGCATGATTGACCTGACCAAAAACGAAAAATTCGTCTATGACGCCTACCGGCGCCTGGTGCAGATGTTCTCCTCGGTGGTGCTGGGCGTGGCGAAGGATGATTTCGAGCGGGTGCTGGAGACCTACCGGCACAAGCGGAACATCGCCAACGACGCCGAACTTCCGGTCGAGGACCTCAAGGCGATCACCGCGGAGTTCAAGAAGATCGTGGTCGAGAAGACCGGGCGCGAATTCCCGAATGATCCGATGGAACAGCTCAAGCTGGCGACCGAGGCGGTCTTTAAATCCTGGAACGGGAAGCGCGCCGTCGATTACCGCAACGCGGCCAAGATCGCCCACGATCTCGGGACGGCGGTCAACATCGTGACGATGGTCTTCGGGAACATGGGCGAGGGGAGCGGCACGGGCGTGCTGACCACCCGCAACGTCTCTGACGGCTCCAAGGCGATCGAAGGTGACTTCCTGCTCAACGCCCAGGGAGAAGATGTCGTCTCGGGCTCCCGCCAAACGATGCCGATCGCCGAGATGACGACCGTCATGCCGAAGATGTACGCCGAGCTGGAAAAATACTGCAAGCGGCTTGAAAAATATTACCGTGAGACGCAGGACATTGAATTCACCGTCGAACGCGGAAAGCTGTGGATGCTCCAGACCCGGAACGCCAAGCGCACCGCCCAGGCCGCGATCCGGATCGCCGTGGATCTGGCCGAAGAGAAACTGATCACCAAGGAAGAGGCGGTCTGGCGCGTGCAGCCCGAACACGTCGATTTTTATCTGCACCCCCAGTTCGACGTCTCCGAAAAGAAATTCGCCGCCTCGCGCGGCGATCAGATCGCCAAAGGCCTGAACGTTTCCCCGGGCGCGGCCGTCGGCCAGATCACCTTCGACGCCGATACCGCGGAAAAGTGGTCGAAGGAAGATAAAAAAGCCGTGATCATGGTCCGGCCGGAGACCACCCCCAACGATGTGCACGGCATGCTCGCCGCCAAGGGCATCCTCACCAGCCGGGGCGGACGCACCTCGCACGCCGCGCTGGTCGCCCGCCAGTTCGGCATCCCGGCCGTCGTCGGCGTGGCCGCGATGGACGTGGACGTCGAACGGCGCCAGTGCAGCGTGGCCGGCAAGACCTACCATGAGGGCGATTGGATCTCCCTCGACGGCACGACCGGCGAGATCTTCTCCGGGAAGATCAAGACCGCGGATCCCTCCTTCGACGATCCGAATCTGCTCAAGCTGCTCTCCTGGGCGGACGGCATTCGCAAACTCGGGATCTGGGCCAATGCGGATTACCCGCCCGATGCGCGCCGTGCCCGCGACTTCGGCGCCGAAGGCATCGGACTGTGCCGCACCGAGCATATGTTCTTTGAAACCGAACGCCTGCCGATCGTCCAGAAGATGATCCTCGCCAAGTCCGTGAACGAACGGAAAACGGAACTCGATAAGATCCTCCCCTTCCAGCGGGCGGATTTCGACGGCCTTTTCCGCGCCATGGACGGGCTTCCGGTGACGATCCGCCTGATCGATCCGCCGATGCACGAGTTCCTGCCTTCCCAGAATGCGCTGCTGCAGGAAGTGATCGAGCTGCGCATCAAGGGCAACGACCCCGTGCTGCTGAAGGAAAAGGAAAAACTGCTGACAGCGGTGGAGGGCATGCATGAAGCGAACCCGATGCTCGGGTTGCGCGGCGTCCGGCTGGGCATTCACATCCCGGAACTGACCCGCATGCAGGTGCGCGCGATCTTCGAAGCCGCCTGCCAGTGCGCCAAGGAAGGGATCGACGTGCACCCCAAGATCATGATCCCGCTGACCTCGCACATCAACGAGCTGAAGGTTCAGCAGACCGCGCTGGAAGACGAAGCCCGCATGGTGATGACCGAACAGGGCATCAAGATCGATTACCAGTTCGGCACGATGATCGAGATTCCGCGCGCGGCCCTCACCGCCGGCCAGATCGCCGGGATGGCGCAGTTCTTCTCGTTCGGCACCAATGACCTGACCCAGATGACCTTCGGGATCTCGCGCGACGACGCCGAGAAGGGCTTCCTGATCGAATACATCGACAAGAAGATCCTCCCGGAGAATCCGTTCGCGTCGATCGACGAGGACGGGGTCGGAAAATTGATGGACATGGCCGTGCGCGACGGCCGCGCCACCCGCAAGACGCTCGACGTCGGGATTTGCGGAGAGCACGGCGGCGATCCGAAATCAATCAATTTCTGCCACAGGATCGGCTTGAATTATGTGTCCTGCTCGCCCTTCCGGGTACCGATCGCCCGGCTGGCCGCAGCCCACGCGGTGTTGAACGAAAAAATGGGTGAGAAAGAGAAATAGGATCCACGGGAAATAAAAAAAAGGCTGCCGATCAGGCAGCCTTTTTTTTATAATTTCTTCATCCGACCGTGGGTTGTCGAAAAAGTGGAATGACAGGTTTTCGAGGGCAGCTCGCCCGGTTTGGCCGTCATTCCCGCGTGTTCTTGGCGGGAATCCGGGGTTTTCAGGAGTGGATGCGCGTGAAGGGACGCGCGGGCATGACGATCGTTGGGTATCCGGCGCTTTTTATCCAACCTCGGATTTGTTGTTACCATCCCTCAAGGTACGAACGCCATTCCCCAAACTCCGACAAATAATGCCCAAACAGATACATCGCCGAACGCGGGGGTTCCATGGGCGGACGTTTCAGGCGCATATGGACCTCCTCGGGCAACCGACCGCCTTTTTTGCGGTTGCATGGCGGGCAGGCGGCGACCAGATTGCTCCACACGTGCGCGCCGCCGCGAAACCGGGGCAGGACGTGATCGACCGTCAGGTGCAGCGTCTGTCGGCCGCAATACTGGCAGGTGTACTCATCCCGCCGGAAAACCTCCCGCTTGGAGAGATGCGGGCGCGGGCGGGGCGGATGGATCATTTTTTGAAGTTGAATGACAGAAGGGATCGGGTACGACAAACGGACGGTATGGATCAGACCGCGGCCGTTGGCCACGAGCCGGGCTTTTCCACCGATGATCAGATGCAAAGCCCGCCGCGTATCGCACACGTGGAGGGGTTGGAAATTCGCATTAAGAACCAGCACCGGCGTCTTCATGGATGGACCAATCGCGCGGGAGTATAGCACCATCCGCCGGATGCGCAAGTTTCCCGGTGCGCTAGGAGAGTATCGACCGGCGAAGAGAAGCCAGCCGCGCCCCTGCCAGGCCGGGATTGCGCTCCAGGGCATACAACCCGCCGGGTCCTTCCATCGCCAACGAGGCGGAGATGCATCCGGCCAGCGCGGATTCGACGGGATTAAAAGCCGCACGCCATGTCGCGAGAAATCCGCCGCAGAAGGAATCTCCGATGGCAAGCGGATTCCGCATCTCCACCGGATAGAACGGGATAAAATTATGGCTTCGGGTTTCGGAATCATAAACATGGATGCCCGAGTTTCCCCGCTGAAGGAGGACGATCTTGGGTCCCCATCGCGCAATGCGTTCCGATAGTGCGCCCGCATCCGCATCCATCCGGCTGAAAAAAGTCTGCAGCGACGATTCGCGGGTGAAAAGGATGTCGACGCCATGCAAGACCTCGCGCATTTGGGGGCGAAACGACGGAAGGAGCATACCGTCCGGCGGTGAAAGCACAAGGGTGCCTACCCCAAAACGGCGCAAGGCGACCGACAGGGTGATCTGGCTCTGATAATGGCAGGGAGCGATGTATGCGGCGCAGGCCTGATGGTATTCGGCTGGAATATCCTCGGCCCGCACCGCGGTTTCCGGAAGCGGATGAGCGGCATTCTCCGAAAGCGACGGGGGCGAGTATTCCAGCAGTTCATCCGGGCACGTCCGGTTGTATTTGATGTAGTATTTCACCGGGTCCCAATCGATATGTTTTTCCCAGGTTTCGTAATAATGAAAACCGAGGCTGGGTGAGGAATCGGGCAGGAGCCTTATCCCGGCGGTGCCGATTCCCGCGCTCCGGATCTCCTGCACGGTTTGCGGAGAAAAATTTTTACCGACGCGCGATACCAGGCCAATGGAATCCCGGGTCCACGGTCTTGCTCCCGCCGCGGCGTACAACGCCGGGCCGCCCGGAATACGGGGATGGCTTTTTCCATCCGGCAGGAGAAAATATTCCATGCGGAGGGGACCCACGAAGAGCAGTGTCGGTATCTCGGCAGTCATAGGAAAATATTTACGCGTTGCGGATCTGAATTGCCAAGCGGATCCGTCCGCTTGCGCCGCTTTGCCAATCGGCGATATAATGAGCATGCGGTCGGATATTCCTCGGCGGTTCGATTGTCAGACGGCGAAGCATATCACTTCCGAAAAAGCCTATCATATCACTATGACTCCCGCGAAAGTTCTTCTGATCGAATCCGATCGCACCACCGTCCCGTCGCACAGCTCGGCACTTTTGAAAAAGGGATTTGCGCTTTTTGTGGAAAATTCACCGCGCAAAGCCGCCGACCGTGCACGCGCCGCCAAACCGGACGTGATCGTGCTCGACGCCATCTCGCTGCGCACTTCGGGGATACGGCTGTGCCGTCACTTGCACAAGGAAGTCGGAGACTGTCCGATCGTCCTGATCACCCGCGCCATCCTCTCCAATCCGGATGAGATCGGAGCCCAATCCGTGCTCGTGCCGCCTTTTACACCGCGCAAGCTGTTGAACGCCGTTCAGCGTCAGCTGCCGAGCGACGAAGAGAGTTCCATTCAGGCCGGGCCGATCCGGATCAACACCAAACAAAGAAAAATCTCCTGCGGCGGACGGGAGGATCAGGTTACACCGAAGGAAGCGCAATTGCTGGAGGTGTTCCTGCGCCACCCCGGGATCCTCCTGACCCGGAAATTCCTCATCAAAGCCGTCTGGGATACGGATTACACCGGAGACACCCGCACGCTCGACGTCCACATTTCATGGCTGCGGCAAATCCTCGAACCGGATCCCTCCTCGCCGAGGTATTTGAAAACCCTGCGCGGACAGGGGTACCGGCTGGATATCCCCGAAACCGGAAAAAAGTAAATCGTTCGTCATTCCCCCGCGTCTTTGGCGTGAATCCATTCCACTTGTCTTGAGGATTTCGACGATTTTTGCCGGATACCCGTTGAGATCACACGGGTAAGACGCCGCTTTTCCGTATCTCATTCCCGCGTGAAATAAGCGGGAATCCATTTACCTTGTCGCGAGGATTGCAGCGCATCTTTCCGGATCCCCGCCGGGAGCGCGCGGGCAGGACGAACCAGTAAAAATCTCCGCCAACTACTTTATCTCAATCCGCCTCTCCCCCGTCGACACCGCCCCGTCCGAACAGATCGCGCGCAGGAATATCCTGTAGGAACCCGCGCGGGAATATGTGTGGGAGAGCGACGTTTCCGTGGAACCTTTCCTCCAGGGGCGCGCCGCCTGGTGTTCGCTGCGGATGACATCGCCCCGGTAGTCGAAATCCGCCTCCCAATAATCCAAGGAAACGGGGAAGCCGTCCGGAAGGCAGGGTGACAGGCCGGCAAGCGTAACGGTCACCCGGCGCCGATCCGCGCGAACGGCGGCTGTCAGGCGGATGCGCTTGGCGGCGGCGGGCATTTCACGGACGAGCGAATCGATTGCGTACGGACGCGATCGGCCGAGCGCCAGGCGGCGTTGGCAAATGGAGATCGATTGCGGAAGCGTGTCGCATCCGATCCATCGCCGGGAAAGAGAATCGGCGGTGCGCAGCGTGGTGCCCGACCCGCAGAAGAAATCCCCCACCAGATCACCCTTGGTGCTCGAGGCCTGCAGAATGCGTTCGAGCAGGGCTTCCGGTTTCTGGGTCGGGTAGCCGGTTCGTTCGTTGTGCAGGCGCGCGATTACGGGGAAATACCACCAATCTTCCGGGATTTTTCCGCGCAGCAGGTCCGGCTTCTTGCCGAACCCGGCTTTCGGGGAGGAAGCAAATGTCCGGTGGGTGCTCGGGTGATACGGGACGCGGATCCGGTCAGGATAGAAGGCCCGCGTTTTCCCGCGCCCGTAGACCAGAATGGTATCGTGCTTGCGGTTGAAATAAGATTTTCCGGGGGAAGGCCCGTGGTAGACCCAGATGATCTCGTTGATGAAATTTTCGGCGCCGAAGAGCTCGTCCAGCAGAACTTTCGCAAAATGCACCGCCCGCCAATCCAGATGCAGGTACAAGGTGCCGTCGGCGGCCAGCAAATCCCGCATCCGGATCAGCCGCGGATACAACATGGAAAGATACTCCTCGATCGAATTCCAGGAATCGGCGTAGCCCTCGCCGAGCCGCCAGGTTTCCGGTTTCCGGGAATCTTCGCCCCGGCCGATCCGGCGGTCAAACCCCTTGCCGGTGGCGAACGGCGGATCGCAATAGATCAGGCGGAATTTCCCGCGCATCTCCTCCAGCAAGGCATCCATGACGGCGAGGTTATCGCCGAGGATCAGGCGGTTGAGGGGAGAGGTTTTCTTTTGGATGCGGGTTCCGGATGGATAAATTTCCATGAGACGGTGGAGCGGGGCGGGGCGCGGCGGAGGAACGGCGGATTTGCCATTCCATTCCAGACGGACGGTAGGCGTTTCTCCTTTGCGCATGGGCATGTCGGACCGATTCTTTTCGGGAAATTCCGGCCGGTTACATTGCCTGCGGCGCTGCAATCCCCAGCAGCTGAAGACTGTTGGCCAGGGTCTGGCGGGTGGCGGCCACGATCGCCAACCGCACGTCCCGAATGCCCGCCTCCGCGTTGAGGACCGGGCATTCGCGATAAAAATCCGTAAATGCCTTGGCCAGAAAATACGCGTAATTGGCCATGTACAGCGGTTTGTATTCCTCCGCCGCCCGGTCCACTTCGCCGGGAAACCGCGAGATCCAATCGATCAGGGTGATCTCCGCGGGGTGCATATAGTAGGCGGGCAGCGCCGCCCGGGGAACGCCCCCGGTTTTTTCCAGGATGCTCGAGGCGCGGACATGCGCGTACTGGATGTACGGCGCAGCCTGCCCGTCGAAGCTCAGCGCGGTATCCCATGAAAACACGATCTGCTTGGTGTTGTCCACCGCCAGCATGACATATTTCATCGCGCCGAGCCCGACCTGGTTGGCGGTCGCTTCGCGTTCCGCGCCGGTCAGGTTGGGATTTTTTTTGGCGATGATTGCGGAAATCCTGCGCCGGGCTTCTTCGGCGACGTCCAGGTAATAGACGATGTTCCCTTTCCGGGAGGACATGGTGCCTTCCGGAAGCGTGACTATTTCATACGCCAGGTGGAAGCATTTCGCGGCCTGCGGAAACCCCCACAGATTAAGAATCTGGAACGCCTGCTGGAAGTGCAGACTCTGCCGGACATCGACGACATATACGGAGCGATCGACGTGGTATTGCTCGAACTTGATTTTCGCCAGCGCCAGATCCTTGGTGAGGTACAGGCTGGTTCCGTCCGAACGCAGAATCACCGCGACCCGGTACGTTTCCTTCTTCAATCCTAGTTTGTCGTCGATGCGGACGATTACCGGCCCGCCGGTCGGGCGCTCATCTTCGGCGATCCCGCGCGCGATCAGTTCGTCGACGATCGTTTTTCCCAATTCGTCCGCCTGGCTTTCGAAGAAGAACACATCGATCGGAATATTGAGTTCTTGTAGGACCGCATCCAGTTCGTCCAGGCTCCACTTCCGGGTGCGTTCCCACAGTTCGCGGATTTTCTTGTCGCCGGTATCCCAAAGCCGGTACAGATCCCGCACCTCGGCTTCGTAGCCCTCGCGGGTCGCGCGCTGGGCCTCGGTTTCATCCGGGTGCGGTTCCAGCAGTGTGGACGCCTCGGTGTAAATCTGCCCAAGCCAGCGTCCGCGTTCCATCGCCCCGGCCGGCTCCTTGCCGGCGTGGAACTTCTGATACCCCCACATGCATTTCACCACACCCAGGCCGATGTCGCCCGGGTAAGCGGCCCGGATCGTCTTGTAACCGGCGAATTCGGTCAGGCGGGCAAGCGCTTCTCCGAGGACCACATTCCGGAAATGCCCGATGTGGAAGGAATGATGTGTATTTGGATTGGCGTGCTCCACCATAACCGTTTCGGTTTTCGGAGTCCCGCGGCCGTAGTCCGGGCCGAGCGAAAGAACCGCTTCCAGCACTTTCTCGACGTAGGGTTTGGTTTCGAAAGAGATGTTGAGGTAGCCGCGGATGGCTTCGATCCGCGCAAACCCCGCCGGGAGCGTGATTTCAGAGGCGATCTGTTCCGCCAATTGCTGGGCTTGCTGTGGAACGGGCAGGGTGGATTTCTTGTTGCGGGCAAGAAATGCCGCCGCTTTTAAGCAGCCGGATGTTCCCAGACCCCATTGGCCGGAAAAAGGAATCGGCGCCCATTCAACCGCGGCGGGATCGGTAATGCCCCGGCGGGCAAACCCGTCGAGTATTTGACTGCCGATGGAATCGATTTCTGCGCTGTAAATTCTCATACCGGATATGCAGAAAGGCGGATGGATTGTCTTCCGGCCCTTATGAGCAAAAGCCCCCTGAGAAAGGGGGCCATGCGGGCTGTGGTTCCCTGGGTGCCGGACTTAAGCCTTCTTCTTGGCAGGCGCTTTCTTCTTGGCGGGTACTTTTACGTCCGCCGGTGCCTTCATGGCGTTCAACTCCCGCAGCAGCCTGCTCTTTCTGCGGGCGGCATTGTTCTTGTGGATGACGCCCTTCGAAGCGGCTTTATCCAACTCGCGAATTGCCGTTTTGATCGCCGCTTCCTTGGTTTCCTTGTCAGCGGTCTTGGCCGTTCCGACAGCGGACCGTGCGCGGGTCCGGATGATGCGGTTCTGCACCCGTTTGCGCTCGTTGCTGCGGATGCGCTTAATAGCGGACTTTAAATTTGCCAACCTGGCCTCCTAAAATTGAATGCACGATATTATACCCTCCCTGTTTCCGTGCTGTAAAGGTTGGGCAGGGCGGTGATTGCCGCGCCCGGAAACCCGATCCGGCGGAATTGACACCCGATTATTTCCTGAGTACACTGTCCCCTTCCCAGGGCACTTTGAACACTCGGTGGATCGGTTCGGGCGAAGCGAGGGACGCATGCGTCACCCCCCGGCCGACCCGGGAACTATTCCGTTCCAACAGTGTTAATCAGGCAAATCCTCCGCAAGGGAGAAAAACCGGAATGGATTTTCTATTACCCGTCGGTCTGACGGTGATGGGATACTTGATGGGATCGATACCAAACGGTATGTTGATGGTCCGGCTGACCACGGGCAAGGACATCCGGCAGATCGGCAGCGGCCGCACGGGCGGAACAAACGCGATGCGGGCCGGCGGATCCCTGGCCGGGTTGGCGACGGGCATTCTGGATGTGCTGAAAAGCCTGCTGGCGGTGGGAATATGCCGATGGATCATGCCCGGATGTTTCTGGCTCGACACGCTTGTCGGATTGGCCGCCGTAATCGGGCACAACTACTCCATCTTCAGCATCGACTGGAAAGACACCCGGTTCGGCCGGATACCGGTTTTCCACGGCGGGGCTGGTGCGGCGCCCACCCTGGGCGCCGCGGTGGCGTTTTGGTTCCCCAGCCTGTTCATCATCCTGCCGGTAGGCCTGCTGGTCTTTCTGTTTGTCGGGTACGCTTCGGTTACCACGCTGGTAAGCGGATTGACCGTTATCATCCTCTTCTCGATCCGCGCGGCGCTCGGGTATTCCTCCAAATGGTATGTGGTGTTCGGAGTGGTGTCTTTGGGGTTGATGATCTGGTCTCTGCGCCCGAATATCGACCGGCTGATCCACGGGACGGAGAGGGTGGTGGGGCTGCGGGCGCTTTGGCAAAAGCGGCGGAATCCCGCGGGCGGGGAGAGCGCGTCAACGCCGGACGAGCACCGTTAAGACCAGAATCGCGACTGCGTCGATTAAGAAATACTCCAACAGCACGGATTTATTTTTCGGATCATTCGGGCGGATTTGCGTGACGCCGACGACGGTGTGAGTCGCCAGCGTCAGCACCAGGCCGAATGTGACCGACGATACGGGCAGGTAAAACAGCGGGAGCGCCAGTTCGGCGACCAGCAACCCGACCCCCGACGCGAAATACTTCCGGATCGACATCCCCGATTCCAGCAAATCCAGCAGCCGCAGGGCGATCGCCGCCACACCCACCGCGATGACGGGCAGCGCGAACGTCAGCCGGGTCTGGCTGGCATGAATAGCGTTCAGCAGCATGGCCAGCATGGTCAGGCCGAGGATGTTCAAGCCGACCGATGCCAGGTCGAAGCGGACCCCCTTTTTTTCGATCGTCAGATATTCGCATACGATGCTGAAGATCAGCAGCCCGGTCACCATGACAAGCCCGAACCACCAGCGCGGGCCCGGCGGGAACATATTCACCGCCGCGCTTCCCCCGAATGCGGTGATCCCGGGAAGGATCCAATGGATGGCTGTTCCTCTTGTCCGTTGCCCCTCCGGCGCCCCGGACAGGGCGGGGTGCGTCCGCAGGATGCTTTCGGTACCCACGACCACAAGCAGCGCCAACAGGAGCATGAACAACAGGTTCCCATTGAGTTCGATCACCCATTGGATGTTCCATACCGTTAAACGGATGCCGCGGCTGGGGATCTCCACAAAACGGGAAATCCCGTTCACCAGGAGAATGACCGCGGAGATGGTGCTCAGATGCCGGATGTCTATTTTTAATTTATAATTGTTCACATCCGGATTTTATCACGGGATATTCCGCCGCGAAGAGCACGAATCCCGGAAAATTCGCGGCGTCCGCGAGGCGCTGAATGATTCTCTTGGCGGTTGTGCTTGGATGGATTTCCGCCGTCGTCGTCAACGGTTTGGCGGATAATCTGCTGCGCGAGGAGGCCTGGTCGCTCCGCTCGGGGTGGATCCCCCGCTGTCAATATTGTGATTCGCCGCGAAAGTTCCTGGATTGGTCCGCCGTCATCTCCACGCTTTTCTTCTCCGGCCGCTGCCGGCGCTGCAGCGCACCGCGGCCGTTGCGGGACCTTCTGACGGAGGCGTTCCTGTGGCTCGGTTTTCCCCTCATTCTTACAACCGGCCGCGCCGATATCCATGCCTTGCTCACCGGGGGGATGATCCTTTCCGCTGGCATACTTTTTTCGATAATCGATTTTGAACACCGCGCCGTCATCGGCGAAGCCGTCCTGTTTGTTTCTCTGGCGCTGCTTCTGGACGGCCTGACATATGGGGTGGATTACCCGATCCGTATGCTGATCGGCGGATTGACAGGCTTTGCGGTTTTTTTGCTGCTTTTCCTGCTTGGGAAAGCGCTCGCATTCCTCTTTGGAATCGGGCACGACATCGAACCGCTAGGATTCGGCGACGTCATCCTGGCGGCTTTCATCGGGATCATCACCGGTTGGCCGGCTATCCTGCTCGCAATTTTTGTGTCGATCTTTCTCGGGGGCTTCGCCGGCTTGGGGATGGCTCTCATCCTGGCCGTGAGAAGGTCCCCGCTGAAGAACGCGACCATGGCCTACGGCCCGTATCTGTTGACGGCCGGACTGCTGATTTTCTTCTTCGGGACGCCGTTCCTGGGCGGAATACTGAATATATTGTCTGCGTTCTAAGTTGAAACTTCGGGAAAATCACAGACCACTAAGACACCAAGACACGAAGACACTGAGGAACATGATTGGTGAAAATCTTTACCAAAGGAAGAAAGGAAAGTAACAGCAAGTGATGGTGAAAAGGTAAACCCGCGCGGAAGGATGATGAGGCGGGGCGTGGCAGGTGCGGAATCGCAAATGAGGAAAGGCGAAGTAAATTACAACCGCCAAAGGCGGTGGCCCCGTCTACAATCACGACGGGGCATGCTGTAGAACGTCGCACCTGGAGGTGTACTCCTACCGGCTATTTATCGTTGCCGGGCAGCCTTCCCGGTTCCCCTCCCCCCGAGATCGCTCCCCCCCATCCCGAAGGGATGGGGGGATTAGAACCATCCTCTGAAACGGAGGAACCCTGGGGGGAAGGGTAGTCGGGCTATGATGCGGTATTTTTCCTGTATCCTTTGAGAACACATCAGCCCGATTGTCACATGATTATTCAGCCTAAAAAAAATCCACTTCACCGGTAGACCCTTTTCATTCTACTCACTGCCATAGGCAGTGGTTCTGAAACCTAATAAATAGGATCCTGCAAACGCGCGACGCCGCTGTTCGATCAGATTCGGCGGGAGCGCATTTTCCAGTTGAAGCGTCCAAAAGCTGCCGCCTCTGACTGCGGAAAGGGACCGGTGGGCAACCGGATAAAAAAAAGACGGGCTGACATTATTTCGGTCAGCCCGTCTTTTTTTTTTGGGGGGGGAGGACTATGCTTTCGCCTTTGCGGGACGGCGGAACCTGGAAAACCAGTTTTCCCATTCGCGGTTTTCCCAGACCACCAGAATGGCAGCCGCGTTGAAGATCGATGAGTAAGCGCCGCTGGCCATCCCGACCAGGAGGATGATGATGAAATTCCTGGTGGTAACGCCCCCGAACAGCGCCATCGCAAACAGCGTGAACAATACGGTGAGCGTGGTGTTGATCGAACGGTCAAGCGTCTGCACGATGCTGTGGTTGACGACGGATTCGAAGGCGGTGTATTTGTATTTCACCCGGTTTTCCCGGATCCGGTCGAAAACCACGATGGTGTCGTGGACGGAATATCCGATGACAGTCAGGACAGCCGTAAGGAAAAGGGCATCGGCTTCCCAGCCAAGGGTCAACCCGAGGATGGCCTCCAGCCCGAGGAGGATCAGAACGTCGTGGAGCATGGAAAAAACCGCCGCCAGTCCGTAACGGGAGGCGTTGGGAAGTTTCCGGAAAGCAAACCAAATATAAAGCGCAATGGCGACCGCGGCGAGTGCCACGGCGCCCGCTGCGCGCTGGGCGACTTCACCTCCCACCGACGCGCCGACATTGTCGGCCAGATTCAACGTCACTCCACCGAAGGTTTCATTCAGGACGGCAAGGACCTGGTCGATGGTGGCCTGGTCGATCTGCTGGACCCGCAGGACGATCCCGTCCTCGCCCAGGGTCTGGATTTGCATGCTTTCCAGCGAATTTTCCGCGGTGTTGACGGTGAGGTTCGCGAGCGCCGTCCGCACCTCATTCGGCGCAGGCGCCGTTCCGGAGTTGAAGAGGATCTCCAGCATCGTCCCGCCGGTGAAATCGATGGACGGCTTAAGACCGCCCAGGGCCAGCGCGACGATCCCGGGGATGATGATCAGCAGGGAAAGACCGAAGAACCAGTACCGCTTGCCGATGATATTCATCCCGTACTCTCCGTGTTCGAGGGGGTGTCTTCTGCAATGCCAAACCAGGAATGCCGCTCCGAGAAATCGACACGGTCCAGCACGAGGTGCAGCAGATTGCGGGTTACAAGAATGGCGGTGAACATGCTGACCAGCACGCCCACGGCCAGGGTGATGGCAAAACCCTTAACGATGCTGGCGCCGAACGTGCCGCCGAACCAGATCAGGATGCCGCAGGTGATCAGGGTGGAGATGTTGGAATCCCGGATCGACAGCCAGGCCCGGGCGAATCCCGTATCCACCGCATCGCGCAGCACCTTGCCCCCCCGCAGTTCCTCCTTCATCCGTTCGAAGATCAGGACGTTGGCATCGACGGCCATGCCCACCGAAAGGATGAATCCGGCGATGCCCGGCAGGGTGAAGGTGACCGGGATCAGCCGGTATATCGTAAGGCTGGTCAGGGCGTACAGGATCAGCGCCACATCGGCCAGCGCGCCCGGCAGCCGGTAATACAGCAGCATGAAGAGCGCCACCGCGATCAGCCCGATCGCACCGGCGAGCAGCGAGCGGCGGAGCGAATCCTGCCCGAGGGTCGGGCCGACCGTCTTCTCGCGGATGACCTTAAGCGGGACGGGCATCGCGCCGTAGGTTAAAAGAATGGCCAGTTGGTTGGCTTGCGCGGCGGTGAAGCTTCCGGAAATGGAGCCGTAACCGCCCAGGATGGGTTCGCTGACCGTCGGGCAGGAAATCACGACTTTATCCAATACGATGGCCAGATACCACCCGGTGTGATTGGTCGTGTAATCGGCGAAGATCTTCGCGCCGTTTTCGGTCAGGAGGAAGTCGACGCTCGGCTGGTTGGCCGCATCCCTGCCCACCTGCGCGTTCTCCAGGTCCGCCCCGGTCATGATGGTGTGATACACCATTCCGGGGACGGCGGTCGGGGCGCCGGTCGGCGTCGCTTGAAGGTCCAATCCCGCCGCGCCTGCTTCGGTTGCAATCACGACGAAGCCCTGGGTCGGCGTCATCGTCGGCTGCGGGGTGTTGGTCAGGAACGGCGTAAAGATGCCGGAGGGAGTTCCGGAGAGCGAAGGTCCCGAGGCTGTGAGGTGATCGGTCTCGATGGTCGTGTTTTCTTCGATCCGGTACTGGGTTTCGACGAACTCGAGCAAACCCGTGTTTTGGATGAGCTTGCGGGCCTCTTCCGGATTGTCGTATCCCGGCAGCTCGACGACGATCCGGCGCGGCAGGGAGACCTGGACCACGGCTTCGCTGACGCCCAGCGCGTTGACTCGGTTCTCGATCACGCCGGCCGCGACTTCCAGGGATTCGGCGGGGATGTCCTGATCCGCCGGAAGGTCGGCTTCCAGCAGAATCTGCTGCCCGCCCTGAAGGTCCAAGCCCTGGCGAATGCGTGTTTCCTGGCCGAACACCAGGATGTTCTTTGGTATGTTGACAACCATGATCGCAATCACCATGAGGATGACCGTAACCCATGTAATGGCCCGACTCATTCCATCTTCCTCCAAACAGCAAAATATCTGCCGCGGCAAAAACGCCCATCGCCGGTTCAGGCAGACGCCGACATTATAACATCCGTCTTCTTTACTTCCCGGTCCCCGTCCAGACGGCCTGAATCGCCGGCAAATCGTCGGTCACCCAGGTCGGGCGGATTCCGCTTTTTCGAAGCGTTTTTCGGCTGGTGATGCCGGTCAGGACCAGAATACTCTTCAATCCGGCATTCTTCGCCCCCAGAATGTCCGTCTCGAGCCGGTCTCCCACGGCCGCGATGCGCGCTTTCGGAAGCCCCAGGCGGGCCACGGCCATCTGCATGATCGCCGGGTAGGGTTTCCCGATGATTTTCGGCCGGATGCCGCTGGCCGCGGTCAGGGCGGCCAGAATCGCCCCGTTTCCGTGTGCGATGCCGCGTTCGGTGGGGAAGGTGACATCCCCGTTGGTGCCGATGAACCGCGCGCCCCGGTTCAGGTTGATGGTGGCGCAGGCGAGTTTGTTCCAGTTCAGGTCGCGATCCATCCCGCAGATCACATAGTCCGCGTCCAGGGCGTCCGGACCCGCCACCCGGAGCCCGGCTGATTCCACCGCCCGGATCAGGCCTTCCTCGCCGATCACGTAGGCGCGCTTTCCCGGCCCGGCCGCGGCTCTGAGGTGTTCCGCCGTCGCGGTGGCGGAAGTAAGGATTTCCTCCGGCGCGGCTGTCACGCCCATCCGGGCAAGTTTTTGAATATAGCTGGCAATTGTCAGGCTGGCGTTATTGGTCGCAAGAACAAACCGGATTTTTCGTTCCCTCAGGAATCGAAAAAAATCCGGCATCCCCGGGAGGGGTGATTCTCCCTCCCAGAGGACACCGTCCATATCCATAATCAGGCCGCGCAGGGCCGAGAGGTCCGAAGTTTTTGGGGCGGGCATGGGTAGGGCGCCGTTACTTGGCGCTCTTGGCCGCCTTGTCCGGCTTCTCGGTGGCGAGCACCTGGTCCACAAATCCGTACGTGATCGCGGCCTGGGCGTCCAGGTAGAAATCCCGGTCGGTGTCGCGTTCGATCGCGTCCAAAGTCTGGCCGGTATGCCGGACGAGGATCTGATTGAGCACGGTCCGCAGCCGGAGGATCTCCTTAGCCTGGATCTCCACATCGCTGGCCTGGCCCTGCGCGCCGCCCAGCGGCTGGTGCACGTGGATCGTCGCATGGGGCAGTGCGTACCGGAAGCCCTTGGTTCCCGCCGCCAGAAGGACGGTTCCGAAGGATGCCGTCACCCCGATGGCATAGGTGCAGATCCGGTTGGTCATCTGGACCTGCTGCATCGTGTCGTAGATGGCCAGACCGGAGTAGACCTGCCCTCCGGGACTGTTGATGTAAATGTGGATTGGTTGCTCGGAATCCTCGTGGTTAAGGAACAGCAGTTCCGCGACGACGAGGTTGGCGACGACGTCGTTGATCGGCGTCCCGATAAAGATGATTCGTTCCTTCAGGAGCAGCGAGAAAATATCGTAAGCGCGCTCCCCGCGGGCGTTGGTTTCGATGATATGGGGCACGAAAATCGGCACCCCTTCGGATGACGAACTGTTTGTCGGCATGATTACCCTCCAGAAGGATGCGGGGACTGGGATTCCGCGAGCGCCGGGGCCGCGCCTTTTCCGATCTCGACCACCCGCCGGACGATCAGGCGCGACATCACGTCGTTGGCGGCCAGATGGCGAAGTGTTTCTTCCATGGATTTCCGGTTCTTGTTTTTGCCGGCGCTTTCGGCGAACACCGATTGATACACATCGACCTGTTCGTTGATTTCCGCCTCGGACGGCTCGAGTTTTTCCTTTTTCACCAGTTCGGTCAGGAGCAGGCGGCGGATGAGTTTCCGGCGCGCATCCGGTTCCAGCTGCGTCCGCAGACCCTTAATCCCTTCCGGGACGGTCCGCAGATACACCTCCAATGATGTTTTCCGCTGTTCCAGCCGCCGCGCCAGGGTTTGGATCTCGTCGTCGATCTCCTCCTCGAGCATCGCCGGCGGGAAGGTGATTGCGGCTCCTTCGACCATCTTTTCAATGACGCTGTCCGCGTATTCCTCTTCCCTGGCTTCCACCGCCCGTTTTTCCAGGCTCGTCCGGACCTCCTGGCGCAGTTCCTCGACGGTGTTGAATTTGCTGACCGCCTTGACCACGTCCTCATCCCAGTCCGGGATCCGGCGGACCTTCACTCCCAGGCACTTGACGGTCAACTGGGCTTTCCGCCCTTTCAACCGGGCGATCGGAAAAGTATCCGGGAACTGAAGGTTGACCGTGCGGGTTTCGCCTTCGGTGATCCCCTCGAGTGCCGGGCCGGCCCCCGGGTAGCGGCCGCCGAGATTGTCGTCCAGATCCAGGTCCTGCGGATTGGATTCGCCCTCGAACACCAGCGGATCGAGCTTGCCGTCCGCGGACAAAATCCCGGCCTTCGCGTCGACCGAAAGCACGTCTCCTTTTTGAGCCGGGCGCGTCACCGGTTCGAGCAGGGATTGCGACTCGCGCAGCTGCTCCATCGCCCGCTCGACGTCCGCGTCGGGAATGGCCGGAGATTCGAACGGCACGCGCGCCGCGCGGTATTCGCCGATTTCCACGACCGGCTGGGTCGGGATGAGGAACTCAAGCGTCAGCGGCTGGCGCGAGACGATCCGCTTCATGGTGCCCACGGCCGACGGCTCCAGCTTCTCCGCTTCGAGCGCCTGGCGGTACACTTCCGGGCCAAGCACATCCAGCGCTTCATCCAGAATCGCGTCCTCGCCCCAGGTTTGGAGCACGACGGAGTAGGGGGCCTTGCCCTTTCGAAACCCCGGCAGGTTCTGTTTCTCCGACATTCGCCGCGCCGCCTTCTGCATCGCGGATTCCACCGCGGCGGAATCGACCTCGATCGTGACCAGCGCCTCGCAGGTTTCCTTCCGCTCGACCTGTATTTTCATGAATAGAAATTCCTTCCTTGGGAAAATGTCACGCATCCGGATTCCGGGATGAGTGTGGGGAAGGAGGGACTTGAACCCTCACGCCTTGCGGCACATGATCCTAAGTCATGCCTGTCTGCCAGTTCCAGCACTTCCCCGGCGGCCGGATTATAGCGCGTGGGGGATTTTCCGGAAAGATGCGTTGACACGCCTTTGCGCATCCCGTATCATTCCCCCGCCGGTTCCCCCTCTTCCGCCGGCGCTTCCCATCTCCGCCGATCCTGCCGTTGCGAGGTACACGTGAAAAACATTCCAGGCACCGTACGGAAAGTGGACATCGACCGCGAGGTCCAGCAATCCTATCTGGATTACGCGATGAGCGTGATCGTGGCGCGGGCGCTGCCGGATGCGCGCGACGGGCTGAAGCCCGTCCAGCGGCGCATCCTGTATGCGATGAACGATATGAGCCTCTCGGCTTCGAATGCGTACAAGAAATCCGCCCGGATCGTGGGAGAAGTGCTGGGGAAATATCACCCGCACGGAGACATGGCGGTTTATGAAACCATGGCGCGCATGGCGCAGGATTTTTCGATGCGCTACATGCTGGTCGACGGCCAGGGGAACTTCGGGTCGGTGGACGGCGATCCGCCCGCGGCGATGCGTTACACCGAGGCCCGCCTGGCGCCCCTCGCCACGGAGATCCTGACCGATCTGGAAAAGGACACGGTCGCCTACTCGCAGAACTTCGACGGCTCGCTCAAGGAGCCGGACGTCCTGCCGGCGGCGGTGCCGAACCTGCTGGTCAACGGCGCCACCGGCATCGCGGTCGGGATGGCGACCTCGATCCCGCCCCACAACCTGGGCGAGGTATGCGATGCCCTGGTGTTCATGCTGCGCTCGTGGGGCCGGCTGGATGAGATCTCGGTCGAGGAACTCACCCGCCACATCAGCGGTCCGGATTTCCCGACCGGCGGGCTGATCCTCGATCCGGCCGGGAGCGAGGAGGGCCTGCTGGCGGCCTACGGCTCCGGGCGCGGGAAGATCTCCGTCCGGGCGCGGACGCACATCGAGGAAACCACCCGCGGGCGGTCGCGGATCCTCGTCACCGAGCTGCCCTATCAAGTTAACAAGGCCGCGCTGCTCGAACGGATCGCCGATCTGGTGCGCGACGGCACCCTGGAGGGAATTGCCGATCTGCGCGATGAATCCGACCGGCGGGGGATGCGGGTGGTTATCGACCTGCTGCGGACGTCGGATTCACGCCAGGTGCTGCGCGACCTCTACAAGCGCACCCCGATGGAAACGACCTTCAGCATCAACCTGCTGGCCCTCGTGAACAACGAGCCGCGGATGCTGACGCTCAAGCAGGCGCTGCGGGTGTTCCTTGATCACCGGCTGGATATCATCCGCAAGCGCAGCGCATACGACCTGGCGCGCGCCAGGGAACGCGCCCACATCCTCGAAGGGTTGCGGGTCGCGCTGAAGAACCTCGACGAGGTGATCCGGCTCATCCGCGGGGCAAAGGATACCGACGAAGCCCGCGCCAAGCTGCAGAAGCGGTTCAAGCTCAGCGAGGTCCAGGCCAACGCGATCCTGGATATGCCGCTCAAACGGCTGGCGGCGCTCGAACGCGAGAAGATCGAGCTCGAATACAGGGAAAAAGTCGCGCTGATCAAACAGCTGGAAAAAATCCTCGCCTCGCCGAAGCTCCTGCGCCAGGTGCTGGTCGACGATCTTCTGCGGGTGAAAAAACTATACGCCGATCCGCGGCGCAGCATCATCGTTCACGGCTGGGCGGCCGAACCGGAAGCGCCGGTCACGGCCGAAGACGCCGAGCCCGCAACCGAATCCTGGATTGTTTTTCTGCGCGGCGGCGAACTCGCCCGGATCGCCGAACCCAAGCCGCCGTCCGCATTCGCGAAGAACCCGCCCCGGTTTATCCTTAAAGCCACCTCGCGGGATATTCTCTACCTGTTCACCGAAAAGGGGCGCGCGGCGTCGATCCCGGTCCATACCATCCCCGCGCGCGAGGCTCCCAAGGACGGCGTCCCGTTCCCCACCCTGTGCGCGCTGGAAGCCCGGAGCCGGGTGATCGCCGGATTGGCCGTTGCCCCCGCCGCAGGAGGCTCGGTCGAAGACACCCGCTCGATCCTGCTTTCCACCCGCAAAGGGATGATGAAAAAGACGCTGGTCCGGGATCTTCCGGGGTCCTCGTCGCAGGTGCTCCAGGCGATGAAAGTGGCGCCGGAGGATTCGGTCGGCTGGGCGATCACCCTTTCCGGGAAGGATGATATTCTGCTGGCCACCAGCGCCGGGATGAGCATCCGGTTCCGCGAGGACGAGATCCGGCCGACCGGATGGGGAACGGCCGGGGTGATGGGTATCCGGCTGACACGGCCCGATGAGCAGGTCGTGCTGACCGCCGCACCGTCCGCCCGCGAGGAGATCCTGCTCGTATCGGACGCCGGGCAGGCCAAACGCACGCCCGCCGCGCAATACCCGGTTCAGGGCAGGTACGGGGTGGGAATCGCGACCTGGAAGACCGGCGGGAAGACGCGCTTGCTGGGCGGATTCGCCGGAACGCAGCAGGATAAAATGGCCCTGGTTTGGAAGGACGGACAATCCAGGGTGCTCTCGCTGGACGAAGCCCCGAAGCGCGGACGGCCGGGCGCCGGCAAATCCATTCTGCCAAAGAAAACCGCGGGTATTCTGGATGCGATCGTTCCGATCCGCATGAAAGGCAATCCGCTTCCAAAAAAGAGGAAGTCATCCAAACCGTCCAAACCGGTGAAACCGGCTAAGCATGCCCGCAAAACGGACCGGAAGGCGAAACGCAGAAAGAAATGATTTTTTACCCGGGATGGAATAACATCCGTAACTCAATTCGCGCATGAAAAAAAAGTCGGACGTACCGGAAATCGTTGAGCGGTTTATCCGCCGCCATGGTCTCTTCGATCCGCGGGAGAAGATCCTGGCGGCCGTCTCCGGCGGCGCCGACAGCCTGTGCCTGTTGCTGGTGCTGCATCAATTGGGATATGCGCTTCACATCGGGCATTTCGACCACGGCCTGCGGCCTGAAAGCGGCCGGGACGCGGATGCGGTCCGCCGGGCGGCGGAACGGTTGGGGCTTCCATTCAGCCTTGGGCAGGGGGATGTGCGCGAGCATGCCGGCCGTAACCGGATGACCATGGAAGAGGCGGCGAGGGACCTGCGCTATGCTTTCCTCCTCCAGACGGCGAAGCAAGCCGGCCTGACCGCGGTTGCCACCGGCCATACCATGGACGATCAGGCCGAAACCGTCCTGATGCATCTGATCCGCGGGTCCGGGCTGAAAGGGCTCGGCGGGATCCGCCCGGCCGGGAGGATCCCGGTCCGGGGTGATAAGCCCGTCGACGCCGCAATCTGCGTTGTCCGCCCATTGTTGTGCCTGACTCACGCCCAAACCGCGGGATACTGTGCGCAGGCGGACTGGACACCGCTCGAGGATTCCACCAATCAGGATACCGGTTTTACACGCAATAAAATCCGGAGGGAGTTGATCCCGCGGCTGGAGGAATACAACGCATCGATCGTCGATGCGCTTTCCCGTTTTGCGGAAGTCGCCCGGGCGCAGGATGATTTTCTCGAACAGGCCGCGGCAAAGTTATGGGATCAATCCGCCGGAGAATTGGCGCCTGGATTGCTGCGCTACCCGCTGGAATCTTTCCGGAACGAACCTTTAGCCGTCCGGCAGGCGCTTCTGCGCCGGGCCGTTATGCGGCTTACCGGCACGCTGGAAGACCTGGCCTTTGACCAGGTGGATCGTGTGCTTGATTTCGTGCAGGACGTCTCCGGCCCGTCGCGGATGGATCTGGCACTGGGCGTGGATGTGGAGGTCGAAAAAGAATGGCTGGTCTTGCGATTCCAGGCCGATCTGCCCGCGGCGCCGGAATGGGAAGCGCTTGAGCTTCCCTGTCCGGGAAGCCTTTCCATCCATCATCCGGAATGGAAGTTTGTCCTTTCGGAGACGGATCGCTCCGAACTTTCCGATCCGGAACCGGATACGGACAGGTGGACAGTCCGGATTGACGCGGACCGAATCCGGCTCCCGCTGACAATCCGGAAACGTAAGACAGGGGATAAGTTCCATCCTTTGGGGATGGCAGCGCCCCAGTCGTTGAACGATTTTCTCTCATCACATCATCTGACCTTCAGTGAGCGGGATCACTGGCCGCTTGTATGCGATGCAGATGGGATCATCTGGATCCCGGGCTACCGGCTGAAAAATGGGATTGCCGGTGAGAAGGGGAGCCGTCGGTGTCTGAAGGTCCATGTCGATAGAAAAGGCTGATTTCCCCCAATGAAATTAGCGCCTACCTTTTAATATGGGTTTATCAATGCCGATAAGACGATAGTAAAAAATCCTAATAAATCAGGTAAAAAACCGCAAAGCAGCGCTATCTATGCGAATAGATCTTCGTAAGAAGGTTTTTTGGTTTGGCATGATTTGACTATCGGGTCATGAACACCAAAATATGGGCAGTTGCGCCAAGCAGGATGAATGACTAATCCCTAAAGTAAGAACTTGCACTATTTGAAACCGTCGCTCACGGGGTGGGCGCCGATAGGAACCGATTGAATGGAGAAAAAATTCGGTGTTATCGTTTTTTGTCTATGCTGTAAAGAAAAGAAAAACCGGCTGAACGGTTTACGAAAAAAGTTCCCATCGACTATGAACAAACTTGAGAATTGGAGCCGCCGCCCGGGACCGTGATATTGGCGTCGATATAACATCCCCATTGCGCCGCATCGCGCGATTTCTTTCCTGCGGTCCATTAAATAGAAACCGGGGTGAGAACTCTGCCCAATCCTTCACCCCGGTGCTATGTACCGATGGAAAGACGGCCGTCTTACTTTCTGCCTTTTTTCTTGGCGGTCTTCTTGACAGCTTTCTTGACGGTCTTCTTGACGGTCTTCTTGACGGCCTTCTTGACGGCCTTCTTGGACTTCTTGACCTTCTTGACCTTCTTGGCGGCTTTCTTGACGGTTTTCTTCGCAACTTTCTTGACCGGCTTCTTGGCGACTTTCTTGGCCTTCTTGACTACCTTCTTGACGGCCGGTTTCGGTGACTCGGCCACGGGAGCCGGAAGCTCTACGGGAGTGGGAGCAGGCTCGTAAGCCGGCGGCTCGACTGGCGGAAAAGGAGCGGGAATGTCTGTCATAGGCTTCTTGTCCTCCTGATAGGATTGGATGCGAATGGGGACCGAGGATGCGGCGGGGGCACTCAAAGGTGCATGATGGCGCAATTGATCCAAGGGAATTTTCAGCGCCTTGCGGCACCGTGGGCAGTGTTCCACGTGATGCCTGGCTTGAGTGGCATCCGCGGCGGCGAGGGCAGCCGCAACCGCATCGGAACTCATTTGAAATGCCCAGCTGCAATATTGACACCTCCAAGAAAACGCGGACATCAACGCCTCCTGTGTCTTTCCAATATACACATATTTTCCAGAAATGCAAATGGTTTCGGAAAGTATTCCCCATAATGTTCAGGCGACCGAAGCGGACGACCGGGGTTCCGTCGACGTCCTCAACCGGACTGCCACCATCAACCCGGTCCAATGGAATTCGCCTCCGGAAGCATTGCATGACGGGAGTCGGACAGGTCGTTCCGGACCGGGAACCGGTATGGAAAGCGCCCGGATTGCGGGAAAGAGGCGTATGGCGGTATGCATCAGGCGCGTGAGGGCAATCCGGGTCGATACTCGACAATATTTATCCGGATTTCTTGACAACCTATCCAGAAGACGCTACAATCCCTGCTCTCACAGGTGTGATACTTCGCTGCAGGAACCCACTCGGCACCGGATGCGGATCCGGTGTCGACGGCAAGCAGGAAGGAGCAAACCCATGCCGTACGAGTTGCCCCCCCTCCCGTATTCCTATGACGCCCTCGAACCGCACATCGACGAACAAACCGTCCGTTTGCATCATGACAAACACCACAAGGCGTATGTGGACGGGTTGAACAACGCCGAGGCGAAACTGGCCGATGCGCGCGAGAAGGCCGATTTCGCACTGGTCAAGCATTGGGCCCGCGAGCTGGCGTTTCACGGCTCGGGGCACATTCTGCATTCCCTCTACTGGGCCACGATGGCGCCGGCCGGAAAAGGCGGAGGCAAGCCGGAAGGGGAACTGCTGCGCCAGATTGCTTCCGATTTCGGATCCTACGAGACTTTCGCCGGGCAGCTCTCGGCCTCGGCGGCCGCCGTGGAAGGGTCCGGTTGGGCGGTGCTGGCGCTTTCGCCGCTCGGGAAGAAACTGGAAATCCTCACCGCCGAAAAACACCAGGATCTGACCCAGTGGGGGGCCGTGCCGATCCTGACAATCGACGTCTGGGAGCACGCGTATTACCTGAAGTATCAAAACCGCCGGGCGGATTACATCGCCGCCTGGTGGAATGTGGTGAATTGGCAGGAAGCGGCTTCCCGTCTGACCAGCGCATTAAAAAGGATGTAATTCATTCGGCGCCCGGCGGGATTGGATCAATCCGGAGTTGCCCCGACGGGCTATCTTTTTTTCCAAGGAGATATCCCATGCCCCATGTGATCACCAGTTTGTGCCTGCGGGACGGCGGCTGCAAAGATGTTTGCCCGGTCGAAGCGATCGTGCCGGGAAAACCGGCGTCGGAATGGCCGTGGTATTACATTGATCCGGATACCTGCATCGATTGCGGCGCTTGCGTGGCGGAATGCCCGTTCGAAGCGATCTTCCCCGACAGCGAAGTCCCCGCCGCGCACGTCGCCAAAGAAGGCCAGCGTCTGTCGCGTCCGGAAGGCACCGCCGTTTACGACGGCACCGACCATAACAAGCAACCGGTCCATCTTGACCATACGGTCGTCCTGAAAGCCGGCGAGACGGTCGATCTGAAACCGGACATCGCGGTCAACGCAAAATTCTTCCAAGAGGGCCCCGGACACTCGGCGAAGTAATCGGCCTTGATCGCCGGCCCCACTCCCGTTTCATCGCACACGAAATCCGGAAACCCTTAGGGTTGCTTCTCACCTAAGGGTTTTCATTGTGAGGTTCGGAGGAAGGCATGGAAGATTTCCGGATCGAGAAGGATTCGCTGGGAGAGGTGCGCGTTCCCAGGAATGCTTTTTACGGGGCGCAAACCAGGCGCGCCGCGGAGAATTTTCCCATCACCGGCAAACGGCCGTACCGGGCTTTCATCTGGTCGGTGGCGGTGATAAAAAGCGCGGCGGCCGAGGTGAACGGCGCGCTGGGCCTGCTGGACGCGGCCAAGTCGGCGGCTATCGTTCGCGCGGCGGAAGAAGCGGCGGCCGGGACCTGGGACGCCGAATTCGTCGTGGATCCGATCCAGGCCGGCGCCGGGACCAGCCACAATATGAACGCCAACGAGGTCATCGCCAACCGCGCCACCCAGCTGATGGGCGGCACGCTGGGGGAATACCGCGTCAGCCCGAACGACGATGTCAACATGGCGCAATCCACAAACGATGTCATCCCCTGCGCGATCCGGCTCGGGATCCTGTGGCGGCTGGATGAACTGCTTTCCACGGTGGGCGGACTCGGCCAGGCGCTTGCGGAGAAGGCGGATGAATGGGACGGGGTGATCAAATCCGGGCGCACCCATCTTCAGGATGCAGTTCCCCTCCGCCTGGGACAGGAATTCGGCGCCTATGCGGAAGCCGTGCGGCACGACCGCGAGCGGCTGGTAGCGGCGGGACAGGCCCTCCTCCGGCTGGGGATCGGCGGGACCGCCACCGGGACCGGATTGAATGCCCACCCCGAATACGCCCGGCGGATGGTAAAACGCCTGGCGGAACGCACCGGATGGAAGCTTCAGGAAGCCGGCAACCGTTTCGAATCCATGCAGTCGATGGCCGACGTCGCGCAATTCTCAGGTTCGATGCGGACGCTTGCCCTCACCCTGGTCCGAATCGCCAACGATCTGCGGCTTCTGGCGTCCGGTCCCGCCTCCGGTTTCGACGAAATCCGTTTTGCCCCGGTCCAGCCCGGGTCGTCGATCATGCCCGGCAAGGTCAATCCGTCGATGGCCGAAATGCTGGATATGGCGATGTTCCATGTCATCGGGCTGGATACGGCGATTGCGCTTGCGACCCAGGCCGGCCAGCTGGAATTGAACGTGATGCTGCCGATGATCGCCAACGACATCTTCGAGATGATGCACGTGACGATCGGGGCGGTCGGCGCGTTTACCGAACGGGGTGTCAAAACGCTGCGAGCCAACCCGGCCAAGGCCGAAGCAATGCTTGACCGCAACGCCGCGATTGCCACGGCGCTTAACCCGCTGATCGGGTATCTTGCGGCGTCCGAACTCGTCAAAGACGCGAACGCACGGGGACGATCGATCCGCGAACTGGCGCGCGAAAAGGCCGCGGCATCCAAGCTAATCCACAAAGATCTTCAACGGCCGGTGACCGTCAAGGAAGTGGAAGAAGCGCTGGGGAACCTCCGAAAGATGACCGAAGGGGGATTGTAGGATTCTTTTGCCGCCGGAACGCCAGGAAAATAATTTATCTTTGCACCTTCGTGTCTTGGTTATTTTTCCGTTCTCTATTGTAGTAAAACGGTAAAAAAAAAATATAAACCACCAAGGCACAAAGACACCAAGAGAATATTGCCTCCTCTTGCCTTTGTGTCTTCGTGTCTTGGTGATGGATACTCTTTTATTCATTGGATTAATCCGGCAAATCTGAAAAATAAGTAAACCACCAAGTCACCAAGACACCAAGAGGATATTTACCCTAGTTGTTATCGTGTCATCGTGTCTTCGTGTCTTGGCGGCAGATTCTCTCTTATTCATTGGATTAAACCGGCAAATCTAAAAAATAATAAAAACACCAAGTCACAAAGACACCAAGAGGATATTTACACTTGTTGTCTTCGTGTCTTCGTGTCTTGGTGGTAGATTCTCTGTTATTCATTGGAGTAAACCGGTAAATCTGAAAAATAATAAAACCACCAAGACACCAAGAAATTCTTTCTATTTCGCGCGCTTCTGATTTTCCTTCGTGTCCTTCATGGAAGAGAATTACTCCGCCGGCAATAATCCGATCGACCCGTCCGGCAGCTGCCATGGGATTGCGTCATCCATGATCCGGAAGATGACCGACCCTTGCAGATAGGGGCCGCGCTTCCGGCATTCGGCGACCAGCGCATCCGGCGCGAGCGTCGAAAGCAGGTGCTCGGGATCCAATCCCGCCAGCGAAGATTCGCTCGGGCAGGGGCCCGCCGCGAACATGGATTTGACGACCCGCAGTTCCTGGCGCAGACCGGCGATCGGATCCGGGCCGCCTTGGGATAAAAACGCAACCAGGTCGTCTCCGCGCAGATAATTGCCGTCGATTTGCACGCCGCCGGTGCGATTCACGACCGTGGAAAAACCATCTCGGTCGATGGCGACCACGATCGCGGGCTGCGGGATGCAGGGGATCTGGGGAATGCGGGCGGAGGCGCCGAACGGATCTGAGAGGAAATCGCGCAAAACCGCGGGATGTCCAACCGCCGTGGTGATTATCAGCGCCGGGGAGATTCCCCTGAACTCCGCGCCCCCGTTTCCATCCAGCATGAGAACCCAAACCGACGACAATTCGGCGGGGGTCCGGAACGAATCGTATCCGAGGTAGACGAGGTTAAGAGGCGCCTGCTTGGGCTCGGCCGGGGAAGCGGTTTTCCCGCCGGTCCATGACCCCAGGGCAAGTCCGGTCACAAGACAGACCGCGATCACCAGGAGAAACGGGATGATCCGGCTGCCGGTTTTTTGATCGCTCAATTCCACCGCGTCGTGATCCACGTATCGCGCCCTTGTCGGAAAAAAACCTATACCGCCACGCGTTGAATATCCGCGCCGAGTGCCTTCAGCTTCTCATCGATCCGTTCATACCCGCGGTCGATCTGTGAGATATTGCGGATCTTCGAAGCGCCCTTGGCCGCCAGCGCGGCCAGGATCAGCGACATGCCGGCCCGGATGTCCGGGCTCTCCAGATTTTCGCCCATCAGTTCGTTTTTTCCCTGGACGATCGCCCGGTGCGGATCGCACAGGATGATGCGCGCGCCCATGCTGACGAGTTTGTCGGTGAAGTACATCCGGCTTGGAAACATCCAGTCGTGGAAAAGAACCGTTCCCTGAGCCTGCGTGGCGACGGTGATCGCGATGCTGGTCATGTCGGTCGGGAACGCCGGCCAGACGTTGGTCTTGATTTCCGGGATCGCGCCGCCTAGATCCTGTTCGATCGTCATGCGCTGGGAGGAGGGAACAAGGATGTCGGCCCCGTCGATCTGCCAATCCACTCCCAGCCGGCGGAATACGAGCCCGGTCATGCCCAAGTGCTCCGGCTGCGTGTTCCGGATTCGGATCTCCCCGCCGGTCACCGCCGCCGCGCCGATGAAGCTGGCCACCTCGAGATAATCCGCTCCCAGCGTGTACTCCCCGCCGTGCAGCCGCTCGACGCCCTCGATCTTCAGCACGTTGGACCCGATGTGCTGGATCCGTGCCCCAAGGGTATTTAGGAACTGGCACAGATCCTGGACATGCGGTTCGGAGGCGGCGTTGCGCAGAACGGTTTTCCCCCTGGCGAGCACGGCGGCCAAGATCGTATTTTCGGTCGCGGTGACCGAAGCCTCGTCCAGGAGGATATCCGCGCCCGCCAGGCGGTCCGCCTGCATATCGAACATCCGCTGGTAGATGACTTTGGCGCCGAGCGCCTGCAGTGCCAGGATATGCGTATCCACTCTGCGCCGGCCGATGACGTCGCCGCCCGGCGTGGGAAGGCGGATTTTTCCCGCGCGCGCCAGCATCGGTCCGGCCAGCAGGATCGAGGCGCGGATTCTGCGGCAGATATCCGGATCGAGGTCCTTCGGGTCCACAACGGAGGCCTGGATCCGCCACGAATGGGGGCGCAGCGCCTGGAAGGAGACCCCGAGCTGCTGCAGAAGCTCGATCATGCACTGCACGTCGCGGATGTCGGGCACATTATGCAGCACGACCGGTTCGGCCGTCAGCAGGCAGCCGGCCAGCATCGGCAGCGCGGCGTTTTTATTGCCCGAGGGCGTGACCTCGCCGCGCAGCGGTTGTTGTCCATGGATGATCAATTGTTCCATGCAAACCTCATGAGATGGGCTTCAGACGCACCACGGCGCCGGGTTGGAACGCGGCGGACGCTCCGGCCGGCGCATTCCAGGACGCAATTTCCAGAAGCCCGTTCCCGCCGATGAGCGCGATCGGACCGGATTCATCCTTAGCGTCCAAGTATGTCCGCCGGAGCGGGATGACGGCGCCGTTGGAAAGAACAACGCCTGCCTGCGCCGGGATGGTTCCCGGAATCGCACCGGTGCCGCGCAGCCATGGTTTGAACGCATTTCCGTCGAAGGCGATCGCGCCGATGCTCGTGACCGCGTTTCCGAAATGATCGATGTACAAAACCTCGCCATCCAGGCCGGAGCCGGGCTCTCCGCGCAACAGGGGCAGGGGGAGCTTTACCGGATCGACAAGTGCGGGACCCAGACGAAGCCATTCCTGCCCGCGGAAGAGCATGGCGGCCGCCGGCGCAAAAAGATCCCTTCCGTGAAAGGTGCTGCTGGCCGGATCCGGCCTTACCCGACGCGGATCTATTTCGACCGCGTCGAGCTCCGGGTGGCGTTCGAGCAGGAAGGTTGCTGTGCCGTTATCCGGGCAAACCAGGCTGCACCGCGGAAACCGGAATGCGGCCGGGCGCCGCGCACTGCCCACGCCGGGATCCACCACAACCAGAAAAACAGTTCCGTCCGGAAAGGATGGCTGCGCTTCCCACAGGAGGATCGCCGCGCGGCGGATATCGCCGGCCGGTACCTCGTGAGTTATGTCGACGACCGGCGCGCCCGGGACCAGCGAAGACAGGACGCCGCGAAGCGCACCGGCGTAATAATCGCTCGAACCGAAGTCGGTGATGCACGCCACCACACCCGCGCTGCCCACGAAACGGATTGTATTCGCAACGTTAAGAAACGGCAAGATGCGCCATATTCGCCCTGCATGCATCCGGAGCGCCGGCCGTTCCGCGGAAAATCGGCGGGAAGCCGTTGCGGGCGACCGAAGGAGGCGAAGCCGTATTCTACTTTCGTGGAAAACCCCGGACGGTTTCGGCGCTTCGTTCACTTGGACGCGAGACGGAATAGTTGGGCCGGGGCATTAATGGCACGGGGGGATTAATCGAAAAAAGCCGATCGTTTTCAAGAATCCGGACCCCATCTGGTATAATTTTTCCATGGAAAAAATCACAATCGACGGGCCAAAAACGCCCATCGGATTCTTCTCCTCGGTCTGGAAAGGGATCGAATATGTCAATACGCATCCGGGTGTCCTCGTGATTCCAGTCCTTTTGGATGCGTTTTTATGGTTTGGACCGCACCTTTCGATTTTTACCCTGGTGAATCCGATCATCGATTCGATGACCTCCAGCGCGATTTCCAATCCGGCGAACGTCCCGATGATCGAAGCCCTGAAACTGGCGGCGGAAAAGTTCAACCTCTTTTCCCTGCTGGCGTTCATCCCGCTGGTTCCGCCGAGTCTGATGTCCGGAGCCCTTCCGGACCAGACCCCGCTTGGCAATCCGCTTGTCCTGCCGCTCACCAATTGGCTGGTCGTGCTGTTGCTGGCGGCGGGGCTGATCGTATGCTCGCTTCTGATCGGGTCGGTGTATTGGGTCTGGGCCGGCGGCGCCGCCCGGGCCGAGCCCTGGTCGTGGCGGGATGCCCTGGGCCGCTGGGCGCGGACCATCCTGATGATGTTCCTGATGTGCACGGCCTTTTTCATGCTGACCCTGGTTTTCATCCTTCCGATTCTGTTCATCATTTCCATGATCGCTCTGTCGGCGCCGGAGATCGGAGCCATCCTCTCCCAGCTGTTCTTTTTCCTGGGAGGCGGTTTCGTGTTCTGGCTCATCCTGTTTTTCATGTTTTCGATGCACGGAACGGTCCTTTACCGGGATGGCGTGACGGCCGCCGTCTGGAACAGCGTCAACACCTCGCGCTGGATGTACCCGGTCTCGATCTGGATCCCGCTGCTGCTGATCCTCCTGAATTTCCTGACCTCGTCGATCTGGTCGCTGGCGCCGGACGACAGCTGGGCCGGGGCGGTGGGCGTGCTGGGGAACGCCTACACGAGTTCGGTCGTGGTCGTGGCCAGCATGGCGTATTACATCGACAAGCGCCGCTGGATCGACGAAGTGCGAACCTATCTGGAAACCCGCATGGCGGGCAAGACCCCGCCCGGTGCGGCCTGAGGAGATCATGCCGAAATCGAAACCCGAAGCTGAATCCAAATATGGCGCCAAGGACATCCAGGTTTTGGAGGGGTTGGAAGCCGTGCGCCGCCGGCCGGGCATGTACGTCGGCGGGACGGACGTCAAAGCCCTTCACCACCTGATCTTCGAAGTGGTCGACAACTCGATCGACGAAGCGCTCGCCGGGACCTGCGACCTGATCCGCGTCGTCATTCACCCGGACGAAAGCGTGTCGGTGGAGGATAACGGCCGCGGCATCCCGGTCGACATGCACCCGGAGAAGAAGAAGCCGGCGCTCGAAGTGGTGATGACCACGCTCCACGCCGGAGGCAAGTTCGGCGGGGGCTCCTACAAGGTGTCCGGCGGGCTGCACGGGGTGGGCGTCAGCGCCGTCAACGCGCTTTCGGAATGGTGCGAAGTGGAAGTCAAGCGCGACGGCAAGATCCACTTTCAACGTTACGAAAAGGGCAAACCAAAGGCGCCCGTGGCGGTGATCGGCAAATCGCCCAGCGCCGCGACCGGCACGAAGACCACCTTCCGCTTTGACAGTGAGATCTTCAAGGGCGGGGAAACCTACCGGTTCGAGACGGTGGCGACGCGCTTTCGCGAGATGGCCTTCGTCACGCGCGGGGTGACCATCTCGCTGCTGGATGAACGCACCGGGCAGGAAACCACCTTCTACTTCGAAGGCGGAATTGAATCCTTCGTCCGCTACCTGAACCGGAACCGGGAAACGCTGCATCCGGTGGTCTATGCCAGCAAGGAAATCGACAACATCGGCGTGGAAGTCGCCGTCCAGTACACCGACGCCTATTCCGAGTCGGTCTACTCCTTCGCCAACACGATCAACACCGTCGACGGCGGGACGCACATGACGGGTTTGCGGGCGGCGCTCACCCGTACGATCAACGATTACGCGCGCAAAACCGGCCTGCTCAAGGAAAACGACCCGAACTTCTCCGGAGACGACACCCGCGAAGGGCTGACCGGGATCGTCTCGATCAAACACCGCGATCCGCAGTTTGAAAGCCAGACGAAGGTCAAGCTGATGAACCCCGAAGTGCAGACCATCGTCCAGCAGGTGGTCAGCGACGCGTTCGGGGCCTTCCTGGAGGAAAACCCGCGCGAGGGGCGCGGGATCGTCGAAAAATGCCTGACCTCGGCCCGCGCCCGCGACGCCGCCAAGAAGGCCCGCGACTTGGTGATCCGCAAGTCCGCGCTGGAAAGCATGACCCTGCCCGGGAAGCTGGCGGACTGCTCGGAACGCGAGGCGGAGAAGGCGGAAT
>JAFGCU010000050.1 GCA_016932475.1 Anaerolineales bacterium
ACGGGTGTATAATACCCGAAAATGCCGGCAGCCGCAAGCGCTGCATTCCAGACCGTGCTGGTCGTTTAGAAGCTGTTTGTCGCTCAGTTTCAAAACGCGCTCTTCCTCTTTTACAACTCCGACAGTTTCAAGGACTTGCGCTCCTGGCGGTCCGGGGCCCGCATCCCCGGCAGGCCGCAGCCGCACATGGACGCCCCCACGGCGCAGCCGGCCAGGCCGAACGCCAGGATAAGGGCGATGACAGGTAGGATAGCCTTCATTTCAGCAGTAATTTTTCCATACGCCGCCAATTCAACTAATCTAGATTTTAAAAACAATAACTTTCTTAAGTATTTTGTTTTAATATATTTACGTAATATTTATTTGATTTTCGATAGATATTTTTGAATTGAAAAATTTGACGATGACTATGTGGTCATAATATTATACCATAAAGACATAATAATGACTATAAATTCAGGAATATTTTATGAGCAGATTGTCTGAGAAACGAAAAGCTGCCGTTGAGTCCATGATGAAGGAAGCGATTTATGAAGCAGCCGTAAAAATCCTTCTCCATCAAGGCTTGGATGGCTTGACGATGGAACGCGTGGCCGAGGCGGCAGGGATGGCGAAGGGCACGCTGTATAATTATTTTCAGGACAAGAAATCCCTGCAACTCTATATCTTTGCCAGGGTGTCCGAGCCGTTCAATCAGCAATTGTCCGCCATACGTCGAAGCACTGTTTCACCCAAAGAAAAACTGGTGAAAATCATGGAGGTGATATTTCTTGGATTTGAAAAAAATCGGCAAATTCTAGTGATATTATCTGGTGGCCGAATTCATAATCTAAAAGAATACTCCATGCAACTGGCGGCGATTCCCGAATTTTCTGATTGCAAAGCCACCAAGGAGCCTATCGGAAAAGTGATTGAATCGGTTGTTCTCGAGGGGATACAAGCCAAGCAGTTTTTTGCCTTTGACCCCAAGCTCGCCACGGATCTTGTTCTCGGCGCGATTACGTCCGTGATTGACAGGCAAATTCAGGATAACCTGCCCCGCGCCACCGAGGAAAACATCGCCCAGTTGATCCGGTTTCTTATGGAAGGCTTAATGAAGGCATAATCCTTTTTTGACATTGTCTGCGGCCCAACAGGTAAAAAGCATTTTGATTGACTCAACGAATAGGTCAAGAAATAATAGATATTTTTGTATGGCGGCTCCGGCGACTTACGGGCAGGCCCGTTGCCGGGAATGCCGTCGCCGGGATGTTGACGAGAGTTGAACGATTGCTTCTTGGCGGCTTACGGATACCGGGAGACCTGAAACATGAATAAGGGGACCAAGTGCGTGTCGCTAATGCTTCTTCTTTTTTGGACGGGCTGCAAACAGGAAAGTGGACCGCCACCGGGCGCCCCCGAAGTGGCGGTGGTGACCATCCATCCCGAGCGGGTCGTCATCACGACCGAACTGCCTGGCCGAACCTCCGCCTTTCTTGTCGCTGAAATCCGACCCCAGGTCAATGGCCTCATACAGAAACGGCTGTTTACCGAAGGGTCCCAAGTCGAGGCCGATCAGGCGCTCTATCAGATCGACCCGGCGCCTTTTCAGGCGGCGCTGGATAACGCGGCGGCCAGCCTCGTCGTCATGCAGGAGGCTGCCGACCGGGCGCGGGCCGCGTTGGAGGTGAGCGTTGCCGGCGTCACGCGACAGCGGGCCACCCTCGAACTCGCTCGGATAAACCGCGATCGATTCGAGGAGGCCGTCAAGGCCAACGCGGTCTCCGCCAGCGAGCGCGACAAGGCCGTCACCGAGGCCGCCGTGGCCGAGGCCTCGCTGCGGGCCGCCGAGGCGCAGGTGGAAAGCGACCGGAAAGCCATAGCGGTGGCCGAAGCGGGCGTTCGGCAGGCGGAGGCCGCGGTGGAATCGGCGCGTATCAGCTTGGGATACACCCGGGTTACCGCGCCCATTCCCGGTCGCATCGGCAAATCCAGCGTGACGGATGGGGCGCTGGTCACGGCGTATCAGCCCGCAGCCCTGGCGACGATTCAACAACTGGACCCCATTTATGTGGATGTCCCCCAGTCCACCGCCGAACGGCTGCGTCTGCAGCGCCGCTTGGAGGACGGCCGTCTGAATCACGATGAAACGAATCAGAACAAGGTGAAGATCATCTTGGAAGACGGCACGCCGTATCCTCCGGAAGGGACACTTCAATTCCAAGATGTCACGGTGGACCCGACGACCGGGTCCGTCATCCTGCGCATCGTCTGTCCCAATCCGGAAGGCGTTCTCCTGCCGGGCATGTTCGTTCGAGCGGTCGTTGTGGAAGGCGTCAATGAGCAGGCCATCCTTGTGCCGCAACAGGGAATCTCCCGCAATCCGAAAGGGGATCCCGTCGCGCTGGTCGTGGACGCCGAAGACAAGGTCCAGCAACGGATGCTCACCCTCGAGCGAACCCTGGGCGACAAATGGCTTGTTTCGGCCGGTCTCAACCCCGGCGATCGAGTCATCGTCGAGGGCGCCCAGAAAGTCAGACCCGGGGCTTCGGTAAGGGTCGTCCCGTTCGAGGCGGGCTCCCCCGCTGGTCGAACGGCCGAGAACACGGTTCCGCCATCCGCACCTACGAATTAAAGGGGCACATTCCATGGTATCCAACTTCTTTCTTGACCGCCCTGTGTTCGCCTGGGTCATCGCCATCATCCTGATGGTGGCAGGCGGCCTGGCGATTTACAACCTGCCGATATCGCAGTATCCCCCCATCGCCCCGCCGTCCATCGCCATCTCCGCCTTTTATCCGGGGGCATCGGCGGAGACGGTCGAAAACAGCATCACCCAGATCATCGAGCAGAAGATGACCGGCTTTGACAAGATGCTGTACCTGTCCGCGTCCAGCGATTCGTCCGGTTCCTCCCGCGTCGAGCTGACCTTTGCCCCGGGGACCGATCCGGACCTGGCCTGGGCCCAGGTGCAGAACAAGCTCCAGCTCGCCATGGCCAGCCTGCCGGAAGTGGTACAGCGTTCCGGCGTCAGAGTGGCCAAGTCCACACGGAACTGGCTGATGATCGTGGGCCTGGTCTCGGAAGACGGGACCATGAGCGGGCACGATTTGCGGGATTACGCCGCCTCCAACCTCGAGAAGGTCCTTTCGCGGGTGCGGGGGGTGGGCGAGGTGGAGATCTTCGGCAGCCAGTATTCCATGCGCATCTGGCTGAATCCGGATAAGCTGACCGATTACCACCTGACCGTGGAAGACGTGATCCTGGCGTTGCGGGCCTACAACGTGGAGGTGTCGGCGGGCCAGTTCGGGGGAGCGCCGGCGGTGGAGGGCCAGCGCCTGAATGCCGCCATTATCGTTCAAAGCCTGCTGAAGACACCCGAGGAGTTTGCCGCCATCCCCCTGCGCATCAATCCGGACGGCTCCATCGTGCGGGTCAAGGACGTGGGACGGACAGAACTCGGCACCGAGTCCTACGACGTTGACATCTCTCACAACGGCAGGCCCTCGTGCGGCCTGGCCGTCCGGCAGGCGGCGGGCGCCAACTCCCTGGAAACGGCGGACAACATCCGGGCAAAACTGGAAGAAATGAGCCACTTTTTTCCCGCCGGCATGAAGGTGGTGTATCCCTATGACACCACCCCCTTCGTCAAGGTCGCCATCGAAGAGGTGGTTAAGACGCTTTTCGAGGCGATCCTGCTGGTGTTCCTGGTGATGTATCTGTTCATGGGAAATATGCGGGCCACCCTGATCCCGACCATTGCGGTGCCGGTGGTCATCCTGGGGACCTTCGCGGTGCTGGGGCTTTTCGGCTTCTCCATCAACATGCTGACCATGTTCGCCATGGTCCTGGCCATCGGCCTCCTGGTGGATGACGCCATCGTGGTGGTGGAAAACGTGGAACGCATCATGAGCGAGGAAGGACTGTCGCCTCGCCAGGCCACCCGCAAGTCCATGAACCAGATCACCAGCGCGTTGATCGGCATCGGGCTGGTGCTCTCGGCGGTGTTCGGCCCGATGGCGTTTTTCGCCGGGTCCACCGGGGTCATCTACCGTCAGTTCTCCGTAACCATCATCGCCTCCATGCTTCTGTCGGTGGCGGTGGCCTTGATCCTGACGCCGGTCCTGTGCGCCTCGTTTCTCAAGCCGGTGCCCAAGGGGCATCAACCGGCGGAGGGAGGAATCTGGCTCCTGCGACCGTTCTTCCGATGGTTCGACCGCCTCTTTTTTTGGTCCCGAGACCGCTATCTGCACGTGGTGGGCCATTCCCTCCGGAAAAAAATCCGCTACGTGGTGGTGTTTCTTCTGATTGTGGCGGCGATGGGATACCTCTTCAAGCGCATGCCCACCGCTTATCTTCCCGACGAAGACCAGGGAATGATGATGGTTCAGGTCATGCTGCCGCCGAACTCCACCCTGGAGCAGACCAAGGAGGTGATGGACGGTGTTAAGGATTATTTCCTGCAAAGCGAAAAAGACGCGGTGGAAACCGTCATGACGATCACCGGCTCCAGCTTCTCCGGCCGGGGACAGAACTCGGGCATGGCCTTTGTCAAACTCAAGGACTGGGACCTCCGCGACCGGGCGGAACTGAAAGTGAGCGCCGTGGCGGAAAGAGCGATGGGGCGATTTGCGCAGATTCGCAACGCGATGGTGTTTGCCTTCGCGCCGCCCGCGGTCGTGGAGTTGGGCTCGTCCAAGGGTTTTGATTTTCAGCTATTGGACCGCGGCGGCCTGGGTCACACCAAGTTGATGGCCGCCCGCAACCAACTGCTCGGCATGGCGGCGCAGGATGCGGCATTGACCAAGGTCCGGCCCAACGGCCTGGAAGACGTACCGGAGTATCGAATTGACGTGGATTGGGAAAAGGCCGGCGCCCTGGGGGTGCCGATCACCTCGATCCACAATACGATATCGGCGGCCTTCGGCAGCGCCTATGTCAACGACTTCATTCAAGGCGGACGGGTCAAGAGGGTGTACGCCCAGGCCGACGCCCCCTACCGCATGCTGCCCCAGGATTTGGAGAAACTCTACGTGCGCAACAGCGCGGGAAAAATGGTTCCCTTTTCTTCCTTCGCGTCCGGGCACTGGACCAGCGGTTCGCCGAAGCTGGAACGATTCAACGGTTTCCCCTCGCTGAACATTTTGGGCGAGGCGGCGCCGGGCAGGAGTTCCGGTGAAGCGATGGCCGCCATGGAAGGTTTTGTGAAGAAGCTGCCGCAGGGAATCGGCTTTGACTGGACCGGTCTTTCCTACCAGGAGCGACAGGCCGGCGCCCAGGCGGCCCCGCTTTACGCGTTTTCCATTCTGGTGATCTTCCTGTGCCTGGCCGCCTTGTACGAGAGCTGGCCGATACCCATTTCGATCCTGCTGGCCCTGCCCCTGGGAATCATCGGCGGCGTGATCGGCTCGTCTCTTCGGGGGTTGCCCAACGGCGTTTATTTCCAGATCGGGTTGTTGACCACCCTGGGCTTGACCACCAAGAACGCCATCCTGATCGTCCAGTTCGCCAAGACCCGGGTGGAAGAAGGGATGGGATTGATCGAGGCGACCCTGGAAGGGGCGAAACTGAGGCTGCGCCCGATCGTCATGACCTCGCTGGCGTTCGGATTCGGGGTCATGCCGCTGGCGTTTGCGAGCGGTGCGGGCGCCGGCGCGCAAAAGGCCATCGGCACCGCGGTCCTGGGCGGGGTGGTGACCTCGACATTGCTGGTGACCCTATTCGCACCGCTCTTCTATGTGTTGATTCAGAAAACCTTGGGCAAAAGGAAAAGAGTGTAGCGATGTGTTGATGGAGATCCTTCAGGGAAGCACGATATGAATAGACAATGGTTTTTTGCGTTGGTGACCATGGCCCTTTTCTTCGGTGGATGCACTATGGCGCCGGAATACACCCGGCCGGAAGCGCCGGTTCCGACGGACTGGCCGAAGGATTCGGCATACCCGAACAGCCCACCCCCGGACGGCGCCCCCACTGCCGCGGACCTCAGGTGGCAGGAATTTTTCACCGACCCCAAGCTTCAAGGGATGATCGAGACGGCGCTGCATAACAACCGAGACCTGCGGCTTGCCGCTCTGAACGTGGAAAAGGCACGGTCTCTCTATGGCGTTCAACGGGCTGAACTGCTCCCGGCAGTGTACGCGACCGGCATGGGAAGCAAACAACGGGGCTCTGCCGATCTTACGGCTCCCGGACAGCCGAGAACAACGGAGCTCTATAATATCAATCTGGGTATCGCTTCCTGGGAAATTGACTTTTTCGGACGCCTCCGCAGTCTGGAAGAACAGGCCATGCAGGAGTACCTGGCGACGGAGCAGGCCCGCCGCGGCGCACAGATCGCCCTGGTGTCAGAGGTCGCCAGGGTATATCTGACCATGGCCGCGGACCGGGAAATCCTCAACCTGGCCCGGTCCACCCTGCAAACGCAACAAGGAGTCTACGATTTAATCCTACGGCAATACGAGGTTGAACTCGCAAACGAAATGGACCTGCGCCGCGCGCAAACCCAGGTGGACGCCGCCCGGGGGGATGTTGCACGTTACACGCAATGGGTAGCGCAAGACCACAACGCATTGAACCTTCTGGCCGGCTCCCCGTTGCCGGAAGATTTGTTGCCCTCGGATCTGGCGGATGTCAGTCCGCCCAAGGATATCTCCCCCGGCCTGTCTTCCGAATCGCTTCTTTGGCGCCCGGATATCATGGCTGCCGAACACCAGCTCAAAGGCGCCTATGCCTATATCGGGGCGGCCCGGGCCGCTTTTTTCCCCCGTATCGGACTGACCACCGCCGTGGGAACCGCCAGCGATGAACTGTCCGGCCTGTTTGCCTCCGATTCGGGCACCTGGAGTTTTGCGCCGCAGATCGCCATGCCCATTTTTGACTCCCGCACCTGGGCGGCGAACAGGGTCAGCAAGGCGGTTCAGAAAATCGCGCTGACGCAGTATGAGAAGACCATCCAGACGGCCTTCCGGGAGGTCGCCGATGTTCTTGCTGTGCGCGGGACTATCGATCAGCAAGTCGCAGCGCAACAGTCTGTCGTGAATTCCACCCAGACGATCTATGATCTCTCCTTGAAACGCTATACCAATGGGATTGACAGTTACTTGAGCGTTCTCGATGCGCAGCGCTCGCTTTATGGCGCACAACAGGCGCTTATTTCCCTGCAATTAGTCAAGCTTTCGAACGAGGTTAGGTTGTATGCGGTATTGGGCGGCGGCGGGGAATAGGTAGAGGCATCCGAAACCTCTGTGAAGAAATAGGTGTACTTGCCACTACTTGATCTGACAGACACGCTAGTTTAATACTACAACGCTATGACGCTAACGAATAACATTTTATCGTGTTTTGCAATATGATGCCCATGGCAGGTAATCGTTTAATTCTCCGCC
>JAFGCU010000051.1 GCA_016932475.1 Anaerolineales bacterium
CTGGAGCGGACCGCCCGAGCACTGCGACGTCCCCAATTCATGCCCCAGCCCCACCATCGTCACCAATGTCCCGGTTCGAGTGACCGTCGTCAATCAGTCCCTCCAACCGGAGGCAAATGTCTGGATTCATGCCTTCACAGAATCCGGGTACACCGGCCTTTCCTATAAGACTGATATCTCCGGGACAGCTTACTTCACCCTCAGCGACGGCGACTACCGATTCCGCGCCGATAAACTCAACCGCGCATACTGGAGCAGCGCCGGCTACGATTGCATGATACCCTCGTTTTGTCCTGATGTCACAATCTCGGTGTACAACTCGGTTGTCGTCCACGTTCAGGATACCAGCGGCAACCCCGATGTCGGCGTCGAAGTCCGCGCCTTCGGACCCACAAACCAAATCTTCACGTATACCGATTCCCTTGGGGATGCCACACTCCAACTTCCATTCGGTGATTATCGATTCCGTGCGAAAAAGGGACTCTCACTATTCTGGAGCGGCGAGTTCGCCGATTGTACTGTACCCGCGTGCGCCATCGACACCATCATCACGAATGTCCCCATCACCGTCACCGTTCTCGACCCATACGACCAGCCAGAAGAAGGCCTTTGGGTCCATGCGTTCCTGGGAACGGCGTACACCGGCATTTCCTTTACGACGGATTCCACCGGGAAAACTTACTTTGCCCTCAATGACGGCAACTACCGCTTCCGCGCCGACAAGGGCGATCGCGGATACTGGAGTGGCGATCCCAATCATTGCCAAATCCCAACCAGTTGTCCTCCCCCCATTATTACTACAGAGGGCACAGGATATGCATTCGCGCCGGATGATTGGAACTCAGTTTTTATCGGGATTCCTGTCGTCGAATCGGCGTTCACAGATCGATGGAGAGCTTCCTATCTCCGCTTCATATAATTCTGTAGTATGATGTGATCGGCGAGAATAGGTCGTTTAGGAATCGGGCCAAATTCACTTGCTTCAAAAACAACCGGAACCCTAATTGGTTCCGGTGTTTTTTAGGAATCTCCGAGGAATATTCCTTTTCCTGCATGGGACCGTATCAAATTATAATTACAGTATCATGGACACCAATGATAGGTTTCTCAATCTTCCCTTTCCCGTGACCGTGTGTGACACGGAGGGCATCCTCATCCATATGAACGCCGCGGCCGAGGCGCAGTTCGCCAGGGACGGAGGGCGCGCACTGCTCGGGACAAACCTGTTCGATTGCCACCCGCCGGCGGCGCAGGAAAAAATCCGCGCCTTGATGCGCGACCGTGCGGGCAATATCTATACCGTTGAGAAGCACGGGAAAAAAAAGCTGATCTATCAGGCTCCCTGGTACCGGGATGGTGAATTCGCCGGCCTGGTGGAAATCTCCTTCGAAGTTCCTCCGGTCCTGCCCAATTTCAAACGCGATTGACTAAAAACAAAAGTGGGCGGAAATACGTAGATACCGGTGGCGTCCATTACCGGCGGCGCCAGGCGGGTCACGCAGCGAAAAAGCGTTCGTCAATCCCCGCCTCCGCGGCGTATCCCGGCCCGCGCCGGTTTTTTACCGGGGATGAATACAAAGCGGGTGTGTACTTTGCGGAAACCGGAAGAGGCTCACGCGACCATGTTTCTTATGGATGCCCGCTACGACAGCCCTCGCGGCGATGCGCGGGCATGACGATCATATCCACAGGGGAGCTTGGCTGCCCGCGCCGCACAACGGCCGAGGTTTGCCTCCCGCCAATCCTCATGCTACACTTCGGATCCTACGAGAGGACACCATGAATGCTTTGCGGATCATCGGATACATCGCTGCGGCAATCCTGATCTTCTTCGGAGTGTTGTTCATCTGGGGCGCGTTCGGCGAGACCTCCCAGCCCGAATGGATCTGCGTCGGCGGGATCAGCGCCGCGATCGGGCTCGGGCTGATCACGCTGGCCTCCTGGAAACCCGGCGCCCCCAAACCGGCCGATAACGTCACGCTCAAGATCGATCTGCCCGCCAACATCAACCTGGATACGCTCAAGTGCAAATCCTGCGGCGGGGCTCTGACGACGGATGCGATCAAGATGGTCGCCGGCGCGCCGGTGGTCACCTGCCCATTCTGCCGCACGACCTACCAGCTGGCCGAAGAACCCAAGTGGTAATCCCGTGCCGGGTTCCCGGCCGGACCCTCCGGGGACGCGGGTGCGGGGCTTTTTCCCCGTCCGCGCTCTCCGGTCCGGAGCACACGTCATGAAAATTAAAATCCTTTCGACCCTGCTTCTGCTCGGCGTATTGTTCGCCTTCCCAGCCGGAGCCTCCGCGCAATCCTATTCCTTTTCCGTCCCGGTCGAAGACGTTCAGGTGTATTGGAACGCGGACGGCAGCCTGACGATCGATTACACCTTCGTGTTCGACAACGATTCGGGGGCGGATGCAATCGATTATGTCGACGTGGGGGTCCCAAATTCGGATTACGATCTCGGCAGCGTCACAGCAGACGTGAACGGCGGGATGGTCGTCGATATTCAGGAATCCCCGTATGTGGATCCGGGCGTGGCGATCGGCCTCGGTTCGGCCAGCATCCGCAGCGGCCAGCGCGGCACCGTCCACATACGCATCGGCAGGGTTTCCCGAGTGCTCTACCCCGACGATACAGATTCGAATTATGCCAGCGCGGTCTTCTCCCCGACCTGGTTCGATTCTTCCTTCGTGCACGGAACCACCGACCTGACGGTGACCTACCACCTGCCGCCCGGGGTCGGGCCCGACGATCCGCGCTATCACCTCCCCGGCAACTGGCCGGGCGCGGACGAGCCGGATTCCTTCCTCGACAGCGAGGGCCGGGTCGCCTACCGCTGGCGCAGCACGGCCGCCAACGCGTACACCCAGTATAAATTCGGGGCGTCCTTCCCCGCCGGCGCGGTCCCGGAAAGCGCCATCGTGCACCAGTCGGCGATCGAAAAATTTTTCCAGGCGATCGGCCCGGTGCTGGAAGCCCTGCTGCCGTGCGGCTGCATCGGCGGCGTATTTACGTTTATCGTCGGGCTCGGCATCGTCGGCGCCTGGTCCGAGAACAAACGCAAGAAGCAGTACCTGCCGCCGAAGATTTCGATCGAAGGGCACGGGATCAAACGCGGGCTGACCGCGGTCGAGGCGGCCTTGCTGATGGAACAGCCGCTCGACAAGGTCCTGACGATGATCCTGTTCGGGCTGGTGAAGAAGAACGCCGCCACGGTCGTGACCCGCGAGCCGCTGAAACTGCAGGTCGCCGAACCCGTATCGGAATCGCTGTACCCGTACGAGAAGGATTTCCTCAAAGCGTTCCAGGTGGAGAACCTCGCCCTCCGCCCGCGGGCGCTGCAGGAAACGACGGTCAACCTGATCAAAAGCCTGCAGGAGAAGATGAAGGGCTTTTCCCGCAAGGAGAGCATCGAGTATTACAAAACCATCGCGGAAAAAGCGTGGGGCCAGGTCACGGCCGCCGGAACCCCGGAAGTAAAAGCCCAGGCGATCGAAGAAAACCTCGAATGGACGATGCTCGACAACGACTACGACAACCGCTCGCGCGACATCTTCAGCCGCGGCCCGGTCTACGTGCCCATGTGGTGGGGCCGGTACGATCCCGGCGTGGGCGGCGGCGCCCGAACCGCATCAGCCCCGTCGATCGGGCCGACCCGCGGCGGCTCGATTTCGCTCCCGCGCCTGCCCGGCGCCGATTTCGCCGCGTCGGTCGTCGGCGGCGTGCAGTCCTTCTCCAAGAATGCGATCGGAGACCTGACCGGCTTTACCAGCAAAGTCACCTCGAAGACAAATCCCGTTCCGGTATCCACCTCCTCCGGCAGCAACTGGCGCAGCGGCGGCGGCAGCGGAGGGGGCCGCAGCTGCGCGTGCGCGTGCGCCTGCGCCGGATGTGCCTGCGCCTGCGCGGGGGGCGGCCGCTAGAACGATGCAGCGCCTGCGGTTTCCCCGGCTCTCGCCATCGAGGAACCCCATTCCGGCCATGCCCGCGCCGGGGTTGTACCACTACGAGCGCCGGGAGGCGGACGGCCGGAGCCGCTCGCACCTGCGGTTGGACGCCGACGGCCACGGCACGCTCGTGGTCGACGCCGCCCGCATCCTGCACCTCAATCCGACCGCCGCGCAGATGGCGTATCTGGCGCTGGAAGGGGTTAACCCGCAGGACGCCGGGCGCGCCATCGCCCGGCAGTACCGGATCTCGGAAACCCGCGCCCGGGAGGATTTCACCGCCCTGGCGGCGCAGGTGGATGCGCTCACCCGCCCGGACGGCGCCTGCCCGGTGTGCGATCTCGAACTCGATATCCGCGCGCCCTTCAGCCATACCCCCAGCGCGCCCTACCGCATGGACCTGGCGCTGACCTACCGCTGCCAGAATGAGTGCGCCCACTGCTACAACGCGCGCCCGCGAAATTACCCGGAACTGCCCGCCGACACCTGGAAAAAGATGATCGACCGGCTGTGGGATCTCGGCGTGCCGCACATCGTCTTCACCGGCGGCGAACCGACTCTGCGCGGCGACCTGCCGGAGCTGATCGCCTACGCCGAGCACAAGGGGCAGATCACCGGCTTGAACACCAACGGCCGGCGCCTGGCGGACCGGAATTTTCTGCAATCGCTGGTCGACGCCGGGCTGGATCATGTCCAGATCACGCTCGAAAGCCACGACGAAACCATCCATGATTCCCTGGTCGGGGCGCGGGGCGCATGGGCTCAAACCGTCGCGGGAGTGCGGAATGCGCTCGACACGCGGCTGTACCTGATGACCAACACCACCCTGCTGCGCGCCAACAGCCCGCGGCTCGCGGAGACCCTTGAGTTTTTATCCGCCGTCGGAGTCCCGACCGTCGGGTTGAACGCGCTGATTTATTCCGGCCGCGGCGCGACCGTCGGCACCGGGTTGCGGGAAGAGGAGCTAAAACCGCTCCTGGCGCTCGCCCGCAGCCACACGGAAGAGCATCATCAGCGGCTGATCTGGTACACCCCGACCGAATACTGCCGGCTGGATCCGGTTCAGAACGAGCTGGGCGTGAAAGGCTGCACCGCCGCGCTCTACAACATGTGCGTCGAGCCCGATGGCGGCGTGCTGCCGTGCCAGTCGTATTACCAACCGCTCGGGAATTTGCTCCGCGACGAATGGAATGCCATTTGGAATCACGACCTCGCGCGATCGTTGCGCGAGCGGCGCAACGTTCCGGCCAAATGCAAAGGGTGCGCGTTGCTGGCCGAATGCGGCGGCGGATGCCCGCTCCAATTCGAACCGGCCGGACCGGGAAGACCTCCGAAGGAGTCGTAAACGATGTCGAGGTCCTTTCGGAAATATTCGATCCTCTGCCTGCTGCTGGCGGTCGCCTTCGCCTGCGGGCCGCGCACGACCATCACTCCCGGTACCGGCCCGACCCAGACCGCCAGCGCCGTCCTCGCGCTCGATATCCGGGATTCTTTTTCCGGCGAATGGTGGTTCGACGGCTCGGCCTTCGCCGCCCGGATCGTCCGTTCGATCTCCGGATCGGAGGAAATCCTGTTGATCCCGGCCGGCGACGACCCGCTTGTCTTTTTGCTGCGTGACGCTTCCGGCATCGCCTGGGACCGGTATGTGCCGATGTAATCCGAATCCCCGCGCCATTGGTTGCGCGCGGCGCGAGTCTTGAATTCCGCAGGGAGGTACGTATGTCCGCTTTACTCAGGAGTATCCGCAACCGCTTCCAGCCCGTCCGCACGCTCGCGGCCGGCGTGTACCAATTTCAATCCCCGCCGGAATCGCCCGTCCCCTACCGGCTGCATCTGCGCCTGGAAAACGACGGCGCCGGTGTTTTAATCCTGAACGCCTCGACGGTGCTGCACCTGAATCAGACGGCCGCCGAATGCGCCTACCAGTGGGTGAAGGGTTCCACGCCGGAAAATGCCGCGCGCGTGGTCGCCTCGCGGTATCGCGTTAATCCAAAGCAGGCCCTCCAGGATTACCGGGATTTCATCGAGCGGGTGGAAACGCTGCTGCAAACGACGGATCTGGACCCGGTGACGTATCTGGAGTTCGACCGGCAGGATCCCTACTCCAAGGAAGTTTCCGCGCCTTACCGCCTGGATTGCGCGCTTACCTACCGCCTGCCGGAAGGCGAGAGCATCCACTATACGCCGACGGAACGGGCCAAGCGCGAGCTGACGGCGGACGAATGGAAAACGATTCTCGACAAATCCTGGGCGGCCGGGATTCCGCATGTGGTCTTCACCGGCGGGGAACCCGTGCTGCGCGACGATCTGCCGGCGCTGATCGCGCACGCGGAACAGATCGGACAGGTTTGCGGGCTGCTCAGCGGAAGCCGGCGCCTTGCCTCGGCCGATTACCTGAGGACCGTTTGCGACAGCGGGCTCGATCATCTGATGTACCTCCTCCAGCCCGACAGCGAAGAATCCTGGACCGCGGTTGAAAAAGCCGTCGCCTGCGACCTTGCCATCACGGTCCATCTGACGCTGACACGCGATCTTTCCCCGAAGGCCGGCGCGATCCTGGAGCGGCTGCATCAGATGCAGGTGAAAGGCCTTTCCCTGAGCGCGTCCGATCCGGCCGGCGCGGAAGCGCTGATCGCGCTGCGCGACCGGGCAGCCGAACTCGGCCTCACCCTGCAGTGGGATCTGCCGGTCCCGTACTCCGCAGCCAATCCGGTCGCGAAGGAAGTCGGCGCGCAGTCGTCCGGTGCGGGCAAAGCCTGGCTGTACGTCGAACCGGACGGCGATGTGCTTCCCGAGCAGGGAGTCAACCGAGTCCTCGGAAATTTCCTGCAGGATCCCTGGGACTCCATCTGGAAGAACGCGCGCGCGTAATGTTCCGCGAACTCCTCCATCCGCTGCAGGCTTGTTGATAAACGCGGACGGCGGACGCATCCGGCAATGACTCTCACCCTCGAAGAATGGCACCTGCGATTCCTGCAACAAGCGGGGTGGACCGAACCCCTGCGCGCCCACCTGTTCGCGCGCGCCGGAATCCGCGATGCGCTCCGGATGCTGGAGGTGGGTTGCGGCACCGGCGCGGTGTGCGCATCCATCGCGCGCGAGAATCCGGCGGCCCGGGTCGTCGGCCTGGATTTCGACCTCCCGCGCCTCCATTTTGCACGCGCACACGACCCGAATTGCCGGTACACAGGGGGAAATGCATTCCGCCTGCCGTTTGCGGACGGGGTTTTCGATCTGACCTTCTGCCATTTTCTTCTGCTCTGGGTTCGCAAGCCGCAAAACGCATTGCGCGAGATGGTCCGGGTCACCCGCCGCGGCGGCTGGGTGGCGGCCCTGGCGGAACCGGATTACGGCGGACGGATCGATCATCCCGAAGCGCTCGCGGCCATCGGCCGGATGCAATCGGTCGCGCTGCGCCGGCAGGGCGCCGATCCCGGGATCGGCCGCACACTGGCCGGATTGTTTTCCGAATCCGGAGTACGCGTGGAAACAAGCGGTGTTCTGGGAGCCGAACTTCCCCCCGGGGGAGAAGATTCCACGGAAGCCGCGTTGGAGCTGAAAATACTCAAGGATGATCTGGGGGAGAATATTTCCGAGGGCGAGTGGGAAACCATCCGAGCCGCCGACCGCGCCGCGCGCGCTTCCGGCCGGCGCGTGTTGTATATTCCAACGTTTTACACAGCCGGTACCGTTTAGGTCCTCCCGCAGGAATGGACGCGGATCACCCGAAACCCGTAAAGGCCCCTCCCCGAGATCCGGCCCCACTCTCCCATTTACCGAATAAAGCTTTGGGATGGAAATGAGATCGCCGAAAAAAACCTGAGCACAGCGAACGGCCTGCCGCTCCAGGCGGAGACGCTTCGCTGCCCCGCCCTTGGCGAAAAGCATCGCCGAGGACAGGCTCGCGAATGCATCGCATCGGAAGATCACCGACGCTCGTCGCTCGGGGGAGGGGGGGGAGCAGGCGCTCAGCAGGACAGTCTTTTTTCCGTGATCCCACACCGCCCGCGGGAAGCAGAGTAACGGATCCATTTACCCGACCGCCGGTTGGATTACAATATCCCGCTTCGACCCCATAGGAATTGCCCGCTTTGGGGTCCGATCGGATTGAGGACTCATGCTCAGATGAAGGCACGGCCGGTAATCGTCGCGTTCACCTTATCGCTTATGCTTTCCGCGTGCTCCGGCGCGGGGCCCGTATCGCCGCCGGAATCAACCCTTTCGGCATCGGCCGAAATCAGACACCACCGCACACCGCCTCCGGTCTCAACTCCCACTCAAGAGGATCCCTCTCCGACAACCACCACGAGTCCGAGCCCGAGTCCGTCGCGGACGCTTTCCCCGACCCCCTCCGACACCCCCACCCTGGCTCCGGACGAGTGGCGGTCGATGCCGGTGGTGCCCGTTGCAGGGGAGAACAACCGCCGGATTTTTCAGGACGGGATCGGATTCGGGAACGATCCGCATGCCTTTTCGATCCTGGGCGATTGTTTGTCGCTGCCGGAAAATTTTCTCGGCGTCTTCGGGCGCGGGCTCGGCCAGTACAATCTCGGTGAGTATTACTACCTGCAGCCCGTGATCGACCAGTTCCGCAAATCCTTCAGCCGCCAGAGCATCTCCAACGGCAACGGATTCAACACCGCAGCCGTGCTCTCGCCGCTTAAGGCCAACCCGCGTCTGTGCCAGAGGGGCGAAAATCCGATGTCCTGCGAATACCGGGTCCATCACCCGAGCATCGCGATCATCGCCCTGGGAACCGACGACAACACGGCCGCCCCGGAGGTCTTCGAGCAGCGTATGCGGGAAATCGTCGAGTTTACGATCTCCAGCGGCGTCGTGCCGATCCTGGCCACCAAAGCCGACAATCGCGAAGGCCACGACGCTTTCAACCGTATCATCGCCGGACTGGCGTATGAATACGGGATTCCGATGTGGAATTTTTGGGCCGCCGCCCAGTCGCTGCCCCTGCACGGGCTGTCGGATGACCGCGGCCATCTGACCGGGAACAACCCGGGCGATTTTGCCTCCCCCGCCAACTTGAATCGCGGAAAAACCGTCCGCAGCCTCACCGCGCTGCAGGCCCTGGATGCCGTCTGGCACGGGGTGACGGCTCCATAGAGTGCGGCGAAAACCCATTAACCGCAGAGGCGCAGAGAGCGCAGAGATTATTGATTCAATTCTCTGCGTTCTCTGCGCCTCTGCGGTGAGATTTCTCTTCGAACATTAACAAAAACAACGGCGCGGGAATTTACCCGCGCCGTTGTCATAATCCTTATCCCTTATTCGATCTCGAATACCACGCTGACCGTCATCGTCACATCCCAGGACCCGGCCTGGATCGGGACGGACGAGCCGCCGCCGCCCCCGATGGCGTACCCCTTATCCATCGCATACGGCACGGTGACGCCGTATTCATTCACGGTCAGGACCTTCCCCACCTTGACCCCGAGCCCCTTGGCGACTTCCTCCGCCCGGGCACGGGCGTCGGCCACCGCCAGCGCTCTGGCCTGGCTGACCGCCGGCGCGGGATCCTCGAGCGAGAACGAGATTCCGCCGACGGAGTTGACGCCTGCCGCCTGTGCCGCACCGAGGATGTCGCCGATCTTCGCCAGATCCCGGACCTTGACCGTCAGGGTATGGGTCACGACATAGGTGATTTCACCGGTCGGCTGTCCAAACTGATCGTACCGCTCCTGCTGATAGAGGCTGAAATCGCTGAGGACATCCGCCTCCGCGACTCCCTGGCCCCGGATCGCGGCGATCGCCGCTTCGGTCTTGGTGTTGTTATCGTCCCAGGCCGCGTTGATGAACGCATCGCGTGAAATCACGCTCAGGCTCATCACCGCGATATCCGGGGTAACGCTGACTCTGCCTTCGCCGGAAACTGAAAGCGTGCGAAGGTTAACCGGAGTCTGGGCGTAGCAGTTCACCGAACATGGCGCGGCTAAGTCCGCGGGAGCGGCCGTGCATCCGGCCAGGAGCGCCGCGGCGGCGAACATTCCAAGGATCATCATTTTACGAGACATGGTTCCTCCTTAATCCTATGCTTCCGTCGGACATGGATTGCCCGCTTGGATTGTTATACTGTATCAGACGGTTCAAGTCCAAATTTGTTCCCGATCTGATTTATATAGTGAGAATAGGCTGTTTCCATCAGATTCGCGATAGACCGGCGGTCGGAGGGCTTTCGCCATTCATCCGATTCTAATCCGATGAAAATCTCCGGATTCCCGGCTTTCCATCCGCCGCCTTGCGCCGCGGGTGCGGGTCGTCTACAATAAAGCCGAGTGGGAAAACCCGCCCCGAAATCCCAAATGGGGATCGGTTACAACACAGGGGGGCTCCGCTTCCGCAAGGAACATAGCCCTTTTTCACCCTGTCCGCCCCGGGAGGCAATCCTCCGGGATTTCGAATCCAAACACTTGGCGGCACAGCGGTTGGGAATTGGAAGGTTTCCACGAAGGACACGAAGAAAATCAGAAGAACGCTAAGAAAAAATGTGGTTTTCATAGTGTTCTTCAGGCTTTCCTTCGAGAACTTCGTGGACACCTTCCAGTCCCTGACCCCGGATTGCCGCCCACGGAGGACATATGTTAAATCGTAAGACGTTTGACGCGGTGGTGGAAGGAAAAACCTTCCAGCTCGCCACCGGAGGCCTGGCGGCGCATGCCGGCGGGGCAGTAACGGTGCGGGTCGGCGATTCGCTGCTCTTCGCCTCCGCCACCATGAGCAGGGATCCGCGCGAGGGAATCGATTTCTTCCCCCTCTCGGTGGATTTCGAAGAGCGGATGTACGCCGGCGGCACGATCCCCGGTTCCTTCTTCCGGCGCGAAGGCCGGCCGTCGGAATCGGCGATCCTCACCGCGCGCCTGACGGACAGGCCGCTGCGGCCGCTCTTCCCCAAGGACCTGCGCAACGACGTCCAAGTCATCATGCACGCGTGGTCGTCCGACGCGGAGAATCCGCTCGACATCCCGGCGATCATCGGCGCCTCGGCGGCGGTTACGATCTCCGACATCCCGTGGGGCGGTCCGGTCGGCGCGGTGCGCATCGGACGGATCGACGGCCGGTGGATTTTCAACCCGACTTATGAGGAGATCGGGCGTTCGGAGCTCGATCTGCGGGTGGCCGGAACGCGCGAAGCGATCCTGATGGTCGAGGCAGGAGCCGGCGAGGTTACGGAAGACCTGATGCGCGAGGCGCTGATGCTGGCGCACAAGGCGATCCAGCCGCTGATCGACGCGCAGGAAACGATGGCGAGGGAAGCGGGCAAGCCCAAGCGCGATTACACCCACTTTATCCTGACCGACAAGGTGCGCGAAGCCGTATCCCAAAAAGTGGGCAAGCGGCTGGCGGAAGCGTTCCGCGACGAGTTGGATAAAGCCGAACGCCAGGCGGTACTTGACGCGATCGAGGGCGAAGTGCTGGCGGGATTTGCCGACGACGCCGACATGGCGGAGGCCGACCTGCGCGAAGCGTTCTACGACCTGTACCGCGCCGAAGTCCGGTCGCGCGTGCTTCAATCCGGCCAGCGCACCGACGGCCGCGATCCGAAGCAGATCCGGCGGCTCTCGGCCGATGTGGATCTGAGCCCGCGCGCGCACGGATCCGGGTTGTTCACCCGCGGGGAAACCCAGGTCCTTTCCTTTGCCACGCTCGGAACCCCGCGCGACGCGCAGGAACTCGACGGGCTTTCACCGGTCGATGAAAAACGCTACATCCATCATTACAACTTCCCGCCGTTCTCCACCGGTGAAACCAAACCGCTGCGCGGCTCCTCGCGCCGCGAAGTCGGCCACGGGGCGCTGGCGGAACGGGCGCTGATTCCCGTCCTGCCCTCACAGGAAGAGTTCCCCTACACCATCCGGGTCGTCTCCGAGGTGCTCTCATCCAACGGGTCCTCCTCGATGGCGTCGGTCTGCGGCTCGACCCTCGCGCTGATGGACGCCGGTGTTCCGATCAAATCGCCGGTGGCCGGGATCGCGATGGGCCTGGTGAAGGAAGGCGAAAAATACGTCATTCTGACCGACATCCAGGGCGTGGAAGATCATCATGGGGATATGGATTTCAAGGTCGCCGGCACGGCGCGCGGCATCACCGCGCTGCAGATGGACATCAAGATCAAGGGCATCACCCCGCAAATCATGGGCGAGGCGCTCGCGCAGGCGCATGACGCGCGGATGCAGATCCTCGATGTGATCCACGGCTGCATCGCCGCCCCGCGGCCGGACCTCAAGCCGTACGCCCCGCGCATGACCATACTCCAGATCGATCCGGAGAAGATCGGCGCGGTGATCGGTCCGGGCGGAAAAGTCATCCGCAAGATCCAGGAAGACACCAAAGTCAAGATCGACATCGAAGATGACGGCAAGGTCTACATCTCGGCCGTCGACGGCCCGAGTGCCGCGGAAGCCCGCCGGCGCATCGAGAGCCTGACCGAGACCCCGGTGATCGGACGGATCTACACCGGAAAGGTCGTGCGCATCGCGGACTTCGGCGCGTTTGTGGAGATCCTACCCAACATCGACGGGCTGGTGCACATCTCGCAGATGGATTCAGCCCGCGTGGAAAAGGTGGAAGATGTCTGCACGCTGGGCGACGAGCTGACGGTGATGGTGACCGGCATCGATCCGGAAGGCAAGGTGCGCCTCTCGCGCGCCGCGGTGCTCGAGGGCTGGACGGCGGAAGAAGCCGCCGAGCGCGACCGCAAACCCTCCGGAGGCGGGCGCAGCGGCCCGTCCGGCGGATCCCGCGGAGGCCCTGGCGGCCGGCGGCCCGGCGGCGACGATCGCGGCGGCGGACGCAGACGGTAAACCAATGAAGAAAATCCCCCAACCACAAGGCGGGGGATTTTTCTTTCCTCGTAAAGCAAAGGAAGTCCAGTTGCCGCAAAGATCACAAAGAGAAATTTTGTAACAGCTTGGGCCGTTATTTTCACGGATTATTTTCAACGCAGCGTCACAGGCGTTCTTGGTGTTGCCCGTCACCCCGGCGTGCTCGAAGCCGGGATCCGGTGTTTTTCGGCGATTCAATGGATGCCGGCTAAGTTCACCCCCGCTTTGCATTCATCCCGGCTCATGAACCAGAAGCGAGCCGGGATGCGTCCCCCGCTCGCGAGAACTTCGCACCGGGA
>JAFGCU010000052.1 GCA_016932475.1 Anaerolineales bacterium
TCCCGGTGCGAAGTTCTCGCGAGCGGGGGACGCATCCCGGCTCGCTTCTGGTTCATGAGCCGGGATGAATGCAAAGCGGGGGTGAACCAGTCCGGCATCCACGAGCCGCGAAAATCACTGGATCCCGACTTCGAGCACGACGGGGTGGCGGACGGAACCGAGCATACCCGGATCAACCATGGGCGAATTTGCCCCAGAGCAGAGTTACGCGGGCATGGTACGAATGGCACGAGAGGAAGGCTTAGCTGCCGCCATTTTATAAAAAATTTTTACGACAACCTTGCACAAGATCCCCTGGCGGGATCAATCCCACGCTTTTGGGCGGGCAATCCCGCCGAACAGGCGGCGCATCCGATAATTCCAGGTAGGACCCTGGGGCAATTTTCCCTTTCTTTCGGCCAGAAAGGTTCTTGCGAGCTCTCGTCCGCGCTCGATAAGGAAATCGGCCTGGGTGAAATCCCACGATCGCACGGGCCCCGCATCCAGTTTCAGAAAGTGAACCCGCACACCCTCATGCCGGGCCCACTCCACTTGATTGACGGTCAGTTGGGCTATCATCGCCCCCACCGCGAAGGCGGAAATGTTAATGATGCCGGATCCTTCTATATGAATGATGGTCCCCTCGATATTCATCGCCAGGATTTCTTCCGCGCCGTATTCCACCGCCACACGCACGGGGAGGTTCGCGGCAACCGCCCCATCCATATATCGGAGCGAGCCGACCGCCCACGGCGGGAAGTAGGGCGGCAGCGCGGAGGTGGCCATCGCGCCGTCGATCAGCCGGTCTTCGGGCTGTTCGCCGAAGACACGGGTGACATTGCCGGGATATTCCACCGCCAGGGCGAATGCCCGTTGCCGGGTGCGGCGGTATATATCCCCGAACGTCTGGCAGCCGGCGGGCAGGCGCGATTGAATGAATTCCGCAACCGACTCGTTGGGAAACAGGCTTTCCATTCCCGCGGCAAAACGCCGCGTGGCCGTGAAGATGCTCGCCCCTCCCTGCGGGACCGGACGGGCCTTCCGCCAATAATCCTGGAGCACGCGGGCTCCATGGACGGTGGGATCGGACGCCATCATGATGGCGTTCATTCCGCCGGCAGACGTGCCGGCCCATAAACCCGGCCGCACGCCCGCTTCTAGGAATACTTCAAGCGCTCCGGCTTCAAGCGCTCCATAGTTTCCACCGCCGCTTAAGACGACTGCGAACATGGTTTCCTCCCGCGAAAGCCGCTGTGCGTCCATCCCGTCCGGCGTCCGGATGGCGATAAGCCCAAGTATTTGGCGCCGTCCGGGGAACATGGCTGTTGATCCTCCCGGATCCGCCGCCCACGAATATCTCCGGCCTCGCCGCCGGAGCGGCGGACGGAAACGACCGGGCGCCCATATCGATACTACTACAATAAACCGCGTTAAAAAACCCGGCATTTCAGCCGAACGGATCTCTTATTCATTTCTCACATGGTCTTTTGCTATAATCCCCGGGGTAGGGAAAGGACACCGGGAGAATATCTTGCCAGGGAATCTATCGGTCGAGCAATTGCTGCTGTTGGTCGCCGGAATCCTCGTCGGGATCGCCGTCCTGGCCGTCTTGGCGGGCGCTCTGCTCCTGCGAAGAGCTCCGCGCCAGCCGTTCTTCCTGATTCGTCAGCAGACCGCCGCGACCGGCTGGCGCCTGCTGGCGGCGGCATTCGGCATTCTCCTGCTGGCGGGAACGGTGCGGTTGTTCGGGGCGCCGGTGATTTTCCAGGTGGTTACCCCCACTCCTTCCATCACGTTTACGCCCAGCACCACCCTGACGCCGACCATCACCTTCACCCCATCCCGGACCTTGCGGCCGACCATCACCCTGACCGCCAGCAAGACATTCACCCCGACCTCATCGCCGACTCCCTTCGTGCCATTCAATATCCAGCAGTCCTTTACAAGCAACGTCCCGCCCAATCCCAATTTGCTCGTTGGGGCGCTGATATTTGCGAAATCCATCACCCCGGATCTCCAGCCTGTAACTCCCGGGACGTCATTCCAGAATCCGATACAGAAAATCTACGTCGTGTATCCCTATAAGAATGTTAACGACGGGGTGGAATGGACCATCATTTGGTACAAAAACGGAGAATTATTCGGGTGGAATTCAAAGCCCTGGTACGGAGGCCCGGAAGGGATCGGCGTGTCTTCCTGGTCGATGGCGCCGGAGTACTTTCCCCATGCCGCCTATGAGGTCCAGATCTTCGTCGGCGGCGAGTGGAAACAATCCGGTTTATTCTGGATTACCGGAGATCCGCCGGTTCCCACCAGCACACTGACTCCTTCGATCACACGCCAGCCTTCCCAGACCGAAACCCCGACGGTGCGCAAGAGCGAAGTGGAAACCCCCTTCCCGACTCCGTAGAAACCATCCGCATGGTTCCCCGCTCTTGCTTCGCGGTCGTTCAGGTTCGAAAATTAAAAAAACAAAAATAACCTGCGCGCTTCGCAGCGGGGAAGCGATGAGCGCCGACGTACAACCGGTGCGATACCTTCGCAAGTGGGGGGAGCCTCAACTCTCGAATCTGATTTTGGGCGGGGATGATTGCGAAACGAGGGTGTTCTCAGCAGGTATCCACGCGAAACCCATCCATTAAAAATAGTTATTGTTAATGCGTCTCGTGGATCCCGGCCAAGATCACGCCGGGATGACGGGTTGCCGTCACGCCAAGATGACGGGTTGCCGTCACGCCGTGATGACGGGTTGCCGCCGCACCGGGATGACGGTCTCCAAAAATTGGTTACATAATTTCTTCGTACAGCTTATCCAGCGTTAAATCCGGCACAACCGTCTGGCGCGAGCGGAGGGTGAGCGAGGCGGCGGATATTCCCAGCCGCACCGCTTCATCGAGGGGAATATCATTGAGGATGGCAAACAGCACGGCCGCGGTGAGCGCGTCGCCGGCGCCGGTCGGGTCCACAATCGCCGTGCGCAGCGCCGGGAAATGCCCGCGGCTTTCGCGCGTGGCATACGCCACGCCGAACTCGGCCAGCGAGATCACCGCGATGCTGACGCCGCGCACGATCAATTCCTGCGCCGCCTGGACCGCGCTGGAGGAATCCTCCGGCGGAATGCTGCGGCCGAGGAGGATCTCCGCCTCCCCGGCGTTGGGGGTTAGCAAATGAATGTCGCGGAGATGCGGCGTCAGCCGGGCCGCCAAATGGCGCGAGGTCGGATCCGCGCCGACCGGGATCCCGGCTTTATGAGCGAGCCGGAAAACCTCGGCGATCGATTCCGCGGAGATATTCGCATCCAAAAAAACCATCCGCGCGGAATGGAAAAGCGGCTCCTGTTCGCGAATTACCTCGGGGGTGACGGCCTTGAGCGCGGTCATATCATCCAGGGCGGTCCGCAACCGTCCGCGCGGATCCACCACCGCCAGGTACGCGCCGGTGGTCTGGCCGGGAAGCACCCGGACGGCCGAGGTGTCCACTCCCGCTTCTTTTAATACCGCGAGCAGCGCCCTGCCGGAGGCATCCTCGCCGACGGCGGAGAACAGGACGCACGGCTGGCTCAGCCGGGCGAGGTTTTCCGCCACGTTACGGGCGACCCCGCCGAAAGCCAGCCTGATCCGCCCCGGGGTGGAGGTCCCCTCCTCCAATTCCCGGGAGAGCCTGCCGACCATATCCATCACGGCGGCGCCGATCACCAGAACCGGTTTTTCGCTGTCCATCGATGCCATGGCAATCTCCCCGGGGAACCCAAGGACCTTCCGGAAGAACGCCATTCTATCCCAATCAACGCAACCCGGCGAATTCAGCATCGTCACGGAATTCCAACCGGAGATTTCAATTTTATCCGCCGCAAAAGGCACAAAGAGCACATAGAAAAAATTTTTGCTTTTGGTGCACTTTGCGGTGAATTCATTTTTCTTTCGGAGGAAGTCACATCATGGAGTTATTGCGCGGACGGTACTGAAGCGCTTCCGCCAGGTGGGCGGGAGCGATGCCCTCCACGCCCGCCAGATCGGCGATCGTGCGGGCGATTTTCAACACCCGGTGGAACGCGCGGGCCGATAATTGCAGCTGCTGCATCGCGGTGCGCATCAACGCGCCGCCGGATTCATCGAGCGGGCAGTAGCGGCGGACATCACCGGCGCGCATCTCGGCGTTGCAGATCAGAGTGCCGCCGGCGAAGCGTTGGCGCGCGCGCTCCCGCGCCGCCTCCACCCGGGCACGGACGGCGCTCGAACCCTCCGCGGGCAGCGGATCGGCGAGCTTGGCGTATTCCACCCGCGGGACCTCGACGTGAATATCGATCCGGTCCAGCATCGGGCCGGAGATCCGTTTCTGGTAGCGGGTGACCATCGCCGGGGCGCAGGTGCAGGCGCGGACGGTATCCCCGGCATAGCCGCACGGGCACGGGTTCATCGCCGCCACCAGCATGAAGTTGGCAGGGAAGGTCAGCGATCCGTGGGCGCGGGAAATCGTCACCACCTTGTCTTCAAGCGGCTGGCGCAGGACCTCGAGCACACGCGGTCCGAATTCGGGGAACTCATCGAGGAACAGCACCCCGCGGTGGGCGAGGCTGATCTCCCCCGGGCGCGGCCAATTGCCGCCGCCGACCAGCCCGGCATGGGAGATGGTGTGATGCGGCGCGCGGAACGGCCGGTGTTTGATCAACGGCACGTCTGGCGGCAGCTGATCCGCCACCGAATAAATGCGGGTGATATCCAGCGCTTCGTCGAGGGAGAGGCGCGGCAGGATGGAGGGGAAGGCCCGCGCGAGGAGGGTTTTCCCGGCGCCCGGCGGACCGATCAGCAGCACGTTATGCCCGCCGGCGGCCGCCACCTCGAGCGCGCGTTTGGCGTGCTCCTGCCCGCGGATTTCTTCGAGGGCCGTGTACAGGGAGGATGCGTAATCTCCTTCCAGGGATTCCGGATCGTCCATCGCCGGCACCTTCACCGGTTCGAGCGGCTTCTCCCCGGTCAGGTGGCGGACGAGCGCCGTGATGTGCTCGACGGGGAAAACCTGCAGATCGGGGATCAGAGCCGCCTCGCGCGCGTCGCAAGCCGGGACGAACACGCGCTTGAGCCCCAGGCGGCGGGCGAGCGCGGTCATCGGCAGCACGCCGCGCACATGGCGGACCCCTCCGTCGAGCGAGAGCTCGCCTACCACCAGCGTTTTTTCCATTTCGAAACCGGGGACCTGATCCGACGCGACCAGAAGCCCGAGCGCGATCGGCAGATCGTAGGCCGGGCCTTCCTTGCGCAGGTCGGCCGGCGCGAGGTTGACCGTCACCCGCCGGTACGGAAACGCCAGGCCGGCGTTCTTCACCGCCGCCTGGACCCGTTCTCGGCTTTCCTGGACCGCAGTGTCCGGCAGGCCGACGATGACAAAGGACGGCATGCCGTTCGAGACGTCCACTTCCGCGTCCACGACGGCGCCGTCGAGTCCGATGACCGCACAGGAAGATACTCTGGCTAACATAGGCTCCCCCTTGGAATGAAAAATCAAGCGTAGTGTAGTCCGCGCGCCGCGGAGTGTCAAGCAAATCGTCATCCGACCGGCGCGGTCCGTCATCCCCGCACCTGCCCTGGCGCATGCCCCCCGCCTGCCCTCGCGGAGGATCCCTGCTCGGTTTTGTCCCATGAGCAGGGATGGTTGCGTAGTGGGATGAGCATCGGTGTCTTTCCAATGCAAAGCTCTCGCGGGGAGGGAATCCCCGCTCGCTCCTGCCTTTTGAGCGGGGATGGGGTCGCAGCGGGGGAGTTTTTTCCGGGGCCGCGCCGGCCTGGAATCCGGTTGAAATATTCCCGCTTCCCGGCCGTCCGGGTTTATGTTTCAATTACCGCATGAGAATTGCGATCACAACGCGCATCAGCGTGCCGGAAGAGGAACTGCGGATCGAGTATGTACGCGCCCCCGGCCCGGGCGGCCAGAACGTCAACAAGGTCGCAACGGCCGTCCAGCTGCGGTTCGACGTCCGCCATTCCCCCTCGCTGCCGGAGGATGTCCGCCGGAGGCTGGCACGACTGGCCGGGAGGCGGTTGACCTCGGAGGGAATTCTCGTCATCCACGCGCATTCGCGCCGCACCCAGGATCAAAACCGGGCTGATGCGGTGAACCGATTGAAAGAATTGATCGCCCATGCGGCGGTCCCCCCGAAAAGGCGGAAAGCCACCCGGCCGACAAAAAGCTCCAAGGAGCGGAGGTTAACGGTGAAACGCCAGCGGGGAGAGCAAAAAAACCTAAGGGGTAAACGATATTCCGGAGAAGATTAAGCCGATTCGTCCTTTTTTTAGGTACTTTTTACTCTTTTTTTATCACTCGTTCACCTCCTCTTTATCGACCCTTGTAACGTAATGGCCTATCCTTCCTTTAATGAAAAGCGGCCGACGTGCGGACGGAGCCAGGAATCGGGGCTTTCACGCCTGGTCGCTTGGCACAGCATTTGTACCGGAACGGTCAGTATTAAAAGCGGCTGTTTTGGTGCATTCTATAGATGGAAGCGGATGTCTGCCTTGATCGAAGAAGGCATCCGTTATTTTGGCTTATAATTCCGGGTCTACGTCCCGTCCTGCCCGGGTCTTGTTTTGCGCCTGTCCGATTTTCACAGGCGGGCATCCGGTTCTCATCCGGGCCGCCTGGAAGAGGGCAATATGGAATCAAAATTTGCTTCCCTGTCCGCATCCGTCAACCACCATTTTCGTGGAATTCATCGCGTGGGTGCGCTGTCGATAGGCAGGAGGCAGCTGTTTTTCCTGATACCGTTTCTGGCGGTCGGGGCAGGTTTTCTTTCCACGGAATCCGCGAATAATCCCAATCCGAATCTTCGAATTCCTAACCGGAACAACGAGGCAGGCCTCCAATCGCATGCCGTCGCGGTTCCGCGGTACATTCCTCACAACCGCGCGAATTATCAAGGAACGGAACCGGATCTTACGGTCGCGAAGGCGAACGACACGGGCGGGAATGCCACGGTCGGGGTTCTTTTCAACTGGACTCTCACCGTAACCAACGGCGGGACGATCGACGCGACGTTCACGAACACGCAGACGATCCTTCGGGATCCTCTCCCCGCCGGACCGGCCTACGGCGCCCCTGCAGCCGGCGATTTCGTAAACATCACCAATTCCGAGAACATAACCTGCTCCATCAATGAGGGTGTATTAACCTGCACAGCCGTCGGCGCGGATGTCACCATCGGCGGCGGCGGCAGTTTCACGGTGACCCTTTCCGCCACGCCATCCGCACCGGGCGTTTTGGATAACACCGCGACGGTCGATCCCGACAGCGCCATCGTCGAATCGGACGAAGGGAACAACACCGGCTCGGATTCGGTCACGGTGTCATCGCCGGCGCCGGATCTTACGGTCGCGAAATCGAACGACACAAGCGGGAATGCCGAGGTCGGGGTTTCATTTAACTGGACTCTCACGGTGGCCAACGGCGGAACGATCGACGCGACGTTCACGAACACACAGACGATCCTTCGGGATCCTCTCCCCGCCGGACCCGCCTACGGCGCCCCTGCGGCCGGTGATTTCATCCTGATCACCAATGATGGCTACATCGGCTGTTCCATCATCAGCGATGTATTAACCTGCACGGCCGACGGCGCGGATGTCACCATCGGCGCCGGCGGAAGCTTCACGGTGACTTTCAGCGCCACGCCGGCCGCGCCGGGCGTTTTGGATAACACCGCGACGGTCGATCCCGACAGCGCCATCGCCGAATCGGACGAAGGGAACAACACCGGTTCGGATTCGGTCACGGCGATTTTAACGGGACCGGATCTTACGGTCGCGAAGACGAACAACACGGGCGGGAATGCCACGGTCGGGGTTCCATTTTACTGGACTCTCACGGTGGCCAACAGCGGAACGCTCGACGCGACGTTCACGGACACACAGACGATACTTCGGGATCCTCTCCCCGCCGGACCAGCCTACGGCGCCCCTGCGGCTGGTGATTTCATCCTGATCACCAATGATGGCTACATCGGCTGTTCCATCATCAGTGATGTGTTAACCTGCACAGCCGACGGCGCGGATGTCACCATCGGCGCCGGCGGCAGTTTCACGGTGACCTTTACCGCCACGCCGGCCGCGCCGGGTGTTTTGGATAACACCGCAACGGTCGATCCCGACAGCGCCATCGCCGAATCGGACGAAGGGAACAACACCGGCTCGGATTCGGTCACGGCGGCATCGCCGGTGCCGGATCTCACGGTCGTGAAATCGAACGACACAAGCGGGAACGCCACGGTTGGGATTCTTTTCAACTGGACTCTCACGGCGGCCAACGGCGGGTTGATCGACGCGACGTTCGCGGACACGCAAACGATCCTTCAGGATTCTCTCCCCGCCGGACCGGCCTACGGCGCCCCTGCGGCCGGTGATTTCGTAAACATCACTAATTCCGGCA
>JAFGCU010000053.1 GCA_016932475.1 Anaerolineales bacterium
GATGCTCCCCCGCTTCGTGAACGAGCGGGATCAAAACCAAAATCGATCCCGCGCACTCTCGCGGGGCATTTGCGCGAGGGCAGGCGGGGGGCAGGCGCCGGGAAAGGAAAGAGGAAAAAACGGCGTTTTTGGTTTTTCATCATGCAAGGGTGGGGCTGGAACGGATGCTTCCATTCTGCCCCGGGGGATCGATTTCTTCCGCAGAATCGATTGTTCAGCTTTCATCCTTTTGGGTGCACGGCGTGTTTGGACGGATGGGAAGGCATCCCGATCGCCTCTTCACCAGGGCACCGGCATATTGACAACCCCGTTCTCTCCGGGGGAAAGGTTGACCGGAACGGGGGCGATGCTAATGGGATTGGGAACCGTATGGATCAATCCGACGCAATACGCGCCGGGGGAAAGTGCCGCAAAGGAATACCGGCCTTCCGCATCCGTCACCGCGGTCCGGTATCCCGCCGCCGGGCATAATCCCTGGCCGAGCGTGACGGTGTCTCCGGCGATCATGGCGACCGAAAGTTCCGTGGAATCCAGCGAACCGCTGTGGTCGATATCCCAGGCGACCTGGCCGCGGATGCTTCCCTCGTACAGGCACAAGCCCGGCTCGGAACCGGCCGGCGCGAACCCGTATGCATCGCGGCAGGTGTTGTCGATGCCGGACAATGCTTTGAGCGGGTAGTAATCGGCCTGCGCCGTGAGCGGCGAGCCCGCCTCGTCTTGGGTGAAGTGATCGTTGTAATCGAACCAGTCCGGACGCCGGATTCCGTTATCCGCCAGGCCGTTCCACAGGAACGCGGGCGCGTTCCCGATTGCGGAAGCCTTAAATGCCAGCTGGATTTTCAGCCCCCCTTCCATCTGCCGGATCCACGCCAGGTCCGGGTCCGCCCCCTGCCCGCCGGAAAACAGCTTCTGATCGTACCCGTCGCCGCCGGTCCAGGGAGCGTCGGTCAATTGCCCGTTCGGGCCGCCGACGTCGGCGTTCGAATCCGTCCAGACTTCCACGCCGTCCACGGTCCAATCCGCGCCCGCCGGCGATGCCCCCCAGATCAGGTAATCCCCGCGCCCGTCGCGGTTGACGTCGAACTCGGCGCCGTACATCGTCTCCCCGATCCCCTCCGCGCGCGGTCCGGCGATGAAGAACAGGATATACACCCACGGCGCCGCAATCCGCAGCTCCACCCGGGTCAGGTCCACATCCGCCAGGTAGTCCATCGTCCCGGCGGTGTATGGCCGTTCCCAGCGGTTGTTCTGATGCGCGTCCGAACCGGACGGGGATTTTTTCTGGGGGGCGTAATCCCGCGTTTCCGGATCCGTGATGTAGCGGGTGGTGCCGGTGGTGCCGGGCGGGGTCGTCAGATGGATTATGGTGGAGGTCGGGGTGAAGGCCTGAGTGAGAGTCGGATTTTCCGCAGGAACCGTCCCGGAAGGGGTGGCAGGCGCTTCTCCGCTTTCGGAGGGAGGAAAAACAGTCCGGGTTGCCGTGAATTCGGCCGAAGGGGAGGCTGCCGTTCTCTGAAGATTGCAGGCCAGCAGTACCAGCAGCGCGATCGGGAAAATCACAACCCGGATTCGGCACCCTTGTCCGATTTTCATAGCTCCTCCTTTTCGAGGACCCGTTTTCGGCGGCTTCAGGTCATCACACCCGCGCCGCGGCGGATGCGCCGTTTCCAAACCCGGCGTATCCGAGTCCCCCCAGGAGCCGCTCCCCGCCTACACGCACAAACCCGCTTCGGAACCGGCCGGCGTGAAGCCATAGGCATCGCGGCAGGTGTTGTCGATCCCGAACAGCGCCCCGAGCGGGTAGTAATCCGCCTGCACCGGAAGCGGAGAGCCCGCCTCGCCCTGGGTGAAATGATCGTTGTAATCGAACCAATCCGGCCGCCGGACTCCGTTATCCGCCAGTCCGCTCCACAGGAACGCGGGCGCATTCCCGACCGCCAGGATGCCGAACGCCAGTTGGATTTTGGCTCCGCCCTCGATCTGCCGGATCCATGCCAGGTCCGGATCCGCCCCCTGCCCGCCGGGGAATACCTTGCGGTCGTACCCGTTCCCGCCGCTCCAGGGCGCGTTCGTAAATAGTGGAATCGGGCCGCCGACGTCGGCGTTGGTATCCTTCCAGACCTCCACGCCCGCCGTCGTCCATTGCGAGCCCGGCGGCGCCGCCCCCCAGATCAGGTAATCCCCGCGCCCGTCCCGGTTGACGTCGAACTCGGCGCCGTACATCGTCTCCCCGATCCCTTCCGCGCGCGTTCCGGCGCTGAAGAAGGTGATGTAGATCCACGGCGGCGCGACGCGCAGCTCCACCCGGACCAGATCCACATCCGGAAGATAATCCATCGTCCCGGCGGTGTACGGCCGTTCCCAGCGGTTGTTTTGATATTCGTCCGAACCGGAGGGGGATTTTTTCTGCGGGGCGTAATCCCGGGTGTCGGGATCGAGGATGTAGCGGGTCGTGCCGGTCGCGCCGGGCGGGGTGGCGGTATGGCCGGCGGTGGATGTCGGTGTGGTCGAAGCCGTTATGGTGACGGTGGGCGTTTGCGACGGAAAGGGTGTGGGGCTGATGGTCGGCGTATGCGGGCGGATTCCCGGCGCGGTCGCCGTGGGCGAGGGGAAGCGCCCGCCGGCCGAGGTGGAATATTGGATCACCGCCAGCGCCAGCGCCGTCTGCGTCGCGGTATCGTTCCCGGCGGAGGTGCCGCCCGCGGTCAGGCTGCACCCAAGCAGGAGCAGCAGGATTGGGAACAGTATGAACTTCTGGGCGGCATTTTTCCGCGGGTTGGGTTTGCCTGAGCGCCTGGAGATTTTGGTCACCGGTCTCCATTGTATGCCGGGATGGAGGGGGAATCAATCATCTGTCCATCCCAACCGCCCCTCCCGGCATTTATCCCGGCGAATGAAACGGCCGCAAGCATGGATGACCGCGCGGCAAGCCTCCCGCTGCGCGAAGGCGAGCTGCGGAGTATCCATCATCCCTTGATAGCGGCATACATCGCCGCGAGATCCTCGATCTTACCCGGAATAGAAGTAAAGTATCGACTCAGCCCGGCTTGAAATTCCCATACACCGACCCGACAAAAAGAGCCGGAATGGCGGATTTGAAAATCCGTGTCATCGGCTCTTCTCCGTGCCCCCGGCCCGCCCCAGCCGCGGTGCGAACGGGGCAATCCGGGCCTGCCCCCGCGCTTGCCCCGCGGAGCATTCCTGCTCGACTCTCTTCTTGAGCAGGAATGCTCGCGAAGCGGGTGTGCGCGGGTCTGAATTGATCCATAAACCTGAGCGATCACACAGCGGAGTGGGGTGCGCTTTGATGGCCTGAGCAGAAAATTAAATAAAGTTTCACACCCAAAGACGCGGGGAATATTCACCCATATTGGAAGCCACTCCCTGCCATTCGTCGATTTCCTTCTTCATCCGATCGGCGAGTTCTTTCATCGTTTCCAAATGCAAGTTCATCAATCTATTCGCCATTTCGTATTCATAAAAGAATTGGCACGCGGAATATCCCACCCAGGCGCCTTCCTCCAACCCACGAACGGCTGCGGTCAGGGCCGTCATTATTTCTTCGATATCCCTTTGGTCTTCGGTCATTTTCACCTGGACCTCGCTGACCGGCTCGACGTTCATATGCATCTTCATGGGATCCTCCCTTGGGTGTTTGGATTCTCCTTCTGATGATCGGGGGGTTCGATTTCCATCCGCACAAAGATGCCGCGGTGATCGCTCCCGACCGCCTGCACCCGGATCCGGTACCCTTCATACTCGATCTGCCGGCCGGCATGCACCCGCTGGAAGGCGCCGGTATCCGGACGTCCGCGGACGGCGAGCCACAAGCCGGCCGTTGCCCCGCGCTTTTCCACGCCTTTTTCATCAAGATATTTTTCACTGGCGAAATTCCCGGTGGTGATCCCCAACACGCCGGCTGCACTCCGAAAATTGAACCTTATTCGTTCATAGAGGATCACGGGTTCAGAGGTCATCATAGGGCGCTCCCCAGCAGCCCGGTGGAAATGCCGCATTTTCGAGTCTCGGTCACTCCGCTGAAGCAACCTCGGCCTTGACGAGCATTCCAAATGGGCTGCTTTCGATCCGATGCACGTTTACGTTGAACCGGCCGAATTGCACGGATTTGCCGCCATGGACCTTAAACGCCTTATAGGTTTGTCGGTCTTCGCCGAGCATCATCGAAAGGGCCGCCGTCCAACCGCTGTGCTCTTTTCCCTGATCGTCTTTGTACTTGCCGAAGACGATCTTGGTCGCCGCCAGCCTCAATATACCTGCTTTCCCCGGGCAGGTTATCGGCACCCTGTCCGGGAGAATCACCGTTGTTGTTTTCACACCATTCCGCTCCTTGCCGGGTTCTGCTCCGAGTCCTCCGCGGTTTGTGGTCATGGTTCTGTCACTTCGATCTCCACAAAATATACTCCCCGATCATCCTTATCGATGCGCAAAATATTGATTGTGAATCCCTCAAAAGAAATCGTCTGTCCGGATTGGACCTGGAAGGATTTGTACGTTTCCGGATGCCCCACGATCATCAGCCACAAGGTATATTCCAATTCAGGTACTTCTTGTTTGGATTCCGGGGTGAGTTCATTCTGCAAACTTGTAATTTGAACATGTACGTTTACGGTGCGAAGCCCCCTTCGATAATTCCTTGTCATGGAGTTATAGATCACCATGCTGGTGGAAGTCAGGGGCGTCACGTTGGCATGAGAATAGGGAGTCGAGATACACGAAGAAAGAAATATCCCCAGCATGGAAAGACACGCCGACAAACATCCAGGAAATTGTCTCTTTCGGATTTTCCACGTCTTCATTGCAACCATCAGCCCTCCGATCCCAACCGTCCGTTTATGGAAAACGGATTAACTCCGTTAAACCCCGTAACATCGTTCCGTCCTGCCGGATTGCACAAACGCGCTCACCTCCACCGCCGTGTAATCGCCTCCCACCTGCAATATTTCGATTTTTACATCATAATAATAAATAACCAGGCCGTAATAAACATAATAAAATCGGAATGCTTCCGGTTTATCCTTCATGCCTACCCACAATCCGGATATATTTCCGGTTCTCACCTCGCCGAATTCATCAATAAATTCTGAGGTATGGTAATTTCCTGAAGCAAGTGAAACAAAATTATCATTGCAGCGGAAACTAGCCTGAGCAGTGGAATAAATGACCGTACCCCCTGTATTGGGGCGAGGGGGGGAATACCAATCAAAACGCCCGCAGCCGGAAAGGAGCAAACAAATAACGGGAAAAATCCATGTTTTCCATTTTGCATTATTTCGTAGGCATATCATTTCTGATATCTCCTGTTCTACTCCACTGAATTGCTGGTAGTTAACCAAAAGCATTTCTTATAATCTTCGAAGGACATCTTTATGGGGGGGCAATGAGGGCCATGGGGATTCTGCACCGTCACCGTCATTCCTATAGGATCCACATCCGTTACAAAATAGACATGACCTTCCACGATTTTTTGACCAGGGAAAGTGGTCTTACCAAATTTTTCCGGGGGGCGGTCTGGCATAAAAGTGCCGCTGCTGCCCGCGGTTATGCCGTCGCCCCGTTGAAACGCTGCATTCCGAACACCATGTTGATTACCGCAAATGTCACCACCCTGTCGGCTCGGGCCCGCCATGGGAACCTTGTTGGATAGTCTGACCGGAACGGTTTTTATGATATTCATCTCCCAGACGCTTCTCCATCTTTTCTTTACGGCGGGGCCGCCTATCTCGTTTCGGCCACCTCGACCTCCACGAAATGAGCTCCCCGATCATCCTTCGCGATGCGTAAAACAAAGATCTCGTATCCCTCAAAATAAATCGCCTGTCCGGATTGGACTTGGAAGGATGTGTACGTTTCCGGACGGCCCAATATGATGAACCACAAGGTAGCCGTCAATTCATGATCTTCTTGTCCGGATTCCGGTGTAAGAGCATTCGGCCAACCGTCCGAATCAACATAAATGTTTACAACGCCATGCGTTCCAGAATAATTCCTCGTCATCGCAGCGTAGACCACCATACTGGTGGGGGTCAGGGGCGTGATGGTAGCAAGGGGAACGGGAGTCTTCGCGCACGCGGAAAACATCATACTCAGAGCAGTAAGGCAAACAAAGGAATATCTATTATGGCTTTTCTGATCCTTCCACTTCCTCGTCGCCACCATCATTCCTCCAATCCGTTTACGTTCTTGAAAATATATTCGTCAATACGGCGAACAACGATTCATCTCTCCAGATTGCTCCAAATTATTGACTTCTACTTCGATGAAATGATCGATAATATCGACACCAATGGTATAGACCTCAATTATTTCCGAGTAATAATGGATGCTCAACCCAGCATAGACAGCAAAATATTTTCTGGATTCTGGTTTATTTTTTATGCTTATCCATAATCCAGACATCTTTTCCATTTTCCTGTCGCCAAATTCATCGATAAAATCAGCAAAATAATAACTACTGGGTGAGCCAAGCGTTAAATAATCATTCCCACAGTGAAAACTGGCTTGTGTTCCTTTATGAATCATCGTTCCGCCCATTGTAGAACTTTGGGGAAGATCGTACAAAGGCAAATAATGTCCGCAACCCGAAAGCATAATAAGAACAACTGGAATAAGAATTCTTTTTGTTTTTTCACAAACCATTATCCATTTCATTTCCGATCTCCTCCCGGCCTACTCCACCGAATTACTGGTGGTTAACCAAAAACACTTTTGGTAGTCCTCAAACGGCATGGTAATGGGCGGGCAGTGAGGCCCCCAAGGATTCTGGATTGTTACGGTGTTTGCAATGGGATCCACGCCAGTGACGAAATAAACATGTCCTTCTTCAAGGATCGCTGTATCTAAAGGCGGAACAGGTTCAAAGTAATTTGTCGGACGATTGGGATTAATTTCCCAATCGCTCCCTGCGGTTATCGCGTCGCCGTTTTGAAACCTTCGGTTCAAGTCATCTATGGTCATCAGTTCCGAGGGGCAATTGAAACAATCCTTTCCCGTCATCACGCTCATCGCATTCGAGGGCGATGGAAGATCGAGCAATGGAAGGCGGGTCAATGGGTCTATGCCGTTTTCCCTCTGCCATTGGAGATATGCCTTCTCGAGAATCAGTGTCCATGCTTCCTGGGTGCCGTCGGCGGTAGCATCCGTCGGATCGGCGAGGCCTTTCGGGAACTTACCATCCACGGTGATTTCGTGTTTCTTGTAGATGCAGGGCCCGAGTGGCGTGGCGCAAATCGGGTCATAAAACGTAACCGTATACGTCCCGTCTCCGTTGTCGTGGATCATGTTCTGGATGAATTCGGGATGCTCCCGCGCGATGGCGCCCATCGACGACATGAAGAAACAATCCCCGTAGTCCCCTTGCTGGATATCCGATATATCCACTGCGTGCTTATCCCCGTCACCTTGTACGAAGGGCGTGTGCCGCTTGACAAACTCCTTGGCCGTGTCTTCCCACTCCTCTCTTTCCTTCGTCACCGCGGATCCCATCTCGGAAAAATCTCGGGACAGGTAGTACATCTTTCCCGCCCAGTACTCCTCATCCTGCAGGAAAGAATCCTTCCCCGAGCCTGCCCAGTCCATCGCCTGTGCCGCGCGGCTGATCTCCGTCTGCGCATCGAGAATTTTTCCCGAAAGACTTGTCAGCTTCCGGCCGATTTCCTGGACCGGGTCCGAATCCATATGGATGACGTCTGCCATAAATCCCCTCCTTGTAAATAGCGTCCCGCAGGCCGGGCAAACGCGGTATGCCTCCACGGCATTCCAACCCCTTCCCTAAGCCAGCCGGGCGGCCATCGCCTCCCACTCCGCGATCTCCTGCCGCATCCGTTCGATAAGCGTTTCCAATGCGCCGATCTGCTGCTTCAGTTGGATTTCCAAGTCCTCGTATTCCCCGTAGAATTCCGCTTCGGCGTTCCCCACCCATTCGGTGCCGTGAATGGCCAATACCGCATTTGTCAGATTGCCCGTAATTTCGCGAACCGCAGCCTGATCCCTGGTCATCAGCGCCAAAACGGCTTTCACTTGATCCATATCCATATGAATGGTCGTCATCGGCTTCTCCCCTCAGCTTAATTTTGCGGCCGCGGCTTCGAAATCCGCGATCGCCTGCCGCAACCGGCCGGCGAGGGCGCCCATATAATCCACCTGTTTCATCAAATCCTCGCGCTTCGCTTCGAAATCTTCGTAGAACTGGTTGGGGGCACCCCCGACCCAATCGCCGCCCTCCAACCCGTTGACGCCGTTGCTGACATCTGTTACATATTCGGTCAGCTCGCCCTTCTTGCCCTCGAGCAGCTGGATCACCGCCCTTAGGCTGTCGACATCCATGTGGATATTCTTGGCCATGGCATCCTCCCTGGGGATGTTACTGTTATATAAATTATAAGCCTAATCTTCTTAAAAAATCACCGGAGCGGAGCGAAGGGCCTGCCCTCGCACACGGCACTGCCGCATCTGGTCTTCTTGGCATTACCAAATACAAAGCGAGGGAGCGATGAGCATCGCCACATTACCGTAAGGGCGGCCCATCCGGACGCCCTTACGGGTTTATCCGCGATACACACCGGAATCAAAAGCGGCCCTTGCGGGCCGCTTCGGAATTTACAGTCGGCAATACTCAGGCGCGCAACCCTTATTTCGTCGGTGAAGGCGTGGGGGTCGGCGTTTCGGTGCGGGTCGGGGTCGCCGTGCGGGTCGGGCCCGGGGTCCGGGTCTGGGTGACGGTCGGCGCCGTGCCGGTGTCCACGACCGTGATCGAAATGATCTTATCCGCCGTGGTCAGCTCGTTTGCCAGGAGCAGTGCATCGTCTCCGATCAGCCGTCCGAAGGCCGTTAACTTCCCGTCCAGCGACTTGTCGGTCACCAGCAGGATGTACAACTGGCCGGCGCTGGACCGGATCTCCTCTTCGCCGTCATCCGTTTCCGCACCTCTCGGCGCCGTCCAGTATCCCAACACGCCGACGTTGTTCGAGCAGCCGTCTTCGTGCGGCAGGCTGTAGCCGATGTCGTAATCCTCCATCCCGGTCGGGAGTCCGGTGAGCAGGAACTTGTGCCGTGTGGCGTAGTTGATCGGGAAGTTATCCCAGTAGCCCATCCGCGCCAGGACCACGAAGTTGTTCACGCTCTCCGGCGCTTCGGCGGTGCACAGGTCGAAGACCAGGTTGCCCTTGGTGGTCATGATCGTGGCCCGGTAGCCATGGGTCGGGTCGATCACCATGTCCGGCGGGCCGGTGAAGATCTTGCCGCGCGCGGTCACTTCGAGGGTCGCCAGCGATTTCACGCTCGGCGTCTGGCGCGGCACGTTCAACGTCGAGGTCGCCGTCGGAGGCGGCAGCAGGTTGATCGGGGTTTCCTCGATCGTCACCGAGTACAGCGTGTCGCCGGGCGTGGTGGGATTGGCGTTCGGGTCCCGCAGTTTAAGCGAGTGGACGACATCCATCCCGGAGATCACCTGGCCGAAGATCGTGTAGCGGCCGTTCAGATCCGGATATTCCTTGAAGGTGATGAAGAACTGGCTGCCGTTGGTGTTGGTGCCGTAGTTGGCCATCGCCAGAACGCCTTCTTTATCGAATTTCAGGTCTTCGGCGATCTCGTCGTCGAAGGTGTACCCCGGGCCGCCGCTGCCCGTCCCGCTCGGATCGCCGCCCTGGGCCATGAAATCCTCGATCACGCGGTGGAAGGTGGTGTTGTTGTAGTATCCCTCGCGGGCCAGGAAGATGAAATTGTTCACCGTGAAGGGGGCTTTATCGGCCAGCAGCTGGACCCGGAAATCGCCTTTGGCGGTTTTGAAATTGGCGACGTAGTATTTGGTCTGATCGATCAGCATCGGCGGCGGATTGGCCCACTTCTTCTGGGTCACAAGCGGAGTTCCCAGCCCGCGCAGATCCTTCGTGGGAGTGATCGTCGTCGATGTGGATTGGCAAGCCGCGAGCAACGCGATCGCCGCCAGCGCCGGCAGGATGAACCAGGTGTTCGGAACAATACGCTTCATCAACTTTTCTCCTTCATCGAAAGAGACGTCGGCAATTGCGGCAGTTCCGGCCCGGCGGCACCCAGCCGTTCCGCCAGCACCGCGCGCATGGCTTGCCGATCATCCCATGGATATTCCACTTCCCCAAAACACATCGATTGCTCGTGCCCTTTTCCGCAGGCGATCACCACGTCGCCCTTGCGGGCCGACCGGACGGCGAAACGAAGCGCTCCGCCCCGGTCCGGTTCGCGGAAAAAATTTTTCCCTTCCACGCCGCCGCGCGAACGCGCGCCGGCGGCCATCTCCTCGAGGATGTCTCCGAGGCTTTCGGTGCGCGGGTCCTCGGCGGTGAGGACCGTCATATCCGCGAATTCGATGCCGGTCGCGGCCATCAGGCGCCGCTTCTCGCGGTCGCGCAACCCGGCCGCGCCGAAGACCGCGATCACCCGGGCGTTTCCGGCGATTTCCCGCGCGGCTTGCAGCGTGTGCCGCAGCGAATTCGGCGTGTGCGCGAAATCCACGACCGCCCGGAACTCCTGGCCCATCTCGATCGGCTCCCAGCGCCCGGGCACGCCCGGCATGGCCGCCACGGCGTCCACCGCGGTTTGCGGGTCGATCCCCATCCCGCCGATGCATACCGCCAGCGCGGCGAGAATGTTGTCGGCGTTGTGCGCGCCCCGCAGATTGCACGACAGCGGCCGTTCGCGTTCCGGCAGGCACAGCGTCATCCGCAGCCCGTCCGCCGACAGGCGGATATCCTTCGCGGAAAAATCCGCCGCGCCGCGCCGGCTGTAGGTCACGACCTTAACCGGCGTCTGGCTGCGGAGGTACGCAAAGGAAGGATCGTCCGCGTTCAGGACCGCCGCCCGCTCGCGCACGGCCTCTTTCGGCGCGGCGGAACCGAGCCCGGAAAAAAGCCCGGCCTTCACCGCCCGGTAGGTTTCAAAGGTCCCGTGATAATCCAGATGCTCGTGGGTGATGTTGGTCACCGCGGCGAAATCAAAATCGCATCCGGCCACGCGCTGCTGCGCCAATCCGTGCGAGGTGACTTCCATCACGCAATGGGTCAGCCCCGACCCCGCCATCCGCGCCAGGTAGTCCTGCAGCGCCGGCGCGTCCGGCGTGGTGACATGGAAGCCGGTGTCCAGTTCCTCGCCGTCGATGACCGCCCCGACCGTGCCGATCATGCCGGCGCGGAAGCCCGCCTTGCGCAGAATGTGAAAAATCAGGCTGACCGTGGTGGTCTTGCCGTCCGTTCCGGTCACGCCGATCAGCACCAGCGAACGGGATGGAAACCCGAACCACGCCGCCGAAAGCAGCCCCAGGGCCCGGCGGCTGTTCGCGACGCGGATGTAGGGAACTCCCGCCGCCCGCTGCTTGCGCTCCCCCACCACCGCCGCGGCTCCGGCTTCGACTGCCCGCGCGATAAACGCATGCCCGTCGGCGGCCCCCCCCGTGCAGGCGACAAACACCTTCCCGGGAGTAACCTGCCGCGAATCCTGCGTCACGCCGGTAATCTCGGGGTCCTCGCCCGCGGGCAAAGAGTCATGGGAAAGAGCGGAAATCAGCTGGGAAAGTCGCATGCAGGCCAAATCCAAGCCGCGATTATACCCGGGACGGTCATCGACCGGCTTCACCCTTTATGCTGAAAACAGGGTTTTTCGGAAGCGCCGTGAAGCCCTTCCGCAGTTTTTGGTGAGGTTTCATTATAACGAATGCGGGATTAGCGCCGGATTAACAACCCCGGCGGAAAGAATAAACAGGATTTTCAGGACGACTCAGGATTTTCCGACCGATACCGCATCCCATAAATGGAAATCCTGAAATAAATCCTGCAAATCCTGTCTATTTCATGTCTCCAAGGGGATTACTGCATCGATTTTCGAAGGCTCTCGATCCGTCCGGCGACCGATCCGTCGATCACGCGGTCTCCAATTCGGACCTTCAACCCGCCGAGCAGATCCGGATCCACCTGGAAGGCGACCCCGATCCCAGCCCCCGCTTTTGCGGCGACCTCTCTGCGGATGGACTCCTGCTCCGCCTCCGAGAGCGGCAGCGCGCTGGTCACCTCGGCTTTTTCCGCGGACGGCAGAGCGCCGCTTTCCTCGAGCAGGATCACCTTGCCGGAGCGTACGCCGCTGAAGAATTCGTCGATCAGCGCGTGCTGGCGTTTTTCGTCCAGCGCCTCGCCGATCAGCTTCTGGGCGGCGGCGATCGCCAGCGCGGCCACCCGGGGCCGCAGATCCGAAAGCATCCGGTTCCGCTCGGCTGCGATCTCCGCCCGGCCGGCATCCCGCAGCGCGGCGATATCCTTCTCCGCCTCCGCGCGCACGGCCTCGGCCGCCTTGGCGGCGCTCTCGGTCGCCTCGCGGAGTTTCTGCGAAGCCTCCTGTTGCGCCGCGCCGCGGATGTGCTGCGCTTCGGCCTCCGCCTTGGACCGGGCCTCGGCCGCCACTTCGGCGTCGTGCAGGCCCTGGGCGATCTTCTTCTGGCGGTCTTCGAGCGCCTTCACCATCGGCTTGTAGATCCACGCGCCGAGGACGATCATCAGCGCGGTGAAATTCAGGAGATAGAAGAGAAATGTTCCTAGGTTGATACCGAGCTTTTCCATACCCTCACCCTTCTCAGACGAACAGCACGATCAGCGCCACCGCCATCGCGTAGATCGCGATCGCTTCGGCGAACACGATACCCAGGATCATGTTGATCTGGATCGTCGAGGACGCGTCCGGGTTGCGGCCCATGGCCTGCACGCCGCCCATGGCTGCGAGCCCCACGCCCAATCCGGCGCCGATGGCGCCGAACATCGCGAGCCCCGCGCCGATAAACCGCATCCCCTGAATGAACGATTCACCATCCATTAAGCATTCCTCCGCAAAAGAATCATGCCGCGCCGGGGCCTAGTGCCCGGCGTCTTTTTCCCCGCCGTGGCCGGCCATCGCCATCTGGATGAAGATCAGCGCCAGCAGGGCGAACACGTAGGCCTGGATCGCGCCCACGAACAGCTCAAACACCGCCAGGACGGACGGGACGATGACCACCGTCAGCGAGCCGATGATCAGCAGGATTAGCCCGCCGGCGAAGATGTTGCCGAACAACCGGAGGGTGAGTGAAATCACCTTGACGAACTCCAGCATGAACTCGAGCACCCCCACCACCAGATCGATCGCCCCGAAAACCGGGATGGAAATCACCCGCCCGAGCGGGAAATATTTTTCAAAGAATTTGCCCTTCTGCGCCCAAACGCCGAACACAAAAATTCCCGCGACGGTGAACACCGCGAGGGAGGCCGGAAAGTTGATATCCGTCGCCGCCCCGCGCAGGAACGGGATCAGCTCGTAGGTCGCGCCTTCCCCGGCGGTATGCTCCGCGTCCGCGGCGGCGTTGAGGGCGTGGAAACCAGCCACGAACGGAACCGCGGGATACGCTTTGACGCCGGCGTGCCCCTCGACCGGCTTGAGCCAGCCGATCGTCTCGTAACCGGGAACCATTTTGGTCAGATTGGCCGAAAGGATGATCAGGAAGATCGTCATGACGATCGGGAACACCCGCCAGGCCCATTTCGCGCCGACCGAATCCTTCACCAGGTTCCAGAAATAATCCATCAGCATTTCGAGCGCGGCATAGGGTTTGGAGGGCACCGGATTTGCTCCGCGCACGTACGGCCGGACGATGAATATGGCGATCAGGATCAGGGCCAGATCCGCCACCAGGATGGCCAGGATGGTATTGGAAAAAGGAATGCCCGGGAAGGAAAACCCGCCAATGGTGAACGCCGGAAGGATGTGCGCGCCCGGCCAGATTTCCTCGCTCGCCAGGGTAACCGTCGGAATGATCGGTTTGAAGGGCCCGAACCAGCGCGAACCGACAAAACCCAGAACGCCGGCCAGCACGAACAGGCCGATCACGATCCAGCGTTTGACACCGTATTTCCACCTACGCGTCTTCATCATCGTCGTCGTCGTCATCCATACCCTTTTGGGCGGGCTTCGCCGCGGGTTTGACGGCGGATACCGCCCGCGTGGCCGTCCGAAACAGAAGCAGGAGCGTAAGCGGCACGCTGCCCAGGACCAGAACCAGCGTCAGGACCGGGCGGGTGCCCAGCGCGCGGTCCAGCCAGATCCCGGCCACGACGGCAACCAGCACCAGGGCGACCACCAGACAGCCGCTCTGGGTCATGAGCCCCGCGATCTGCTCGTTGGTTAATATTCGGGAAGGTTTGCCTTGGCCGGGAGAATCCGTCACGGGTCAAAATTCTATCACGAATGAGCCCGATATTCAGCCCGGGAATAAAGGCCGCACCGCCCGCAGCGCCGCTTCAAACCAGGGGGAAGCCGCAATGCCCAGGACGAGGATTCCCGCCGTGCATGCGGCCAGCGCAAGGGCGGCCGCGCCGGGAAACGGGAACGCCGCCTGCTCGTGTTCGCCGCGGTGGAGGTAAACGGATTTAATGACGGTAAGGTAATAGTAGAGGGCCAGGACCGAATTGGCCGCGCCGAACGCGGCCAGCCATATCAGGCGGGCTTCAACCGCCGAGGCGAACAGGAACACCTTCCCGGCAAACCCGGCCAACGGCGGCATTCCCGCCAGCGATAGCAGCGCCACCAGCATCGCCAGCGCGGCCGCCGGCGAGCGGCGGCTGAGGCCGGCCAGCGCCGAGACGTCGTCGCCGCCTGCCGCGTTCGCCACAAGCGTCACGACCGCGAAGGCCGCCAGGTTGGCGAAGAGGTACGTCAAGAGGTAGAACGCGGTCGCCGCCAAACCTTCCGGGAGGAGGGTGACCAGCCCGATCAGCGCATAACCGGCGTGGGCGATCGAGGAATACGCCAGCAGCCGCTTGATGTTCTTCTGAACCATCGCCAGCAGGTTTCCCAGCGTCATCGTGACCGCCGACAGGAGGGAGATCAGCAACCCCCAGTACGAGGCTGACGCCGGCGGAAACACCGCCAGCAGGATCCTCAGCAGGACGGCAAATCCGGCCGCCTTGACGGCGGTGGAGAGAAACGCCGCGACGGGTGTCGGCGCCCCTTCATATACATCCGGCGCCCAGAAGTGGAACGGCACCATCGCGACCTTGAACCCGAGCCCGGCGAGGATCGGGACCGCCGCCGCCAGGATCACCGCCGGATCGGCCTCGGCAAGCGCGACGGCCGCGGCCGAAAGGTCGGTCTGGCCGGTGAATCCGTAGAGGAGCGAGAAGCCGTACCACATCACCGCGGAGGCCGTCGCGCCGAAGAGGAAGTATTTCACTCCGGCTTCCGTCGATCGGGAGTTCCGGTTGAGGAAACCCGCCAGGATATAGAGCGGCATGGCGGCCATCTCGATCGCGAGCGCCAGCATGATCAGGTCCGCCGCCGCCGCCATCAGGCACAGGCCGATCGTGGAGAAAAGCAGGAGCGCGTAATACTCTCCGTGCCGGCCGACTCCTTCGCTGTCGATCGAGATCAGAACGGTGATCATCGCTCCGAGCAGGAACAGGGCGCGGAAGAAGAACGCCAGCGCATCGGCATGCACCGTCGCGGGCCCGGACGCGGATGCGGCGCCGCCCAGAAGGTGGGCGGCGAGAATCCCGCCCAGTCCGGCCGCGGTCAGCCATCCAAGGCTTGCGCGCCGCTTCTCCGGCGGGATCAGATCCAGCCCAAGGATGACCAGCGCAAGAAGAAGCAGAAGAATTTCCGGCAAGAGAGTCATAATTGTCATCTGCCTGATCCGCCCTCCCCGTAATCACCATCGCAGGGGCGACCCAATGGGTCGCCCCTAAAGGGGCCGAGGGAGAGCAGGGGCGACCCACTGGGTCGCCCGTATGTCAGTTCCCCAATATCTTTAGGATCGGCCGGACTCCGCTTTCCACCAGCGGAGCGATCCACGCCGGATACACTCCCATCCCGACCAGGAAGATCATCAGAAAAAGGAGCGCGAAGGAATCTTTAAAGGTGATCCGGGAAACGGCGCGTTCGTGCTCGGCGGAAATCGGCCCGAAGAACACGCGCCGGACGACCAGGAGTATGTACGCCGCGGTGATGATAATCCCGAGCGCCGCCGCGGCCGCCGCCGCGGGTGAAGACTGCCACACGCCGAGAAGGACCGGGAACTCGGCGACGAACCCGGACAAGCCGGGCATGCCCATCGAGACCAGCGCGCCGACGATGAACGCCAGCGCCGCGAGCGGCATCCTGCGCGCCAGCCCGCCGAGCGCGGAAATCTCGCGCGTATGGGTCCGGTCGTACACCATCCCGACCACGGCGAAGAAGAGCGCCGTCATCACGCCGTGCGAGAACATCTGCAAGCTTGCGCCGAGCAGGCCTTCGGCGTTCAGCGAGGCGAACCCAAGCATGACCAGCCCCATGTGCGAAACGGAAGAAAATCCGATCACGTACTTGAAATCGGTCTGGACCATCGCGATCAGCGCGCCGTACAGCACGTTGACCAGCGCCAGGATCAGGATCCAGGGCATGTGGAAGCGCGCGCCCTCCGGCATGAGCAGGATCCCCACCCGCAGCGCGGCGAACGCGCCCAGCTTCATCAGCACGCCGGCGTGGAACATCGAGACCGCCGTCGGCGCCGCGACGTGCCCGTCCGGGCTCCAATTGTGGAACGGGAACAGGCCGCCGAGCACCGCGAACCCGAGGAACACGAATGGGAACACGATCCGCTGCAGCTCCACCGGGAAAGCGGCCGCTTCCAGCGCGGGCAGGTCGAAGGAGACTTGGCCCGAGGAGAACACCAGCGCCAGCGCGCCGACCAGCGCGACCATCGAGCCGAGGAACAGGTAGAGCGTGAGTTTCATCGCCGCGTACTCGCGGGTCTTCGGCCAGCCCCACAGCGCGATCAGCAGGTACATCGGGAAGACGGCGATCTCGTAAAAGAAGAAGAGCTGGAATAGATCGAGCGAGACGAATACGCCGAAAACGCCCGTGGCCAGGAGGAACAGGAAGGCGAAGAATTCCCTCGGCCGGTCGTCGATCCCCCACGAGACGAGCACTCCGGTGAACATCACGATCCCGGTCAGGAGGACGAGCGGCAGGCTGATCCCGTTCACCCCGACGTGGTAACCGATCCCCCAGCGCGGAATCCACGGGATGGCTTCCTCCCACTGGTACCCGCCCGCCTGCAGGTCGTAGGAGAAATACGCCGCAGCGGAGAGCGCCAAAGCAAGCGCGGCCGTCATCAGCGCGAAAACGCGGATCGCCCGTACGCGCCCGGCCGGGAATAGCAGGAGCGCCGCGGCGGATGCCGCGGGGAGAAAGACGAGCAAGGATAATAAAGGAAAGGATGTCATAAGCATCTCTGTCCTAACCCCCTCACCCCTTCCTCGCTTCGCGAGGATTCCCCTCTCCCCCTTCCCCGTAAGGGGAAGGGGGAGAGGGGTGCTGGGGATCCGGCGAACTTCCGGATCTCCAGCGGGGAGAGGGGGTTAGGATTGTCATCGAATCGCCGTCCCGATCATGTTCAGAATCCAAGCCGGCCACACGCCGGTCGCCAGAAGCAGCGCCATGAGCGGCGCCGCCGCCAGCGCTTCGCGCGCGCCGATCTCAAGCGCCGCATCCTTCCAGCGATCCGGAAGCGCGCCATGCAGCACCTTCCCGATCGCTTTCAGGATGTACGCGCCGGTGAAGAACAGGCCGATCATCGCGATCCCGGTCAACAGGGGAAAGACCTGCCAGGAACCGAGGATCACCATCAGTTCGGAGATGAAGCCGCCCAGGCCGGGCAGGCCGAGCGAGCCGAGCGCGGTGAAGATCAGGATCCCGCCGTAGACCGGCGCGCGCGGGAAGAGGCCGCCGAGCTCCTCGAGGTTGCGGGTGTGCGCGCGGTCATACAGCGCGCCGACCAGCAGGAACATCCCCGCCGCGCTCAATCCGTGGGTGAACATCTGCAGCACGGCCCCGCGCAGCGCGAAGCTCCCCGCCGCTGTATCGGTGCCCGCGAGCGCCGCCGCGGCAACCCCCAGGATGACAAATCCCATATGGTTGACCGACGAGTAGGCCACCAGCCGTTTGAAATCGTTTTGCGCCCAGGAGGCCAGCGCCCCGAGGACGATCGCGGCGACGGCCAGCACCGCCAGCGCCGGCGCGAACTGCGCAGACTCCGCCGGGAAGAGAGGCAGGACCAGCCGGATGAATCCGTACCCGCCCAGTTTCAGCAGCACGCCGGCCAGGATCATCGAACCGGCCGTCGGCGCCTCGGTATGCGCGTCCGGCAACCAGGTGTGGAACGGCCAGAGCGGAACCTTGACCGCGAACGCGATCGTCATTCCCCAGAATGTCAGCGTCTTCACCGTCGAAAGCGGCAGGCCGAACAGGGTTCCATCCGCGAGCGCCGGCCAGCTTGTGATGAGCGCCCGCAGGTCGAAGGATCCCGCGGCGAGGCGGATCACCTGGATCGCGAGCAGGAAGCCGAGCGAAGCGCCCATCGTGTAGAGCAGGAACTTCAACGCCGCATGATCCCGTTTTTCGCCGCCCCACTGCTGGATAAGGAAGTACATCGGCACCAGGCCGGCCTCCCAGAAAACGAAGAACAGCAGCAAGTCCATCGAAAGGAAAACGCCCAGCATCCCGGTTTCCAGGAGCAGGAACAACGCCAGGAAGATGCGAACCTTCCCCGGCCCCGCCACGGCCGGGCCGGGGCGGGGTTCGCGGACAGGCACGGCCATCAGGAGCGCCAGGGGCGTGATCAGCGCGGCAAGCAGCACCAGCGGAATGGATATTCCGTCGACCGCCAGGTGGTAATCCGAGCCGATCGCCGCATACCACGTCAACCGCTCCTCGAATTGGAAGCCCGCCGCCGCGCCGTCATAAGAAAGCCAAAGGAAAATGGAGAATGCCAGCGGCGCCAGGCTGGCGCCGACGGCGAATGCCTTGAGGATCCGTTCGCGGCCGGGCAGCAGGAACAGCAGCGCCGCCGCCAGCGCGGGCGTCCAAAGAATCAGGGAAAGCAGATGATCAAGAATAAAGTCGGTCATGACAATTCTTCTGTCCCAACCTCCTCTCTCTGCCTTCGGTCCGGAACAACCCCGGACCTCAGGCTCCCCTCTCCCCCTGTTAGTGTAGTATCAAAAAGGAGACCGGTGGTATATGACTGAGTGTGTCTGCTTGTCCAGACAGCCATACCC
>JAFGCU010000054.1 GCA_016932475.1 Anaerolineales bacterium
AACCATGGATACCGGCTAAGCCCACGCCGGTATGACGATCGCTAGTATGTCGAATGTTCGTCATTCCCGCGTGTACTAAGCGGGAATCCATGAGAAACTTGCACGAGACATTGCTCCACATGTAAAAAACCCTGGATGCCCGATTAGCACACTCGGGCATGACGAGAAAAAACCCCTGGATGCCCGATTGGAATGCTCGGGCATGACAATCGAACAATTGTGACTTTCTTCTCGGATTTATTTCCCGTCGCTGTGCTATAATATTCTTTGCAGCCCCGGAACCTTCATCACGGAACTTACATCGGCGCCCGGCGATCATGTCCTTCGTCCACCTCCACGTACATTCCGAATACTCCCTGCTCGACGGGCTGGGAAAAATCCCCCGCCTTGTGGCCCGGGCCAAGCAGCTCGGGATGCCCGCGCTGGCCCTCACCGATCACGGCACGATGTTCGGAGTCGTCGAATTTTATTCCGCCGCCAAGGAAGCCGGCATCCATCCCCTGATCGGCGTCGAATCGTACCTCTCCCCGCGCGGGATGACGGACAAACAAGGGCAGGTGGACCGCGATCCGCCGCACCTCCTGCTGCTGGCCCAAAACGATGCGGGCTACAAGAACCTGCTGCAGATCGCCACGGCTTCCCAGCTGGAAGGCTTCTACTACAAACCGCGCATCGATCACGAGTATCTCGCGGCGCATTCCGAAGGATTGATCTGCACCAGCGGCTGCCTGGGCGCGGAAATTCCGCGGGCGCTCTCGGAGGGGCGCGGGGAAGAGGCCGAGCGGCTGATCGGTTGGTACCGCGAGGTCTTCGGAGACCGCTTCTACCTCGAACTGCAATCCCACGACATTCCCGAACTGCTCGAAGTCAACCGAAAAATCATCGCGCTCGCGCCGCGCTTCGGAATCGATATGGTCGCGACCAACGATGTGCATTACGTCATGCCCCAAGACAGCGTCGCCCACGACATCCTGCTGTGCGTCCAGACCGGATCGGTCGTCAGCGACGCCAAGCGGATGCGCATGTCCGGCAACACCTTCTACCTGCGCACGGCGGAGGAGATGCGGGCGCTCTTTCCGGAAGTGCCCTCGGCCATCAGCAACACGCTGGCGGTGGCGGAACGCTGCTCGGTGGACCTTGGCTTCAAGGGGTATCACCTGCCGATGTTCCCCGTTCCGGACGGCAAGACCTCGGAAGGTTACCTGCGCGAGTTGTGCGCGGCAGGGTTGCGCAGCCGCTACGGACCGCAGGCGGAATCTCCCGAGATCCAGGCCCGCCTGGACAAAGAACTCGGCATCATCCACACGATGGGGTTCGACAACTACTTCCTCATCGTCTGGGACCTGTGCCGGCATGCCCGCGAGGAAAAGATCTGGTACAACGCCCGCGGTTCCGCGGCCGGTTCGCTTGCGGCTTACGCGCTCGCGATCACCCTGGTGGACCCGATCGCGCACGGGCTGATCTTCGAGCGGTTCCTCAACCCGGCGCGGGTGAGCATGCCCGATATAGACCTGGACTTCCAGGACGACCTGCGCGGGCGGATGCTCGAATACGTCGCGCGGCGATACGGTTCCGACAAGGTCGCGCAGATCATCACCTTCGGCACAATGGCCGCGCGCGCAGCGGTGCGCGACGTCGGGCGCGTGCTGGATATCCCGCTGCCGGAAGTAGACCGGCTCGCCAAGCTGATCCCGGCCGGGCAGGGGAAGGCGCTCACGCTTCCGGATGCGCTCCGGGAAGTGCCGCCTCTCAAGGAAGCGTACGACGGCACGGATTACATCCGCCACCTGATCGACACCGCGATCCAGGTCGAGGGCGTGGTCCGCAACGCCGGAACGCATGCCGCGGGCGTGGTGATCTCCGACCGGCCGCTGGTGGAATACGTCCCGCTCCACCGGCTTACGCGCGGCAGCCTCGAAGAAAGCGCGATGGGGGCGATCACCCAGTTCGAGATGCAGATCCTCGACAAGCTCGGCCTCTTGAAGGTGGATTTCCTCGGCCTGGCGACCCTGACCATCATGCAGCGCGCCTGCCAGCTGATCCGCGAACGGCACGGGGTGGCGCTCGACCTCGATACGATCCCGACCGACGATCCGGCTGTGTTCGAACTGCTCGGGCGCGGCGAAGTGGACGGGGTGTTCCAGGTGGAAGGCAGCGGGATGCGCCGCTACCTGATGGAGATGAAGCCGACCCTCTTGGATCACGTCATCGCGATGATCGCATTGTTCCGCCCCGGCCCGATCGAGCACATCCCGAATTACATCCAGCGCATGCACGGACTGCAGGAAGTGGAGTACAAACATCCGGCGCTCGAACCGATTCTGCGCGAGACCTACGGGATCCTCATTTACCAGGAACAATTGATGCGCGCGGTGATCGAGATGGCCGGGTTCACCCCGAGCGAAGCCGACGACCTGCGCAAGGCTGTATCCAAAAAGAACGCCGACGCGATCCAGAAGAACCGCGCGAAATTCATCGAGGGCGCGAGCCGGAAGGTGAACATCCCCGCCGAAAAAGCGGCCGAGATCTTCGACGACTGGGAGGGGTTTGCCCGCTACGGCTTCAACAAAGCGCACGCGGCGGATTACGGCGTGATCTGCGCCCAGACGGCATACCTCAAGGCGCATTACCCGGTGGAGTTCATGACCGCGCTGCTCTCGGTCTCCAAGAACGAAATCGAAAAGGTGGGCTTCTACATCGCCGATTGCCGGCGGATGGGGATCGACGTTCTCCCGCCGGACATCGTCTCGAGCGAGTGGGATTTCACCATCGAGGAGAAGCCCGGGGGCGGGTACGCCATCCGTTACGGATTGGGCGCGGTGAAGAACGTGGGCGAGGGCGCCGTGAACGAGATCCTCATCGAGCGCGGGCGGGGCGGATTGTTTAAAACGCTTGACGACCTGGCCGGCCGGGTGGATCTTCGGAGGGTGGGCAAGCGAGCGCTGGAAAGCCTGGTCAAGGTCGGGGCGCTGGACACACTCGGCGACCGGGTGGCGATCCTCGATACGCTCGATTGCATTCTCTCCGTTTCGGCCAGCCATTCGCGGGCCAAGGAAGCCGGCCAGATCAGCCTGTTCTCCGCCTCCGTCTGCGGCCCGATGGAGACGATCGCGCTGGCCGCGCCGAAACCCGTGCCGCACCGGACGATGCTGGCCTGGGAAAAGGAACTGCTCGGGTTGTACGTCAGCGACCATCCGCTCGCGGCCTACCGCGAAGAGCTGGAAGCGACGATCACCCATTGGAGCGCCGCGCTGGCCGAGGCGCCGAACCAATCCAAGGTGCGGGTGGCCGGGATGGTCACTCACATCCGCGCCTTCCAGTCCCGCAACGGCAAAGCGATGGCGTTCGCCACCATCGAGGATATGCAGGGACCGATCGAACTGATCCTCTTCCCGTCGGTGTGGGAAAGGTCGGCGGCCGTCGTCAAGGAGGATGCGGTCCTGGTGGCCGAAGGCAAGGCGGAAAGCGGCAACAGCACGCCGCGCGTGCTGGTCGATTCCATCACGAATGACCTGAAGAAGGCCGCGAAGAAGGCCTCCAAATCCGGGCTTCCCGGCATGGCCCGTTTTGCCGCCGCGCCGGCTCCGGCGGCTCCGCCGGTTCCGGCGGACGAGGATTGGTACCCGCCTCCGGAAGATCCGGGCGAGGATATGCCGATGATGATGGAGCCGCAGCCGGTTGCGGCGGGCGTCGCGGGGACAAGCCCTGCGGGGACGGAAATCCCCATCGGGGCGCCGACCGCTCTTCCAGACGCCGGTTTGCCGGTAGCGGCGGCCGGCACTCGGTCCACGAGCGTGTCTGCCGAACCGCCGACGGGCCAGACCGCGCCACCGGCCGCGGCGCTCAATCCCGCGGAAGCGGAGCCGCGACCGCCGATCGCGGCGAACCACCCGGCGGCGCCGATTATGGCGGGCGGCGTGGGGACAAGCTCCACTGGGACGAATCGAGCTGCAGGGACACTCCCGGCGAAGATCGACGGCCCGCGGCTGATCCTGCTCTATATCCGCGAGTCGGGCGACCGTGCACGCGACACACGCCGATTGCGCATCCTCTACGGGCTGCTGACTTCGTTTCCGGGGACCGATCATTTCGCGTTTCACATTTCCGAAGCCGAACGGACCTACCGGCTGGAATTCCCGACCAACACCACGTCGTGGACCGCGGAGCTCGAGCGCCAGATCCTGCATCTGGTCGGCGCGGGATGCGTGGAGATCCAGCCCCTCACCGTGCAGTGAGAAATCGGCCGCGCAGGCAAGAACAATCCCTGTGATAATCGTTCGTCATTCCCGAGTGTATTTGGCGGGAATCCAGAGGTTTATATGAGAAAGTGGTAATCCGAGTCGTGCATGGATCCCCGCTTGGAACGCGCGGGGATGACGGCCATTCCGGAAACGCCTCTTTCGTTATTCCTCAAGGAAAATCGGTCACATGATGAAACGAACCATCGGCGGATCTCTGAATTCGATACCCGGGCTGCTGGTCTTCCTGGCGGGGTTCGCCACCGGAGGGTTGATGGCCGGGCTGGGCGTTCTGATGCGGATCCATGATGGGCTCCCAGACAGCCTCCTGACAGCCTGGTTCGGAATCCATTTTTTTACCGCAATGGGAATGACCGTCGGCCGGATCGGCTGGATGCTGGTTTTGGAGGGGACTTTCCTGATCGCCGCGATGTGCGCGATCGCCGTCCGCAATCACTGGGGCTGGTGGTCGACCGCGTCGGCCGGGCTGATCGCCTTAATCTTTTTCCCCGGAGGCACGCTGGCGGGGGTGATCGTCTTATTGGGATTGGGGATCCGGTTTATCCGTGAAAAACCGTGGCGGAAACCCGAAAAAAACTCCGCCGCGTAATCCTCCCCGCGAACAGTGCCCGAAAGAGAAATACCGGGCGATGAGATAAAAAACGGTATTTTTCCAGCCATATAATCGAGCCATCGTTCCAAATACCGTCGGCATCCGCTTCCGGAGCTAAAAATCCCCTGGATTTGGATAGTCAATAAATGCTTGACAAATCGCAAATGTCAATATATACTTGACCTGTCAATATAAAATTGACAAATACAAAAGGAGAAGAAAATGAATCCCGTCGCGAGTTCCAAAGAAGTATGTGATCATGTAGGCCTGCGGAATGACGTTGAAAAGGCCATCCTGACCCATGCGGGCCTGAGGCAGGAAAATGTGACCGATTCCGCTTCGTTGCTGCGCCTGGTCGAAGCCACCAGCGAAGCGGTCGAACTGTGCGAAAAGCTCCAGCGGTCGGCGATACACCAGGCGCGCCGGATGGACATTCCCTGGTCCGAGATTGGGGCCGTCATGGGAATCACGCGCCAGGCGGTCCAGCAGCGATTCGGGCCGGAGCAGGCCTCGCATCCGCTGCCCAAGAGCGTCCGGTTGATCCCCGGGGCCACCGGCTTCAACGAGATGCAGATCCTGGAAGCCGAAGGCAAGGCCGGGAATCACCTCGTGGATTTCGGCCCATTGTATCTCACCGTGATGCCCTCCAACGAAAAGTGGGAGCACCGCCGCGTGCTCTCCCTCAACATGGCAGGCAAGCGCGCGCAAATGGAAGCCGCCGGCTGGATTTATGTGGGGAGCTGGTTCCCGTACCACTACTTCAAGCGCGTCGTTTCCTGATGCGGAGTGGAATGCCCTGGCCGGGGTTAACCCATAAGGACATTCAAACGGCCGGGTAGGCATATACGACCGGTGCGGAGACCGGCGGCAGGATTTCCTGCCGCCGGTTTTCATTCCCCGGGAACAAGCCGGTGATGCCATCTTGCGGCGCCAAGCGTTGAAAGAAGATAAAAATCCGGCACCCGAAAGCCCGTACGTTTTTTCCCGAAGCGGAGGGGAAGAGCGCGGAGCGCAGCAGCCGCCCGAGGTAAATGGGATTGTCTCCTGTGCAGGGTGTTTTTCTTAGGTTTCAAAACCACTGCCTATGGCAGTGAGTAGAATGAAAAGGTTCTACCGGTGAAGTGGTTTTTTTTAGGCTGAATAATCATGTGACAATCGGGCTGATGTGTTCTCAAAGGATACAGGGAAAATACCGGATCACAGCCCGACTACCC
>JAFGCU010000055.1 GCA_016932475.1 Anaerolineales bacterium
CCCCCCCCCTCCCGGCTAAGAACACGGCGGGACGGGCTGCCGCGGTAATCCACACCCCCCCCTCCCGGCTAAGAACACGCCGGGACAGGCTGCCGCGCCAATCCACACCCCCTCCTTATTCCTCCCCCGCTAACCGGAAAACAAATGCGGTTTGCGGGGGAGGAAAACGGCATCGGCATTACAATACAATCGATATTTCGAACCGGGAGGCGGCCGAGATCATGGATACGCTGAAACGGATATACCGCGATTCGCTGGCGCTGTTGACGGATTTCTACGAGATCACGATGGCGTACGGATACTGGAAGACCGGGATGGCGGACCGGGATTCGGTGTTCCACGTTTCCTTCCGGCAGAATCCGTTCGGGGGCGGCTATACGATCGCCTGCGGGCTGGCGTATGTGATCGAATACCTGGAAAATTTTGCGTTCGACAAATCCGATCTGGAGTATCTGGCCGCGGCCCGCGACCGGGCGGGCAAACCGCTTCTGGAAAAGGAATTTCTCCAATACCTGGGAAAAATGAAATTGCAGTGCGACATCGACGCGGTCCCGGAGGGCACGGTGGTTTTCCCGCAGGAACCGATGCTGCGCATCCGCGGGCCGCTGATTCAATGCCAGCTGCTGGAAACGATCCTTCTGAACATCCTGAACTTCCAATCGCTGATCGCGACCAAGGCGGCGCGGGTGGCGCTGGCGGCGGAGGGAGCCCCGGTGCTGGAATTCGGGCTGCGGCGGGCGCAGGGGATCGACGGAGGATTATCGGCGAGCCGGGCGGCGTACATCGGCGGATGCTCGGCGACCTCGAACGTGCTGGCCGGCAAACTGTTCGGGATCCCGATCGCGGGGACGCATTCGCACAGCTGGGTGATGGCGTTCCCGACGGAGCGGGAGGCGTTCGAGGAATATGCGCGGATCATGCCCGACAACTGCATCTTCCTGGTGGACACCTACCAGACTCTGCAGGGCGTGCGGCTGGCGGCCGAGACGGCCAAGGGGCTGCGCGCGCGCGGCTCGGAGATGACGGGCATCCGGCTCGATTCGGGGGACCTGGCCTCTCTGAGCATCGAGGCGCGCAAAATCCTCGACGAAGAGGGATTTCCAAACGCGAAGATCGTGGCCAGCAACGAGATGGACGAATACATCATCGAAAGCCTGAAGCACCAGGGCGCGAAGATCGACCTGTGGGGGGTGGGGACGAAGCTGACGACGGCCTACGATCAGCCGGCGCTGGGCGGGGTGTACAAGCTTTCCGCGTTGCGCGCCGAGGACGGGGAATGGGAATATAAGATGAAGGTATCCGACCACGGCGCGAAGACCTCCACGCCGGGGATCCTGCAGGTGCGGCGGTTCCAACGGGACGGGAAGAACATCGCCGACGCGATTTTGGAGGACGGGGCGCGGCCGGCCGGCGATTGCATCATCGTCGACCCGGGCGATCCGGCGCATAAGGATACGATCGCGGCGGAGGCCGAGCACACCGATCTGCTGGTGCCGGTGATGCGGGAGGGGAAAACGGTATACACTTCGCCGGCGCTTGCCGAGATCCGCACATCCGCCGCGGAGAACCTGGGCCAATTTCCGCCCGCGATCAAGCGGTTCATCTACCCGCACCTGTACACCGTGGGGCTGGAGATCGGGCTGTACCGCAAGAAGATCACGCTGTCGCTGAAGAACGCGAAGAAGAAATCGGAGGACCTCACCTGACCCCTCCCCCGGCCCCTCCCCAGGGTGGGGAGGGGGGAATTTACCCTGCCCGGTCTTCCCCTTCCTCTGCCCTCCCCCGTTTAGTGAAAGTAAACGAGCGCTAAACGGGGGAGGATTTGAACGCTTGGGAAAAAGGAAAAAGCTATGAAAGCGCTGATATTGGTGGATATTCAAAATGATTTCTGTCCGGGCGGGGCGCTGGCGGTGCCGGAGGGGGATGCGATCATTCCATTGATCAACCGGTTGCAGCCGCTATTCGAGCTGGTGACGGCGACCCAGGACTGGCACCCGCGCGGGCACGGGAGTTTTGCCAGCACGCACGGGCAGCCGATCTACACGGTGATCGAGATTCACGGCGCGCCGCAGACGCTTTGGCCGGATCATTGCGTGCAGGGGACGCATGGCGCGGAACTGGCGGCAAGCCTCGACCGCGCGCGGATCGCGCGGGTCTTCCAAAAGGGAACGGATCCGGAGATCGACAGTTACAGCGGATTCCTGGACGCGGACCACAAACACGCGACGGGGCTGGCGGACTTTTTGCGCGGGCGCGCGGTGGACGAGGTGTATATCGTCGGCCTCGCGACCGACTACTGCGTAAAGTACACAGCGCTCGACGCGGCGGCACTCGGGTTCCGGGCGCATGTGATCGAAGACGCATGCCGGGGGGTGAACCTCCAGCCCGGCGATTCGGAGGCGGCGCTGGCAGAGATGCGGACGGCGGGGGTTGGGATTGTCAAGGGCGAGGAAATCGGATGAGCAGAAATAGCATCCCGGCGGAAAACACGATGAAGAACTCCCCCTCCTTGATCCGCTTCTTTTTCTCGTAAACCAGGGGCGAAAAAAGGGGAGGGATTTCCTGCCATTGATCCGGAGGACGATCCACGCCCAATCCGGCGCCGCGGTCCTTCGCTGTGGAATAGCAAATCCAACGCGCGCATCGCGAGCATGGCGCGGGGGAAGGGGGCAGGCCGGATTTATTGCGGGCATGTTCTTTGATGATGTAATCAGTATAATGAGCCCGATCCGGCGCAGCCGGCCAGGCAGATGAGCGCACGGCCGCCGGGCGGAAACAACACATGGAGGAAGCATGTATAAACCCACTTTCAACCCCAAATTGGGGCGATGGCCGATCCTCATCGGCGCGGTTGCATTGGCCGTGGTCATCATCAGCTTGTCGGTCTACACGGTGCCCGCCGGGAGCGTCGGGATTATCACGCGATGGGGGGCCGTCAACAGGGTATCGATGCCCGGGATCGGGATTCGATGGCCGCTGATGGAAGAGATCCAACTGATGACCGTGCGCACCCAGAAGGACCAAGTCGACGCCACGGCCGCCAGCAAGGACCTGCAAAGGGTCACCTCGACGATCGCCGTCAACTACCACCTCGACGGAAGCCACGCCGTGGACGTCTTCCAGAACGTCGGGATGGAATACCAGGACATTCTGCTGGCTCCGGCGATCCAGAACATTTTCAAGGCGACCACCGCCCAATATACGGCCGAAGAATTAATCACCAAGCGGGAAGAAGTGCGCCTGCGGGCGGAAGAGGCTCTGGTGGCGCAACTCTCCATCTACCACGTCATTGTGGAGAATTTCAACATCGTAAATTTCGATTTTTCTCCCGAATACAACGCGGCGATTGAAGCCAAGCAGGTGGCGCAGCAGCAGGTGGAAACGGCAAAGCAGAAACTGGCGCAGGCGGAAGTGGAGGCGGAAACGGCGATCGTCCAGGCGCAGGGGCAGGCGGACGCGCAGGCCATCCTGCAGAAATCCGGGGCGTTGACGCCGGAATATCTGCAATATCTGGCCATCACGAAATGGAATGGAATCCTGCCGCTGGCCACGGGTGGCGCCGTCCCGTTCATCGATATTACGAACGTTCCGCAGAACTGACCGCAAGCCGCGACCGGCACCACCGCCGCGGATGTCCGGGCCGCCGCCTGATCGAAGCCGCCCGGACGTCCGCGGCGGGGCATTTCCCGGAGCGATCCGGGACTTGGCGCGGATACAAGGCCGCGTTTGCCGCAACGGGCCAGCTGGAAGCGTGCTGCATGGGGCGGCGCCGGGTGTGAACGGCGATGCCGCAGGGCGGATTCGTTCCTTCGATTGGCCGCCGGCGCACGGGCGCCGTGATGGAACACTTCACGCCGGCGGGTGTGGAAGGGGAAAATCAGATCATATTCGCCAGACAAAGGGGGAAAGCATGAAAAGAAATCGGAAAACCATCCGAGCAGGCAAACGCGGGACGCGGTAGCCGGTCCATCCATTCGGTTCGGATCTTTTTGTCGTACGGCATAACCATGACTGGGGAAAACCAAAACGCATCCCCGGATCCACAACTCGCAGTTGGAACCGGCCCCCGCCACATCTTCGCGCAGGTTCTAAGATTAAACCGAACCCGCGCAATCCCCCGCTTCGCAGGCATCACAACTCAAAGGACAAAATCGAGTTGTGATCCTTTGCGGGGGCGGGCGCGGGGGGGCAGGGGCCATGGCGGCCGGAGTCTGCGTTGGAGAGTCGTTGTATACTGAACCGAAATAAGCACAGTCGGTCGGTCGGCTTAACATCCAATCGTTGGCCCGCGAAAAGAACACAATATTCCATATTCCCTAAGTAAAGGAATCTTATGCAAGAGTATCTGCGCCTTATCGACACAAATACGGCAGGGAATCGATGCGATGTCACTCCATTGTTTTCTGATCCGGAGGCATTTTCACAACTTATCGACGATCTATCCGCCCCATTTATTTCAAAAGAAATTGATTGCATAGCCGGTATTGACGCCTTGGGATTCATCATTGGGACCGCAATTTCAATAAGATTCAGGAAAGGGTTTATTCCCATAAGGAAGCACGGAAAATTACCGGTCCGTGTTGAAAAAAGGGAATTTATAGACTATACGGGCGAGAAGAAGGCTTTGGAAATTCGAAAAGGAATTATTAAACCGGGCGATAAAATTTTGCTTGTGGATGAATGGATAGAAACAGGAGCGCAAATTCGGGCTGCGATCGACCTGATAGAACATGAAGGGGGAGTAATTATTGGCATAGCAACCATCAATATTGACAAAAATCAAACCGTGGAAGAAATTATTGCAAAATATCATTGCCACGCCATATGGAATAACATGGAGTAGAAGCGAATTTGCCTGTCGCGGCCCAACCCGCGGTGAGATCGTGTACATAATCGGAATATTAAGGATCTAGATGAAGGATGGTTCAGGACAAAGCCCGAACCATCCGTTTCGCCCCAAGGATATGGAATACCCGCTTCCTATCGCAGGCGATCACCGTCAAGCTCATCACCGTTTTTGCCTTTTTCAACCCCCGCATCGAGAAGCGGCCTTGGTTCATGCAGCGTTTCATCGTGCTGACCGGATGCTCGACGAATTCTTAATGGAGTTTCAACTTCCCGGGATGCAACAGTTCCTTCGTTCCATATTCTTCCGCGCCCGCTCTTCTTTCAACCTGGCAATCCTTCTGCCGCCGGATTTCTTCCGGGTGCATTGCGGGCGTTTCCGACATCGGCGGCATCCGCGCGCGGCGTGGTATCGGATGTCACGGCCCAGCGCCCGCCCCTGAAAGCCAAACGTCTGACCTTCCCGCCTGCAGAATTGAATGAATTCGCGGCAGAGGTTGCGGATGGCATTGCCGTTGGTCTTCCGGAAACCGGCGATGGTCTTGCCCGTCCTGGACGGACAGGCCAGGGAACTCGGAAGCCAGGCGCTTGAGGAGCCGGATGACTTCGAGCGGCCAAGCGGCCCTCGCTTCGTAACCGCACAAGGTCAAAATTCAAAACCGATTTTGCGCACTTCCGCGAGGGACAGGCTCAACCGCAAGCCGTTTGGCCTTGTACATACAGGCGAACGAGATATCAGGAATCATGATATATTTGCAGAGGATATACATATCATTTAAGGCCGAGCATAAAATTCCATGTATACTCGTTCATGGAATTGAAAGGTTTGCTGCTTCGTAAATTGCGAAGCGCCAATTTTTCAGGAGACTCCAATGGATGCATTGACACAAATCATCATGCAGCAATTGTCGGGGAAGGTTTTGTCCGGGATCGGGAAAAAGGTGGGTGTGGACGAGAAAACCGTTGAAACGGCGCTCGCCATAGGGATGCCGTTGCTGGTGGCGGCATTGGCGAAAAATGCTTCAAAACCTGAAGGGGCGCAGGCCTTGCATCAAGCTTTGGCGAATGACCATGATGGTTCCATTCTCAACAACATGTCCGGATACTTGAAGGATCCCCAGGCGGCTAACGGGGCAGGAATTTTGGGGCACGTCCTCGGCAGTCAACAACCCGTAGTCGCCCAGGGATTGGCGAAGAGCACGGGATTGACAAGCGAGCAGGTGGGACAGCTGCTGCAGATCGCCGCGCCGCTTGTGATGGGAGCTCTTGGATCGAAACAGCAACAGCAAGGACTGGATCCGAATGGCCTTTCAAGTTTTCTTGGGAGCCAGAAACAAGAAGTTCAACAATCCCAGCCGGATATAATGGGCACCATCAACACCTTGTTGGACGCAAATCAAGACGGATCAGCTCTGGATGATATTCTGGGGATGGCGGGGAAACTATTCGGCAACAAATAACGCAATTGGGTTATCGAACCTGCGGTAGACGGTCCAACCGGCGGTGCGCATTGCACCGCCGGTTGATTGTCCTTCCCATCAACTATTCGAGATAAAAATTGAGAATAATTATTAAGGAACTCCCCACGCGGTTGAAACCGGCTTTTCCTTCGGCTTGGGTCTTCGTCGGCATGTTTTTTGGTGAAGTATAATGAGCCGGAACCAAGGCCTGCATCACCGGCCAAGCCGCCCTCGCTTTTTACCCGCACAGGTTCAAGATTCAAGCCCGACCTTGCGCACTCTCGCGGGAACAGGCTCCACTGCAGGTCGTTGGACAGTTTTTATCAACTTGTTGTATTCTCATAGCCGTTCGACGCGATGTATCACCAAAACAGCAGTATTCCGAAAAAGGAATTGAAGCCGGGCGGAGGCAGGGAACCGATGGCTCAGCAGGGATTTATGCTAACCATGGAAGATAAATCCACCTACCTGCATGCACGAACAAGCGGCATACGCTCTCGAGAGAATGTGCATAACCTTACTATGGAAGTCTTCAATGCCGCGATCGAAAAGAAATTGACGAAAGTCCTCGTCGACGTCAGGGAGCTAGAAGGGTATTTCGGGTATCTGGACATATTTATTTTTGGAAAAGAAGTACTGCATGATCTACGCGGGAAGGGAGTCGATCGAGTCGCCGTTGTTGATATTCATCAAACTACGAGACAAGATTGGTTTCTTGAACCAGTAGCTCATATCCATGAAGTAAACCTCCGCGTGTTTACGGATGAGGAATCAGCGCTGAAATGGCTTTGTGGTTAACTCGGAAATGATTATTTTTAAAAATCTGCCCAACAAGCGCGCGGCGGAGCCCGCCAAGGTGGCCCCCGCTTCGCAACCGCACTTGTGCAAAATTCAATCCCGAACTTGTGAACTCCCGCGAGGACAGGTTCCACCGCAGACCGCTGGGCGGCAAAAGGGGCGGCATTCTCCGGAAGACGGGGATGCTAATTGAGCGAGACGATGCCGTTCTCCTTGTATCACTGCAGCGCCAAGCAATTCATCCTTACCTTTTTGAGCCTCATCGCGATGGGGGCCTTGATTCTTTTCGGCTAGCAATTCATCCGGTCCATCCCCCGCTGGACACAATTCATCATACTGACGGCATGAATCGCCGCGGCCTTTTTCTCCTCCGGCCTTCTTTCTGCCAAACCTGCTCGCGCCCGGATGGACAGGGGAATGATCACGTTCGAGCAATATGCGAACGCACCCGGAAAATACCACCGGATGACATTCGCGCTTTTGCCCTCTACAGGGAGCTGATCCTTGATAGCCTGAAGATCATTTTGGAAAATCATGAGATATTATCCATCGTCAGTATTAAATGAAATGACAGAACCGGTTTTGAGGCTTTTGCGGAGCAACTCGGTTCTCTCGCCGCGTCAAGCCGCGAGAAGGCAGCGGGATACCCGGTTATGGGGCCGGGAACCTTCTACGGATCCGGGGCCAGGATCGTCATTGCCCCCGGGCTGCCAATTCCTATCATTGCTTCCGCAGTCTTCTTCTCCATCCAAAATGCCTTCGATTCATGGAACCCCATTTTGATCTATTTCTTCTGGGTGATACCATTAGCGTTCTTTATTAAATTGTATCGAGCGAAGTGATTAATTCACACTCCAAGTTGAGTAAATATACGCTGTCCAACACCAGCTCCAGTGGACGGCGGCTTTCAAATGGAGTTGTCGCGGGCAGGTTGATCGGCTTCAAAACGGATACAATGAACCTGGGCCTGGGCGGCGTATAGAACCGTAAAAGCAAAGCGCCCCGGCGTTGTTTGAGGGAGGGGGGAGCTTTGCTTACATGGGAGCGTATGAATACCTTCAAGCGAAGAATTTATCATAGCGTGGGCGAGTTTCTGAAAGACCTCCGTATAATTCTCTCCCGGAGAAAAGAAATACGCCCGTTGATGCGGGGAAAGGTCATCGCCCCAGCCTTTCGTGAGCGATTGATGCTTGTGGTGACAGCGGTAAACCGTTGCCGTTATTGTTCCTACGCGCACGCCCGGGGAGCGCTCTCGAAAGGAATTCCACAGGAGGAGATTAATGCATTGGGGAATTGCATGTTTGCAGGAAGCCCGGCCGAAGAAGTGCAAGCATTATTCTATGCGCAGCATTGGGCTGAAGCGAATGGAGAACCGGATCCGGCGGCGCGAGAGCAAGCGGCGGCGCAATATGGCGAACCCATTGTCCGGGATATGGAATTGGCGCTAAGGATGATTCGGGCAGGCAATCTTTTGGGCAACACATTCGACAATATATTGCATATCGTTACGTTTGGGAAATGGGGCGCCGAGCAATAGTCCTGCTCGGCGCAAATATTAATCGAATGCGGCGTCCGATCCGGTGCTTGAGCCGGCCAAGCCGAAGAATCCCAGGGCGTTGTGCCGCAAGGCGGACACAAAGGGTGGAAATATGCTATCCGATGATTATATAATCCGCATGGTTAGGCAGGGGTCCATTGTCCTATCCAGGATTCTCGGCCTGAAAAAGGCCGGTGATTATCCGGGGGCGCGCCAGGAAATTAATCTGGCAATGGAACAGGTATTGGGGGTAAACATGGAATTTATTAATATTATGGATGATGAGAGTATCGTAAACATACTAACGAAGGATGAGCAAATAGACCTTGTGCGCCTTGGGATGATCGCCGAATTATTCAAGGAAGAAGGAGATATTTTTACAAAACAGAACCGAGATCCGGAAAGTCGCAATTCCTATAGGCGATCGTTGAATTTTTATTTGGCGAAAATTGCCGAGGAAGATCCCTCGCAACAGGCGGAATCATCGGCAAGGATTGACGAAATTATTTCGCATATCGCCATTAACGAATTGCCAACCGCGGCACTTTTAAATTTATTTTGTTATTACGAAAATCGCGGGAAGTATGCAAATGCAGATACCATACTGGGGGAATTGGCTGCCCGCCCGGAAGCAACATCGGACGCTAAAAAGGAAAGGATTTCTTTTTACCGGCGATTATTGGAAATGAATCCGGAAGAAACTGCCGCCGGCGGCTTGAATAGTGAAGAAATTAAGGGCGCACTAAACGATATGTGAGCGCACGGCCCAACCGGGCGCAGTTCATGACCCCCTCCTTTTTCGATCGGGACGGGATCGAGCGTGCGTTTGGGTTCTCTGCGGACGCGCCCTCCGGCGGAAGCCGATGCGTACGGAGGCCGGACCGGCCGGGCGGCTGAACGCGGCCGGAATTCAGTACTATCGGAAAAGACCGAATGATCGAGTAATTTAAATCTGAGAATTTTCCGAATTGCGGCGAACTGCAGATGGAGCCAGTAAATCCGGAACCATGGAGTGATCGTTGGGCGGAAGATTCGGCCGAAAGACATCCCGGCGAAATTGCTTCCCATAAGGGATTTGACCCTGTCGAAAACCGCTCAAGAATTGGCCTCCTGTTTGCCCATGCATAAGTATCCCGGACGAACGATGGTTATTTGCGCTGAATTATTCCATATCTCCCTTTGGCGGACCTCCACGCCCATTGAAGGTACCCGGGTGGAGGCAATTCCACCGCCTGCGCGCGCAACGGCTCCAATGGTAAAAACCGGACCTGTGCGTTGCCCGGGAGCGGGCATTTCCCTGCGCGAAGAGATTTCCTTGATTTCCTCTTAGTGGGTATTTCGAGTAAAATTCTGAATAATCGGCACAACCGGCAGACATCTGAGCCGCCGGACGGGCGTGCGGTTTCGCCGTGCGGCAGCGTTCCGGGCATCGCGTGATCCGGGTTGCCGGGAAACAAGAACCCGGCGCCGGGAAGCGAATCCGCAACTGGATGGAGGTTACGATCCGATGGACAAGCAGGAATTAACCCTGACGATGGACCCCAAAGCGGATTACCTTCATGTAAACGCGAGCGGTATACGGTCGCAGGATACGGTTAAATCCATAACGATGGAGGTCTTTCAGGCCGCGCTTGCAAATCACCTGGAGAAGGTTCTTATTGATATCCGGGAGCTGATCGGGAATTTCGGAATTATCGAAATCTATCATCTTGTGACGGAGGTTTTTAAAGACCTCCGCGATAAGGGGGTTAAGCAGGTCGCCATTATCGATATTCGCAGATCCGCGACCCCGGGTTGGTTTCTGGAAACCGTCGCCCAGAACCGCGGATTCAATTTCCGGGTGTTTGCCGATGACGAAACGGCGTTGAAATGGCTCGGCGTTGAAAACCGCCGGGGCGGGTAGCGAGGGCATCAAGTTACTGGTGGTTTCCTGCGTCAGATTTGGTTTTCCATATCTGCTGATATTCGCCAATATTTATCGGAAGCGGCGGGACCGATCGCTTTTGGATAAGCCGTATGGAAGGCTCGGAAAGTCACTACGTTGAAATTCCCACACCCATCGCGCGGCGGCAGGCGACTCCGGCGGGAATTAAAAATTGAAGAATTAATTCTGGGAGGCGGGATTCATCATGCCGGGGAAATTTGATTCCATAATTTTTGATTTTGACTACACATTGGCCGATTCATCCAAAGGCGTGGTGGAATGTGTAAATTATGCGCTGGCCGGTTTGAATTTACCCCTGGAGAAACCGTCAATAATTCATGAAACGATAGGGTATCCGCTGGAGGATACCTATCAGAAACTGACCGGCGAGAACAATTCCGAAAAAAGGCGGGAATTCCAGCGCCTTTTCATAAGGCGTGCGGACGAGGTTATGGCCGGCCTGACAATCCTCTATCCCTGTGTCCCCGAATCTTTACGGGCTTTGGCCGAACATGGTTTACGGCTGGGAATAGTATCTGGTAAATTCCGATATCGGATCCACGACATCCTGAAACGGGACCATTTGCTGGATTTTATTGAAGTCGTCATCGGAGGGGAAGACGTGACGCGGCCCAAGCCGGATCCGGCCGGATTATTCTCCGCCATGGAACGCATGAGTACGCCGAAACCGCGGGTTCTGTTTGTCGGGGATAGTCTCGTGGATGCGGAAACCGCCATGCGCGGCGGGGTGGCATTCGCGGCCGTTTTGTCCGGCGTGACGAAGAAAGAAGCTTTTGCAAATTATCCCGCTCTAAATTTCTCGGCGGATCTGAAAGACATGACGGAATGGATATTGCGCTGAGGTGATGATCCGGCACGGCAAAGGCAACCGCCCCCGCGGCGCCCCCGTTTGCCCCGGGCAAGAGCCGCTCCGGCGGACACCAATACGCCGAGGCCGGGTTTCCCGATTGCATGATTCAGTTACAATAGTGCGCGGATGAACGCATTCTGGTCCTCCCTCCGATCCGCTCTATCCCCCATTGTGAAGGAATGGCTGTATCCAACGCCCCTGCCGGAGACGGCGGTGCCCGCAGGCGGCTGGTCCCGCCGGCAATGGTTGGGCGTGGCGGCGGTAAGCCTGACGCTGCTGATCGTGTTTGGATACCTGAGCACCCTACCGCAGTTCGATGTGGGCGCGGATTTCAAACGCGCCTACACCTGGATGGTGACGGAACCGTGGCGTTTGCCCCTGAATGCCCAACGCCCGTGGACGCTCACCCCGCTCTGGTTGAATTTTGTCATGGCTCCGCTGGTCACCATGCCGTGGCCGTGGGGGTATATCACCTTCATGACCCTCTCGACGGCCATGATTATCTGCGGCGCATACTGGTTCGGCGGGAAACCGATCCCGCTGCTGATCTCGGCTCATGTATTCTGGGTGTTCTGGTGGGGGCAGCTGGAAGCGCTGGCGGTATTGGGCCTGGTACTGGGTTGGGTGGCGGCCCACCGCCGGTCCTGGTTGTTAATGACTCTCGCGCTCGCGCTGGCCGCGATCAAGCCGCAGGTAGGCCTTTTGCCCGTCGCCGTTTTGTGGTGGTGGAGCGGGCGGGATAAATGGAAATCGGCGCTGGCGATGGCGTCGCTGGCGGCGTTCACGCTGGTGGTGTGGGGGCCTTATCCGTGGTGGTACTGGCAGGGCTTGGGCGAATTCGTGGGGGACGGCCACGCCAATATGTGGCGCGCCTCGATCGGACCCATCGCCAGCCCGCTGATCCTGCTTGCCCTGCTGGCGCCATTAACCCGGACGCAGCGGCTGCTGGCGATGGCGGCCACCGTGCATCTGTCTTCGCCGTATATGCCCTACTACAGCACGCTCCTGCTGCTGTGTTTCCACGTGCCCTGGTGGGCGTACCTGTTCGGGATACTGGGGTACCTCACACCCCTGTTGGGCGCCCCGATCGCATGGAACGGCATCACCTTCCTGCCCGTCACCATTCTGCTTTGGTTGTATGCGCCGTGGGCGCGGCAGGGTTGGGAAAGAATCAAAGCGCGCGGATGACGGACTCCGTTTAAGGAGCAGGATCGGCGGGATTGCCGGCGGCCCCGGGCACAGGAGATGCGAGCCCATGTTGGAATGGGGTTTTGTCCTGAACATCCCGGCGAGAATTCCGCGATATACCCGGCGGGCAAATAACACCTCAACCCGGCGGGCGTTTTCGCCGCTTTTTCTGCCGGCGCGGGCAGTGCGCGAAAATCACCTGTCTGCCGAATGGGAGCCTGAAAATGTTTTACCACAACGTACCCGACAATTTTCAAAAAGTGCTGGATGGCATAGAAATCAAGACGTTGGTCTTCGGGGATAAGATGCTGCTCTCTGAATTTCACATGAAACGGGGCAGCGCATTGCCGATGCATTCGCATCCGCAGGAACAGACCGGCCGGCTGCTCCAGGGAAAAATCATCCTGTCCATTGGCGGCGAAAAAATGGAGATGACTCCGGGCGACTGCTGGAGCGTGCCCGGCGATACCGAGCATGGGGCGGAAATCCTGGAGGATTCGACGGCCATCGAGGTGTTTTCGCCGGTTCGTGAAGACTATAAACAATATTATCGGAAAGCCTGACGCTTCCGCCCGTCCGCGCGCGGCGCCGGCCGCCGCCTTTGATGGATTGTGGAACCCCTGCAGCCGGGGCGTCCCAAGGCCTTCCATAGGCATTGAATGAAATTGAGGCAAAGGGCAAATATGCGCCGGAAAAAGACGCAAGGATGAGGAAAATATCCTTCATGAAATTGACGGCGCTGCGGTTGTGCCCCTTGAGGAAAAGAATGCACCCGAGGCGAAAAAAGCCGGGGGGAATTGCCGTTTGGATAATCCGGATTAGCCGATTTGAATTACGGGGACCGCTCCCATATTCCGGATATGGCCGCATTCGGAATCGATAGGCCATGGTGCTTCTCCGGTAAGAATCCTTTTCAGGGATATTCCCCATGCGCCGCATCCCGACACGCCGCAGGTTGCCCCCGCGGGACCGGCGCCGGAAACGAGGACCCCATGCCGGAAAAATTCTCCGATCCATATATACGAAAAGTCACCCCGATCGAGCGCTTTTTGCGGCACTCGCCCTATTCCATTGTGACGATGGTTGTCAGGATCAGGGGGAATGTCACCGAAAGCCAGCTGCGCAACGCCGTCCTGAAAATCCGGCAAAGGCATGTTAATCTCAGGGTTCGGATAACCGAGGATCAGGACCGTGTTCCCTGGTTTACCTCGGAAGGCGCGGGGGAAATCCCGGTGGATGTCGTTCCCAGGAAATCCGGGACGCACTGGATCCAAGTGCTCCCGGAGGCAAGCCGGATCCCCTTTGATTTCGACGCCCGGCCGGCTGTCCGGTTCATACTGGTCCAATCTTCCGGGCTGTCGGAACTGATCATTTTATGCCACCACATCCTCTGCGACGGTTTGTCCCTGGCCTACCTGGCCAGGGATTTAATGATCCATCTTGGGGATCCCTCGCGGGAAGTGGAAGCGTTGCCGGACCCGGTCCTGATGGATCTGGATACCATGCCGGCCGCTGTATCGATAAATCCGGTTGTCCGGCACTTTCTCAACCGGATCAACCGGCAGTGGGAAAAGGAAAAGGTATCCTTCACCCAGGAAGATTACGAGAGTATCCATAAGGCCTACTGGGAAAAATACCCCCATCAAATGCTTTCCATCGAGCTTACGGAAGATCAGACCTCCGCGCTGGTCGAGCGCTGCCGGCGGGAGGGCGTAACGGTTAACTCCGCGTTGACGGCGGCGTTTCTGGGCGCCGAGGCGCGCGTGCAGGGGCGTCAACCCCATCACGCAAGCGTCTACGTCGCCGCGAACGTCCGGGACCGGCTGCGCATGCCGGCCGGGGAAGTCATGGGATTTTACGCCGGGATGGTCAGCCTGAAGCACGCATATGCGGACCGGTTGGATTTCCCGGAAAATGCGCGCCGTTTCCAAAAGAAAGTCCGGCCGTTGTTGACCGATAAAAAGCTGTTCCAGGACTTTCTCGCATGGTGCCATCTCGATCCGGCGATGCTGGAAGCCATTCATTTCAAAAAGCTCGGCGGGATTGTCGCGCCGGATCAACCGGGCTATCAAAAATTATCCGCTTTCGCCCAGCGCGGCGACACCGTCCTGTCCATCCTCCGGAGAGACAAGCAGGATTCGCTGGACCGGAAATTCATGGGAACGGCGGTCACGAATCTGACGCGGATGGATTTCCCGAGGGCGTACGGACCGCTGGAACTGGACCGCCTGATCCTGCAGCCCGGCGGCGGCTTTCCCCTCTCGACGGTCAACCTGGTGCTGGGGGCGGTTACGTGCGCCGGGAAACTCAGCCTGGTCGTGGAATACGCGGAAAGGGCGGTGGATACGGCGACGGTTAAAAATATCCGCGACGATGCGCTGGGAGTATTGCTGAACGCATGACGGACTTGACGCCGCCGGGCCGGTCCGTCGCTCCCGCGCGGCCCGCCCGGCGGCTCCCGGCAAATCCACGATTATCGAATGCTTCGCGTCGAAACGCCGTCAGTAACACCGGGGTGGAGCCGGAAGCATGCGGCGCCAAGTTCCAAACCACGCCGTCATGCGGCCGGGGGGAGGGGGAACCGCTGCCGGGAGCGGAACCCCCGATGATTTCCGCTTGCGCGATCGCCTTTCGAGTAGAATGATCCGACTATTGCGCCGCCGGTCCCACGCCGGACGATAAGCCCGCCGGCCGGTTTACAAAACCCCGGCGCGTTAAGGGTAGAATTCCGGGAATTATGGATTCATCCGTTAAATCATTCTGGGCGGGAGTGCGCGCCGAATTTCCGCTGCTCGTCGGAGTATTCCCCTTCGGCCTTATTTACGGCGCCCTGGCGCTGGGCGTCGGCCTTTCCGCGGCCGCGGCCCAGTCGATGTCCTCGATCCTCTTCGCGGGATCCGCGCAATTGATCGCCGCCCAGCTTATCCGGGATGCCGCGCCGGGATTCATCATCGTTCTGACGATCGCCGTCGTCAACCTGCGGCATATGCTCTACAGCGCATCGGTGGCGCCGTACATCGCCGATTTACCGGCGCGCTGGAAAACCCTGCTGGCGTACCTCTTGACCGATGAAGCGTACGCCGCCACCATCATCCACTACGAAAAAACCGGGGTCACTCCGGCAGGGCATTGGTTCTTTTTCGGCGCGGGCCTGGCGCTGTGGACCACATGGCAGATCAGCAGCGCGCTGGGAATATTCTTCGGCGCGCTGCTTCCCGCTTCCTGGCCGATCGATTTCGCGGTTCCGCTGACGTTCATCGCGATGGTGGTGCCGGTGCTTAAGGATCGGCCGGCGCTGGCCGCGGCGCTGTCGGCGGGGGCGGTCGCGCTGCTGGCCAACGGGCTCCCCTTTAAACTCGGGCTGATCCTGGCCGCGGTCGTCGGCATCTTCATCGGCGCCATCCTGGAGCGCCGCCGATGAACATCTGGCTGGTGATGCTGCTCGGCGGCGCGCTGACGTTCGCGATGCGGCTATCCTTCATCTACCTGTTCGGGCGTTTGTCCATCCCGGAGACGGTGAAGCGGGCGCTGCGGTTCGTGCCGCCCGCGGTGCTGTCCGCCATTGTCGCGCCGGCGCTGTTCCTGCCCGACGGCGCCCTGGACCTCGGCCCTGATAATTTCCGTCTGATCGCGGGCGCCGTCGCCATCCTCGCGGCCTGGCGCACAAAAAACATGCTGGTGACGATTCTATCCGGCATGGCCGCCCTGCTGATTTTGATGTGGGCGGCCGGAACGGTGTAAAACCGGCCCCGCAACGCGGGCCAAAGGAGAATTGGATGAAAACCATCGGCTTGATCGGCGGCATGAGCTGGGAATCCTCCCTGGAATATTACCGGATCATCAACGAGAGCATAAAGGAAAAATTGGGCGGTCTGCACTCCGCCAAATTAATTTTGTATTCGGTGGATTTCGCGGAGATCGAAGCGCTCCAGCAGGCCGGGGATTGGGGCGCGGCCGCCCGTCACATGGTCGCCGCCGGGCAGAGCCTGGAGAAGGCGGGCGCGGATTTCATTGTGTTGTGCACCAACACCATGCACCTGCTCGCCGGTGATATCCGCTCGCAGATCCGGATTCCATTTTTGCACATTGCCGAAGCCGCCGGACGGGCGGTCCGCGCGGCCGGGATGCAAACCGTTGGCCTCCTGGGCACGCGATTCACCATGGAGAACGATTTCATCACCCGCCGGCTGGCGGAGAAGTTCGGCCTGAAGATCCTCGTCCCGGAGCCTGCGGACCGCGAAAGCGTCCATCGTATTATCTTCGAGGAGATCTGCCGGGGGATCCTCATGCCGGAATCGCGGCGGTTGTATCTGTCGATTATCGATGACTTGGCGCACCGGGGGGCGCAGGGCGTGATCCTGGGTTGCACGGAAATCGAATTGCTGGTGCGCCCGGAGGATACGAAGATTCCGCTTTTCCCCACAACCAGAATCCATGCCTTGGCCGCGGTCGAATATGCTGTCGGAGGCGCAGAGGGTATCGTAGAGTGATCCCGGGCCGGATGAAAGACATCCGTTCGCCGCGCGAGAATGGATGTTCATCCGCCGGGGATCCGGGATGGGGGCATTGATCCGCCTGCGGGCCGGCATTTTTCCCGGGGGCCGGGGTTTAAAAACCGCCTTTTTGATTGTCGTTGTATTTTCATGGACAATATTGGTAGAATTACCTGATTCCTATTGGGATTGGTAATAGTACTCCACCGGTCTTGCCAAAAACCAGAAAAAACCGGGCCGCTTTTGCGATTCCCGAGACCGGAATTTGTCTTAGCTGTTGGATCGGTTCGCTGTGAATCGCGAACCGGGAGGAGGTGGTCGGCGGAAAATCCAAAGATCCATTTTTATCATCCACTCGCACGGTACGTTTTCGATACACGTCTAAAAAATCTGGAGGAGTCTTCATGAAACGCCAAACCATGATTCTTGTTTCCGTGCTGGTCCTGTCGATACTGCTGGCCGGGTGCGGCGGCGGAACGACCGCCGTTGCCCCGACCACCAAGCCGGCCGACACCGCCGCCCCTGCGACGGTTGAAGCCACTGCTCCCGCCGGTGAGATCACCGCCGTTGCCGGCGTGCCGGCAATCTGCGCGGACGACGGCGCCTGCGCCGTCATCAAGCCGGGCGTTACCGTCAAGATCGGGATGGGCGCGCCCATGACCGGCGACAACGCGGCCTTCGGCCAGGATATCTCCCAGGCCGCCAAGATCGCGGTCGAGGATGCCGGGACTTTCGCCGGCTTCTCGTTCGAACTGCTGGCCGAGGATGACGGCGGCTCCGCCGAGGGCGGCGCGGCCGTCGCCAACAAGTTCGTCGCCGATCCGACCGTGGTCGCGATCGCCGGGCACATCTTCTCCGGCGCGACCCTGGCCGCCATGCCGATCTACGAGGCCGCGAGCATCCCGATGATGTCGCCGTCGGCCACCAATCCGCCGCTGACCGCGCAGGGTTCGAAGGTCTTCAACCGCTGCGTGTTCACCGACGCCGCGCAGGGCAAGTTCGCCGCCACCTACCTGTTCCAGAACCTCAAGATCACGAAACTCGCGATCGTGCACGACGGCCAGGCCTACGGCCAGGGGCTCGCGCAGGTTGTGAGCGATGAGTTCACCGCGCTCGGCGGCGAGGTTGTGGCGTTCGAAGCCGTAACTCCCGGCGAATCGGATTACAGCGCCGTGCTGGCCGACATCGCCTCGAAATCGCCCCAGGCGCTCTACTTCGGCGGTTACACCGCGGAAGGCGTCGTGATCGTCAACCAGATGAAGCAATCCGGCCTGGATGGCGTCACCTTCTTCGGCGATGACGGCACCTTCGGTCAGGACTTCCTGGATCGGACAGGGGCGAACGGCGAAGGCGCGTACTCCACCTCGCTGATCCCGCCCGCTTCGGATGCCCGCGCCATCTTTGACGCCGCCTATCTGGAAGCCTACGGCCAGCCGGCCGGGAAGCTCTCGCCCTACACCTGGACCGCGTACGACTCGGCCGCGGTGCTCATCCAGGTCATCAAGAGCGTCGCGATCCTGAGCGACGACGGCAACCTGTACATCCCGCGCGCCGCGCTGGTTGCGGCGGTCCGCGCCGTCAAGGATTACCAGGGCCTGTCCGGCACGATCACCTGTGACGCGGTCGGCGAATGCTCCGCGTCCGGCCCGGTCTTCAACATTGTCAAGGACGGCAAGTGGGTCGAGGCGCCGAAATAATCGGGCGTTCCCGGCTGTTTTCCGCCGTTTTCCACTGACTTAAAAACCGGGGCAAGCATCGCTTGCCCCGGTTTTTATTATGTTTGTCTCAGCCCCGCCGGAATTTGGCTTTCCTCCTCCACCGGTCTCCAAACCAGATAAAATAGGCCCTCGACGCGGTATCTTGGGAGTGTTAGGAGAAAGAACCATGCCCATCCAGAAGGAGCCCGCCCGGCGGGTCAAGCCCTACCAGATCATCCAGGCTGTGACCGGCATCGGTTGCGCCGGATACCTGCTGTATCGGCTGTACACGGTCCTGATCGGATCCCCCACCTACGGCACGGAAACCTGGGCGCGGTTCATGATCGCCGGATTGATCCTCGGCAGCGTGTACGCGCTGATCGCGATCGGCTACACGCTGGTGTACGGGATCCTGCGGATGATCAACTTCGCCCACGGCGACATTATGATGATCGGCGCCTTCGGCGGATACTTCACGCTCGAAGCCGCCAAGAGCATTCCGGCCGGCGGGTCCAACTTTTCCGATGCCTATCCGTTTGCGGCGGTCCTTGCGGCCTTTCTTGCCGGAGTCGCGATCGCCGCGCTGAGCGGCTACTTCCTGGAAAAAATCGCCTACCGGCCGTTGCGCGGCGCGCCGCGGCTGGTGCCGCTGATCTCCGCGATCGGCGCCTCGATCTTCCTCGAGAACGCGGCCCAGCTGCTGTTCGGCGCGCAGCGCCGGGATTACGCCAACCCGGCCGTGCTCACCCGCGGCGAGGGCTGGACTCTCGTGATAAACGGCGCCAAGGTCATCCTCCCATACACCGGCGCTCTGACCGTGATCCTTTCCCTGCTCCTCATGGTGGCCCTGTACATGCTGGTGATGCGCACCCGCCTGGGCCGCGCGATGCGGGCAGTGTCGGAGAACAAGCAGGTCGCGGCGCTGATGGGGATCGATGTGGACGGTGTGATCAGCCAGACCTTCATCATCTCGGGCGCCCTGGCTGGCGCGGCGGGAGTGATGTGGGGCCTCCACCTCGGTTTGGTTTATCACTTTGTCGGTTTTATCCCGGGGATCAAGGCCTTCACCGCCGCCGTGCTGGGCGGGATCGGCAGCGTGCCGGGCGCGATGCTGGGCGGCCTGTTCCTCGGATTGGTGGAGAGCCTCGGGCCGGCCGTGCTCGGGATCAGCTTCCAATTGAAGGATGTGATCGCCTTCGGCATCCTCGTCCTGGTGCTGATCTTCCGTCCCACCGGCATTGTGGGCGAGGCGCTCACCGAGGAGAAGGTGTGATGAAAAACATGATCCGGAATTCCCTGCGGACCGGAATCGTTTTCGGCATTATCACCGTCTTCCTCTTCCTGGTCGGGTTCACCGGAACGGCGGCCAACATCCTGGCAGACCTGCTTAACAACGAATCCGCACCCCCGCTATTTGGATGGGCTCCCCCGATGCTCAATACCGTGATCTTCGTGGGCCTGATCGGCCTGTGGGCGGGCGCGAGCGGAGCGTCCCGGGAGAAGGACGTGGCGGGCGATCCGTACGGGGCGGCGGTGCTGGGAGGCGGAATCGCCGGCTTCGTGCAGGGATTGCTGACGGGCCTGGTCATGGCATTGGTCGGAACGCTCAACGAGCGGGGCGTGATGATGAGCAAGTACCTCGCGGAACTTCTGCCCGCAGCCGTCAAGCAAGCCATGCTCGGCTTCCCGCCTCCCGGCGCCGGAGCGTTCTACCTGCTCTTCCTGACCGCCGCCGGGGCGCTTGGGGGATTGGCCACCCGCGGATTGGGCCGGGGCGGGCGGCGGCCCCGGGAGGCCATTCGGACCTGGGCGCGGGAAAAAGTGGAGGTCCTGCCATGGGTCCAATCGTTGCGCAGGAGCCCCGCTGTAAAATACGCCGTCTATGGGATTCTCCTGCTGGGGATCCTGCTCCTGCCGCTCTTCGCGGGACAGTATTGGAATTACACCATCGGCACGGTCGGGATCTACGTATTGCTCGGGCTCGGGCTGAACATCGTCGTCGGCCTGGCCGGCCTGCTCGACCTCGGCTATGTCGCCTTCTTCGCCATCGGCGCTTATGCCATGGCGCTCCTGACCGCGCCCACGCCGCACAACCTGATGTGGAATTTCTGGCTGGTCATCCCGATCGGCATCCTGCTCGCGGCCGTGACCGGGATCCTGCTGGGCGCGCCCGTCCTGCGCATGCGCGGGGATTACCTGGCGATCGTGACGCTCGGGTTCGGCGAGATCATCCGGATCCTCAGCAAAAGCGACGATCTGAGCGACTTCACCGGAGGGCCGCGCGGCGTGCCCGCGGTCGCCGGGCCCGACTTCTTCGGACTGAATGTGAATAGCGGGATCGCTTTTGTGTACCTGATCTTCCTCTCGGTGCTGCTGGTGATCTTCGTCACCAACCGCCTGCAGAACTCGCGGGTCGGGCGCGCCTGGGAGGCGATGCGCGAGGACGAGACGGTCTCGCGGGCGATGGGCATCAACACCCTCACCCAGAAGCTGCTCGCCTTCGCGATCGGCGCGGCGTTTGCGGGCCTGGGCGGCGCGCTGTTCGCCTCCCGCAACCAGTTCACCGGGCCGGAGGATTTCAACCTGATGGTATCGATCAACGTGGTGGCCGTGGTGATCGTCGGCGGGATGGGCTCGATCCCGGGCGTGATCGCGGGCGCCCTGGTCCTCAAGGGGCTGCCGGAGATGCTGCGCCAGCTGGAGGATTACCGCGTGATGGTGTTCGGGGCGCTCTTGGTGGTGATGATGCTGTGGCGGCCGGCCGGGCTGATCCCGTCGTCGCGCCGCAAGATGGAAATCGACAAAGATGCCGGATTGGCGGAAACCGCCGAAGAAGGGAGGGGCAAATGACCGTCGCCCTCGAAACCCGCGGCCTCGTTAAAACCTTCGGCGGCCTCACCGCGGTCAACGTGGTGGACCTCGCGATCCGGGAGCACAGCATCTTCAGCGTCATCGGCCCGAACGGATCCGGCAAGACGACGTTCTACAACTGCATCACCGGTTTTTACGAACCGGATTCGGGGGAAATCCTCTTCTTCGAAAAACCGATGACCGGACTGCCGCCGGACCAGGTGACCGCCCTGGGAATCTCGCGGACGTATCAGAACATCCGCCTGTTCGCAAACATGAGCGCGATAGAGAACATCCTGGTGGGCGAGCACTCGCGCATGCGCGCCAACTGGTTCGAGGCGATCCTGCTCACGCCGCGCGTCGTGCGCGAAGAGAAGGCCGCCGTGGAAAAGGCGCGCCAGCTGCTCAATTTTGTCGGGTTGGCCGGCCTGGGAGACCAGCAGGCCCGCAACCTGCCGTACGGCGCGCAGCGGAGGCTCGAGATCGCCCGGGCGCTGGCCAGCCAGCCGACCATGCTGCTCCTCGACGAGCCGACCGCCGGAATGAATCCGAACGAAACCCACGAGATGACCCTGTTCATCCGCCGCCTGCGGGATGAACTCGGCATCACGATCCTGCTGATCGAGCACGACATGCGGGTGGTGATGGGGATCAGCGAACGGATCGCGGTCCTGGATTACGGCGCCAAGATCGCCGAGGGCACCCCGGCGGAGATCCAGGGCAATCCGCGCGTGATCGAAGCCTACCTCGGAAGCGGCGCCGCCTCCGGAATTAAACCCGTCGTCCGGCAACTCGAGTGAGCGCGAGGATCCCATGCCCATGCTAGACATCCACGACATCCATACCTATTACGGGAACATCCATGCGCTCAAGGGAGTCTCGCTGACGGTGGAGGAAGGCGAGATCGTCACGCTGATCGGCTCGAACGGCGCCGGCAAGACCACCACCCTGCGTTCGATCTGCGGCCTGCAGAAGCCCCGCCGGGGCTCCATCCTCCTCCACGGCGAGGACCTGGTCGCGTACAAACCCCACCAGATCGTGGAAAAGGGCGTGGCCATGGTGCCGGAAGGGCGCGGGATTTTCGCCCGTCTGACGGTGGCGGAAAACCTGGACCTCGGCGCGTACATCCGCCGCGATCGGCGCGGGATCCAGGAGGATCTGGAGCACGTGTACGGGATCTTCCCGCGCCTCAAGGAGCGCACCCGCCAGGTGGCCGGAACCCTCTCGGGCGGCGAGCAACAGATGCTCGCAACCGGACGGGCGCTCATGGCGCAGCCGCGCCTGCTCTTGATGGACGAGCCCTCGATGGGGCTGGCCCCGCTCCTGGTGGACGCGATCTTCGACGTGATCCAGACCATCAACCGGAAAGGCACGACCATCCTGCTGGTGGAACAGAACGCGCTGATGGCGCTTTCGATCGCCCACCGCGGGTATGTGATCCAAACCGGCGAGATTGTCCTTAAGGATACGGCGGCGAATCTGAAAAACAACGAAACGGTGCGCAAAGCCTACCTGGGCATAGAATAGCGCCGGATCCGGCCGGCGGTACTGACCTTCGCCATTCTCTTCTTCTGCGCATTGAGACTATACACGCGGAAAATCTCATGGGAGGATCTGGGATTCGTAAAAATTAACAACATCGCATCCACTCCGGCGGCGGGTTGCTGATCGCAATCCCGTACCAGGCCGCCTCCCTGTTCCTCTTCGTCCCGCTGATACAGTCTGTTACGGGCAGCAGGATCGATTTGTCGGAAATCACCGCCCTGAAGGCCGATTGGGCGAATTTGGCGATCGCCCTGCTGATAAGCTGGACGTTCGCGGCCTTCGGCGAGGAAATTGCATACCGGAGTTACCTGTTCAGGCATTTTTCGGATTTGTTTGGCAACCGATGGATCGGATCCGGGATCGGCGTCTTGGTGTGCGCCGCCCTGTTCGCGGCGGGGCACGGGTATCAGGGTATCGGCGGGGTAATCGAAAATTTCTTCTTTGGATTGACGATGGCGTTGATCTTCATCTTCTCCAAGAGGAATTTATGGCTGCCCGTCATCGCGCACGGGTTTGTGGATACGATCGGATTCATTCTGATATTCACCGGCCTGTATCCGTAAAAATGCATATGGAAACCGGTCTGCCGCCGCGAGCCGGGCGACGGACCCGCGCGCCGCGAAGCGCAATCCGTTCGCGGGTGGAGGAAAACAATGGCCGAAGCATTGAGTCCCGGCGCGAAAAAATTTCAGGATGCCCTGACCGCTTTGGGGGCGGAGGGGGAAGTGGTGGAACTTCCGGCCTCCACGCGGACTTCGGCCGAGGCGGCTTCCGCGATCGGGTGCTCGATCGGGCAGATCGCCAAATCCATCATCTTCCGGGCCGCATCCACCGGCCGGCCGGTGATGGTCATCGCCAGCGGGATCCACCGGGTCGATGAGGAGAAAATCCAAACCCTGATCGGCGAAGCGGTGAAAAAAGCCGATCCCGATTTTGTCCGCCGGGCGACCGGTTATGCGGTCGGCGGAGTGCCTCCGATCGGCCACGCCGAACCGATCCTCACGATCATCGATGAAGACCTGACGAAGCTGGAGGAAATCTGGGCCGCGGCCGGATCCCCCCACGCGGTTTTTAAACTCAGCCCCGCCAGCCTGGTAAAAATGACCGGCGGCAGCGTCAAACCCGTGCATTAATTTCAGGGCGGGCCTCCCGCCGGGGGCGCCGTCCCCGCTTGGGGAACACGGGGAATCCATAAACGGGAAGCGGCGTGTTGGGCGGAGGCGGATGTGAACCGCCGGCCTTCGACGGCGCCGCCGGTAAAATTCTTCGTGGGGATGCCGCCCGCAACGGCAGTACAAGCCCGCCGGCCGACACAAGCGAATGGCATGAAGAAGACACCGCTCATCGCGGCAATCCTCCTGGTCGTCGGCATCCTTTCCGTCGGGATCGTCGATAATCTTTCCACGCTGACCGAGGATATCGATAATCACACCTGGTTGAACCTGGTCGGCCGGTGGCAAAGCTGCGAGAAGGGGTATTACGAGATTGCGTTCGGCGCGGACAGGACCTTTGTGGAATATTTTCATGGGATCGGCAAGGGCTCGGGCGAGTATCAGGTTTCCGGAAACCGTTTGACATTGAAGTACGGTGAACCGGATTGCGCAAATTCCGGCGCGAAGGATTGCAGGACGATCTTGGAATTCGGGTTTGACGGGAAGACCCTGGTGCTCACGGCCGGTGAAAGCCGGATGTTGTACAAAAAAGTTGAAAATCCATAATCGCAGCGGACTGCCGCAGGGGGTTCCTTGCGCGCCTTGCCGGCAAATCATCAACCTTCCCGCTGCGCATCGGTTTTTATTGCCTTTCAAGACCACTGCCTATGACAGTGAGTACCCTGAAAAGGTTCTGCCGCGGTAGTAGGTAATTTCGTCCCGGTAAAAAAAAGTGTGAAACGAAGACGGATGGTTCTTCCTTCTGTAAACGGGCTAAATAACCCTCCCCCCTGGGTGCCTCCGTTTCATCGGTTGGTTCTAATCCCCCCATCCTGAAAGGATGGGGGGAAGTGACGTTAGGGGGAGGGAGGCCGAAGAGAATATTCCTCAATTGGGAATGGAAATCGGATTAGGAGGCGGCATGGGGGCGTCTTCTCGGTGCGATATTCCTCAAGCCGCCGTTTCTGACGACGGTAATTCACTCTGTAAAAGGGCTAAATAACCCTCCCCCCTGGGTGCCTCCGTTTCATCAGCTGGTTCCAATCCCCCCATCCTGAAAGGATGGGGGGAAGTGACGTTTGGGGGAGACCGAAGAGAATATTCCTCAATTGGGAATGGAAATCGGATTAATGGAGGCGGCATGGGGGCGCCTTCTCGGTGCGATATTCCTCA